>CAZIPN010000007.1:42135-52786 GCA_964541225.1 uncultured Eubacteriales bacterium
GACGGCCTGGTCACCGACTCCGAGGCTCGCGCCGTCGTCAAGCAGTTCATGGACTACCGGTTGGCTCACGACGTCGCGGCCTCCAAGACGCTGTGCACGAAGAACATGCTGACTGGAGAGAACGGCTCGTTCGTCAACGACAAGTACTGGGCGCCCGACAGCTACGAGATCACGAAGACGACGCCCGATCAGATGTACATCCATGTCACGGTCATGGGCGATTGGCCGTCCGGTCGTGAGCCGACGATCCTCTCGGTCTTCCGAGATCCCGACAGCGGCAAGGTGCTCATCGACGGCATGCTCGATCCGGAGAACAACCCCGACCTCGTCACGAAGTAGGCGTGCCGGAGCGGGCCGATTTCGGCCTCCGGCCAGCGGAAGGAACTTGCAATGGACAGCGGATCGAACGCTACTGGCTGGTACGTCGGCCGCAAAGACACGGCGTCTGAGTGGAAGGGCGGCCCCTTCAGTTGGGAGCAGCTTCTCGCGTTCGTCGCCGAGGGCCGCGTAACCGCCGAGGACCTCGTCTGGCATGAGTCCCTGCCGGACTGGGTGCCGGCCGCAAGCGTGCCGGGGCTGTTCGCGAGCACGCCCCCTGCCGCGCGGACGCCCGGGCCAGCTGGCGCCGCGTCCCCACAGCCGCCCGGGGTGTCTGCCGCCGCCGCGTCCCCACAGCCGCCCGGGCCAGCGGCCGCCGCGTCCTCGCAGCCGCCGAGCGCGCCTCGCCCACGGGCTCCTCGGCAGGCGAAGCCCTCGCGTGGCGGGCGGACGATCGGACTCGCGATTGCGGCCGTGGCCGTGCTCGCACTCATCGCCGGCGCGGGCTACTGGGCGTGGTCGAGCGGGATGCTCGGCGGCGGGAAGGGCGGCGGTTCGTCGCTCGGCGTCGCCGAGGTCACGAAGCCTGATCGCTCCAAACTCATCACCACCAAGGCCTACGGCGAGGTGCCGTCGAATCAGATCGGCATCGTTCTCAAGGACGGCTCGGGTCGCAAAGACGCCGAGTCGGTCGCGCGTTCTGTCGGCGGGTCGGTTGTCGGCGAAATCGAGTGCGCCAACACGTTCCAGATTCAGTTCCCGGCGTCGACCGAAGCCGATCTCAAGCGCGCGCTCAGCACCGCCAAGGCGTCGGACAAGGTCTCGCTGGCCTTCGTCAACCAGCAGCTCTACAACGACACCGAGATCAAGGGCGTCCGCGTCACGCCCGACGACGACCCGATCTACGGCAACGGCGCCGGAGACGGCTACAAGGCGATCGGATTCGACAAGGCGTGGTCGTTCATCCGTGGCTCGGGAGTCAAGCTCAGCGACGTCCACGTGGGCGTTGTCGACGACGGCATCTACAAGGCGGGCGAGGGCAAGGAGAACGAGTTCGGCGGAGACGTGCAGGTCGACTTCCCGGATCCCGAAGCTGGGCAGCTCGCCAGTCCCGAGCAGCACAAGGACGGCTCGGTCAACGCGGCGGGCAGTCACGGAACCGGCGTGTGCACGATCATCGGCGCCGATCCAGACAACGGTGGGCCTGTCGGCATCGCGGGGCCGCTTGGCAAGAAGCTCAAGGTCTCGATGATCAACCACTTCGCGGGCAAGTATGGCGACACGACAACCACGCCCGATCCCAACGATCCCAAGAAAGAGGTCTGGTACGACGGCAAGAGCTATCTGCTCGGCTCACTCGTGGCGCTGACCAAGCAGGTTGAGGGCGGGGCGAAGGTCATCAACTGCTCGTGGGGCAACGTGCACGCCGATCCGCTCGACGCTGCCGCCTACAAGCACTTCTTCGAGAAGATGGCGGTCGACCATCCGGACGTGACGTTCGTGTGCTCAGGCGGCAACACCGGCACCGCGCTTGACGGAACACATCGCTACCCGAGCGGCCTTGCGCTGCCCAACATGATCACGGTTGGCGCCGTCAACGACGACGGCACGCTCGCGGACTACAGCAGCAAGGCGAGCGCGAACTACGAGATCACACTGGGTGCGCCGGGCACGAAGGCAGTTGTCGGCATCAAGTCCGGCGGAGGCGCCGAGAGGCAGAGCGGCACGAGCTTCGCCGCGCCGCACGTCACGGCTGCCGTCGCGATCCTGCGTTCGATCAACCCGGATCTCACGGCGGCACAGATCAAGGACATTCTCGTTTCGACGGCGCGCAAGGGCACGACCGTTGGCAAGCCTGGGACCGCCGACTATCACACCAACCTCGCGCCCCCTGCGCTCGGCGGGCGAGTGCTCGCGCTGGACGCCGCCGTTCTCAAGGTCATCAACGACCAGCGTGCCGAGAAGGGCCAGAAGCCGATTACGGCCGACGCGCTCGAGAAGGCCGGAGTCATCGACGCCTTCGCCGAGACCAACTCGGCGGGCGAGTACAAGGTTCGCGGCGTGGTGGAGGCGCTCGGCGACCAGGGCACGGGCGTCAACATCCAGGTCAGCGGGGAGAACTACGCGATCGGCGGCTCGACCACGCAGAAGCTCTCCGCACCCGGCGAGGTGAAATGGAGCGTCACGCTGCCCAAGGACAAAGGCACCATTCTTGTGAAGCGACTCGACAACGGTGCGGCGAGCCTCATCAACATCGAGTCGTTCGACATCAACGGCAAGTGGAGCGGCACGTTCACTATCACCGACGTGAACGTAGACGACGAGGCGGCAGCGAAGAATGAAGGATGCGCGGCAGCTATCTACGAGAAGCTCAAGGGCAAGGCACTGCCCATGACGATGGACATCACCGCCGATGAAAACGGCAATGGAACCGCAGAGACACTCATCGACGTTTCGTCTCTGAATACTGGCGGCAACGGCAGTGCTAGCAGCGAGCCGCAGAGATTCGGGATCACGTACTCGGGGAGCACCGTCACCTTCGACACCTCGGGCTCCAAAGGCATGAGCAGCATGACGGGCCAGGTCAGCCGAGAGGGCGACAACCTGGTGATGAAGGGTGCGCTCAAAGGGGGCGGGAAGGGCTGGAGCATCAAGGCCGTGTTCACGGTGACCAAGCCCGACGGGTCTGGCTCGGGCGGGTAGAGGCGTGCTGCCGATACTCTTCCGTTTCCAAGTGGGTGGCCACTCCGTAGCGGTGGGCTCGTACTCGACGTTCATGGTGCTGGCCTGGATCGCGATGGTGGCTGTCGGCACGGCATTGGCGGCGCGCGCGGGCCTGTCGTGGCGCCGGGCGCTTGGGGTGTTTGGTGGCGCGCTGCTGGCCGGAGTTCTCGGCGCAAGGCTCTTCGACTTGCTCGTGACTGGGCAATTCTGGCACCTCACTCTCAACTCCGCCTTGAGCCTCAACTTCCAGGCGTTCGCGCTGTACGGAGGACTCGGGTTTGGCGCGCTTGGAGCGATCGCAATCGCGCGATTCTTGCGCATGCCCGTGTGGCGCCTGGCCGATTGTGCCGTGCCGTCCCTGGCGATCGGCATCGCGCTGATGCGCACGGGCTGTTTCCTGCGCGGGTGCTGCTTCGGAGTCCCGACTCGGTTGCCGTGGGGTGTGACGTTCCCAACCGGCAGTCCCGCATGGGGCCAGCAGCTGCTTTCGGGCAAGACCGGGATTCTCGGCATGGTCGGAGGCACACTGCCGGTGCATCCAACCGAGCTCTACGAACTTGGCGCGGCGCTACTGATCGCCGCGGCGGTCCTGCTGTGGCGTCGGCTTGCCGAGCCACCCGACGGCGCAGCATTCCTGGTCTTCGCGACAGCGTTCACGCTCTTTCGCGTCGGAAACGACTTCCTGCGCTCGCCGGAGCCGGGGGAGGTCACGATCGGGTGGCTGACGCCGCTCGTCTACGTGGCTGTGATGGTGTTTGCGCTGGTCCTGCTCGGCGTTCGCTTTGCCGAGAGCCATCGTCGCGCAAGCGCACGCACCCTGGAGGCAGCCGTCAGGTCGGCGCCGTCACTCAGCGATGATGAACGGCCGGCGACTTCGCTGGCTCGCCAGCGCGTCTAGCCAGGAGAGCCTCGCCGTCAAGCACGATGATCATGCGGTCGTGGCTCTCGATGATCTTCTCATCTTGCAGCGCATGGAACGCGCGCGAGAGCGTTTCCGGGGTCGTGTTAAGCAGCGCCGATAGTTCGACTCGGCTGATCGGAATCTCAACCGCGTAGGCGAGTCCTCCGAGGGAGGTTCTCGGCAGGTCGGCAAGGTAGCTGGCGACTCGGCCGATCACGTCGAGCGAGTTGCGTTTGCTGACGTTGACGGCGGTCACCCACTCACGCGAAATCTCGTTGATGACCGAGAGTGCAACCGCGGGCTCCGACACGATGAGCGCCTTAAGCACTTCGGTCGGGATGAATGCGACGGTCAGGTCTTCGGCGGCTTCGATGTCCGTTTCAAAGGCGAGTTCGCTTACTGCCGAGACAGCCCCGATCACGTCGCCTGGCCAGCTCGTTTCCACGGTGATACGTCGGCCCTCACCAGTGTGCAGACTGCGCGCGTGACCTTCGACGATTACGCCGACCCGATCAGGCATCGAACCTTCAGCGAAGACGATCGTGCCCTTCTCGAATTCCAGGACAGTCGCGACTCGAGCCAGAGACTCCACCGTCTCGTCGGACGCTCCGCGCCAGAGCCGAGCAGCACGCACTGCGCGCCAGACGCTCTCCTGGATACCTTCAGGTGCGGTCATGCTTCACCCACCACCCGTCTCGCCCCTCCCCAAGACTCAACGGTGCGGATATTCTGTCGGTTGCTCTTTCTTGCGATTCGCGCATCAGGCTCAGTGCCAGGTGCATCGGCAGGGATTGATCGGCGCCACGCCCCTCGCAGTGCACCGGCCCTGCCTGGTCGTCTTTATTGCCCCCCGGCCGCCCCTCTAATCGCCGTTTGCATCATTTTGATTCTGACCGGTCGGTATAGGGACTTGCCGAGGCACTTCGAGAACCGGAGTTCTCGGCGCGTGGTTCGCCGCCAGTTCCGCCGAAACGTCGCGAATCGGCGCCGGACTGATGCGCGCGACAGACGAACTGCGGCGCCCGTGCTTGGAGAGAACCACAATGCAGACTCCGATCGAAGAAAACTGCGCTTGAACTGAATGTTGTCTTTGGCGTGCTTCGTGCTTCGCGTAACGCGTGCGCGTACCATCATGTCGTGTACGATAGACCGGTCGCCAAGTGGGACGTTTCGCGCTGGCTCAGGGGGGACTGTCGCAAGTGACTGCAGGCAACAACGGGCCGGATGTGGGAAACGCGCTGGCCGGCGGCTACCTCGCCTCTCTCGCTGCTGACTCCGAGCTAGTATGTCGCGCGATCGTTGATTTCGAGGTGTTTTGCCTCACGAAATCCCTCTGCTCGGCGGGAGCGGCTCGCCTGAATCGCCTGCTCAACGACATCGTGTTCATCATTTATTCAGGTCCGAAAAGCGGGACAAATGTGACTTCACGGAGTACAATTAAAAACCCGCTCGACGCGTGTAGGTTAGACATGCTCTCGGCGAGGTCAGCGAACCGGCCCTGGGTCTGTTCGCCCCGAGGGTGATTAGAGGTGATGTGATCGGCTGAAGGAGACCGGATGGGCGCTTGCGGCACTCAGCCGCAAGTCCGGTTCTTGGGGGCGGCCAAGGGGCGTACAAGAGACGCGATTCGGAGAAGCCGGCCACGTGGCGGTAGCGTCTAGGCCCGGGCAGGAATGGGTGCTTTGTTCGATCGACGGCTGGACAGAACCCCGTCAGAGCGCACGGCTAGGTTGCCGAGGCGTCGGTATCTCCTTGTCTTGCTCACCCTTCTTGGCGCGGTCATTCTGCCGGTTATTGCCTCCGGGGATATCTCGACAGGTCCCGGTGGCGACGCCACGTGGAAGTGGGAGAACCCGACTCCGCAAGGCAATGACCTGCTCTCGCAGTACTGGATAGGCGGGACTGGCTGGGTGGTCGGCCGCAACGGCACCGTGATGAAGTCGACCGACAGTGGCGGGACGTGGACGTATCAGGATCCCGGGATCTCGACGACCCAGTCAGGGCAAGTCGATCTGAATGGTGTCGTCGCGACTGACGTGGACAACGTGGTTGTGGTCGGCGGGAATGGGGTGGGCCGACGGTCCACCGATGGCGGCAATACGTGGAGCGCTGTGACCTTCCCGAGCGCGATGACGGGAGTCACGATCAACGGCATCGCCATCTCGGGAAGCCAGATGGTGGCCGTCGGAGACGGGGGTCACATCGCCTACTCGGCCAACGGCGGTGCATCGTGGACGGCTGCGACGCAGACGGCGACCACGGCCAATCTGACTGCCGTCTGTTGGGCTGCCACCGGTACGTGGTTCGCGACGACTGTCGACGGTAGGCTCCTGAGGTCCACCACGAATGGCAGCACGTGGAGTTCGATGAGCGCGTCGGGCTACTCCTACACCAGTGTGGCATTTCAGAGCGCGACCTACGGATTGGCCGTTGGCAAGGCCAGCGGTGGCAGTTGGACAGTCCGACGGACGCTTGACGGCGGCGTGCACTGGGCGAACATGGCGTCGTCCGAGAACGCCGACGTGCTCGACGTGAAGTTCCTCTCCACACACACGGCTTTCTTTGTGACCGCCAGCGGTTCGATGTGGTCGACCGGGAACATTCTGGACACTACGCCGACGTGGACCAAGTTGGGCGTTGGCCAGTTCACTGCTGGTGCGGTTCCAATCAGGTCGATCTTCAATGCCGATGCCCAGCGCTACTACGTTGTCGGTGACCATGGTCTGATTGCTCGCTCGGCCAGCAAGGGCAGCGATTGGCTGATGCGGTCAGGTGTTCCGACCGCAGGGCAGCTCATGGCGTCATGGTTCACAGATGCAACCCACGGCTGGGCGGTTGGAGCGAACGGCATCGTGCAACGGACCACCGACGGTGGCGCCACCTGGACAGGCTCGAGCGTCGGCACGGTGACGTGGCGAGGCGTCTGCTTCACCGACAACAACAATGGGTGCATCGTTGGTGACGGCGGGGCGATATGTCGCACGACCAACGGGGGCTTCTCATGGTCCTTCCCAGTGCCTGCGGGCTCGGTTTCGGGCGCGACCGCCCAGCTCAATGATGTGTATTTCTCGTCCGCCTCGCCATTGACGGGTGTTGCGGTTGGCATGGGTGGATTGGTTCGGTACACCAGCGACGGTGGCGCGAGTTGGACGACGCTAACGCCAGCCGTGACCACCAACGATCTGTACAGCGTCTACATGCCGAATGCATCGTATGCGGGGGTCATCGGGGCCAACAACACGATGTGGGTTCTTACGGGCGCCGGTTGGGGCACTCACTTCGCAGGGAATCCTCCGTTCGGCGCGGCGTCGCGAACTCTGTACAAGGTTAGAGGCGTACCAGGCACGAACAATGCTTGGATCGCTGGGGCTGGCGGCACGGCATGGTCTACCACCGACGGCCTGAACTGGACGGCGCTCACAAGCAATACGACTCAGGACCTGTTCTCGGTCCAGTTCCTTGACACGACCCATGGTTTGATGGGCGGCGCAAATGGCACCGTGATGCGGTTCAACGGGACGAACGCGTTCACGCCGGCCACGACGTCTGGTCTGCCTCCGGGCAGCACGGTCGGAGTTCGTGCGCTCAACTACCCCGACGCATCCAATGCCTACTATTTTGGCGACAGTGGTGTGTCCTTCAAGTCCACGGATGGTGGCGTCAACTGGTCAACAAGGACCCCAGGCAATGCTACGCCGCTCAACGCGGTCACCTTCAGTGGTGCCCTCCACGGCTGGGCGGTCGGCAACAGCGGCGTGATCATGAACACGTCGGACGGCGGAGCGACCTGGTTCGCGCAGAGTTCGGGCGTATCAACTAACCTGCTCGGCGTGTCGTTCAGCGATGCGAACAACGGTCTCGCGGCCGGTGCGTCGGGTGTGATTCGGAGTACGGTCAACGGGGGCGCCACGTGGTCGCCCCAGACGTCGGGCGCCGCAACGCAACTCAATGCAATAGCGAGGGCTCCCGGAGACACGTCTCATGCCATTGCGGTCGGCGCGTCTGGCGTGATTCGATACACAACCAACGGTGGTTCCAGCTGGCTCGCTGGCACGGTGCCATCGCCGAGCAACACCGACAACATCGTCGCGGTTGCGTTCCAAGGCGCGTCTGCGCCTGGGGTTGCCTGTGCGGGTGTCGACCACACTATCGGCAATGGACATCCGGGCATTCTTAGAACCACCGACTATGGTGCAACTTGGACCTCCGTCATGACCCTCGATCAGCCCGTGACGGGAATCAGCTTCGCTCCGGCCCCCTACAGCAACATTGGATGGGCAAGCGCGGCGTCCGGCGTCATGTACAAGACCACTAACGGCGGTCTGAGCTGGGTGGCCCAGAATACCCCGACTACGGTCGGGTTCAACGCCGTATCGGCGGCGACCTCCCAGTCCGTCTTCGCCGTGGGACAGACCGGCGCAGTGATGCAGACGGCCGACGGGGGAGCCAATTGGCTGACGCAGAACTCGGGCTATGGATCGGCCGGCGCTCCCGTGAATCTGAGAGCAGTGGGGTTCACCGACGCTGATCATGGTGTTGCGGTAGGTGACGGCGGGACGATTCTCCAGACCATCAGCCAAACACCGCCCACGACGACGATGGTGATCGTCCCCATTGCGCCGGACGGAAGCAATGGGTGGTACACGACGGCAGCCCAGATCACACTGTCCGCTAGTCAGTCAGCTCAGACGTACTACAACTGGGATTCGGCGGCGGGATCGTTCTCTCCTTATGCCACGGCTCTTTCCGCGCCCGCGGGCGCGCATACGCTTTACTACTACTCGATCAATAGCTCGAACAGGCAAGAGGCCACGCACGGCATTCCGATCAACAGTGATCTGACGGCTCCGGCTGCGCCAACCAATCCCGTTGCTACTCCTATTGATGCGAGTTCAATTCGAGTCACGTGGTCGCCCTCTACCGATGGCGGATCCGGTATTGATCACTACGAGTTGTGGGATCGCATCGGCACGGGGACTCCTTCGAGAGTGACTACCACGTCTGGCGTTGTCACTTCGGCGATCGCGTCTACTCTCCAGGCAAACACGACATACACCTTCTGGGTTGTGGCCTATGACGTGGCCGGCAATGCGTCAGCTCAGAGTGTTAGCACGTACGCAACGACAGCAGCGGGCACGGCTCTTAGCACCACGGCTCACGCTTCGGCCGCCCCCACCGGCGCTAACGGCTGGTACACATCGGCACCCAGCATCTCGTTCACTGTGAGCCCGACGGTTGCCGCCTACACCTACTACGCCTGGGGTCCTCCCACACCGTCTACCTATGCGACCGCCCCCGCCTCGATCACGCCCCCGGCAGGCACACACACTCTGTACTACTGGTCGATTGATCAAGCGGGACAGCGCTCAGCCGAGACGCCCAAGCAGACCGACTACAAACTCGACACCACATCACCGATCGCCCCGGCGACGATCAATGCCACAGGGATCTCGACCACAGCGCTATCGGTCACGTGGGCTGCCGCCACAGACGCCGAGTCCGGCATCGATCACTACGACCTGTGGGTGGACGGGGTGAAGTACAACACGTACAGCGGGACCTCAGCGATGGTCACCGGTCTTGCGGTTCACTCCACGCACACGGTCTACGTTGTGGTCTACAACGGTGCGGGTCTGATGGCTTCGGATGCGCCCGGAGTGACTGGCACCACGCTTTCGAATCCGGCCGTCTCGACTGCCGCCACCGTGACACCTGCAAGCCCGAACGGCTCAAACGGCTGGTACACAAGCTCGCCTTCAATCGCGCTGTCTTCGCGTCCGATAGGCCTTTCCGCCAACACCTACTGCTGGTGGGACGCCGCATCACCTGCCGCCTACAGCACACCGCTCTCGATGCCTTCTGACGGCTCGCACGATCTGCACTACTACTCGGTGGATCAAGCCGACCCGGCAAACCGTGAAGCGACCGCGACACTGTCTTTCAAGCTCGACTCGGTCGCTCCTTCACCGCCGACGACCGTCAACGCCGTGACCGTCAGCACCACGTCGATTGCCCTGGACTGGACCGCGGGTGCCGACGCTGTCTCCGGAGTCGATCACTATCGGCTCTACGTCGACAACGTGCTTCAGCCTCAAAGCTACACGACGACCAGCGCGACGATCACGAACCTTACCCCCAACACGATCTACACGTTCAACGTCGTGGCCGTGGACGCGGCTGGAAACGAGTCGGCGCAAAGTCCGGGCGTGATAGGGACCACGGCGGCCAGCACCTCACTTCAGACCACGGCTCACGCTTCGGCCGCCCCCACCGGCGCTAACGGCTGGTACACCACGCCCCCGACGATCTCGTTTACCGTCACGCCAACCGTTGCCGCCGACACCTACTACGCCTGGGATTCCGCTTCCATGACGCTTGCGTCGGGCTCGATCTCGATGTCGTCGTTGTCAGATGGCACCCACACACTCTCGTTCTGGTCGATAGACCAGGCGCATCAGCATTCGCAAGAGGCGACCCAGCAGGTCACCTACAAACTCGACACCACATCGCCAAGCGTTCCGTCGACCATTAGCGCCACGGGAGTCTCGACGACATCGCTTTCCGTCACCTGGGCTGCTGCTACCGATGCAGGGTCTGGCATCGATCACTACGCGCTGTATGTCGACGGCGCCAAGTACAACGACTACACCACCACCTCAGCGATGGTCACCGGTCTTGCGGTTCACTCCACGCACACGGTCTACGTTG
>CAZIPN010000007.1:52886-57183 GCA_964541225.1 uncultured Eubacteriales bacterium
ACCTCAGCGATGGTCACCGGTCTTGCGGTTCACTCCACGCACACGGTCTACGTTGTGGTCTACAACGGTGCGGGTCTGATGGCTTCGGATGCGCCCGGAGTGACTGGCACCACGCTTTCGAATCCGGCCGTCTCGACTGCCGCCACCGTGACACCTGCAAGCCCGAACGGCTCAAACGGCTGGTACACAAGCTCGCCTTCAATCGCGCTGTCTTCGCGTCCGATAGGCCTTTCCGCCAACACCTACTGCTGGTGGGACGCCGCATCACCTGCCGCCTACAGCACACCGCTCTCGATGCCTTCTGACGGCTCGCACGATCTGCACTACTACTCGGTGGATCAAGCCGACCCGGCAAACCGTGAAGCGACCGCGACACTGTCTTTCAAGCTCGACTCGGTCGCTCCTTCACCGCCGACGACCGTCAACGCCGTGACCGTCAGCACCACGTCGATTGCCCTGGACTGGACCGCGGGTGCCGACGCTGTCTCCGGAGTCGATCACTATCGGCTCTACGTCGACAACGTGCTTCAGCCTCAAAGCTACACGACGACCAGCGCGACGATCACGAACCTTACCCCCAACACGATCTACACGTTCAACGTCGTGGCCGTGGACGCGGCTGGAAACGAGTCGGCGCAAAGTCCGGGCGTGATAGGGACCACGGCGGCCAGCACGGCACTGAGCACGGTCGCCCAGTCGGTACCGGCAACAGCCAATGGCTTGCACGGCTGGTACACGACCACCCCGCAGATCACGCTCCTGTCCAACCCAGCGAGCATCACCGCAGACACGTACTACTGGTGGGACACCTCGGCACCGGCCACCTACACGGCGCCAGTCTCACCATCGTCAGACGGCACTCACACACTCTCGTTCTGGTCAGTGGACCAAGCTCATCAGCATGCTCAGGAGGACACCCAGCAGGTCACCTATCACGTGGACACGACGAACCCCTCACTGCCCGGCAACGTCACTGCGAGCGGTGACACGACAACGTCGCTTTCCATCGCATGGCTTCCATCTGCGGATGCACAGTCGGGGATTGATCACTACGAGGTCTGGGTGGGTGGCATCGATCGAGGTCCGACCACGAATACCTCCGCGCGCGTGACTGCGCTGCAGGTCAATACCACGTACTTGGTTCACATTGTCGCCGTGAACGGTGCCGGCCTGACCGCGGCGACCGAGGACATCAATGGCACGACCGCGTCGAACCCTGCGATATCAACGGTGAGCACGGTGACGCCGTCGAGCCCAAACGGTGAGAATGGGTGGTACAAGACCACGCCGACCGTGACTCTCTCAACCGAGCCTCCCACGGTGCCGGCGTGGACGTACTACTCGTGGGGCGTCTCGGCAGTTGCAACCTACACGGGCCCCATGCCAGTGCCCTCGGACGGCTTGCACTCGCTGCACTTCCGCTCGGTGGACAAGGCGGACTCCACGAACCGGGACACCACGCAGACGATCGACTTCCAGCTCGACTCGGTGGCGCCCGGACCGCCGACCACCGTCAACGCGGTGACCGTGAACACGACGTCTCTCGACGTCTCGTGGACGGCTGGCTCGGATCTGACGTCAGGCGTCGATCACTACAAGCTATATATGGATGGCGTGCAATGGGGTGGCGATGTCGTGGCGACGGGAACGCCGGTCACCGGACTCCTGCCGAATTCGATACACACATTCACCGTCGTTGCCGTGGATGCAGCGGGCAATGCTTCGATTGAGAGCCCGAGCGCGATGGGCGTGACGGCCGCGCTCGCTCCTCTCGTGACTACCGCGACTCTGGTGCCGTCATCCCCAGACGGTCTTGATGGTTGGTACGTGACAACGCCGACGGTCTCGTTCTCGGTTGAGCCGACGGTCTCGGCGTGGACGTACTACGGATGGAATGGCTCGGCGATGAGTACCGCCACGGGCCCGGTCCAGCCGCAATCGAATGGGAACGTGACGCTGTCGTACTGGTCGGTCGATCAGGCCCATCAGCATTCGCAGGAAGCGACCAACTCGCTGACGCTCAAGATGGATACGCTCGAGGACGTCAGGAACAACCCGGATGCGACGGCTTCGATACTCGCAACGCAGACGCTGGTCACGGACTCGGAGATTGACTTGGCGTGGACGCCGGCCATCGACCCGTACAGCGGACTGAACCACTACGAGGTGTGGGATGAGTACGTCGGCTCGACCACGGACCTGTCCTACATCGTGGACAACTTGAAGCCGCTGACCTGGTACAGCTACAAGATCTACGCGGTGAACAACGCAGGCGTGTACTTCTCGCAATCCGAAACGATCACGGTCGAGACATCGGCGCCCCCGCTGCCCTACACGCCTTCCGCTGTGGCCGCAGTATCGCCGAGTGGCGGGTTTGCGAACGTGGACTGGTCGGTCTCCTCAATCGCGGTTGGCGATCTGGGCTATCACGTCTGGCGCTCGGAAGACGCGAGCACGTTCTCGCAGGTCGCGACCATCACCGGCCAGTACTCTACGACCTACACAGACGAGGGGCTGAAGTCCTCGACTCGGTACTGGTATGCGGTGTCAGCATTCGATGATCGCGGCGAGAGCCCGCTTTCGGAAGTGTCGACGGCGACAGAACCCTACATCGCGCCAGTAACCGGCCGAGCCGAACGCGTGACGGGGCTCAGTTCTATCGAGGGCTCGCACACCGTGCTTCTGTCGTGGAACCCAGACACCAACGCCGCCGTGGACGGCTACCTCGTTACGAGAGCCACCAAGAGTCTCGGAGTGGAGACGACGCTAACGCCAGTGGAGGTTGTCGCGACAGGCACACCGACATACATAGACAACACCGCAGTCAACGGACAGACCTACTACTACACGGTGTATCCGGTCGATGCGTCATCCACCGTCGGCTTCCCGTCTCTTGAGGTTGAAGCCAAACCACACTCCGTGCTGGGCACGGACACCGTCAATCCGCATGTCGTCAAGGTGGAGGGTGACGCGGTCGTCTCCGCGCAGTGTGCCACGTGCCATTTCGCGCACGGCCAATCTAACAGCGGTTCGGTGTACCAGATGACCGGCGGTGGTTCCAACGAGGTTCCTACCTGCCTGATGTGCCACTCGAAGAACTCAGGCATGGCCTCTACCGATACGTCGTCTTCAATAACCGATCCGCTCAATGAGTCCTCCATCGCCATGTGGACTCCGTCCACGCCTGGCGCAACGATGACGTGCACGAGTTGTCACCGCGCGCTGAGCAATGAGGCATCAGGCACTGCCGGTCTTCTGGCTTCAGGAGGTACGGTGATGTCGTGGTGGGATGGCGACGTCGAGGGCAACCAGGTGTGCTACAACTGCCACGGAGCGAGCAGCACGCTGAAGTACGGTGACATGACCGACTTCGAGGACTCGGCGCATGCGAACGTGCCCGATCCGGCGAGTGGCTCCCAGGTCAAGTGCGTTGACTGCCACGAAGATCATGCATCACACAACACGCGGATGACGCGGTACGAGGGCTACATGGTTTGCGTCCAGTGTCACTCGAGCGCGTCCTCATCGGCAGATACCTCAACGGTCACGCCGAGTGATCCTAACCAGCCCAGCATCTGGGACAGTCTGACGCTCAATAGCGACGCGAACGCCAAGCACCCGTTGCTTCCCGAGGATCACACCTCGGGCGCGAAGATGTCATGTCAGAACTGTCACAGCACACACTCGTCGACGCTGGAGAATCCGCTGGTGAACCCGCGCAATCTCGGCCCGTCGGGGATATGGACTGGCTACCTGGCGACCGACACCAAGAGCTACTGCTTCGAGTGCCACGATGGCAACGCGTTGCCGACAAGCGCAGAGACGACTCCTTACGCTGATGCCGTGCTTGGCCAAAGTGGCGCGACAACGCTCACAGACATCAAGAGCGCGTATGACGTCAACGTGCATGGCTCTGGTGTGGCGACAGATTCGACGACAACGAACGACTATCTGCGTACCGACATGGGGTATTCAGCCGGTGATTCTTTGGATTGCACGGCGTGCCACGACACGCACGGGAGCTCGAACAACTTCGCGCTTCGGCAATCGGTCGTGTCCGCAAGCAGGGATACGACCATCAGTGGCGTTCTTGTCTACAAGATACCGGCGGGCTCGATCACTCCGACCTCGCCAGTTGGATACGATCTGCGCTTCTTCTGCTCGACGTGCCACAAGTTCGATCCGGAGACGCATGATCCGCTCGCTGGCACCGATACGACGCAGTTCGGAAAGACCGACTGCACCACCTGCCACAGCCATGTCGATGCCGGTGGAAGCCCAAGCACTGGGTTGTAGG
>CAZIPN010000007.1:57283-69699 GCA_964541225.1 uncultured Eubacteriales bacterium
TGCCGGTGGAAGCCCAAGCACTGGGTTGTAGGCGTTGCGCAGGGACCGCTCGATGCGCAGCCGGCTGCCGTCCCCAAGACTCGCACGTTCGCAGGCCGCCGAGCAGGCGCGCTGACTAGAAGCTTGCGGTGTAGTGGATCGTGACCTTCGACCCCTTGACGACCTTCGTGCCTGCGGCTGGAGCCGTATAGTTGATCGTCACAGTTCCGGTCGTGGTCGCCGAGCTAGGGCTGGGCGCCAATCCAACTGACTTGAGCTTGGAGATGGCGTCCGACAGGGATGTCAGGTCGCTGAGATCCGGAACAGCGATGCCCGGGCCTTGTGAGACGGTGATTGTGACCACCGTCTTGGGCGGGTATTGACTGCCGCTCTTGGGATCCTGAGAAATGACGTCACCTGCGTCGACGGTGTCGCTGAAGTCGGTGGACGTCGCCACCTTGAAATCGGCCTTCTTGAGGAGTGACGTCGCACTCGACTTGGACTTGCCGACAACATTCGGGACCGCATTGAGCTGGATGCCCTTTGAGGCGATGTACGTCACCTTGGAACCCTTCGCTGCCTGAGTTCCTGCTTTGGGGTTCTGCTCAATAATCTGTCCCGCAGGTGCAGTTGAGAACTGGGACACCCCTGGAACCGGCGTGAATCCCTTGCCACGCAGTGCTTTGTCCGCGTCAGTGGCGTTCATGCCAACCACATTCGGCACTGCGAGTATGGGCGGTCCCTTGCTGATTACGATTGACACGAGCGCGCCTTTGGCCGCGGACGCACCCGCAGCGGGATCTTGCTGCGAGATCCGGTTGACAGGCACGGTGTCGCTGTAGTCATGCGTGATGGTGCCGACCTTGAGTCCCTTGGCCATGAGCGCCGCGGTGGCCTCGCTTTGAGTCATGTTGGTGAGATCGGGAACCGATATGGGCGCTGCCTGGAAAGCGGCCCATGCGACTCCGATCCCGGCGAGCGCTAGAGCCACAACCAGCAGAAGCCAGGGCCACACGACACGCTTCTTGGTGGGTGCGGCTTGGCGGCGACCCTGAGACGCTCGCGACGCTGTTGCCCCCACCGTGGGAAGGACCGCGGTCTGGTCGGCGGGCAAGGGTGCCGCGACGGCTGCGGCGCTCGCTGCAGGTTGTCCGCCTTGTGCGACCGCCTGCAGATCGCGCCGCATTTCCTCGGCGGACGAATATCGCTGCGCGGGATTCTTCTGCATCGCCTTGACGATGACAGCCTCTAGACCTGGATCGACGTTTGGGTTCACCGCGCGTGGAGGCTTGGGCTGCTCATTGACTTGCTTGAGCGCGACGGCCACGGGGGTGTCGGCATCGAACGGAACGTGTCCGGTGGATGCCTCGTAGAGCACGATGCCCAGCGAATACAGGTCGCTCGTGGCCTGCAAGTCCTTGCCTTGGGCCTGCTCGGGAGACACGTAGTGCGCCGTGCCGAGAACTGAGCCGGTCTGCGTCATGGTGGTGTTTCCGGCGCGCGCGATGCCGAAGTCCATGACCTTCACCGAACCGTCAGGCTGCACCATGATGTTGTGCGGCTTGATGTCGCGATGAATGATGTCGTAGCCGTGGGCGACCGAGAGGGCGGCGCATACCTGCGCACCAATGTCGGCGACCTTTGTCGAGGCCAGGGCGCCCTTCTCCTGAATGATCGACTTGAGATCGTTACCGCGGACGTACTCCATGACCATGTAGTACGTGTCGCCCTCGGCGCCCCAATCGTACATGTTCACGATGTTGGGGCTGACGAGATTGGCAGCAGCCTGCGCTTCTTGACGGAAGCGCACGGCGAATGAAGGGTCAGACGCATAGCGCGCGTGCATCACCTTCACCGCGACGGTTCTGCCGAGTACTTCGTCGACTGCCTTGTAGACGTCGGCCATGCCGCCGGTGCCGATCTTCTCCAGCACGCGGTACCTGCGGCCGAAAACCTGGTCCTCCACGTCAACTCCTGTGCTGCTAACCTGCGGGAATGAATTCCCAGCTGCCCGTTATTCTAGCCTACGCGTCCTAATCCACCGCTAGACGCGGTCCGTGCCGTTGACACTGCGTTGCCGCAGCGCTAGTGCCCGATCTGTCCCTGCGCCTTGAGCGCCGCCTCAAGCACCGGCTTCGCGGCCGGTGCCGCGACCTCTCCACCTACTCCGCCACCCTCGATCATGATTGCCATTGCGACGGTGGGGTGGTCTGCCGGTGCGAACGCGATGAACCATGCGTTCGTTGGCTTGCCCTTGCCGACCTCGGCAGTTCCCGTCTTGCCCGCGACCTTGACGCCATGAATCTGCACTCGCTTGCCCGATCCGCCAGAGACCACCTTCTGCATGACCGAGTTGATTTGGGCGGCCGTGCTTGCGTCTGCCGCCATCGCGAAGCCATGTGGACGGGCGGCTGCCACGGTCTGGCCGTTCTCGCCTCGCACCGTTTGCACGAGGTAGGGAGCCATCACCATGCCGTCGTTTGCGATTCCCGCCGGCACCAGCGCCATCTGGAGTACGGTTGCCTGCGGACCGGGAGGACTCTTGTGCTCGCCAACCGGCTGCCCAACACCGGCCCAAGCAGTTTCCCACGTGGTCATCTCGGCAGGGTTGGGCATCAGCGACGTCTTGATCGGCAGCTCGAACGGCACCTTCTCGTTGAAGCCGAACCCGTGCGCGGCTTGCACAAGCGATTCGGCGCCCATCTTGACGGCGAGTTGCGCGAAGACCGTGTTGACGGAGTGCATGGTCGCCTGAGTGAGCGTGATGTCGCCGTACGCGCCAGACTCGAAGTTGGTGACGGGCGCTCCGCCGATCTCCAGGGACGCAGGCCCGGGGAACGTCGTTTCGGTGGTCGCAACGCCCGTGCTGAGCGCCCCAGTGAGCGTCACGATCTTAAACGTCGAGCCGGGCGGGTAGAGCGCCGAGCGAGATCGATCCACGAGCGGCGCGTTTGCGCCGGGCGCGTGCAGCGATGCCCATCTGGTGTCGATCGAGTTCGGGTCGAACGTGGGTGCCGCCACGTCGGCGAGCACGGCTCCCGTACGCGGGTCGACCACGACGCATGCACCGACGTGGCCGCCCAGCGCTTTCGTCGCGGCTTTCTGCACGCGGGTATCGATCGTGAGCACGACATCGTCGCCGGGAACCTGGCGGCCGATCGCGGCATCGATCACGTCGGCCCAGCTCGAGAAGGCGCGCTTCCCGCCGACAAGGACATCGTTCTCGGCAGATTCTATGCCCGTTCGTCCGTAGCGCGCCGAGAAGTAGCCGACGATATGCGATACCAGCTCGCCTTCGGGATAGACGCGTTTGTAGACGCCGGTCGACGTCGGTTTCGAGAGGGCGAGAACCTTGCCGTCCGCGGACAGAATCGCCCCGCGGGGCTGCTTCGCTTCGTCCGCGAGATTGCGCGTGTTCACCGGATTGTTCTGCAGCGAACGCGCGTCGAGCACTTGGATCCACGTGAGGTTGGCCACAAGCGCGGCGAGCAGGACCGCGATGGCCGTAGTCACGCGGGTGAGTCGTCGACCGAGCGCCACGCGCCCTAGAATGCCGAGGTCAGTCGAGGTCATCTGCATCTCGGTGCTGGTCCCCGTGCCCTCATCGCCAGCGCGCAGAAGCAATGCCAGCGCGATGAATGTGGACAACAGCGAGGAGCCGCCGATGCTCATGAACGGCAGCGTCACACCCGTCAGCGGAATCAGCCTGGTGACACCGCCGATGATGACGAACGCCTGAATGGCGATCATCGCAACGAGGCCTGTTGCCGTGAAGGCGGCCATGTCGGTCTTTGCGCGCGCGGCGGTCGCGAGTCCGCGGATCGCGAAGACCAGGAAGCACAGGATGATTGCCGCACCGCCGAGAAGCCCCAGCTCCTCGCCGATCGCAGCGAAGATGAAGTCGGTTGCGACGAAGGGAATCCGCGTCGGTATCCCCTGGCCGAGCCCAACTCCAGTGAAGCCGCCGGCCGCAAATGCGAAGAGCGACTGCACCAGTTGATAGCCCTTGCCAGCGGCGTCAGCAAACGGATGCAGCCAGATGTCCACACGAACCCGGACGTGCCCAAACGCGTAGTAGGCGCCGGTCGCTCCCACCCCGAACAGCAGAAGTCCCGCGACAACGTAGGCTGGTCGGCCGGTTGCGGTGAAGAGCATCGTCAGGAAGATGGCGTAGAAGATGAGCGAACTGCCGAGGTCCTTCTCGGCGACCAAGACGAGCAGCGAGAGCACCCACATGAGCAGCAGGGGACCGAGGGTGCGCATCTCGGGAAGCCGCACGCCGAGAAGCCGGCGCGTCGAGATGGAGAGCATCTCGCGGTTCTCGGCAAGGTAGGCGGCGAGGAAGAGGACGACCAGCACCTTGGCGAGCTCGCCCGGCTGCAGCGAGAGGTTGCCGATGCGCAGCCACAGACGCGAGCCGTTGATCTCTCGGCCGACGACGGGCAATGCGGGCAGCATCAGCAGGGCGATGCCCGCCACGCCAAGAGTGTACTTGTAGCGAGCGAGCCGTTCGAGCGAAGGCACACCGATGAGCGTGGCCACCATTGCCGCCACCGCCAGAAACAGCCACGTCACCTGGGCTCCCGCGTGATTGGGCTCCAGCCGGGTGACGATGCCGAGTCCCACGCCAGCCAGCACGAAGGTTACGGGCAGCAGCCCCGGATCGGCGTTCGGAGCGAAGCGGCGCACCGCGATGTGAGCGACGACGAACGCGACGAGCAGGCCGCCGGGAACGATGAGGCTCGGCGCGTAGAACGCATGCGTTGAGTGTGCGCTCACCAGCGCGAACACGAGCAGGACCGGCGGGGTGGCGGCTCCCAGCAGCAGCAACTCTGTGGTCCGGCGCGAGCGCATCATTGCACCGCCGTACCCATGGGAGATGACGACGTGGCGCTCGATGGTTCAGGCGTTGCCGTCGTGGTCTGCCTCGACCTGAACAGCTTCTCCATCTTGCCGAGATCGGACAGCGGGAACTCCACGCCCGACTTCAGGCGTGCTTGGAGGTCAGCTGGCAGCGCATCGACGGAGATACCCGTGTGGCGCAACGGCCAGGTGAGCTTGATCCCGGCGAAGGATCCGGGCACGCCCTGGTAGGCGACGATGGTGTTGCTCTCAACCGCGAAGTACGCGCGCGATCGAGCGTATTGGTACGCGCCGTAGCCCGCTCCGCCGACGGCGAGAGCGAACAGCAGCAGCCAGCCGATGACCGCGAGCCATCCTCGGCCGCGTCGGGTCCCGCCTGCCGAGACAAGCGAGCCGCGCGGGGAGCCCGTGCCCTCGATGTCGATGATGATGACCGAGATGTTGTCGTGGCCGCCGGCGTCGTTGGCGGCGTCGACGAGGGCATGCGTTGCAGCTTCCGGCGCGCGGTGATCGGCGAGGATCTCGGCGATGAGGCCGTCCTCGAGCATGCCGGTCAGGCCGTCGCTGCACAGGAGCAGGCGGTCGCCGGGCGAGGCGTCAAGGTCGTAAGTGTCGGCGAGCATGTTGACGTCGGTGCCGAGGGCACGCGTGATCACGCTGCGGTTTGGGTGGTAGCGCGACTCGGCCTCGGTCAGCTGTCCTCGGCGGATCATGTCGGCGACCATCGAGTGGTCCTCGCTCACGCGGGAGAGCACACCGTCGTGCAACAGGTATGCGCGTGAGTCGCCAACGTGAGCGATGGCGACGTGCGAGCCTTCAACGATCGCGGCGGTCAGCGTCGTACCCATGCCGGCCTTGCCGAGCCCCTCGCGTGCCGAGCGGATCACCTCGCGGTTCGCCGCCTTGACTGCGCGAGCGAGTGCCTTGGCGTCGGGTCGGCGCGGCGCGTGATCGCGCACCGTCTCGATCGCGATCGAGCTGGCGACTTCGCCGGCTTCGTGACCGCCGAGACCGTCGGCGACCACGAACAACGGTGGCTGCGCCAAGACGGCATCCTCGTTGTGTGTGCGGACGCGACCCACGTCGGTGAGCGCGGCCCAGCTCTGTCGGCCCCGGCCCATCACGAGCGATCCACCACCAGGCGCACCGCGCCGATGTCGATCGTGTCGCCAACGCGCAGGGTTGTCGGCACCGCCAGTCGCTCACCGTTGAGGATGGTGCCGTTGGTCGAGCCGAGATCCTCGGCGATCGCGGAATCGCCTGACGGTGAGACGCGCATGTGCCGAGCAGACACGAAGTCGTCGCCGATGACGATGTCGGCGCCTGGAGAGCGTCCCACCACGACAGGTCCCGTGACGGGGACGACGACGTTGAGCAGCTCACGCGGGCCCTGCACGACCTTCAGCGTCCACGCGCCTGTGGATTTGACGCGCTGACCGGCCACGAGCCCGATTCCAGCGCGAACGGCGGCGAACAAGAAGAGGTAGAGCAGCGCGAGCAGAAGGAGCCGGCCGGCAAGCAGCACGACATCGATCATCCGCGTCAGTCCCTGGGCTCGTGATAGACGAGTTCGGTGACGCCGATGACGATGAGGTCTCCATCCTTGAGCCGCTGCCGAGGAACGCGCTGCCCGTTGACGATGGTGCCGTTGGTCGAGCCGAGGTCGCGGATAGCCCATCCCGTGCCTTCGCGCTCAAACGCCGCATGCTCGCGCGAAGCGTTCGCGTCAGACAGGCAGATGTCGCAGGTAGACAGCCTGCCGACGACCGAGCGATCGCCTCTCAGCACCACGTCATGATCGACGCCGCGTACCGTCACGGTGGCGAGCGAGGCTGCAGGGGTGATCAGTTCGGTTGGGCTCGCAGCAGCGTCGACGTCTGCGCTCTTGGCGTCTGGCCGCGCGGGCGCGCCGAAGTCCAGCTTGAGGTCGTCGGCGTCAAACACGCCTTTGCTGGGGGTCTGCGCTACCTCGGGGACGGGAGCGGGTGCGACTGGCACGGGGACGGCAGCACGTGAGGCGCCGACGGGTGCGGCGCCCGCGCCGCTTGGAGGGCGAGGTGTCTCGTACTGCTCGGCGTCGGGCTTGTATCCAAGTTCGGCGGCCATTTCCTCCGGCGAAATCAGCTCGCCGATCACTTCGAAGCGACCAAGCTTGAGTTCGCGATCGACGAGGAAACGCACGACCGGCCGCGTGGCGAGCTCATAGTTGTGTTCGCGCGCGTAGCTCAGCAGGTACGTTTCCAGCTCGCCCGCGAGGGTGTCGGCGAACCCGCCGAGAGCCGTGTCATCCTGGCGCGAAAGCAAGATGGTGTAGAGGATCGGCGCGTAGACCTTGCCCACACCCAGCTTCTTGCCGCGGTCCATCTCGCGGCCGAGCTTGCGTGCGAGTTCGGCAGGCTGAACGGGAGTTCGGAACATGTTCGCGAAGCCACCTTCAAGCGCGCGGCCAATGCGGTCTTCGAAGTCAGACAGAATGCTCAATGCTCAGGACCTTTGCACTAGTCGGTTTCGTAGATGATACGGATAGAGTCTTCCTCTTCCGAGCGCGTTGGTGCACCCAATGCGGCCACCAGCACGACAAGTATAAGTGAGCCAGCCAGCGAAATGGCGAACGTCATGCCAGTCCACATAGCTGGCGCCGGTGTTGTGCCTATCGCGTCGGCAACGACGCGTGCGATGACGTTCGCTCCGAGAAGTGCGCCCGCTCCGAGCACGGCTCCAACGATAGCCGAGGTCCGCGTCGCTCGGCGAGCGACGAGCGACATGATCAGCGCGGCAACAGGCCAGCCGAGCAACGCCACCCACGACGCGGGATCCAGGAACGCAGCTCGCACATTGCTTGCCACGAGAGCGCCTCGGGCTGGATCGGTTAGCAGTGGCAGCGCGACTGCGGTGTAGGGCGCGGTTTGGTTCGAAGCCGATGAGGCCAGCAACTGTAGGAGTCCTCCCGTGAGCGCCGCCGCTGCCGCCGGCAGTGCCGGCAAGGAGAAACCGGCGAGCAGGGGAGTGAGGAACGGGATGCGCGCCAATCCCAGTACCGGTGCCGAGAGCGGCAAGATCGCGGCACCTGCCCGGCGGCGCGCGACATACCACCACCACACGATGGCCGCGAACGCGAACACAAGCCCGAAGATCCACAGTCCCTGGGCGAAGAGTCCAGCTGCGAACGCCGCGAGCCCTAGCCCCGTGCCAAGCGATGGCGCGGCTGCTGCGGCAAGCGTCACGACCAGTGTGATTCCCGCGAGCGGGAGCGGTTGCAAAGCAGTCGCGGCGAGCCCGGCCCACGTTAGCCAGGCCGACTCGGCGGCCGCCACCACTCGCACGCCGGCGGTGCCAGCCGATCCCTGCAATCGATCCCACAGTCCTACGCTCATCCAAGTGGGTTCCTCAGGGACGGTCTCGTCGTTGGAGTATGCCTGGACCAAATTGGCGAGCGAGGCGCGCCCGTCGCTGGGGTCGCCAAGATATGGCATGAGTGCGTGCGTGAAGCTTGCAACGGTTGGATAGCGATCGGCCGGCCGAAGACCTGTGGCGGCGAACAAGATGTCGTCGATGGCTCGAGGCAGCGTGTCCTCGAACGCGGACACAGGAGGGGGCTCGACGGTCTCAAGCAGTGCAATCGCCGACGGGAAGTCCTTCGCATCGAACGGGTTGGTGGCGGTCAGGCACTCGTAGGTCAGTGCGGCCAGCGCCCACTCGTCGGAGGCCTCGCTCACGCGGTTGCCTTCGAGCTGCTCGAGCGGCATGTATCCGACGGTCCCGCCGAAACTCGTGTCGTGACCAGTTGCCGAGGAAAGCTCGGCCATGCCGAAATCGGCCACCTTCACCCGGCCGTCCCGCATCACGAGCACGTTGGCTGGCTTGATATCAAGGTGCAAGACGCCGTTCTCGTGGGCGAACGTGAGCGCGTCGCCCACTGCTTCGACGACGGTTGCTGTCTCATCGATCGTGAGTGGTCCACCGATGTCATCGATGAGTTCTCCCAGGCTCGACCCGTCGGCATACTCGGTTATGAGGAACGCTTCGTCGGAATCAGTCTCGAAGTCGTAGACGGTGACGATCGCAGGATGATTGAGCATCGCGGCCGTGCGCGCTTCAGCCAGACCGGGGGGATCATGCACGACCGCGCCCGTCCGATCGTGCGGAAGCTTCAGGCGCTTGATCGCGACGCGCCGGTGCATCCGCGTGTCCCACGCAAGCGTGACGGTGGCATAACCGCCGCGCCCGAGTTCTTCGAGCGGACGGTAGCGTTCGAGGATGAGCTGCTGCTCCACGAGCCTCCCAGTTGGTCGCACGGCGACAGCGGTATCGTCCAACATCTCGCTTCGGCCCATCCTATTCTAGCTGAGCAGGTAGCTCCGCGGCCCACCGGTCCGCTTGGATGTCGCCTCACCTCACGCGAGGCTATACTCCGAAGGGCGCGCAGCGCTCGCTACATCCGCCCGACGTGATCGAGGACGAGAATGGCCGAGACGCTCACCGTCATCATCCCGACGCTGAATGAGGAAGAGCGACTTCCGCATCTCTTTGACGCGCTTGGCAGGCAGAGTCGTCGTCCCGATCAGATCATCGTTGCCGACGCGAACTCGACGGATCGGACGCGCGAAGTCGCCGAGAGACAAGGCGCGATCGTCGTCGAAGGCGGCAAGCCGGCGGCCGGGCGCAACGCAGGGGCTCGCGAGGCGCACGGAGAATGGCTGCTCTTCCTCGATGCCGACGATGAGCTTGATGACGATTTCATTGGGCGAGCTCTCGCGGAGACGTCGCAACGAGGGCTCGGCGTCGCGACGTCGTTCGTCGATCCCATCGAGCATGACCCGCGCAACATTCTTGCGACCGAGGTCGTCAATTTGTATCTCGACGTCATGCAGTACGTCGTGCCACACGCGCCGGGATTCTGCATCCTGATTCGTCGTCGCATTCACGAGGCGATCGGCGGCTTCGACGAGACCGTTGTGCTTGCCGAGGACCACGACTACGTTCAACGTGCCGCCGAGCAAGGCAAGTTCCGCGTACTTCGCTCGGCGGTGGTTGCGACGTCCATGCGCCGCATTGAGAAAGAGGGGCTCGTACAACTCGCATTCAAGTACCTCTACTGCGAGTTGTACGTGGTCGCCGGCAAGCCAATCCGTGAGGTGCCGTTCGACTACGAATTCGCGAGGTTCGCGCCCGACGAACGTCCCGAGTTTCGGCAGGCGATTGCGACGTTGCGCGAACGCCTCGGCCAGTTGGCGGATGCGGCCATCTCGCTGCCGGGCGATGGTCTCGACGCTTTGCGGCGTCTGGGGTCGGCCGAGGCCACGCCAGCCACGTTCGATCGCGTGCTCTCGCGTCTTGGCGCGGAGGACATCCGGCGACTGCGACGCTATGTCGACGCCCGTATTCGTCTGGCGCGGCGCACTCCTCGCAAAGCCGCGGCGCGAATACGCCGAGTCGGCGAAGCGATATGGCGGCAGCTTCTCTCCGTGATTGAATAGAACCGGGTCTGCCGAGATGCTCACCCGGCTCGCGGGCGAAAGCTCCGCGAGCTGAGCAAGGAGGTGGCAATGTCGCGCGTCACAGCACGAATTCGTACTGCCGAGTACACTATGAAGAGAATTGAATCATTGACGAAGCGGCTAGAGCGAAGTTGGCCGTCGGAACCTGTCGGCAAGCACGGTGCTTCCGGTGGCGAGGTGGGGCTTCAGGCACCTCTGCAACCTGCCGAAATGTATGTAGGGCTCGGGTTCGCATGCTCCCTCGGCGGCGAAACCGAGCCCGCGCTCATGGCGCCGCACGTGGTGGATGCAAAGAGGTAGTTTGATGCAGCGGCGGTTCATAGCGAGGTCTCTCGCACTTGGTGCTGTGCTGTGTCTGGTGCTCGGCTTCGGGCCATCAGCCGCATTCGCGGCATCTGCTCCACGTGCCGCGGCTGTCTCAACGCCGCATTCCGTGGCGGGGACCAGAACGACGCGCACCGCAGCGGTCCCGCGAGAGTCTGGCAGCATCGGCGTCATCGTCCGATTCAAGCACCCGTCTACGGCGTTTCTTGGGGCGAAGCTGCTGTCGGAAGTCACTGGCTCGGCGGCTGCGCCATGCGACCAGGCCAGGGGGCTGTACACGTTTCGTCGGCCGTACAACCAGCCCGACGACGGCGTGTACGCGGCCAGCCTGATGCTCGCCGCGTCCGGAATCGACTACGCCGAGCCAAACTGCTTGAACCATATCGACGCCTACACCCCGCCCACAGATCCGTACTTCACGAACACGGAGACGTGGTACTCCGGCAGCGACTACTATCTGAACGCCAAGCACTGGTGGCTAGATTCCATCAAGGCCGCCAACGCGTGGTCTACTGGGCAGGGAACCACATATCCGACTCACGGTTCGGCCAGTGACGTCAAGGTAGCGGTGCTTGATGTGGGTTTCTATCTCAGTCATCCGGACCTGTCCGGAGGTAGTGTGACGGCGGGCAAAGACGAGTGCGCCTCGTTTGACCCGAACACCGGAGATACCACTACCGACACGAACGTTACTCCCGACTCCACCGGCGATCCGGACCACGATTCTCATGGCACCGGCGTGGCAGCGGCCGTTGGTGCCGAGGTCAACGGAGTCGGGATGGTGGGTTCAGGCTGGAACCCGCAGATTGTTGCCTACAAGATCGCTGGCCCGCTGACTTCCGACTACTTCGACGGAAGTGATTACTACTACGCGGGCGAGGTTGTGATGCCGGACAGCGTTACCGCTCAGGGGATCTACGATGCTGTTGATGCTGGCTGCAAAGTCATCAACCTGAGCCTCGGCGCAGCCAGCGACTCCTATCACACCTACCAGGACGCAGTCACCTATGCGCACCAGCATGGTGTGGTGGTGGTGGCTTCCGCTGGCAACGACGGAGGCGCAGTCGCAGAATACCCTGCGGCGTGCGCGTACGCGACCGGTGTCGGCGCCATCAAGTTGTCGGGTGGAAGCGGAACGCAGAATGGCACTCCAACCAGGGCCGATTTCAGCGACTACGCTCCTGGAGTTGTTGATCTCGTCGCGCCGGGGACGATGTTCTGGACGGCTGACGAGCCGGGCTACGATTCGGACGGCTCTGAGAGTGCGGCCGTTCCTGGCTACCAGTTCTGGGACGGCACCAGTTTCGCCTCGCCTGCTGCGGCGGGGGCTATTGCCTATCTGTGGCGAGCGATGCCTGATCTCACGAACGATGAGATCGTCAGCTACGCCGAAAACACTGCGACTGACATGGGCACGGCGGGTCGCGACGACTACTACGGCTACGGCCTCGTGAACATGCAGGCGGCCTACAACAAGCTGATCTCGGACTATCCGATGCTGGCGACGCCGGTCATCTCCGGAAGCTCCTACGTGCACAGCGGATCCAGCGTCTCCTGGACCGCAAGCAGCGGCTACAACGTCAGCTATCAGGTTTCCATCGACGGCGCTCTGCGCTCGACGCAAACGAGCACTACCTACGTGTTGCCGTCACTCTCCGATGGCAGTCACGTGATCTCCGTGCTGCCGACCAGTACGCGCAATTGGAACACGACTACCGCCCCGGCGACGAAGACGCTCACGGTCGATTCAAC
>CAZIPN010000008.1:0-37459 GCA_964541225.1 uncultured Eubacteriales bacterium
GGGAGTCGGTCCTGCTGACCGCAAGTGTTGGGGTGACGGTGAGCTCAGACCACGAGGTCGATCCCAACATGCTGGTGGAATACGCCGACATGGCCATGTACGAGATGAAGCAGGCGGGGCGCAACGGCTATCGGGTGAAGTGAGCTTGGCGGCCGAGTGCTGCACCACTACCCGGGCCACGCAACGCCCCATGTGAGCCGACCTCGCAGCGCCACGCCGCTGCCTCGCTTGTCATCCGAGATGCGCTCCAGTGCGTGTATCGTAGCGATCAGGGAATCCGCAAGTGTTGTCTGGCGCGTGGAGGGGAGTGGTGATCGTGTCGGCGAGACGGGTCGGCATCTTCGCGGGTCTGCTCTGGGTTGTCCTGCTGCTGTCGGGATGCACAGCGGGCGCGAATGCCGCTGCAAGTAGCGGCCCTCACATCGCAGGCTTCTGGCAAGGGCTGTGGCAGGGTTTCATCCTGCTCTTCACGTTCATCGTGTCGTTGTTCAATCATGATGTGGGCATCTATGAGATCCACAACAACGGTGGCTGGTACAACTTCGGCTTTCTGCTGGGGGTCATGATGTTTTGGGGTGGAGGAGGCGGCGGGGCCGGGCGCCTGCGTCGGTAGGTCGCAACGCCATTGTGGGAAGACTCATCACGGAGCGCCTTGGCACTGTGAGTGGCACTGAAGGTCCGGTCTCGGAGCGGCCGAGACGATCTCCAGGTTGCCAAGGCGGAGGGGAAGCATGGGGAAGCCAGTTGCCCACGTGAGCAGCCGCGACCGAATGCGCGAGTAGCGGACGGCTAGCGACGTGGAAGACCACAGTATTCGCAGCGCGAGCGCCGGCAAGATCGCATCGCGCGTGCGCCGCGCTTCCATCCGCAGTCGGCTGCTACTCGCCTTTGTGGCGGTCGCGCTGCTGCCCGGGGTCGTGATCACTGCGGTCTCGGCTGCTGCGACCTACAAGAGCGGATACGCCCAGGTTATCGAACACCTCGACTCCGTGACTCGGCTCAAAGAGGTGGAGATCACCGACTGGTTGCGGCAGCTTCAGCTGGACTTGCGTTTCGAACTCGGCTCGCCGTATTCGGTCGCGCCAGCGGTGCTGGAGTCCCCTCAGGATTCTGAGGAACTCTCGAGTGCGTACCGGACGGAGAAGAGCCGGCTCGATCGGATGGTTTCGCAAGCGCGAAGGTTCGAGGTGCTGTCCTTAATCGATGCGAACGGCGAAGTGCGCGTGTCTACCCAACCGGGCACTGAGGGAGAGTCCCGTCGCCTCGAGCCCTACTTCCAGGGGGGCATGAAAGGCCCCGGTGTCTACGTCGTAGCGTCGGCTTCTGCGCCCACCATAGAGGGAGCGAACACCATAGTGATCGTGTACCCGGTGGTCGACACGAAGGGGCGCACGCTCGGCGTCTTGGTGGGGCAGGCCAGCCCTGCGGTACTGAACAACATCATGGAGGAGCGAGCCGGACTTGGTGCGTCCGGTGAGACGTACCTTGTCGGCCAGAACCATATCCTGCTGACAGCGTCGCGCTTCCCGGGCTACACGCCAAAGAAGAGCTACGTGCGCTCCGCTGGTGCGAATGCGGCGCTGAAGAACCATAGCGGCGGCTCGGGGCAGTACCGAGACTACCGCGGAATACCGGTCATCGGCGTCCACCGCTGGATTCCGAGCCTGCAGGTGGCGCTTATGGCCGAGGTGGACACAACTGAGGCACTGGGGCCCCTGTACAGAACTGCGGCCATCAGCGCAGGTGTGGCGCTGGTTGCGGTCCTGATCGCGATCGCGGTGTCCGTGCTTATCGCCAGGGGCATCTCCAGGCCAGTGGCCACTCTAGCCCAGACCGCCGAGCGAATCGCTGCGGGCAACTTGGAATTGACCGTGCCGGTGGAGCAGGCAGACGAAGTCGGGACATTGGCGGCGGCCTTCAACAGCATGACCGCGAAGTTGCGCGCGCTTATTGCTGACCTCAATCAGCGCGTGGCCGAACTCAACCTGACGAGTCAGGAGCTGCAACAGAGCGAGGCCCAGTACCGCCGGATCGTGGATACCGCTAGCGAAGGAATCTGGGTGATCGGGCCGGATGGGATAGTTACCTTCGCCAATGCGAGGTTGGCCGTGATGCTGGGATGTTCGATCGACGATGTCATTGGTCATCCGGCGACTGACTTCATTTCCGAGGGTGACGTTCCGGATCACCTGAAGGTGCTCGAAGACCGCCGATACGGCAAGTCCGGCGACTACGATCGTCGACTGCGGCGCAAAGATGGAGAGACGGTGTGGGCGAGCGTCTCTGCCACGCCGATCTTCTACGGTGACCACCAGTTTGGGGGCTCCATTGCGATGCTCACAGATATCACGGAACGGAAACTCGCCGAGGATGAACTGAGGCTCTCTCGGCAGAAGCTTGCACGCCATGTCGAGCAGACACTGCTGGGCGTCATCGAGTGGGACATGGAGTTTCGGGTTAGGGAGTGGAACCCCGCTGCTGAGGCGATCTTCGGATACAGTCGCGAGGAGGCGCTCGGTCGTAGCGCCGTCGAGATCATCGTCCCCAAGGGCGCTCGACGTCAGGTTGAGTCCGTATTCCGTGCCCTCATGCAAGACGAGGGTGGAAGGCTCAGCACGAACGAGAATGTCACCAAGGATGGTAGGACGATCTTGTGCGAGTGGGTCAACACCCTTCTGACCGACGACGCCGGGAACGCGGTCGGCGGCATGTCTCTCGTTCGCGATGTCACCGAGCGCGAGGAGATGGAAGCCGAGCTCGAGGAACTGAGTGTCCGCGACGAACTGACGGGCTTGTACAATCGGCGTCACTTCGAGGAGGAGCTGGCACGCGTAGGCCGTGGGCGGAGATTCCCCGTGAGTATCGTCATGGGCGATCTAGACGGTCTGAAGAAGACTAACGACAGCGAGGGGCATTCAGCAGGCGATGCGCTGCTTCAGCGTGCGGCCGAAGTGCTCAGAGATGCCTTCCGTGGTGACGAGCTGATTGCACGTGTCGGCGGGGATGAGTTCGCGGTCATTCTGCCGGGCATTGACGCTGCCGAGGCGCAAAGAGTACTTCGGCGCGTTCAGCGCGCGACTGACGAGCACAATGCCGCACATGGCGGAATGCCGGTCAGTATCTCGCTGGGTGCCAGCACTGCGGCCACGAGGAATCAGCTGGCGGAAGCGGTTGATGAGGCGGATGCGCGGATGTATGAGGCGAAGCGCGCCCGCTGACCGTCAGCACGGAGTGGCATTCGTGGGTCGGTCTCGGCAAGGGGATAGAATGGAGCCGGTGTGCTACGAACCGCAGTGCACCAGAACCGCCCGCATGTGCACCTGACCGGAGTCGCCAAAGGGGAAGCCGAGCAGGCCGTGCGGTATGGGGACTGCGGGCCACGGATGCCGAGCTAGCGGCCGCACAAGGGAACCACGTCACTGGGGAGGGCCATGCGCAAGCGAGCATGGTGCAAAGAATGCGGCTGCTACGTATCACTGAGTGACGAGGGTGTCTGCCCGCAACGGCATCCCACCTCCGCACTGCGCTGGGTTGAGGAAGTCAGCGAATTCGCTTCCGAGAAGGTCATGCCTGCTCCCCCTCGGCGAGGCTTGGGTTTCGCGCGAAGGCTCGTGCTGGTGATCGGTGCTGCGCTCGTGATCGTCGCGTTGGGGATGGCGTGGACTGGGTGGAACCTCTTCCTGGGGCATTCGGTGCACACTACAGCCGGTGCCACTGTGACCGTGCCCTATGGCTGGAAGGTTGTCAGCCAGAAGAAGACAGCGTTCACGCTTTCTCCCAAAGGCCACAGCAGCGTCACCGTCACGTTCGAGGTCCTTCGGGATCCCTACGAACTCATCACGCATGAGATGCTCGATGACGACACGCTGGAGGCCGAGCAGATGACCGGCGCCGCCCCGGACGATGTCACGTGGCTGGGGTTGTCGGCAATCCAGTATGAGGAGCACGTGGGCTCGCGGGGACTGGCACGAACGGAGGCGTGGGACGGGCAGTTCACGACGTACCGCGCCGATTTTCGCGCAGACGGGTCACTCTTCGACGAATACCGCTCCACGGCCGGTGAAGCCGTTGCTTCGATACGACTGGATCGGTAGTGCTCGCGTTGCTCGGCCATCTGGTTTCGTGAGCTTGGGGCGGGAGGGGAACACACTCTTGAGTGACTTCATGAGAAGGGGAGCTGCATGAATCCGTTTTGCACGTTCATGGCTTCGATGTGGGGGCGCGCCATCCGCGTTGTTGCCGGCGTCGCCCTGATCGTCTGGGGGCTGGTGGGGATACTGGGCACGGTGGGGATCATCGTCGCGGTGATCGGGCTGGTCCCGCTCGTCGCCGGCCTGTTCGACTTCTGCATCTTCGCCCCGCTCTTCGGCTGCCCTCTGAGTGGTCCGAAGATTCGAGCGGGCGGTTCGACACAGGAGTAGCGACCCATACAGCCCGCGGCCTGCGTTCGCGGCCTGTCGGATTGTCGGCTACGTGCGCGGCTCGGCGCCAGACGAGGAGCCGGCTGGCGGCGGCAACCTAGGCTGAGTCGAGGGCGCGCAAGACATCGCTGGTCGAGGCAACCCTGCCGATGCGCGCAAAGATGCGGGTGATCGCGAACGTGTGGTCCTCGGCAGTCCGTGAGCTCATGGCGTCTTCGACGAAGACCAGCCCATAGGCGCGTTCGTACGCATCGCGCGCGGTCGACTCGACGCCGAAGTTCGTCGAGATGCCGCCGAGAACGATCGTGCGTACGCCTCGGCGACGCAACTGCAAGTCCAGGTCGGTGCCGTAAAACGCGCCCCACTGCTTCTTCGTGATGATGATGTCGTGCTCGCCGGTCGCGAGCTGCGGCACGATAGTCGCGAAGTCAGGTGGCATCTGGCGCGTGACCATCACCTCGTCAGCATCCGGCGCGAGCCTGTCTGCGCCATCTGCGCTCGTCTGCACATGCACCAGTACGACCGGTGCTCCTGCCGAGCGAAACGACTCGGCGAGTGTGACGGCATTGGCGATGACGTCGTCAGCCGAGTGGGGTTGGGTCGGCATCGCAACGATGCCTTTCTGGAGGTCGACGAGAACCAACGCAGACGTGGTGGGGTCAAGGTGTGTGATCGGCATGTGAGGTCCTTTCGTGCGAAGACGACTCTGCGATGCGCGCACGCGGCACTTTGTTCGCGCACGTCCGGTCATCAGTCTGCCACCCGGGCTCGCAGTCTGCGCCGCCCAATAGATTTGATAATCAAACAGTTTGATGATACAACAAGAAGGAACCCGTTGACAGGAGGCGCAGATGTCGAACGCGGACACGACTGGCAATGGCGAAACCGCCAGCCGCCTAGGCGATGCCCTGATCGAGCTGTGGCGCACGTGGCGCCTCGCGTCACATCCTGTCGTCAAAGGGACGATCACTCCGGAGCAGTATTGGCTGCTCAGGAGGTTGAAGCGGCGGGGAGCGCTCCCGGTGAGCGAACTTGCTCGCGGAATCAACATCACCAACGGCTCGGCGACCACAGCGACTAAACGGCTGGAGCGCGCCGGCTTCGTGACACGCGAGCGACAAGATGCCGACCAGCGGGTTGTACTCGTCTCGTTGACGGCGGACGGAAACGCGGCGATCGCTCAATGGAACGACGTTCAGCGAACGGCACTGTTCGGCCTTGTCTCGCGTGCGAGCGAGGAGGAACAGCGGACGCTTCTGGCGATCGTCGAGAAGATACTCGGGCAAGGAGAATAGTCGATGGCTGCGGCAATCGAAGTCCAAGGGCTGGTCAAGCGCTTTGATGGTCTCGAGGCGGTGGGAGGCATCGACTGCGTCGTCGAGCACGGCGAGATCTTCGGCTTCCTTGGACCGAACGGAGCCGGCAAGTCCACCACCATCAACATCCTGTCGACGTTGCTTGACCCCACCGAGGGCACCGTCCTCGTCAACGGCTTCGACGTTCGCACGCAGCGCAATCAGGTGCGCAAGTCGATCGGTTTGGTCTTCCAGGATCCATCGCTAGACGATCGGTTGACCGCCGAGGAGAACCTGCTCTTCCATGCGAAGCTGTACTCGGTTCCCAAAGAGCAGTACCGGCCGCGCATTGAGGAGGTCTTGCGCCTGGTCGACCTGTGGGATCGGCGCAAAGACCTGGTCAGGACCTTCTCGGGCGGGATGAAGCGGCGCCTCGAGATCGCGCGGGGGCTCATCCACTACCCAGCTGTCCTCGTACTCGACGAGCCCACGATTGGCCTCGATCCGCAGACCCGCGTGTATCTGTGGGACTACATCATGCGGCTGAAGCGCGAGCGCAACATGACCATCTTCATGACTACGCACTACATGGAGGAGGCCGAGTACTGCGACCGCATCGCGATCATCGATCACGGGAAGATCGTTGCTCTCGGCACGCCTCGGGATCTCAAGCGCCAGGTCGGCCAGAACACCATCCGGATCCGGACACACGAACAGGCTGGTCTGAAGGAGGAACTCGAGCGCAGGTACGACAGGCCGATCGCCGAGAACGACGGTGCGCTCGAACTCAAAGTCGACGACGCCGAGGAGTCGCTGCCGCGATTGTTCGACGATGTCGATAGCCATCGCGTGGATTCGGTGACGCTGGAACAACCCACGCTGGAGGATGTGTTCCTCGCGCTGACGGGTCGCGCGATCCGAGAGGATGAGGCGTCCGGCAAGGACAAGATGCGCCAGCGCCTGAAGGCGAGGGGATACCACTGATGGAGACTCACGACTTCGGCCACATCATCCAGGCCATCGCGACGATCTGGCAGCGCGAGGTCTTGCGATACGTTCGCGACAAGCCCCGCATCGTCTCCACGCTCATCCAGCCGCTTGTCTTCCTCGCGATTCTCGGGACCGGGCTTGGCGGAACGCTCGGCGGCAATCAGATTGGCGTCGGGTTCATCCAGTTCATGTATCCCGGCATTCTCGGCATCAGCATCATGGGCGTGGCGTTCTTCTCGACCATCTCAACTGTGTGGGACCGGGAGTTCGGCTTCCTGCGTGAGATCCTCGTCGCGCCGCTGCCGAGAACCGCGATCGCCTTTGGCAAGACCCTCGGCGCTGCCACTATCTCGGTCGGACAGGCGCTGATTCTGCTGGTGATCGCGCCGCTTATTGGCGTGCACCTCACGGTGTCGATCGTGTTGAGCCTCTTGTTGCTCATGGTGCTGCTCTCGTTCGCCGTGTCTGGCATCGGGCTGTTCATTGCGTCGCTTCTTGACACACTCGAAAGCTACGGACCGATCATGCAGGTGTTGATCTTCCCGATGTTCTTCCTCTCAGGGACGTTCTTCTTGTTGAGCAAGGCGCCTCGTTGGATGGCCGATCTGGCCCTTATCAGTCCGCTCACGTATGCGGTCGACGCGTTTCGACGCGTGGTGCTGGGCCCAGAGCTCGCTGGAGCCGCAGCTCAGAAGGTCCTGCTCTTTCCGCTCGGGGTCGACGCGCTGGCCCTGCTCGGCTTCGCCGTCGTGACCGTGAGCGCCGCGGTGGTGGCGTTCACCAGGCAGAGCTAGGGGAGGTCAGGCGCGGTGTTGCCGCACGGGCGGCGGTCGCTCTTCGCGCCGCATCGCGAGTGATGTGATACCGTGCGGGGTATAGCATGCCGATCCAGCCGAGAACATGCGGGAGCGTCTGTGCCCTACGAGAAGTTCGACATCAGGAAGCTGGAGCGTCTCAACGACACCGGGCGGTTTGAGAGCCTGCCTCCAGATGTCATGTGGAGGGTTCTGGGCGATCCGAGTCCGTCGACCATCGTCGACATCGGCGCCGGGACAGGCCTGTTCGCTCGCGAGTTCGCGAGGATGGCTCCCGAGGCCGAAATCTACGCGATCGACACCGAACAGACGATGGTGACGTGGATGCGGGAGAATTTCTCGGCAGAGCTTCTGAGCCGCGTACACCCGATGCTTGGCCAGGAGACGTCGATCCCTGTTGATGCCGGCGTCGCCGATGTTGTGATCATGATCAACCTGCATCATGAACTCGCGGACGCTCCGTCCAGCTACGCCGAAGCGCTGCGAGTGCTTCGTCCCGGCGGGCAGGTGCTGATCGCCGACTGGGCCCCCGGCAACGAGGAGGGCGGCCCGCCTCAGCACGTGCGGGTGTCGGCGGATGGAATCGCCGAGATGCTCTCTGCGGCTGGGTTCGAGTCCATCGTCTCGCACCCCGACCTGCCGAGACACTCGCTGCTCACCGCTTTGAAGCCCGTCGCCATCGGCGCATAGAAGACTTCGGGCGCCGAGGAACTGCACAATCGTTGGGTAAGGGTATGGAATTCGACTTCAGGAAGGGTCCGACATGGACATAGTACGCACGCGATGGGCGGCGAACCGGCAATTCGTAGCCTGGGACTCGAAGAACCACGGAATCGTCATGGACACACCTGCCGAGGGAAGTGGCGAGGGGACCGGATGGCGTCCGGTCGAGTTGCTTCTCGCCGGGATGGCGGGTTGCACAGCGGTGGATGTGATCTCGATTCTCGAGAAGAAGCGCGAAGACGTGCGTGCTCTCGAGATTGAAGTGAAGGGCGATCCGTTCATCGACGAGTATCCTCACTACTATCAGACGATCGAAGTCATCTACAGGGTCACCGGCGTGAGCGTCAGACCTGAGTCAGTGGCGCGTGCTATCGAGCTTTCCGAAGAGAAATACTGTTCGGTCAGGGGAAGCCTTGGTCCTCAAGTCAACGTGATCACGAGCTATGAAGTCGTGGAGTTTGAGCCGCAGATCGGGCCTAAGCGCACGTAGTAGAATTCGGCTGGACGAGAGTTGCGTGTCAACACAACGAGAGGTGTCTGAATGTTCGGCTGGGGAGTCAAGAGCGTTACCACCACAGATCTGGAAGAGAGGCTCAAGGCGCGCAAGCAGATTGTGATTGACGTCAGAGAACCTCACGAGTTCGCTACGGGTCGGATCAAGGGGTCGGTCAATATTCCGCTTCGGCAGCTTGGAGACAAGCTGCACCGATTCAACCCAGCCGCCGAGATCTACCTCATCTGCCACTCGGGGAGTCGTAGTTCCCGGGCCGCACGCATCTGCGCGAAAGCCGGTTTCGAGAACGCCTACAGCGTCAAAGGCGGAACCCGAGCGTGGCGCGGGAAGTTCGTGCGCTAGAAGCCACGCGTGCTCTCATCGAGTTCTCATCCTTCTTCGCGCAGAATGACCGACGCTGGGTGTGTGCGGGCCGCGTCGGTGGTGGGGAGGGTCTAAGTAGTGGCAGACATTGTCGTAGAACACGACCCTGACCTTCCCGAGTCATGTGGCAACTGCTGGTATTGGCGGGTCCCCTCTCGGCGGCCGCGATCAGCGAATGTGGCACGAGTCGATCCGCCGGCGTGCCACCGTCTTCCTCCTACGCCTCACATCGGCGCTGATGTCGGCTACAAATGGCCCTGCACGAGCAAGCACGATTGGTGCGGGGAATGGCGGCCGTGCTGGACCGCCGAGCAGCAGGCGTAGCCAGTCACACCTTCCGCCCTCCAACCGAACTCGGGACTTCATCCGGTGCGCGCTGTGTGGATTGATGCCACGTATGCGCGCTATTAGTGCACCCTCAGGTTGTCGCTTCGGCGATGTTATCAATCTCCTTCATGAGGGTAGGACAAAAGGGCCTCGGCAGACTGAAGCTGAGTCACTTCGGCTGGTAGCCGACAGTGAGCGCCGAGGTGGCCGGTCAGGTGCCGGTCGCAGAGGCTTGGAAGGAGTTGATAGTCATGGCCGACATGTCAGTCCAGCATCGAACCAGCCGAACAGGCCACGCACTACACACCATGAGTCTTGACAGCGTGTCGAACGGCGTGGCGTACTGGCTGGCTCTCTTCGGCGTGTACTTCGGCGTGGGGTACCTCATGTGGGCAAGCGCAGCCGAGAAACTGTTCGCTGGCCCGATCGCCATGCCAGCGGCGCTCGCAAAGACCTTCTCCGGCACATGGATAGCGAAGCTGGTGGGGGTCAACTTCTTGTGGGGTACTGTGGGCGTCCTTGAACTGCTGATTGTACTTGTGGTTCTTGCGAGCATTGTGAGGGGCGAGTTCATGCCATCTCGCAGCAAGTCGCTGCTGCAAGTCTCTCTCTCGCTCTCGTTGGTACTCTTCTCGATCCTGTCGTTCGGCGAGACCATTACGGCGAACTTCACAGGAACGCTTACCGAGTTCACGTACTTCGGTGTCACGATTCTGATCATGGGACTTGTGAGTGTGCTACCGCCGACCCGCAAGGCGCATTGGCTGACCGGCGGCGAGGCCCCAGCCACTCACGAACACGAGACAGAGGAGCATGCCGAGTAATAGTGAATGGACGACTGGTGCGGCGCACGTCGTTAGCGCGCCGCACCGTCGCCAGACAAGAAAGGTGCGGGTGATCAAGAACGTCGACAACCTGTGTTGATACGCGAGTTCGCGTCGCCGAGTGTAGGGTGCGCGCGTGCAACCCAGACGAGAACTCGACCAGGTGGGCTAGGCAACGTGATCCCGGAGCTTCGTGACGAGGCCCCGGGATTGCGTCGTTGCGGGGCAGAAATGATCAAAGAAGACTCCTAAGTGGATAATGAAGAGACATCTTTGTTAGGATGCGTGTAAGGCACATCAGAAATCCACGAACGGCCTTTTCCACACCAACCTGCAACGACTGCTCGCGACAGGGGTCGCCCGTGTGTGAGGCACGCGATAGCGCGGGATCTCGCCGTCCTTCCGCATCCCGGGAGCCGCACGGCGGTCCGCTCGTTCCCCTCGCGGGAGGCACGTGTGTGGCGCTGGCGCCGCGCAGCCTATTGGTATTTCCTGTGGCGCCGGATCCGACTGCACGCGAGGAATGCTACCGGTTGCTGTTCGACGGTGCATTCGACGCGATTCTGGTGTTCGAGTGCGACACGCTTGCAGTCGTAGATGCCAACCACTCTGCGACGACGTTGTTTGGTCGCACGCGCGATGAGCTGACGGGTGTTTCCGTGTCTGACCTTCTGGTGTCGCCGCGCGATGCGGCCGCATGGACTCGGCACGAGGAGACCCACATTGCGAGTCAGCGGATGCGCCGTGTCGACGGATCCGGCTTCCTCGCCGAGGTGAACTGCAAGCGACTGGAACTCGCCGGCAGGAACATGCATGCGGCGTTTCTGCGCGATATCACAAAACGGACTGAGTTCGACGAGGCCTATGCTGTGGCAGAGATGAAGTTCGCCGCCGCGTTTGCGTCAAGCGGCGACGCGATCAATGTGACCAGGGTCGAAGACGGAGTCTACGTCGAGGTCAACGAGGGATTCACGCGGCTCACAGGCTACAGTGCCGAGGAAGTGGTCGGGCAGGGTGCGTCGGAGTTGGAGCTGTGGGCTGACCCGGCTGACAGAGTCAGAATGGTCGAGGCCCTCAAGGCCGACGGTTTCGTCGACGGTCTTGAGGCGGGATTCTGCGGCAGAGACGGCACCGTGGGGGTCTGTTCTGTGTCCGCACGATTGATCCACATCGGCGGGGAACCCCACATCCTGTCGGTGACGCGTGACATCTCGGATCAGAAGCGCACCGCCGAAGAACTTGAGCAGAGCAACGCACGTCTCGGGCGGATGGTGCGCGACATGACGACGACACTCGGACGTGTCGTGGAAACGCGCGATCCGTACACGCACGGCCACCAGGAACGTGTCGCGAGGGTTTCGAAGGCGCTCGCGGCTGAGATGAAGCTGCCCGACGATGAGATCGAGGCCGTGAACATGGCCGCTCTCGTGCACGACGTGGGGAAGCTCTCGGTCCCGGCCGAGATCCTCAACAAGCCAGGGGCTCTGTCTGAAGTTGAGTTCGGTCTTATCAGAGTTCACTCCGAGCGCGGCTACGCGATTCTGGCGGACGTGGACTTCCCGTGGCCGATAGCGCAAATCGTTCTGCAGCATCACGAGCGGTGCGATGGGTCGGGATACCCGCGGGGACTGCTCGGCGAGGAGATCTTGCTCCCAGCACGCATCCTTGCGATTGCCGATGTGGTCGAGGCGATGGCGTCACACAGGCCGTATCGGCCCGCACTTGGCCTGGAGGCGGCGATTGACGAGATTCGCGACAACTCCCAGAAGTATGATGCCGAGGCGAGAGCGGCCTGTCTGAGATTGTATGAGTCGGGGGAGTTGGACTTCCTGAGGGAAGACCCTGACATCTTGCTGGGCTCGAAGGGATAGGGCGGACGGCACTGGTGTGTGGGCGCGTCGTTTTCGCGCATTCGACTCGTCGGCTAGAATCCCTTGAAGCAGCATTCCATCCGAGGCGAGCCCAGAAAGGCCACCCCGTGAGCGAGTTCGTCTTTGAACCCAAGCGCATTGAGGATCACTGGCAGGAGGTGTGGGAGAGCGAGGGGCTCTATCACGCCGCCGAGAATGCCGAGAAGCCCAAGAAGTACGTGCTCGAGATGTTCCCGTACCCGTCGGGCGACATCCACATGGGACACGTGCGCAACTACACGATCGGTGACGTGGTTGCTCGGCAGGCCAGCATGGCGGGTTTCGAGGTCCTGCATCCGATTGGCTGGGACGCGTTCGGGCTGCCCGCCGAGAACGCCGCGATCAAGAGCAACACGCATCCCGCAAAGTGGACGTACGCCAACATCGACAAGCAGGCAGCGTCGTTCAAGCGGATGGGCTTCTCCTACGACTGGGCGCGCGTCGTCAGGAGTTGCGACGTCGACTACTACCACTGGGGCCAGTGGATCTTCTTGAAGTTCTGGGAGCGCGGGCTCGTGGAACGGAAGTCCTCGGCGGTCAACTGGTGCCCGAGCTGCTCAACGGTGCTTGCCAACGAGCAAGTGATCGGCGACGGGGTGTGCTGGCGGTGTAAGAGCGTTGTGGAGAAGCGCGAACTCGAGCAGTGGTACTACAAGATCACCGAATACGCGCAGGAGCTGCTCGACGATCTTGAGGATCTGCCGGGATGGCCTGAGCGCGTCAAGACCATGCAGGCCAATTGGATCGGTCGAAGCGAAGGCGCCGAGGTCGACTTCGTGCTCTGTGACGCGGCCGGAGAACCGACCGATGAGACCATCACCGTGTTCACCACGCGTCCCGACACGCTGTTTGGCTGCACGTTCTTCCTGCTCGCGCCTGAGCATGCACGCGTGAGTGAGTTCGTGGCCGGGACTGAGTTCGAGCCGGCCGTCTCGGCAGTTGTCGCCGCCGCGGCGCGAGAGACGGCGGTGGAGCGGCAGCTCGGCGAGCGCGAGAAGAACGGGGCGTTCACCGGGCGGTATGTGGTCAATCCGGTCAACGGCGAGAAGGTGCCGGTGTGGGTTGCCGACTACGTCTTGCTTGAGTACGGGACCGGCGCGGTGATGGCTGTGCCGAGTGGTGATCAGCGTGACTTCGAGTTCGCTCGCAAGTACGATCTGCCGATTCCGCCCGTGGTGGTGAGCGAGGATGATGCACTCTACCGGCAACTCAAGGGCGAGAAGGACCGCGTGCTCGAGCATGTCGATTGGGACTCGCTTCCCGAGGAGAAACGCTGCGCGTACGCCGGCCCCGGCATCATGGTGCAATCTGGCGAGTTCACCGGGATGCTCGGCGGCAAGGGTAGCGAGGGAATGCGTGCGGTTACGCAGTGGCTTGCCGATCGAGGGCTAGGTCGCGAGTCGATCAACTTCCGGTTGCGCGACTGGCTGATCAGCCGTCAGCGCTACTGGGGAAACCCGATCCCCGCGATCCACTGCCCGACCTGCGGAGTCGTGCCAATACCCATCGAGGATCTGCCGGTCGTGCTGCCGATGGACATCGACATCACCAAGGGCGAAACGCTTGCCGATCACCCCGAGTTCTTTGAGACGACGTGTCCGAAGTGCGGCGGGGCTGCTCGGCGGGAAACCGACACGATGGACACGTTCACGTGCTCGTCGTGGTACTACCTGCGCTACACCGACGCGAAGAACACCGAGCTCCCGTTCTCGGCAGACAACGCGAACTACTGGATGCCGGTCGACCAGTACATCGGCGGCATCGAGCATGCGATCCTGCACCTTCTGTACTCGCGGTTTTTCACGAAGGTGTTCCGCGATATGGGCATGGTGGAGGCCAGCGAGCCATTCACGAACCTGCTCACGCAAGGGATGGTCAAGCTCGACGGCGCCACGATGAGCAAGAGCCGCGGCAACGTGGTGGCGCCCGAGGACATGATCGCGAAGTACGGCGCGGACACGCTGCGCGCTTACATCCTCTTCATGGCACCGCCGGACAAAGACCTGGAGTGGAGCTTTGATGGCCTGGAGGGCATGCATCGCTTCCTCGCGCGGGCCAGCAAGTTCGTGGCGCAGGCTGCCGAGGAGGCGTCGACTGGCAGTGGCGTGGCGGCGGCAGGTGACTCGGCGGCCAAGACGCTGCATCGCGAGATGCATCGCGTGATCGCGAAGGTCACCGACGACGTGTCGCGCTTCCAGTTCAACACGGCCATCTCGGCCATGATGGAGCTCACGAACGCGGCGCAGGAGTATCGGCGAGCGGTTGGGGCGGGGAAGCGCGATCTGGCGTTGCAGCGCGAGGTCGCCGAGACGCTGACGCTGCTCTTGGCGCCGTTCGTGCCGCACCTGGCCGAGGAGTTGTGGCGCGAGGTTCTCGGCGGGCAGGCGTCGGTGCATCTTGAGGCGTGGCCCGAGTGGGATGCGTCGGCGGTTGAGGCCGAGGAGGTCGAGCTTGCCGTGCAGGTCAACGGCAAGGTGCGTGGGAAGGTCACGGTCGACGTGAACCTCGCCGAGGAGGACGTGATCGCCGTTGCGCTGAGCGCGGTGGCACCGCATGTCGAAGGCAAGGACGTGAAGAAGGTCGTTGTGGTCGCTGGCAAACTCGTGAGCGTGGTTGTGGCGGGGTAAGACGCGAGTTGGGATTGGGTAGGCCCTGCACGGCATGATGATCGCGCGACGAGACCGGCAAGAGCTTGTCGCAGTGAGCTGAACGAACGGCGCCCCTCGCCGTGGATGAGGCGGGGGGCCTTGTTGTGCTCGAATCCATCGGTGCTCGGCTCAAGGCGCTGGCGAGACGCGCCGGCTTCGCGGGGGTTCCAACGCCCGTGCTGGTCGCGGGGATGTTTCTGCTCACCGTGGCGGTCGTGCTTGCGCTGGTGCGCTGGTGGCCGCATCCGGCAGACGCAGACACGCTCGTCGATGTGAACCATTCCAAGAACGTAGGGGCAGGCGCGGCAGCACCCTCGAGTTCTGCTGGCGATTCCGGCAAGGCACACGTCGCGGGAGGGACGTCCTGTGATCAGACGGCGACGGTCTTCGTGGATGTTGTTGGCGCTGTGCGCAACCCCGGAGTGTATTCGCTGACCGACGGTGCGCGGGTGAAAGCTGCCGTTGACGCCGCGGGCGGACTTGCCCCGGAGGCAGCCCCCGCTGCGGTGAATCTTGCCGCGAAAGTGCAGGACGGCGAGCAGATCGTCGTACCGACACAGGAGCAGGTGGAGAAGGGCGAGGTTCCGGCCGCGGCCGCAGGTGGTGGATCTGGGGGCAGCGCGGGGGGCACGAGTGGCGCGGGTTCGAGCACGCCTGGCTCAGCAGCTTCGGGCGCACCGGCTGCCAAGGTCAATCTCAACAGTGCGGATGCCGCTGCGCTGGACGCTCTTCCCGGTATCGGTCCATCGACGGCGGCCAAGATCGTGGCGGACCGAGAGGCAAACGGGCCGTTTCAGACACCCGACGATCTGGGCCGCGTGCCGGGGATTGGCCCAAAGAAGCTCGACCAGTTGAAACCTCTGATCAGTGTGCGCTGAACGTAGTGCTCGGCGGGTGGTTCGGCCGTCGTTGCCACCCATGGTGTGGACGTCGGTCGGTCTCGCGGCGGGTGTCCTCGGCGCCGAGAAGTCGGTGTGGTTCGGATACACCCGCGGCGTGAGTGTCGCGTGGACGGTGGCTGCCTTGGCAACCGCCGCAGTTGCCCTTGGGCTGGTTGCCCTTGGGCTGGTTGCGTTTGCAGCGACGAAGCGGTTTGCGGCAGTCGCGATGCTGGTGGCGGGAGTGGCCGCGGGGTTGGTGGTTGGCGGCGCATGCTGGGTTGGACAGCGGAGCACCTCGCAGTCAGCGATGCGGCTTCACGGATCGCGTTGGCTGTTGGTGGTCGGTTCGGATGTGTCATCGGGTCAGTTTGGCGACAGCGCGGTCTGCGAGCTGCGCACGGACCACGGTCCGATCGGGCAGGTGCGCGCCCGGTGGCCGAAAGGGTCCTCGCCGCCGAGCTTGGGCCAGGTGGTTGAGGTATACGGCGCCCTCTCGCAGGCCCGCACGCAAGAGGCTGCCGAGCAGGACTTCGAAGAAGGGCTCATCGGCAGTGTGAGCGTGCGAGTGATCCGAGGCGTGCGATGGGACAGTGGCGTGAAGGGGGCGATGGGAAGAGTCCGCGTCTGGGCCGACTCGAAGATCCCGCGTGCGAAGGGCGACGGGCCCGCGCTTCTGGCGAGCACCCTGCTCGGCGAGAAGTTCCGGATCGCTGGCAGCGACGCCGAGGCGGACATGCAGGTAGCAGGTCTGGCTCACGTCGAATCAACGTCGGGTTTTCACGTTGTACTGCTCTGCTCGCTGCTTGAGGCGGGTCTGCTGGGGTTGAGCGTCGGGCGACGGTCGCGGGCTGCAGCGATCGCAGTGTCGGCAGGAGCATTCGTCTTGTTGGCTGGCGGGCGAGTATCGACGATCAGGAGCTGGGGCACGGCGATGGTCGGCGGTGCGGGTCGGCTCGTGGGTCGTCGCCCGACTGGGGTCGGCACGTTGGCTGCGGCAGCCGCGACGTTCATCTGCGTGTCACCCGCAAGCGTGTTTGATGTGGGCTTCCAGCTTTCGGTGCTTGGCGTGGCTGGCATCGTGCTGTTCGGTCGACTTGCCTCCGAGTGGGTGAGCGAGGCGTTGCCGCGCGCAATGCGGTGGTCTGCCGATGGACTCGCGATCACGCTGTGCGCCATCGCCGCAACATTGCCGCTGACCGCGTCGGCGTTCGGGATGGTCTCTTTGGTAGCTCCACTCTCCAACGTGGTCGCAGTTCCACTGGTGATGGGCGAGTTCGTGCTGGGACTCCTTGGGATGGGTGCCTCGGCGGTGTGGGGGCCGGCGGGCAGTGCGATCCTGTCGGCGGCCTGCGCCTTTGGTTCCATGCTGGCCGACGCCGCGGGATGGTTTGCTGCGCTCCCACACGCTTCAGTGCCCGCCTCAGCCGCCTCGCTGGTGTCCGTGGCGTTCGGGGTTCTCGGCGCGGGAGCGTTGTGGGCGTGGTGGCCGCAACCAACGCGACCACGTGCACGAGCTGCGTTTGGGATCGGATTGCTCGGCGTTGCAGTTGTTGCCGTGGGAATTCCGGCGCCGATGTCCAAACCAGAGATCGTGGTGATGGACATTGGGCAGGGTGACGCAATTCTCGTGGAAGATGGGCCGCATCAGCTGCTGGTCGACACTGGTCCCGACGCGCGGCACATTCTGCCTGCCTTGGCACGGAACTCGGTCCACAGAGTTGACGGTGTCGTCATAACCCACTTGCACGCCGACCACTACGGTGGCCTGGAATCGGTCGCCCAGGTAATGAGCGTTCCGCACATCTTCTTGCCGTGGGGGACGCTCGACAAGTCGTCGGCGACTTTGCGCAGCATCATGCGTGAGTCCAAGAATCCGCCGACGGAACTCGCGGCCGGCGATCAGGTGCACGTTGGTCGTATCGACTTGAAAGTGGTGTGCCCGTCGAGTCCCGTCGAGAACGCGGCAACCAATGAGGCCAGCGTCGTGATGCTGGCGTGTGATGGGTCGGAATCGGTGCTGCTTACGGGAGATGCCGAAGCAGGAGTGCTGCAACCAGCCTGTGACGACGGGCGTCTCGGCAAGATCGACGTTCTCAAGGTCGGTCATCACGGCAGCGCGATTTCCTTATCGCAGCCGCTTCTGGACGTCTTGCAACCCGGATGCGCTGTGATCAGCGTTGGAGCAAACAACCGATTCGGACACCCAAAACGCGAAGCGCTTGAGTTCTTGCGTTCGAACGCGATACCGACGTATCGCACTGACCTGAACGGTGACGTTCGTGTGCGTTTCGGCCCTGATGGGTGCGAGGTTTCTGCAGCTCATGGGCGCGCGGTGGCTGCTCGTTGGGGGGCACCGACGCCCACGAGAGATCGTGGCGTCGTGCAGAGTCGCTGTGCGACACTGGAGGCCGTATCGGCGAGCACTCAACTCTTGACGGAGACACATGCCCGGATCGCTTTCAGACCTCAAGAACGTCTACCTCATCTATGGCAGCGAGGACCTCCGGCTCGATCAAGCCGTGGCTCGTCTTCGGCATAGGGTCGCCGAGGTTGCCGATCTCGACTTCAACTTCGAGGCGTTCGACGGTGAGAACGCGGATGCGGACGACATTGTCGCCGCCAGCAACACGATGCCGTTTCTCTCGGAGCGACGGCTTGTCGTTGTGCGCAACGTGGACAAGATGGCGAAGTCAGGTCACGACGTGCTCGCGGCGTATGCGGCAGATCCTTCGCCGAGCACCGTGCTCGTCCTCGTCGCGACCAAGATGGCCAAGAACACGAAACTCTACAAAGCGGTCGACAGGCTCGGCGGAATCGCCGAGTACGCAGCGCCTCGCAAGTCCGAATATCCGCGCGAGGTACAGCGAATGTTCGCGGATCGCGGAAGAAGCATCGACGTAGATGCGGCCGAGCTTCTGGTGACGGCTGTGGGATACGATCTGCGGCGGCTGAATACTGAGACGGACAAAGCCGTTGCGTTTGTCGGCGCGCGCGCTGAGGTGACTCGTGCAGACATCGAGCGGGTGGTCTCGACAACTGCCGTGGGGTCTGTGTTTGAGCTGTGCGACGCCGTCGCAAACAAAGACGCGGCTACCGGGCTTCGGCTACTCGGTGAGTTGCTCGGCAATGGGGAGTCGATCTACGGGGTGCACGCCCTGGCGCTGAGGACGATTCGCGACCTCATTGTGGCGCGCTCGGCGATCGACGCTGGCGCGGGGTCGCTTGGCGAGATTGCGCGGCGTGTCGGGAGGCCGGACTGGCAGGTCAAGAACCTTCCGCGCCAGGCGAGGGGCTTTGAGGCTGAGGAGTTGGCTGATGCGCTGAGGGCTGCGGCAGAATCCGAGGCCCAAATGAAAACGAGCCGGGATCCCCGACTCGCATTCGAGCGTTGGCTCGTGAGGGTGTGTGCCTAGCGCACAACTAGCGTCGCGCGTCGAAAGGCGCGGCGGTCGCAGGAAGGCGCTAGCTCTTCACCGTATTCGCCAGCTTCACGACACCGGACTTGCGGTTGGCAGCCTGCTTCGCGTGGATGACGCCCTTGCTTGCGGCTTTGTCGAGCAGGCGAGATGCCTCAAGGGCTGCGGCCTTGGCGGCGTCTGCATCCGCAGCCTCAACGGCGGTGTGCACCCGCTTGATCGCGGTCTTGAGTTCTGACTTCACGGCACGATTGCGCTGGTGTGCCTTCTCGTTGGTGAGAACGCGCTTCTTCTGGCTCTTGATATTCGCCACGTGCTTGTTCCTCCAGACGTGTACCTATCATGCCCGTCGCAGTGGGGTGCGAGAGAGCCGAGAAAAGATACCACAACCCCAGAAGGGTGTTCAATGAAGCGGCGCGATGCATCAGCGCCGAGGACGCCCGGAGTAGTGTGCGCCGCGCGGCGAGCACTGGCGCGTGCGCTCGCCCTGGAGCGCACCTCGCCTCGGGACACTGCGTGCTGCTACACTCAACCGCCATGACTGACCCCGCGTACATACGCAATTTCTCGATCATCGCGCATATCGACCACGGCAAGTCGACTCTGGCCGATCGCATCCTGGAACTCACTCACACGGTTGAGGAACGCGACATGGTGGAGCAGGTGCTCGACTCGATGGATATCGAGCGCGAGCGCGGCATCACCATCAAGGCTCAAGCCGTCCGTGTTCTCTATGACGCTGAGGATGGGCACACCTACCAGCTCAATCTCATCGACACTCCGGGCCACGTTGACTTCACGTACGAGGTGTCACGTTCGCTCCAGGCGTGTGAAGGCGTGCTGCTCGTGGTCGATGCGACACAAGGTGTTGAGGCACAAACCGTCGCCAACGCGTTGATGGCTATCAACGCGCATCTTGAGATCATCCCGCTTATCAACAAGGTCGATCTGCCTGCCGCCGACCCGGAACGAGTCCGCCACGAGATCGAGGAAGGGCTTGCTGTCCCTGCCGACGAAGCCGTTCTGACCAGCGGGAAGACCGGTCAAGGCGTGAAAGAGGCCCTTGAGGCGGTGGTTAGGCACGTGCCTGCGCCCGTCGGCGATCCAGACGCTGCGCTCAAGGCGCTCATCTTCGATAGCTACTTTGACGCCTACCGAGGCGTTGTCGCGTTGATTCGCGTGGTTGACGGCTCGCTTCGCCGAGGCATGAAGGTGCTGCTCATGGCCACTCAGACGACAACGGACGTCGAAGAGGTCGGCGTTCGTCGTCCCGCGAACGTGCCCGTCGACGACCTCTCGGTGGGCGAAGTTGGCTACTTGATCACCGGCTTGAAGGACCCGTCGCTCGTCAAGGTTGGCGACACGGTGACGCTCGCCAAGCATGGCGCCGCCGAGCAGCTTCCCGGCTATCGCGAGGTCAAGCCGATGGTGTACACGGGGCTGTTTCCGATCGATGGCGACCAGTATCCGGACCTTCGCGATGCGCTCGACAAGCTCACACTCAACGATCCCGCGCTCATCTACGAACCTGAGAGCAGCCACGCACTTGGATTCGGCTTCCGGGTCGGGTTCCTCGGCCTGCTGCATATGGAGGTCGTCAAGGAGCGTCTGGAGCGCGAGTTCGATCTCGACCTGCTCGCCACTGCGCCAAGCGTCGAGTATCACGCCTACCTCACGAACGGCGAGGAAGCGGTCGTGCACTCGCCGCAAGACATGCCGGATCCGGCGAAGCTCGAGCGCATCGAGGAGCCGTACCTTAATGCGACGGTGCTCGTACCGCCCGATTTTGTCGGCGCGGTCATGGAACTTGCGACGAGCAGGCGTGCGACGTTTTCGGACATGCAGTATCTGAGCAAGACTACGGTCGAGATGCACTACGAAATGCCGCTGTCTGAGCTAATCATGGACTTCTTCGATCAGCTCAAGAGCCGCACGCGCGGCTACGCGAGCCTTGACTACGAGTACATCGGCTATCGGCCGAGCAACCTGGCCAAGCTCGATATCTTGCTGGCCGGCAAGCCGGTCGACGCGCTCTCGTTCATCGTGCACAAAGACAAGGCATACGATCGGGGCAAGGTGCTTGCCGAGAAGCTCAAGGAGATCATTCCTCGGCAGATGTTCGAGGTGCCGATTCAGGCGGCCATCGGCGGGCGCATCCTGGCACGCGAGACCGTCCGTGCGAAGCGCAAGGACGTGCTGGCCAAGTGCTACGGCGGCGACATCACGCGCAAGCGCAAACTGCTCGAGAAGCAGAAGAAGGGCAAGAAGCGCATGAAGAACATCGGCTCGGTTGAAGTGCCGCAAGAAGCCTTCATGGCGATTCTGAAGGTGGACGAGTAGCCGGGGCTCTCGGCTGTTCGCGTAGCGATGACGTCGATCGCAGACATCCTGAGTGGCGGGCGCGTAGTGCTTGCGCCGATGGCTGGCGTGACAGAGGCGCCGTTTCGTGCAATCTGCAAACGCATGGGCGCGTCACTCACGTACACGGAGATGGTGAGCGTGACGGGCCTGCACTACAGTCCGCAGTCGCGCACCTCAGAGGCGCTGTTGCGCCTTGACGCCGACGAAACGCCCGCAGCCGTGCAGATCTTCGGTGCCAGTCCCGAGGTCATGGCCGAGCAGGCGCGTGGACTTGCCGAGCGGTTCGGCGACGATGTCGCCCTGTTCGACATCAACATGGGGTGTCCTGTCGCCAAAGTGGTGGCGAAGGGTGAGGGGTGCGCGCTAATGCGGGAGCCCGCGCTTGCCGAGGCGATTGTCTCTGCAGTCGTCGAGGCCGTGGCCCCGCTGCAGGTGACGGTGAAGTTCCGCAAGGGATGGGATGATGCGAGCGCCAACGCGGTCGAGTTCGCGCGCCGCATGGAGGCCGCGGGAGCTGCGGGCGTGGCCGTGCACGGACGCACGCGCGGGCAGTTCTACAAGGGCCGTGCCGACTGGGACACAATCGCGCAGGTGAAGGCTGCTGTTGGGGTGCCGGTGCTGGGGAGTGGCGATGTGTTCTCGGCAGGTGACGTGGTGCAGATGGTGGAGCAGACGGGCGTCGATGGGGTCATGGTCGCACGCGGAGCGCAGGGCAACCCGTGGATCTTTCGGGAGGCCAACGCCTTGCTCGCGGGAGAAGGGCCCATCGCGAGGCCGACACCGGCCGAGCGCATCGCGATGGCGCGTGAGCATGCGCGAGCGCTCGTCGACTTCGGCGGCCAGCGCGCGGTTGTGCGGATGCGCAAGCATGTCGCGTGGTATGCCGCTGAGATGCCGGGGGCGACACGCGTGCGCACGCGGGTCAACGAGACGCGCACCTACGAGGAGCTCGATGCGCTACTGGCCGAGTACGCCGAGTATCTAGAAGCGCGTGCCGGTGGGAGCGGGTCGGAAGGTGAGCGTGAATCGATGGGCGGGCGCGAGTCGAAGCGCACCGGCGGCCGCCCATGACCACGCACGCCGACATCACGGAGTTTGGCGAGGTTGGCGCCCCGGGTATGCCGGCACACCTCTATTTCCACGTGCCGTTCTGCGCCTCGAAGTGCTCCTACTGCGATTTCAACTCCGTGGCGAGTGCCGACGTACAAGACGTGCTGGCGGTCTTCAAAGGCATGGAAGCCGAAGTCAGACGCTGGGCCGCCTCTGCACTCCCCGGTGTGATCGAGACGGTCTACGTGGGCGGCGGCACTCCGTCGCTGCATCCCGGACCCGTCGCCGAGTTGCTCGGACGTGTGCGTGAGGAACTCACAGTGCGCCGGGACGCTGAGATCACGGTCGAAGCGAATCCGGATTCGCTGACGTCCGCTTCTCTGGGCGCGCTGACAGAGGGCGGCGCGAACCGCATCAGCGTCGGCGTGCAAGCATTCGATGATGGCGTGCTCCGTCTTCTCGGCAGGAGGCATGATGCGCGCCAGGCCCGGCACGCGCTTACGCTCGTTGGCGAGACGGGCGCTGAACTCGCAATCGACCTGATGTGCGGCGTGCCAGGGCAGACGATGACGTCATGGGCCGAGTCGCTGGAAGAAGCACTCGACGTGGGTGCTCGGCACGTCTCGGTCTACCCGCTTGCGCTCGAGGAGGGCACGCCCCTGGCGGCGTTGGTCGCGAGTGGGCGCGTGCCCGAGCCGGACTCAGATGTTGCCGCCGAGATGATGCTGCTGGCGGACAAGCGTCTTGCCGAGGCGGGGCTTGCTCGCTACGAGGTTGCGAACTGGGCGGTGCCGGGGCACGAGGCGCGCCACAACTCCGCATACTGGACGGGTGGCAGCTACATCGGGATCGGACCGGGTGCGCATGGGATGCTCGAGCCGAGAGTGGCCGCGGTCTCGGGCTTGTACGCGCAGGTCGGACCGCGTGCGAAGGTCGATGTGGCCCGCGTGCGCTACGCCAACGCAACGGGCATTGAGCGATGGCTGAGCGCCTCACCCGCTGAAGTTGAGACGCTCTCGACGCCGGAGGTTGCGCGCGAAGACGTTATGCTTGCGATGAGGCTTGTGCGCGGAGCCAGCGCGGAACAGGTTGCGAAGGCGGGTCTCGCTGACGTGCTCGAATCCCTGGCGGCCGACGATCTGGTGAAGCTGGACGCTGGCCGTTGGCGGACGACGCAACGCGGCTGGCTTCTCGGCAATGAGGTGTTCGGCCGAGTGTGGACCGGGGCGTAGAGCGGGTGAGTGGCGGCTCGCCGCAGAGCGCGCGGATTGTGTGGGCCGAAGGGGGAGGCGGGTCAGCACCACGTCGCGACTCGGCGTGCGGGTTGCTTTGGCCGAGTGACTGGCACTCGGTATACTTGAGTGCCAGCGACCTCGTGGGCAACCACGTGAGAGCGGTCGCGTGCGTGAAGAATGTGGTGAGCTGCCGTGGGCGCGGGCGAGGCACGAGTGACGCCGCGAAGCATCGCGCCGCAGCAAACGTCGCGCTGTGAGGAGGATTCATGCTCAACGAGCGTCGGCGACGCGTCTTGCAGGCGCTCGTCGAGGAGTACATAGCAAGCGCGATCCCGGTCGGTAGCAAGACGCTCGTGGACCGCTACAAGTTGGGCTGCAGTCCCGCGACAGTGCGAAACGAGCTCGCGATCCTTGAGGAGACCGGCTACGTCGTTCAGCCGCACGTCTCAGCGGGTCGTCTTCCAACGGACACCGGCTACCGGTCCTTCGTCGACGTGCTGGTCGAAAGCGGGTTCTCGGCGGCCGACGTTGAAGAGATGCAGTGGGCGCTGCACCACGATGTGAGCGAGGTCGACGAGTTGATGCGCGAGACGTCGGTGGCGCTCACGCAGCTCACCAGCTGTCTGGCGGTGGTGCTCGCTCCGAGCGTCACACTCACGCGGGTCAAGCGCATCGATCTGCTGTCTCTCGCGCCGCGCCGGGCGCTCTTCGTGCTGATCACTGAGTCCGGACAGGTCGTGAATCGCAGTATCGAGCTTGCCGAGGACACGCCCCCGCAACGCCTCGCCGAAGTCGAGAAGTCGTTGAACTCGGCGTTCGATGGCAAGCGCGCCGCTGAGATTCGCCCGCTGCGCGGAGCGCTCCAAGACGCCGAGGAGAGCGACACGCTCATGTCCCTCGTGGTCGACGAGATTCTGGACGCGCTGGACGAGGCGGATCGCGATCGCCTGTACCATGTGGGTGTGCCCGCCTTGCTCGCGCAGCCGGAATTTCAGGAGGCAGGCCGAGCCCGGCCGCTCATTGAGTTTCTTGAGGACGGCATCGCGGTGCTCGAAACGCTTTCGGAGGCGCTGGGCTCGAGCGGCGTTTCGGTGCGCATCGGGCACGAGAACCGCCGAGTGGAACTCGGCAACGTGAGTATCGTGGCGACGAACTACGGCGACGGGGAGACTGATGGGATCATTGGCGTGATCGGTCCCACCCGAATGGATTATCAGCGCGCCATGTCTGCAGTGCGTGTCATTGCGGACGGATTGTCCGACGCGCTCAGTTAGCGCAGCAAGAAAGGATCGCTCGTGCCTGCAGGAACCCAGGACTACTACGCGACGCTCGGTGTTGAGAAGACGGCGAGTGCAGACGAGATCAAACGCGCCTTTCGCAGGAAGGCCCGCGAGCTGCACCCGGACGTGAACGCATCGCCTGACGCCGAGGAGCGCTTCAAGGAAATCAACGAGGCCTACGACGTGCTCTCCGATGAGGCGAAGCGCGATCAGTACGATCGCTTCGGCACGGTCGGGCGTGGGCCGGGCGGTGCTGGCGGCTACCAGTACGCCGATTTCGGCGACTTGTTCGGCGGCGGCTTCAATATGGAAGACCTGTTCAGCACCTTCTTTGGCGGGGCGGCTGGTGGCCGCGGTGGCGTGCGTCTCGAGGGACGCGACATGGCGATGCAGATCGTCATCACGCTCACTGAGGCGGCGCAAGGTGTTGACAAGGAGATCGTGCTCGACCGGCTGGCGACGTGCGATGTTTGCGGGGGCAGCGGGTCGACCGACGAAAGCAAGACGACGACCTGCCCTGATTGCGGCGGCAGCGGACAGCGCGTTGTGCAGCGCCGGACGTTCCTCGGCACGATGCAGACGGTCACTCCGTGTGAGCGGTGCGGGGCCACCGGCCACATCATCGAGAATCCGTGCGAGGAATGCCAAGGCAGTGGACGCGTGCCGGATCGTCAACACGTCACAGTGAGCGTTCCCGCCGGCATCCGGGACGGACAGCAGATCCGCATGCGGGGCTTGGGCGAGGCGGGGATTCGCGGTGCGGCTTCGGGTGACTTGCTCGTCACGGTGCGCATCGCGCCGGACGAGTACCTGCATCGGGAAGGCGACGATCTGCACTGCCGAGCAACCGTGACGATGACGCAGGCGGCTTTGGGCGCCCAGATTCAGGTAACGGGCGTCTTAGAAGATGTTGAGGTCAACGTTCCTGCGGGTGTTCAGCATGGCGAGACCGTGCGCGTCAAAGGGATGGGCATGCCGCGCGTGCACGGCAATGGACGCGGCGACCTGATCGTGCACATTGCCGTGGTAGTCCCCACGAAGCTCTCCAAGCGACAGCGTGAGCTTCTCGAGGAGCTGGCCGCCGAGTCCGGCGACAGCCATGCCGAGTACAAGTCGCCAGTGCAAAAGCTCAAGGATTGGCTCGGCGGCTGAGGTCATGTCGGCGCACCGCTTCTTCCTGACGGCACCACTCGCGAGCGAGGGCGAGCAGCGCCTCGCGCTGAGCGACGCTGACGTGCACCACGCCGTTGACGTCCTGCGTGTGCGCCCGGGCGAGATCATCGACGTGGTCGACCCCGACTCGCGAGCGTGGAGCGTGCGTGTTGGCGAGTGCGGGCCTGGCGGGATCTCGGCGATTGTGGTCGAAGAGATCCCTTCGGCAACGCGGACGCACGTGACGCTCTTCCAAGGCGTTGCCAAGGGCGAGAAGATGGACACCATCATTCGACAGGCCGTCGAGATTGGCGCGGCCGAGATCGTGCCGGTCCTCTTCGAGCGCAGCATCGTGCGCCTCGGCGCCGAGAAGGGCGCGCGGCGTGCAGAGCGGTGGCGTCGGATCGCCGAGGCGGCGGCCAAGCAGTCCAAGCGCGAACGCGTGCCCACCGTCGCGGAGCCTATCTCGGCGGCAGAGGCGTGCGAGCGCATCGCGAAGCTGGATGGCGCCGTCGTGCTGTGGGAAGAGTGCGAGGAGCCAAGCGTCGAGGAGGCTGTGCGCGCGATTCACGCATTCGGCGACTCGAGGATCGCGCTGGTCGTCGGGCCGGAAGGCGGCCTGACTGCCGAGGAAGTCGCGGCGCTTGAAGCTGTCGGCGGACGTGTCGCCTCACTCGGGCCGACGATTCTGCGCACGGAGACCGCCGCGATGGTCGCGCTTGCGCTTGCGGTGTCGGCGCTGGGCGGGCTTGGGAATGCGCGTGGCTAGCAGCGGCGAGGGCGGGGCGGTGCGATCAGGCGCGACCCGGCTGCGCGTGGCGTTTCGCACGCTGGGATGCAAGGTCAATCGTGCCGAAAGTGAGAGCATTGCCGCCGAGTTGCTCGGCAGCGGGGTGAGTGTGGTTGCGGCAGACGAGGCCGACGTCGTGGTCGTGAACACGTGCACCGTGACCGCCGAGGCAGACGCCAAGGCGCGCAAAGCGATTCGGCAGGCGTTGGCTGCGGCCCAGGCCCCGCTCGTTGTGGTGACAGGCTGCATGGCGGCGCTGGATGCCGATCAGATCGCGGCCCTCGGCGAACGCGTCGTTGTGGAGGCCGACAAGGAGCGTGTGCCGACGCTGGTCGAGGAGCTGCTGGGCCTGGGCGCCCGTGCGGCGTCAGCGAGTGCGCATGCGGCATTGGCGGGTCTGCGCGCCGGTGACGCATTCCGAACGCGTGTGGCGCTCAAGATCCAGGACGGATGCGACGCGTTTTGCACGTACTGCATCGTTCCCCACGCGCGCGGGGCCCCTCGCAGCGTCCCGCTTGACGAAGTCGTCGCCCAGACGAGTGCCCTCGTGGCGGCGAACGTGCGAGAGATCGTGCTGACAGGCGTCAACGTCGGCCGCTACTTCGACAGCGCCCGCGATGCCCGGCTCGCCGACGCACTCCGGGCGGTCGCGGCGTGTGGTGTCGAGCGCATACGGCTCTCGAGCGTGGAGCCGCTCGACGTCACACCCGAACTCCTCGGCGTCATGGGGGCTACGCCCGCTTTCTGCCGACATCTCCACGTCCCGCTTCAGGCGGGCAACGACGGTGTGCTCGCGGCCATGGACCGCGGCTACTCGACCGCCGACTTCGCGGCGCGCCTCGCCGCAGCTCGCGAGAGCCTGCCCGGCGTTGTGTTCACCACCGACGTGATAGCCGGCTTCCCCGGCGAGACGGCACACGAAGCGGCCGAGACACTCGCGTTCTGCGAATCGGTCGGCTTCTCGAGATTGCATGTCTTTCGGTATTCGCCGAGGCCCGGCACTCCCGCAGCGGCGCGGACCGACCACGTACCTGCCGCCGAGAGTCGCAGGCGCGCCGACGCGCTCCGTGAACTCTCCGAGCGGCTTGAAGGCGATCACGCCCGCTCGCGCATCGGGCAGATAGCCGAGGTGCTTGTGGAACGCCTTGATGTGCGCTCAGATGGGACTCGGATTGCCCAGGGCACGACGCGTGACTACGTGCGCGTGCGTTTCTCGGCAGGGGATGAGGGCGTGGGCGATCTGGCGAGTGTCATGCTGCGGGCCGTCGAAGGGGTACACCTCGAAGGAGAGCGTGTCGGCAGTGTTTGAGAGTGCATATAATGAGGGTGGCCGACACGCAGAAAGAGGCTCGAAGATGCTAGAATTGGGCGGCGGACGCGACGCGATCGTCGCATGGAACACCGGGACTGGGGTGTAGAGCACCATCGTGGAATCCACGCAAATTCGCCTTGTCGTGCCGCCACAGATCGACATGACGCGACTGCTCGGACAAGGTGACGCGCTCCTGAGGCTCATCGAGGGCAGTTTCGAGTCCGACATCGCTGTGCGCGGCAATGAGATCACGATCACCGGGCAGGCTGGCGACGGCCAGACCGTCTCGTCTCTGTTCGCCGAGATGATTCAGCTCATCGAGCGCGGCGAGCAGCTCTCGACCGATTCTGTCGAGCGTTCGATCGACCTCGTCAAGCACGGGGAAGTCTCGCCGACCGCCCTTCATGGCGACGTGATCCTCACGCACAAAGGCCATGCGATCAGACCCAAGACGGCTGGTCAGAAGCGCTACGTCGATGCGATCCGGAAGAACACCGTGACGTTTGGCATTGGGCCAGCGGGCACCGGCAAGACCTACCTCGCGATGGCAATGGCAGTCGTTGCCCTCAAACGCAAGGAAGTTGGCCGGATCATCCTCACGCGCCCCGCCGTGGAGGCCGGTGAGTCGCTCGGCTTCTTGCCGGGTACCCTCACAGAGAAGGTCGACCCGTATCTCCGTCCGCTCTACGACGCGCTCTTCGACATGATGGACGCCGAGAAATCCGCGGTGCTCACCGAACGTGGGGTGATAGAAATAGCTCCACTCGCCTATATGCGCGGCCGCACCCTCAACGATTCGTTCGTGATTCTTGATGAGGCGCAAAACACCAGCCCAGAGCAGATGAAGATGTTCCTGACGCGTCTTGGCTTTGGGTCCAAGATCGTCATCACCGGCGATGTCACGCAGATCGATCTGCCGAGAGGGGCATCTGGGCTCAAGCAAGTCCGCGCGATTCTCGGCGACATTCCCGATATCGAATTCGTGGACTTGACCGGCAAAGACGTTGTCAGACACAAGCTGGTACAACGCATAGTCACGGCGTACGGCGAGCACGAAGAGGCACGTGTGACCGCGCCGCACGACCTGGAGCTGACCTGACATCATGGGCCGCTACAGCGAGATCACGTCGCGGGCTGTCTCCAAGCTGCCCGAGCCGTTCAGGAAGCCCCTCACCGGCAGTCTCGTCGTCTACGCCTTGCTGGCTGCGGTGGGAGCGGCGGTCGTGGCCATGGGTACTCTCGTTGCGCTTGGTGCTGACTACGTGTTCGGAGGGCCGGGCCAGACGGCGGCGGCGTCTGGGCTCTGGGGTGCCATCGGCGCTGCCACCGCGACGCTGGTGGCCCTGCTCCTGATGCCGTTCGTGCGCGATGGGTTGGGTCTGGCCGAGGACATACGTTTGCTGGAGGCGGCAAGTCCCGCACACCCACTCATGAAGGAGCTCATCACGCGTGCTCCCGGGACGTACACTCACTCTGTGGCCACGGCCAATCTCGCCGAAGCAGCCGCTGAGGCTATTGGCGCGGACGCATTGCTCACGCGGGTGGGTTCCTACTACCACGACATCGGGAAGATTCGCCGTCCGGTGTATTTCTTCGAGAATCAGCAGGCGGGCATCAATCCACATGACGAAGCGCGCCCGCAGCTCTCGGCGATGATCATCACCGCTCACGTGGACGATGGACTTGAGTTCGCGAAAAAGTACCATTTGTCGCCCAAGATCCTGGCGATCATCCGGCAACACCACGGCACGAGTCTCGTGCGCTACTTCTACAACAAGGCCGCTGCGATGGACGCGGGGGTCTTTGAGGCGGACTATCGGTACCAGGGTGAGAAGCCAACGTCCCGTGAAGCTGCTCTGGTGATGTTGGCCGACTCGTGCGAAGCTGCGGTTCGAGCGCTCCAGCAGCCAACGGAAGCGCGGGTGCGAGCGGTCGTGAGATCGGTGGTCGAAGAGAAACTGACGGACGGACAGCTCGATGACTCAACGCTATCGGTGAGCGACATGGAGCGCGTTGTCGATACGTATTCATCCCTGCTGACCAGCATGTATCATGCGCGGTGTGAGTATCCGCCGCCACCCAAACGATGAGGAGTTGGACCGATGCGGATCAGTATCGTGAGTCATCGCGAGCCTGAGCTGCTCGATCTTTCCGCGTTCGAGCGCTTGGCGGCTTTCGTCTTGGATCGAGAAAGTGCGCCGGCGTACACGGAACTCTCGATAGCGATTGTCGATCTTGACGAGATGAGCGAGCTCAACGAGCGGTATCGGGGCGTGAAGGGGCCAACCGATGTGCTGTCGTTTGAGTGCGACGATTTGTGTGCGGCTCCGGACCCAGAAGAACCCGTGACGCTTGGGGATGTCGTCATCGCCCCTGAGGTCGCCGAGACGCAGGCCGAGGAATACGGCCATACCGTCGAAGAGGAGCTGAACTTGTTGCTTGTGCACGGGGTGCTCCATCTGCTCGGCTACAACCATGAGGAGGACAGCGACGCCGCCGTGATGCAGGCCAGAGAGCGCGCGCTCCTGACCGCGTGGTCGGCGGCTGGCTGACATCGATGACCGCGAAGAGCCGCTCTGTCCTATGGAGCTTCAACTACGCGATTGGCGGCGTAGTCTACGCACTTCGCACTCAGCGCAACATGCGCATCCACGTGGCCGCTGCCCTGGTCACACTCGTGGGGACGGTGGCGCTGCGCGTGTCGGCCATCGGGCTTGCGGCCGTGATCTTCGCGATCAGCCTGGTGTTCGTGACGGAGCTGGTCAACACGGCCATCGAAGCGGCTGTCGACCTATCTGTCCAGAGCTACGACCCGCTCGCGAAGGTCGCCAAGGATGTGGCGGCAGGAGCGGTGCTCATTGCTGCCTCCAACGCGGTTGTCATCGCCTACCTCGTGCTGTTCTCTCCGGTGCAACGCTACATGCAGGGTGGTTTGGGGTGGGCGCACGCCGCACCTGCCTCACTTACCGTGGTGTCATTGGGCATCACCGTCCTGCTGGTCATCGCGCTCAAGGCGATGTCGCGGGAGGGTTCGTTTCTGCATGGTGGCTGGCCGAGCGGACACGCGGCGCTCGCGTTTGGGGCTGCGGTGGCCCTGGGGTATGCAACCGGAAGCGCGGGAGCGCTCGTCCTCGGGCTGTTCATCGCGGTGCTTGTTGCGCAAAGCCGAGTGGAAGGGGAGATCCACACGATTCCGCAGGTTCTTCTCGGGGCACTGCTGGGGACCCTGACCGTGACCGCTGTCTATCAGGTATTCTTCCGATGATGGGTGCCATGCATACGACATGTGACGTCTTTGCGGAGGCCGAGTGATCTTCGTAGTCGCCGCGCTTCTGATCGTCTTCGGCGTAGCGGCAGCCGTGCTCGCGGCAGCAGAAACCGCCGTCATGCTGCTTCCACCGGGACGCGTGCACCGGCTTGTTGAGGCGGAGCGTCGCGGTGGGATGTCTCTCGAGGCGCTTTCGGCGCGTCCGTATCGGGTGAGAGCAGCCTCAGCATTGTGCGTCGGATTCGCCTTGGCTGCGGCGACCGTGCTTGGCGTGCAGGTGGGGGCGCTCGTGCACGTTGGAGCCGAGGGGGTGTGGGAACTTCTGGGCGTGCTGGTTGGCGTCGCCGTTGTGTTCGGGTTCGGGCAAGCACTTCCTCGGTCCCTCGCTGCGGCCAACCCTGAAGATGTCGCGCTGGATGCGGCCCCGACCGCGCTGGTGCTCGTGGGCGTTCTGTATCCCATCGCACGCATCCTTGCCTCGCCATTTGCGTGGGTGATCCGTGTGGCGGGTGCCGAGAGACCCGCGTCGCCGTGGGCGACGGCTGCCGAGCAACGCGCGATCGAAACCGACGAAGAGAGCGAGCGCGAGGAAGCCGAGGAGGCATGGCTTGAGGCAGTCTCCGACTTCGCCGAGAAGGTCGTGCGCGAGGTGATGGTGCCGCGCACCGACATGCGTGCGCTGCCGGACACCGCACTCGTGCACGATGCTGTGGCGCTCATCGACGCGACGGGCTTCAGTCGCCTGCCGGTCTTCCATGAGACCACCGACGATATCCGGGGTGTGCTCTATGCGAAGGACCTGCTCGTTGCCCTGGGAAGCGGGCAGGCAGATGGGCCGATTGCTCCGCTGGCTCGGGCACCATACTTCGTCCCAGAGACCAAGCCTGTCGAGGAGTTGCTCGGCGAGATGCGCTCGAAGACGCACATTGCAATTGTCGCCGACGAGTATGGTGGGACGGCGGGGCTCGTAACGCTGGAGGATCTCATCGAGGAGATCGTCGGCGAAATCTCGGACGAATACGACAGAGCGGTCGAGCTGCTAGTAGACTTGGGCGAAGGGCGCTATCAGGTTGATGCGCGACTGCCAGTCGATGATCTCAATGAGCAGTTCGGGACCGAGATCGAGACCGACGTGGACTCGGTTGGGGGACTGTTCACCGAGTTGGTTGGGCGGATACCCGATGTTGGCGAAGACGTAGAGCTTGAAGGGCTGCGCCTGACCGTGACGGAATTGGAGGGCACGCGGGTTCGACAGTTGACGGTCGAGCCGGCTGCCGTGATCAACGAACAAGGAGAGCACGATGCGTAATCTGACTCAGCCGGACCTAGCCCTCCTCGCTTTTGCCCGAGAAGTGCAGGAGAAGGCCTACGCGCCGTACTCAGGCTTTCGGGTCGGGGCGGCCGTGTATGCGGACGGCGACATCTTCCAGGGTGTGAATGTCGAGAACGCCGCGTTCAGTGCGACGATGTGCGCGGAACGTTCGGCGCTGAGTGCGGCGGTGGCTGCGGGTTGCACCGACGTCACGGCTATCGCGGTGGTCGGCAGCTCGGAGACCCCGACAGTGCCGTGCGGATGCTGCCGACAGGTTCTCGCTGAGTTCAATCCAGACATGCGTGTCATCATGGGTGGCTCGACTGACGAGGTGCTGGTGATGACGCTCGGCGAGCTTCTGCCGGAGGCGTTTTCGAACAGGATTCTCGATCAGGACGCCAAGGTCTAGGTGGGAGCAGGAGCGCCAAGCGATGCCAGCGGGCCGACACGGAGCGGATTTGTCGCACTCGTCGGCAGGCCGAACGTTGGAAAATCTACGCTCACGAATGCGGTCGTCGGACACAAGATCGCGATAACGTCAGACACGCCGCAGACGACGCGGCAGCGACTGCGCGCGATCCTGGACCGCGATGATGCCCAGCTCGTGATTGTCGACACGCCAGGTCTGCACAAGCCTCACGACGTTCTGGGGCAGGAGCTGAACCGCGCGGCGCTCAGAGCGCTTGATGACGTGGATGTGGTGGCGATGTTGATAGACGCCACGCAGCCGGTCGGCCGGGGTGACGAATGGGTCGCCGGCCATGTGGCGAGATCGCGGGCAAAGCGAGTGCTCGTGGTCACGAAGTCGGATCTCGCGACGCGAGAGACGATCGAGCGCCAAGTACAAGCGGCGTCTAAGCTCGCCGATTTCGATGATGTGCTCGTGGTGTCCGCCGTTGAGGGCACCAATGTGGACCAGTTCGTGGAAACGGTAGTGGTCTACCTGCCGCAGGGTCCGCGCTGGTTTCCCGCCGACATGCCCAGCGACCAGCCAATCGAGGTCACCCTTGCCGAGTTCGTGCGCGAGAAGATCCTGCGCTCCACTCGCGACGAGGTTCCGCACGCTGTCGGCGTCGTCATTGATGACTTCACCTACGACGACAAGAAGGATCTTTTCAGCATCTGGGCGATCATCTACGTGGAGCGCGATTCTCAGAAGGGGATCGTGATTGGCAAGGGCGGAGAGATGCTCAAGGCAATCGGCAGTGAGGCCCGCGTGGACCTGGAACGGCTTCTCGGCGGGAAGGTGTTTCTGAACCTCAGTGTCAAGGTGAAGAAGGACTGGCGACGCGATGCGTCACAGATCCACCGGTTCGGCTACGGGGACGGGCGGTGATGCGGATGGACGCTGCCGCTCTGGCGTCGCGAATTGACCAGACGCTTCTGGCGCCGACAACAGGATTTGGCGAAGGCAAACGCTGGATTGAAGCCAACCACGACGTGGGCTTCGCTTCGCTGTGCGTGGCGCCATTTCTGGCGGCCATTGCCGCGCAGCAACTCGTCGGCAGCACCACGAAGGCCTGCTCTGTAGTGGCATTTCCGTTCGGGTACGCGATGAGCGAGAGCAAAGCCGAGGAAGCCAGACGCCTCGTCGCGCTGGGCTGCGAAGAGATCGACATGGTCATCAACGTGGCGGCGCTGCTTGAGGGAGAGAATGCCTTCGTGCATCGCGACATCGGAGCGGTGGTGGCGGCCGTCGAGCGTGAGAGCGGCGGCGGCGGCGTCGTGAAGGTGATCCTGGAGACAGCGCTACTCGAGAACCGGGACATCGAGCGCGGCTGTCACCTGGCGGTTGAGGCGGGTGCGAGCTTCGTCAAGACGTCGACCGGATTCGGTCCGAGAGGCGCGAGCGTTGAAGATGTGCAGATCATGCGTGCTGCGGTTGGTCCCGACATTGGCGTGAAGGCCGCTGGTGGGATTCGCGATCTGGACACCGCGCTCGCGATGCTTGAGGCGGGGGCGACGCGCATCGGCACCTCGGCAGGTGACGCGATACTGGCCGAAGCACGCGGCCGCGAGACGCCCTGAGATGGCTGCCTATCCAGCGCGGGTGCTCGTGCTGCGCAAGACCAAGCTCAGGGAAACCGACATGATTCTGACGCTTCTTGCCGAGGATGGCCGACAGATCCGGGCGGTCGCGAAGGGTCTGCGCAAGCCAGGCGGGAGGTTTGGCGGGCGGCTCGAGCCGTATGCGGTGGCGGACGTGCTGTTGCACACGGGTCGCTCGCTTGATGTGGTGTCCGAGGCGGTCACAGTCTCTGCGAACGCGGCGCTGCGCGAGGACTTCGACCGCAACTCGGCGGCGGCTGTGCTGGTCGATCTGCTGGACAAGATCTCGGTCGAAGGCCAGCCGGAACCGAAGCTGTTTGCGCTTGCGACGACCACGCTCGATGTCATGCAGGATGCACCCGCCAACGCACTTCCTGCGCTTGTCGTTGCGTTTCTCGCCAAAGCGATGGCGATGCATGGCTACCGGCCAGAACTCGAGGTGTGCGCATCATGCGGCAGCGAGCTGGGTGACAGCCGCTCGTTTTCGGCCGCCGGAGGCGGGGCCGTGTGCGCAGCGTGCGGAGCTGTCGACGCGAGTGCTCTGCGCTTTGGCGCCGAAGGCCGGGCGTGGCTCGGCAGGCTTCTCGGTGCGCGGATGGCCGAGATCCCCACACTCGATATGCCAGCCGCAGCGGTCGCCGACTGCTTTGGCCTGCTGCGAGCGTTCATCGCCTATCACATTGAGGCGCGTCTGCGAGCGCTGGACTTCTACGCGACACAGCTCTCGCCTGCGCGCTGAGGACGCTGGCCGCCAACGTCGTGCTCACAGCGCAACGAACCCCGATCGGATGTGCCGACCGGGGTTCGGGAGTGCCGGACCTTCTCGCCTAGGCGTGCGAGCTTACGGGCTGCTGTGCGAGGCGCGGATCGAGCAACTCGCCGCCGGTCACGTCTCCGCCCAGCATGTCGGTGAACGTCTTGAGGTGATCCTCTTCGTCCGAGAGGATGCTCTCAAGGAGACTGCGAGTGGTCGGGTCGCCCTGCCCGTCGGCAATCTTGATGGCCGACTTGTAGCGCATGATCGCGTCGGACTCCGCAGTGTAGTCGGACTTCGCCATCTCGCGCAGGCCCGTGAAGTCCGTGTCGAATGCGGATGGGCGCGTCGTGGCGGTCCCGCTCAGGAACTCGATGCGCTCCGCCAGCATCTCGGCGTGCTTCATCTCAGTGATCGCGACGTCTTTGAACGTGTCGGCGTGAAGCATCCCCTCAGGGCCCGTGATGGTGTAGTGCTGGCGCATGTACTGCATGATGACGCCGAGTTCGCGGGCTCGAAGGTCGTTCAGGATGTCAATCAGGTTCAGATTCGCATACGGTTCGGTCATGATTCCTCCTCGTTGTGCGCACCGGACACTGCCGGTCGTTGTCGTCTGTGACGAGGGGTAGTTTCCCTCGCCCGGGCACGCCGTAAACGCCTGTCGGGTCGTGTAAGATAGCTCCGCACAGGACCGGCTGCGGAAGCCCGCAGCGCATCTCAAGGGAAAGACTCGCCGCCATGAGCGCCATGACCTTCCAAGACATCATCTTGGCTCTGTCGAGATATTGGGCGGATCTCGGCTGCGTGGTGCTGCAGCCCTACGACACCGAAGTCGGCGCGGGGACGTTTCATCCGGCAACCACGCTGCGTTCACTCGGTCCGGACACGTGGCGCACGGCCTACGTCCAGCCGTCTCGGCGACCGACCGACGGTCGCTACGGCGAGAACCCAAACCGGCTACAGCACTACTACCAGTACCAGGTGATTCTGAAGCCGTCGCCAGACGACGTGCTCGACCTCTACCTTGACTCGCTTCGCGCCATCGGGATCGAACCTGCCGAGCACGATGTGCGCTTCGTCGAAGACGACTGGGAGTCGCCCACGCTGGGTGCCTGGGGCCTGGGATGGGAAGTCTGGCTCGACGGCATGGAGGTCACGCAGTTCACGTACTTCCAGCAGGTCGGCGGCTTTGAGTGCCGACCCGTGCCTGCCGAGATCACGTACGGTCTGGAGCGACTTGCGATGTACATCCAAGGCGTTGACAGCGTCTACGACCTTGCGTGGTCGGTCGGCCCCGACGGCCACACGTTCACCTACGGCGACGTGTTCCTGCGAAACGAGCAGCAGTACTCGGCGTACAACTTCGAAGTCGCCGATGTGGACATGTTGCTGGGGCTCTTCAAGACCTACGCCGACGAGTGCCGACGTACCCTCGACGCCGGTCTCGTGCTTCCAGCCTACGACTACGTGCTCAAGTGCTCGCACGCCTTCAACCTGCTCGACGCTCGAGGGGCAATCAGCGTCACAGAGCGACAAGGCTACATCTTGCGCGTGCGAGCGCTGGCCAAGTCGTGCTGCGCGGCGTACTTGGAACTGGTGACGCCGCAGGAAGACAGCGAGGCCGGTGCGGACGCGAGCACTCAGGCCAGCGAGGCCGGTGCGGACGCGAGCACTCAGGCCAGCGAGGCGCCAGCTGCCACGCCCGACGTCCCTCTGAGCGAAGGGGGCGCGCAGTGATGGCAGAGAACCTCGTCTTCGAGATCGGCACC
>CAZIPN010000008.1:37559-63209 GCA_964541225.1 uncultured Eubacteriales bacterium
TGAGCGAAGGGGGCGCGCAGTGATGGCAGAGAACCTCGTCTTCGAGATCGGCACCGAGGAACTGCCGTCACAGGCCGTCTACGGCGCCATCGAGCAGCTGCAGGTCGCGGTACCCAAGGCGCTGGAGACTGCACGCCTCGAATACGACACCGTCCGCATCTGGGCGTCGCCGCGCAGGCTGGTGGTGCTGGTGAGCAGGCTTGCCGAGCAGCAAGCCGACGCAATCCATACCCACAAGGGTCCGGCCGCGCGCGCCGCGTTCGATGCCGAGGGCAATCCGACGAAAGCTGCACTGGGTTTCGCGCGAGGCAAGGGCGTGGACGTGGGCTCGCTTCGCGTCGAAGACGATGGCAGTGGCGAGTACGTGTTTGCGACCGTCGAGGTCAAGGGCGTCTCGGCAGCAGAAGTGCTCCCGGACCTACTCACTCGGCTTGCCGAGAACCTGGAGTGGCCGAAGTCCCAGCGGTGGGGAAGCGGCGATGCGCGCTTCTCTCGGCCGGTACGGTGGTTGTTCGCGCTCTTTGGCGGGGAGGTCGTGCCGACGCGGTTTGCTGAGCTGACGGCCGGACGCGTGACGTACGGCCACCGGCTGCTGCACCCGAGCGCCATCGAAGTCCCGCATGCCGACGAGTATCCAGTCGCGCTCGAGCGCGGCTACGTCGTTGCGGATCACGAGGCGCGGGCGAGCCTCCTGCGCGAAGGCATCGAGACCGCTGCCGAGCAACTCTCGGCGCGCCCGGTTGTGCCCGAGAAGACCTTCGCCGAGGTGGTCAACCTCGTCGAGTATCCGACCGTGGCCGTCGGCACGTTCGATGAGTCGTTTCTGCAAGTCCCGCGAGAGATCCTTGAGAACGCGATGGAAAGCCACCAGCGCTACTTCCCGGTCGAGTCGGCAGATGGGCAGCTCACAAACCGATTCATCGTTGCGCACAACGGCGATCCCAAACTTACCGACGTGATTGTGAGCGGGCACGAGCGCGTGATCCGCGCGCGCCTCTCCGATGCAGCGTTCTTCTACCGAGAGGACTTGAAGAAGCCGCTTGAGGCCTACGTAGGGCAACTCGACACGATCGTCTTCCAGGAGAAGCTCGGCAGCCTGGGCGACAAAGTGCGTCGCATGGAGAAGCTCGCGCGTGCGATCGCCGACATGGTTGGGGCATGCGCCGAAGACGCTGTCTACGCCGAGCGCGCCGCTCACCTCGCGAAGGCCGACCTGGTGACCAACGCAGTGGTGGAGTTCACGGACCTGCAGGGTGTGATGGGCGGCTACTACGCGGCGGCCAGCGATGAGGCTCCCGGGGTCGCTCGTGCGATCACCGATCACTACCGGCCGAGGTTCGCCGGTGACGTGCTGCCGGACTCTGTCGCGGGCCGCATCGTCGCAATCGCCGACAAGCTCGACACCATTGCCGGCATCTTCGCGATCGGGATGGCGCCGAGCGGCTCGGCGGACCCGTTCGCGCTGAGGCGCGGGTCGATCGGCGTGCTGCAGATGCTGCTCGATGGCACCGAACTCACGCTGGATGCGCTCGTCGGCGCCGCGCTTGCGGACTACCTGGATGTGGTCGAGTTCGATGTGGAAGCGACAGGTGGCGCGATCAAGGAGTTCATTGTCGGCCGGCTCGAGGGCATCCTGCGTGACCGCGGTCACGCGTACGACACGGTGGCCGCAATCCTAGCCACTGCCGCCGACGACCCGGCCGATGCTGCCGCGCGCTGCGTGGCTCTCACGGAGTTCCGTGCTTCGAGCGATGACATGGAGGATCTCTCGGTCGCCTATACGCGCGCGAAGAACCTCGCGCAGCCGGACCTCGGGACTTCTGCAGATCGCTTGATCATGGGCGCCGAGGAGCTTGCCCTTGCGGATGCGCTTGATGCTGCCGAGAGTCGGGCGGCTGATGCCCTTGCGGACCGCGCATACTCGGCGCTGCTTGAGGTCTACGCGAGATTGCGCGACCCCATCGACACATTCTTCGAGACCGTGCTCGTCATGGATCCCGACGAGGCCAAGCGCGACAACCGCCTGCGTTTGCTCAACCGCTTCGTAGCCGTCTTCGCGCGCTTCGCCGACTTCAGCCTGCTGTCGTCTTAGCCTCATGACCCCGAACCATCCGACCACCATCCACTTGCTGTCCGACTCACTCGGCGAGACAGCCGACGCGGTCGCGCGGGCGGTATCAGCGCAATTCCCGCCGGGTGCGTTTCGGCTGGAGCGTCTGCCCAAAGTCTCCTCGGTCGAGCAGCTGCGCGAACTCGTCCATGCGCACTGCGGCAAGCACTGCATCTTCTTCTACACCATCATTGAGCGCGAACTGCTCGCCGAGATGCGCGCGTTCGTTGCTGAGCGAGACGTGCGCGCGGTTGACATCCTTGGTCCGGGAATCGATCTGCTGATGCGGGTTGCAGACCTCGAACCACGCGGTTTGGCCGGGGCCATCCGACAGCCGGATGAAGCCTACTTCGACCGAATCGAAGCGATGGAGTTCGCGATCAAGCATGACGACGGCCGCAATCCTGAAGGGCTCAAGGACGCCGACGTCGTTCTCATCGGCGTCTCACGGACAGGTAAGACGCCGCTCTCGATCTACCTGGCGTCCAAGGGGCTGTACGCCGCCAATGTCCCGCTGGTGCGCGGAAGCGCGCCGTCTTCTGAGCTCTTCGAGGTCGATCCGCGGCGGGTGTTCGGTCTGGTGAGCAGTGCACAGGTGCTTGCCGAGATCCGCATGCGTCGCATGGCCGAACTCGGGACGTACGTTGCGCACTACGCCGACCAGGACGAGATCGACAGGGACCTCGCCGAAGCCCGTGCCGTCATGAGGCGGATCGGGTGCATTGTGGTAAGAACCGACAATCGGGCGGTCGAAGAAACCGCGCAAGAGATCATTCGCGCGCTGAGGGGTGGCGTGGAGACGCAGGACTGAGTCGCAGGGCGCACGGGCGTTCGTGCGCGAGCGCGGCCGGTTCGGCTATCATGCAACCTACTTCTTTCTTGTCACCGGCACTGAAGGAGAGGGCTTTGTCTGCTGTCAAACGCGTGTACGCTTTCGGGGGTGGGGTCACCGAAGGCAACAAGGGGATGAAGTTCCAACTTGGGGGAAAGGGCGCGAATCTCGCCGAGATGGCGAAGATGGGCCTTCCGGTCCCTCCAGGATTCACAATCACATGTCAGGCGTGCATGGAGTATTACAACGCCAATCCTCCCGCACTGCCCGAAGGACTCGCCGAAGAGATCGCCGAGAATCTCTCGGCGCTCGAAGACAAGATGGGCAAGCGCCTGGGCGATGATAGCGATCCCTTGCTGGTGTCCGTTCGCTCCGGTGCGGCGTTTTCAATGCCCGGCATGATGGATACCGTGTTGAACCTCGGCCTGAACGACACATCGATTCAGGGGCTGATCGCGCAGACAGGCAACGAGCGGTTCGCGTGGGACAGCTATCGTCGCTTCATTCAGATGTTTTCGAAGGTCGTCTTGGATGCCGAAGGCGATCTCTTTGAAAACGCGATCAACGTAATGAAGCTCGATCGGCACGTTGAGACCGACACGGATCTGTCTGCCGAGGACCTGAAGGAACTCGTCGGCATCTTCAAGACCATCGTCGCCGAGCACGTCTCGGCGGCGGAGTACCCGGAACTCGCGGGGCCGAACGGCAAGGTGGCGTTCCCGCAGGATGTCTCCGAGCAACTCAAGTTGGCGATCGAGGCGGTCTTTCGCAGCTGGATGAACGATCGGGCTGTTTATTACCGCAAGATGGAGAAGATCCCGGACGACTTGGGCACGGCGGTTAACGTGCAGTCGATGGTCTTCGGCAACAAGGGCGATACCTCTGCGACCGGCGTTGGTTTCACTCGTAACCCGGCCGACGGCACCAGGGAGTACTACGGCGACTTCCTCACGAATGCGCAGGGAGAAGACGTCGTGGCAGGCATTCGACTGACTGAGCCGATCTCGGACCTCAAGGAGGTTGCGGGTCTTGAGGATGCGGGACGCGAACTGGATGAGGTCTTCTCGAAGCTTGAAGCTGAGTATCGTGACATGTGCGATATCGAGTTCACGATCGAGCAGGGCAAACTGTGGATGCTGCAGACGCGCGTTGGCAAGCGCACCGCGCGTGCGGCTCTCAAGATCGCAATCGACATGGTCAACGAGGGCATGATCACGCGCGAAGAGGCGGTCTCGCGTATCGACCCGGCTCAGCTCGATCAGCTTCTGCATCCGCAGTTCGGCCAGGACTCATCGCACAACGTGATCGCCAAGGGCTTGAACGCGAGTCCGGGCGCAGCCGTCGGCGAGGTCGTCTTCTCGTCAGCCGACGCGGTGGAGGCGAAGTCGGCGGGTCGTAAGGTCATTCTCGTTCGCTGGGAGACCAATCCCGACGACCTGTCAGGAATGGATGCCTCCCAGGGCATCCTCACCTCACATGGCGGCAAGACCAGCCATGCGGCTGTCGTTGCGCGCGGCATGGGCAAGCCGGCGGTGTGCGGTGTCGAGAAGCTCGAGATCGACGCCGAGAAGAAGGTCGCTCGCATCAAGGGTGCCGACGTGGAGCTGCACGAAGGCGATTTGATCTCGATCGACGGCACGACTGGTGCGGTTGTTCTCGGCGCGGTGGCGCTCGTGCAGCCGGAAGTCACCGGCGATTTCGACACGATTCTGACGTGGGCCGACGAGTTTCGGACGATGGGTGTGCGGGCCAATGCCGACACTCCCGACGACGCGGCTTTGGGCCGCAAGTTCGGGGCGAAAGGCATCGGCCTGTGCCGAACCGAGCACATGTTCCTCGGCGATCGCAAGATGATCATCCAGAACTACATCCTCGCCGACACCCAGGATGCGCGCGACGCCGAGCTTGCGAAGCTGCTTGACGTGCAGGTCGGCGACTACCTCGGCATTCTCGAAGCGATGGACGGGCTGCCCGTCACCATCCGCCTGCTCGATCCGCCGCTGCACGAGTTCCTGGACAGCCCGCGTGAGCTGGAAGTCGAGATCGTGCGCGAGGAGTGCGGTGGAGCGTCGGTGGAGTCGCTTGCGCCCAAGCGCAGGCTGCTCGCTCAGATCGACTCGATGGTTGAGGCCAACCCGATGCTCGGCTTGCGTGGATGCCGTCTCGGCATCATGCACCCCGAGATCTACGCGATGCAGGTTCGGGCGATCGCCGAGGCCACAGCGCAACTCAAAGGCCGAGGTCTCGACCCCAAACCAGAGGTCATGATCCCGCTTGTCTCGCTTGTCACCGAGCTCGAGACGCTGCGTTCGGAAACCGAGGCCGTTGTCGCCGAGGTGAGCGCGAGCACGGGAGTCGATCTCGACATCCCGATCGGCACAATGATCGAGCTTCCGCGCGCAGCGGTGACCGCTGACGAGATCGGCAAGGTCGCGGACTTCTTCAGCTTCGGCACCAACGACCTGACCCAGACCACGTTCGGGTTCTCGCGCGACGACATCGAGGCGAAGTTCCTGCCCAAGTATCTCGAGCGCAAGATCCTCGCGCGCAACCCGTTTGAGACAATCGACGCTGGCGTTGCGAAGGTGGTTGAGATCGGCTGTCGGCTTGGCAAGGCTGCAAACTCCGACATCAAGCTGGGCGTGTGTGGTGAGCACGGTGGGGATCCAGACTCCGTGAAGACGTTCTTCAAGATCGGCCTGAACTACGTATCGTGTTCGCCATATCGGGTACCCCTGGCCCGGCTTGCCGCGGCTCAGGCGGCGCTCGAAGACAAGACAGCTGGATCCGACAATCGCTGACGCCCACCAGCGGAGTCCGATCGTTGAGCCGGACTCCGGACGCTTCCAAGGGGGGAGCGGGTGAAGGGAACTCGGCTTTGGCAAGGCCCGGGATCTCCCTTGATTTCAGGGAGGTCTCGCCAAACACCCCCCTTCTGGAGGTCGTGGGTGCTCTCGATCGTTCTGGTTATGGTGGGCGCGAACTTCGTAAGCTGGGCTCTGTACCAGGTCCAACCGGTCGAGCTGTTCGCACTGGCGTCGCTTGCAGGTTGTGGCCTGGGCGTCTGGCTCGGGCGTCGTATGGGCTGGCGGAGATCTTGGCTGCTGGGCGTGGCCGTTGGGGCCGTGGCTGACGTGGCGTTCTTCGCCGCGATATCTCAGGTCGATCCAGCCGGGCTTATCGAGATCGCGAAGGTATTCTGAGTGAACGCTCTGACCGTTCGCACGAGAGAGACTCTTGAAGCTGAGGAGCACGAACGACTTGCTCCTGAGGCGGCATTCGCCGACGAGACGCGCGGTCGCGAGAGGCCGCTGGAACTCGACCCGTATCGCACCGAGTTCTCGCGCGATCGCGATCGAATCATCCACTGCAAGGCGTTTCGCCGACTCTCGCACAAGACGCAGGTGTTCCTGGCTCCCGAGGGCGATCACTACCGTACGCGTCTGACGCACACCCTCGAGGTGTCGCAGATCGCGCGATCGATCTCGCGGGCTCTGGGTCTTAACGAGGACCTCACCGAGGCGATCTCGCTTGGACACGACCTCGGCCACACACCCTTCGGGCACACCGGCGAAGACGCGCTGGACAAGGCGTTGCGGCGACGAGCGGAGCAGGACCCCTCCACGAGTCCCGCAGGGTACCGGCACAACATCCAGTCGCTGCGAATCGTGGACACGCTTGAGTACGAGGGGAAGGGTCTGAACCTGACGTGGGAGGTCAGGGACGGCATCCTTGGGCACACCGGTGCCGAGAAACCCGCGACTCTCGAAGGGCGGGTGGTTCGGATCGCCGATCGGATTGCGTATGTGAACCACGACATCGACGACGCCATCCGGGCGCGCGTGCTCGATGCCGAGGACTTGCCTCCAGGTCCCATCGAGCTTCTCGGCAGGCAGCACGGGCTTCGCATCACGTCGATGGTCAACGACATGATTGCCACGTCGGCTGCGATGGGAGAGATCTCGATGTCAGAGCCGATCTGGGGTGCACTGATGGAGTTGCGCGAGTACCTCTTCGACAACGTCTACTTCTCGGCACGCGCGAAAGCGGAGGAGCCCAAAGCCGCAGCGGTCGTGCGGGCGCTCTTCGAGCACTACCTGGCAAACCCAATGGAGTTGCCTCCGGATGAGCGTCCGAAGGACGCGTCGGAAATCACGCAGGCGGTTGTCGATTACGTGGCCGGCATGACGGACCGGTTCGCGATCAGAGAGTTCGAGCGCCTCTTCGTGCCGAAGAAGTGGCTGCTGTAGGAGCGGCGATCGGCGCCGTGTGACGGCCGTCCGCATCAAAGCGCGCCCCTTGCTGTAGAATCGTGCGACACCCGACGGCGAGACGTTGGCGGAGCCATCGGCGCGTGACGGGAAGGGGCTGTGGCGTGGGACGCATATCCGACGAAGACATAGCCCGGGTGCGCGACGCGACCGACCTCGTGGCTCTGGTGCAGGAACGCGTCGTGCTCAAACAGAAGGGCAGGCTGTTCTGGGGCTGCTGTCCTTTCCACCAGGAGAAGACCGCCTCCTTCAAGATTGACCCCGCAACGCAGCTGTGGCACTGCTTCGGCTGTGGGCTCGGCGGGGACGCGTACGGTTTCGTGATGCGGATCGAGGGCGTGGATTTTGGCGAGGCAGTGCGCATCCTCGCGGATCGCGCTCGCATTGAGATCACCGAGGAGACGGGCGGAGCGCCGCGTAGCCTGCGCGAGCGGCTGTTTGAGGCAACCGAGTCTGCGATCGCCTTCTACCACGACGTCCTGACCAAGTCGCCGGAAGCCGGCGCGACGAACGCTCGCGAGTATCTCGGCGCGCGCGGGTTTGGGAGCGATGTCGCCAGAACGTGGCGGCTCGGATACTCGCCCGGGTACGGCCAGCTCGTGCACCATCTCGCGCAGGCCGGGTTCTCGGCAGAGGAGATTGAGACCGCGAACCTGGGGCTGAAGGGTCAAGGCGGTCAGCTGCGCGATCGCTTCTTCGAGCGCGTGATGTTTCCGATCTTCGACCTGCAGGGCCGTGCGATCGCTTTTGGCGGACGGGTAATTGGACCCGGCGAGCCGAAGTACCTCAACACCCAGGACACGCCGATCTTCCACAAGTCAGCGAATATGTTCGGGATCGATCGCGCGAAGGGCGCAATCACCGCAACCGGCGTCGCGATTGTCGTGGAGGGCTACACCGACGTGATCGCGCTGCACGATGCTGGCATCACTAACGCGGTTGCTACGCTGGGCACCGCACTTACGCGCGAGCACGTGCGGCTGCTGTCGCGGTTTGCTCGGCGGATCGTCTACGTCTTCGATGGCGATGAGGCGGGCCTTCGTGCGGCGGACAGAGCTGTCGAGTTCGTGGACATGGGCAACACCATGGAAGCCGGCCGCAGCCGAGTGGAGCTCTTCGCGGCCGTGGTGCCCGAAGGCCAGGACCCAGCCGATATGGTGGCGTCGGAGGGCTCGGCGGCCATGACGGCGCTGGTGGACGAGGCGGTGCCCCTGTTGCGCTTCTCGATCGACCGCCGCTTGAGCCGCTGGGATCTGGATGTGCCCGAGGAGCGAACGCGGGCGCTGAAGGAAGCCGCCGAAGTGCTGGCACCCGTGAAGGGATCGCTGCTCGCCGACGACTACGCGTCATACATCGCTGGCAAGCTCTTTGCCGATGTCGGGGTCGTGAAGCGCGCGATTGCAGAGACCCGGACCAGGCCCGCGCCGCGGGCCGGGGGATCCAACACATCTGCGGGCAGAGCCCAGGCGTACGCTGACAAGCCCGTCGGCGAAAACCGCGGGGCGGACTCGCCTCAAGTGCGAGTTGAACGCGACCTGCTCGATCTGCTGGTGAGAACGCCCAGGTTGCGGTCGAGGGCACACTTCTTGCTTACGGAGAACCTGCTGACCGACCCACTGCACCGTGCAATAGCACAGGAGGTTGGACAGGCGGGCGGCGACGTTGCTGCCGATACACTAGTGAGCAAGCTTGAGATGGTGGCACCCGGGGCCGCGGAAGCACTTTCTGGCGCAACGCTTGGCAGTGAGATTGCCGACGCTGACGCTGACGCTGCCGAACGAGACATGACCCGCAAACTGAAGGCGCTCGACCTTGAGCGGTCCATCGCTGAGGGAAAGGCGCGCCTCAGGGAGCCGGGGTCATTTACGGAACCCGCCGAGTACGACGAGTTGTTCAGGTGTGTTTCGGCACTCCAGAGGGAACTAGAAGAATACCGCCGTGGCGTCCGCGATGTCGGATGACGACCGAAGAGGCAAGGATCACACGTGGCAGACAAGCCGATGACCAGTAGCAGGGCCGCTCTCGATGTTGACGGGGCGGTTTCGAAGTCCGCAGCTGAAGAGCGCGCGCACAAACAGGCAGACTCCGAGTCGGTCGCAGACGCGAGGAACACGCCTGAACTGGAACTTGCCGAGGTTCGCACGCTTACCAAGATGGGCAAGTCCAAGGGCAACCTCACCGACGAGGAGATCCAGGGCGCGCTCTCTGACATCGACTTGTCTGAAGACCAGTTTGAGCGCGTGTACACGCACTTTCGCGAGACCGGGATTGAGATCGTCGAAGAGTCCGCTGTGGACGTGTCACTTGAAGTTGTGGCAGGTCGGCCGGAGACCGGTGACGCACCCACGGATTCTGAACTCGGAGACATTGAGGTAGACGGCGAAGTCTCCGAGGCCGAGGCGGTCAAGATCGAGGTGCCCAAGGTCGCTCCCGCAAAGACCGCCAAGAAGAAGGCGAAGAAGCGCGAGAGCCTCAACGCGGTGGCTCCGCTCACGGGCGACCCGGTACGGATGTATCTGAAGGAAATCGGCAAGGTTCCACTGCTAACTGCTGCTCAGGAAGTCGACCTCGCCATGAAGATCGAGGCTGGCATTGAGGCCACGCAGCGCCTCGACGATGCCGAGGAATCCGCGCAGGCGCTGGACCGTGCCGAGAAGCGTCGTCTGCAGCGCATCGAGCGTGTTGGTCTGGATGCCAAGCAGCAGCTCGTTGAGGCGAACCTGCGACTCGTTGTCTCAATTGCGAAGCGCTACGTCGGCAGAGGCATGCTCTTCTTGGACTTGATCCAAGAGGGAAATCTCGGGTTGATCCGTGCTGTTGAGAAGTTCGAGTACACCAAGGGCTTCAAGTTCTCGACGTACGCCACGTGGTGGATTCGTCAGGCGATTACTCGGGCCATTGCCGATCAGGCGCGTACGATCCGCATTCCGGTGCACATGGTGGAGACGATCAACAAACTCATCCGTGTGCAGCGTCAGCTTCTCCAGGAGCTCGGTCGCGAACCCACTCCGGAGGAGATCGGCGAGAAGATGGAGATGACGTCGGATCGCGTGCGCGAGATCCTCAAGATCAGTCAGGAGCCCGTGTCGCTCGAGACGCCGATCGGCGAAGAGGAAGACAGCCAGCTTGGCGACTTCATTGAAGACGGCGAGGCGGTTGTGCCGCCAGATGCGGCGAGCTTCTCGATGCTGCAGGAACAGCTGTCGAAGGTGCTTGATGGGCTTGCAGAGCGTGAGCGCAAGGTGATCGAGTTGAGGTTCGGGCTTGTCGACGGCCATCCGCGGACACTCGAAGAGGTAGGTCGGGAGTTTGGCGTGACCCGCGAGCGAATTCGGCAGATCGAGTCCAAGACGTTGTGCAAGCTTCGTCATCCCAGTCGCTCGAGCAAGCTGAAGGACTACTTGGAGTAGGTCTGGGGCTGACGGCCTTAGGCCATCGGCTGGAACGCAAAGGCCCCGCAGATGCGGGGCCTTTGAATTGTAGCTGGCTCCCCGGGTAGGACTCGAACCTACAACCCTCCGGTTAACAGCCGGATGCTCTGCCGATTGAGCTACCGAGGAATATGGCCGCACGGCTCGACGGCGCAAGACGGAAGTATACGAACGCCGAGGGCGCTTTGCAACACGGTGAGCGGGTCGACCATGCGCTATCATCGGTGGATGTGTCAGCCGGTCTGAAGGGCCCGTAGCTCAATGGTGGAGCAGGGGACTCATAATCCCTTGGTTGTAGGTTCGAATCCTACCGGGCCCACCAGGAAGGGATGTGCGCACTTCTGAGCGATCCCACGACACTCAGTCGGGCCGAACGAGGCCGATTGCGGCGCTCCAGGCGCGTGCGCGCGATCGCACTTGTACTGGGTGTTGTCGTTGTCGTGTCTGCGATGGTGGCTGCTGGGGCCTTCGGTGATCGGCTCAAGGGCGCGTTGGGGTTTTGGAGACACTCCAACCAACCCCCGCTTGCTTCCGTAGTGTCGAGCACGACCGCCCCTGCACTGGCAGCCGGGCAGGTTGAAGTGCCGAGTTTGTCGCACATGAGCCTGCTGCAGGCCCGAGCACTGCTTGCGGCAGCCGAACTGTGCGTCAACCTCAAAGTCGATGATTCACTGACGCCGACCGAGGAACAGAGAGTCGCGCGTCAGGAGCCAGTTGCAGGCAGCGTCGTCGCCACCGGCTCGCTTGTGACTTTGGTGGTGTCTCCTCCGACCGCGACTCAAGCGCGTGCTTCTGCGAAGTCGAACAAAGGACATGCCTTCGTGGTGGTGCTCGACCCAGGGAACCAGTCAACCGACGACGCAACTCCAGAGCCCATAGGTCCTGGGGCAGGTACCACGGTGCCGAGCGCGACGAAGGGCAGCATCGGCGTGTCAACAGGCGTGCCGGAGTACGAGCTGAATCGCCAGCTTGCCTCCGAGCTTCAGGGAAGGCTCGTGTCGGCGGGCATTAAGGTCATCATGACTCGAACGACTGATGACGTGGACCTTTCTGGAGTTCAGCGGGCTTCAATGGCGAAGGCCGTCAAGGCCGACCTGTACGTGAGGATCGAAGCGCGCAGCAGCAGGGATCCGAACGCGGCCGGAGTCGAGACGCTCTTTCCGGTGTCCAACCAGTGGACGAAGGGCACGGTCGCCGCATCTCAGCTGGCAGCCCGCTCGATGCAGCAGAATGTCGTGGCCATCAGTGGCGCGGGGAACCGGGGTACGGCCCAGAGTTCATGTGCGGAGTTCAACTGGTCGGGCGTGCCATCAGTGGCGATTCAAGCGGGCTTCCTTTCTAATCCCGTGGAAGACAAACTCCTGTCTAGCGCGCAGTATCAGGATAGAATCTCGGAGGGCATGGCAAGCGGCATCAAGGAGTTCTTGAGCGGGGGACAATGACGCTATGTCGATGCTGAAGTCCATCATCATTGGGGCGGTTGCCGCGCTCGTGGTGGTTGCGGTTGCGGTCGCGCTCATCGTGGCGAAGGTCGTGCCCGTAGAAAGTGCGTCTTCGGGCGCTGTCGACGGACCGGTTGTCGTCGCTCTCGTGCTTCCGGACAACAGCGGCATCGCGACAGTGCGTATCGTCGACATATACACGCGGTCCGGCGCAGGCTGGACGATTCGATCCGTGTCACCATCCATGCCGGTAGTGGTCTCAGGAACTGGTGGGAGCACCCTTGCCGATGCGTACAGTTTCGGCGGTGGGGCAGGGCTGATGAGCGCGCTGCGACGCGAAAGTGGCTCGAATGTCACCGCATGGGTGATCGTGGGAGAGCAGGCATGGAACGGGCTTCGAGCGGGCGCTCCGTTCGATGTGATGTTGAACTCAGGGATCGAGGTGTTTGACGGGGCGCAGCTCTACTCGTTTTCGACCGGCACGAGTTCGGTCTCGCCGACCGAGACACCTCAACTTCTCGATGGTGCGGCATACCTCAGCGCGGCGGAAGATCGGGCGGTACGCGTGGATGTGGGTAACGCACTGGGAAGCTCGCTGGCCTCGGCAACGGCGGGAGAGGCGATGTTGCTGGAAAGCAACCTGAACTCCAGCTCACTACATCAGTGGCTTTCGAGCGTACACTCGGCGCGTCGGACGTCGGGAAAGTAGCGGCGTGGACTCACATTTGCTCCAGAATGTGCCGATAGACGCTTCTAGGTGCGCGAACGCGTTGTGGTGCGCGTTCTCAGACATGGTAGAATGCCCCAGTACGTACCCTGACTTGGTGCGTCGAGCGCCCCGAGAGGGGCACCAGAGGTAGAGATGTCGGACACGCAGACTCAGTCGTACACACCGGCGCAGAAGACCTCAAGACGGACGATGTCCGTCTGGGTGTGGCTGCTTGTACTAGTCGTCTCCCTTGGCGCCTTGAGCGCAGCCGTCTGGTGGGTTGGTGGACCCGCCCAAGCCATGGACATGCTCGGCGTCAGCAACCTCTCACTTTCCTCTCTCGGCATCGGCGGGAGTCCGTCGTCGAGCGGCGGCAATGGCGGTGCATTGAAGACGCCGAGCACCCCGAAGCCTTCCGTAGCGAGTACTCTTCCAGCCGACGCCCAGGAGCGGATGTTCTCCGAACAAGTTGAGTCTCACGTTGCGTTGAGCGATCTTGTCGGCGGGCGAATCTCAGAGTTCAAGCTCGGCAAGCCTGAGGTCGCCGAGGCGTCGGCAACGGTGCCTCTGACCGCGACCTACTTCGATGGCTCGGCAGTCGCTGGAACGCTTACTCTCGCGAAGTTCGACGGTCTGTGGTACTTCTTCAGCCTCGGGAGGACCGGGGGGGAAGGTGCGAAGGAATCGGCGGACACGCCGAATTCGTTCGATTCAGGTGTGGTTGCGACGATCACTCACGAGCAGGCTCAGTCAGGGACACAAGGCCTGATCAGCAAGGGAATTCTCGACGGCGGCTTCACGGTCGTGAAGGTGGATGCGGTGCATCCGGGGCCGAGAACTGCAACGATTGATGTGACACTGTCGGATGGGACCAGTGCTACGACGAAGGGGCAGCTGGTCTGCATTTCGAAGACCGATGGCGCGACGACGTATTGGTTCGTCGCGAGCTTCGAGAAGCGGTAATGTCGTGATGCGTGCTTTCGTCGGGAGGGGGCCGGTGCCGCGCACCGGCCTTCTTGTGTGCAGGAAGATCATCCGAGGCCAGAGGTAAGGCAGGTCATGGAGCTACGCGACTACATCAATGTCATTCGCGCGCGCAAGTGGGTGATCATCCAGTCCGTCGTGATCGTGACGCTGGTTGCGCTGCTTGTGTCCCTGGTGATGCCGAAGTCGTATGAGGGCACGGCTGAGGTGCTCATTACCGAGAAGGATACGGCGTCAGCGATCCTAGGGGACGTGCTGCCCTCGTCCAGCCAGCCAGAGCGCACTTTGGCGACCCAGGTGCAGTTGATGTCCCTGCGGCCTATAGCCGAGGCCACGATCAAGAAGCTGAACCTGCAGACCACCGCTGATGACCTGCTGAAGCACGTGAGTGTCTCGGCGGTTGGCCAGACGAACATCGTGAAGATCACCGCGACGGACTCGGATCCCGCGCGTGCCGCACGGATTGCGAATGCCATGGCCGAGGAGTACGTGCAGTCGAGTCGCGATGCCGAGCGGGCTAGCATGGCCGCAGCAGCCGAAGAGGTGCAGAAGCGTCTCGATGATGCGAAGTCCGAGATCATCGACTTGGGTCACAAGATCGCAGGCTCGCAAAACGCGACGGACTTGCAGGCAGAACTCCAGATCGCGACCGGAACATACTCGACTCTCGCCGACAAGCTCGAGCAACTGCGCATCAGCGAACAGCTGGAGACTGGACCCGGACGAGTGGTGAGTGCTGCAGCCGTTGACACAAACGCGGTCTCCCCGAACCTTTCGCGGAATCTCCTGCTGGCCCTGGTAGTGGGGCTGGTGTTCGGCATCGGGACGGCCTTCCTCTACGAGTACCTGGACAGTACGATCAAGTCCACTGAAGAGGTTGAGAAGCTCTTTGGGGCGCCCGTTCTGGGCACGATTCCGCTGGATCGGATAGAGAAGTCGGTCAAGCGCCGGTTGGCGATCGTCGAGGACCCGGGATCCTCCACAGCGGAGGCATATCGAGTTCTCCGCAACTCGTTGGACTTCGTGAACTTCCAGAACGACATCAAGACCATCCTGGTGACCTCAGCCGCGCCCGGCGAAGGGAAATCCACTGTGGCGGCCAACCTTGCCGCCGCGCTCGCGCAGGCGGGGAAGAAGGTTGTCCTGGTGTCGGTGGACTTCCGTCGACCGACTACAGACCAGTTCTTCGGAGTCAACAACATGATCGGGCTCTCGGACGTGTTGCTGGGCACCCATTCACTGAAGGCGGCGCTTCAGCGGCCTGGTGACGACCAGCTTCTGGTGTTGAGTGCCGGGAAGATGCCGCCAAATCCGTCGGAGCTGCTTGGCTCTGCGAAGATGCACGAGGTAGTACGTGCTCTCGGCGACTGGGGCGAGTGGGTGATCATCGATACTCCGCCGCTGTTGGCCGTCGCGGATCCTGCCTCTGTCGCACGTTGGGTTGACGGGGTGTTGGTGGTATCGAAGGTCGGAGGAACGACCCGCGAAGCCGCAACGAAGGCGATGGAGTTGCTTGGGAAGGTGGGCGCAAGAATCGTCGGTGCCGTGATATGGGGCCTAGATGAGTCGAAGCCGGGTTCTGCCGGCTATGGATACTACGCTGGGGGCTACTACTACTACTCGAGCTACTACGGCCAGATGCGGTCGAAGGGAAGTCCAGGTTCGACTGGAGAGGCGGGGCAGTCAGAGAACTGGGTTCCGCAGCAGTCCGTTGGAAGACGTATTGCCGCTCGGATCGGGCAGGTCATGGCAGCGCTCATGGCGTTCGTTGTGGTTGCTGCTCTTGCTCTCGCGATAGCGTACTTCCTCGACAACTACTTCGGGTGGGGGCTGAGTCGTTCTCTGATGGGTCTTGGCTAGGATGCGGACGGTTTGCCCGGCGCCAGGAGGCACCTGTGGCTGTGCAGGACTGTCGCCACTGATGTTCTCGGCGCCTGGGGTCGAGACTCCGATTGCGTTGGGTGTGTGTTCCAAGGATAGCCGTTGGCAGTGTATTGATACGCGGGACTGAGGTGCGAACGGCAGTTGCGAGCGATTCTTGACACCGTCCGCCGACGAAGAGAGCTTCTCGGCGCGGGCGCTTGGAGCTTGGTGGATCAAGGCCTGACCTCCGCGAGTGCCCTGGTACTCAGTGTGCTGCTGACGCGGTGGGCCAATGTGGCGGTCTACGGTGTCTTTGCTGTCGTATTCGCGGTGACACTGCTGTTTGCCGGCGTACTGAACGCAGTGGCGATCGAGCCGATGTCTGTGTTGGGATCAAACAGGTTTGCGGAAGAACGGCCACAGTACCTCGTTGCGATCACGGTGATCACGTGCTGTCTCGGGGGTTTCGGCGGACTTGCCTTGGTCGCGTGCGGTCTCGTACCGGCGTTCGGAGCGGCGTCGGGTCCCTACGGTGCACTCGTGGCGTCGGGCCTAGCCCTGCCGTTCATGTTTGTGGCAACCCTGTTCAGGCGGGCCTCGTATGTCTTCGGGCGGCCGAGATGGGCCGCCGAGGGGGCGGCCGCATACGCGCTCGGTGCGGTCGTCTCGCTGACTCTGATGCATGATGCCGGTCCTCCGACTGCAGCCACGGGGTTCATCGCCCTGGGGATTGGGTCGGTGCTCCAGTTGTTGTGGATTGCGATTCGTGCTCGCTCGGTCCTGCGTTCTGGCCGTGTCGCAGGTCTGCGGTCTGGAGTGAGGGAGGTCCTGAGAGAGAACTGGTCCTACGGACGCTGGGTGATTGCCCAGTCATTCGTCTCGTGGGTCTCCTCAGCGGCCTACACGCCAATCGCGGCCGCGTCGCTAGGGCTCTCCGCAGCCGGGAGCTTCCGAATCATGCAACTGTTGTTTCAGCCGTTCCAGCTTGGTCTGACCGCCTACGAGCAGATGGCGTTGCCACGGCTCTCACGTCGTGCAGTGGGCGATCCGCACGCGCTCGGTTCCGCTCGTCGGTGGACGTGGATGGTTGTGTTGATGACAGGATCCGCGTATCTGGGCGCAATCCTCCTCGCCGCGCCGATTCTCGGCGAGCGCGTTCTTGGCCTACCGGAACTCAGGTCCATGCTCCTCCCGATTGCCGTGCTTGGGCTTGCCTCCATTGTCAGTGGGGTTCTTCAAGCGGAGTACATTCACGCCAAAGCGGCTCGCCGTCCGTATGTCGTCTTCTGGGCGCTGTCAGCTTCTGCTGCGTTCACCGTTCTCTTCGGAGTCGCGGTCATCCGCGAGTACGGGCTCGTCGGCGGTGCAGTTGCCGTCGGTCTGTCGCAGGCGATGGCACTGGTCGTTGCGGTGATGTTCAACGGGGTCGGCCGCGGACCTGAGCGCAACATGCGCGATCCCCGTGTGTGCTTCCTGATTCCGACTCTGCAGCGGGCGCCCTACTTCCCTCCAGTCCTGAGCGCGTTGGGATCATCGGGATTCAGCGTGGTGCTAGTGACGGCCGACCTTCCGGAGGGGACCGGTACACGTGCGTTCGATCTTGTGAGAGTACCTCCGCCAAGGTCCTTTGGGACGAGTAGTTCCCGTACGACACCGCTCATGGTCTTCCCCTCGTTCGCGGGAGTGCGCGCCTTGGGGGAGATTCGTCCGAATGTCGTGTTCACGAGCGGATTCAACCTCTGGAGCATGGCGTGCGTCTTGTTGAAGGGCTCGATGGGGTTCAAGGTTGTGATGCTCTATGACGGTAGTTCACCGTCTGCGGACGACTCAGGGAATCGTCTACGGTCTATCCAGAGGCGATTGGTCGCGAGCGGTCTGGACATGGTCGTGTCGAATACTCTCGCGGGAGTGCGGTATCTGGAGGGGGTACTGCCGTCGGACTGTGAACTCGTTCAGGGGTACTACTTGGTGCCCGGTGCCGACTCTCGTGAGATCCGGCAGTCGGCCCCGGCGGGCGCGCTGCGAATCATGTTCGCTGGTCGGATTCAGGACGGCAAAGGCATCAGAGAGATGCTGGACGTCTGCTGTGAGCTGGACGAGCGCGGAGTGTCGTGGCGGCTGGACCTCATCGGGGATGGTTCGCTGTCAGATTGGGTTGTAGCCGAGGCGTCGAGAAGGGGACTCAGGGGGGCCGTCGAAGTCAGCGGGTGGCTTCCCCATGAGGATGTCGTGCTGCGCCTCCATGAGAGTGATGTGTTTCTCTACCTCTCCCGAGAGGATGTGTGGGCGGTGGCTGTTGTTGAGGCCCTGCAAGCCGGCGTTCCGGTGGTGGTTGCGGACACCGTCGGTGCTGCTGAGTTGGTCGTGCCAGGATTCAATGGATACGTGGTGGACTCGGACGGCGCGGGCGCCGCTGACGTTCTTGCTGGCCTCTGGCGGGATTCGGGGAGGTCCGTCGAGATGTCGATGAACGCACGGGAATCCGTTGCCACCCTGAGTCCCGAGAGTGCAGCGCGGCTGTTCGCCAGTTGCGTGGAGAAGCTGACCAAGCACCGGTCTTGTGAGTTGCATGATGCGTAGTCCGGGGGGAAATCGTGCTTGGGTGACTGCAGCTGTCACGACCTCGTGCGTCGCGCTCGGCGCCGGAGTGGCTATGGGTGCGATTCCGAGTGCGATCATGTTGGCGGCAGCATTGCCGCTAGTTGTGGGCGCTGGCGGGATTGTCCTTCTTGACAATCGGGCTAGGCACAATGTGTCAATCAGCCTACCGCTGGTGATCTGTTTCGTCGGTGGCCTCAACTGGACCGCAGACGTACAAGGCATGAGCTCGCTGTCATTGGCGGGGCTGTTTCGAGTCGTATGCTACGCCTCGCTGGTCGTCTGGCTGTTGCTCCTCGAGTTTCGCGGCGATAGGCCGCTCCGGACTCTGTTGGCCGGTGGCAGCGGTGCTCTCGCACTCTGGGGAGTCTGGGCTCTTGTCTCGGCAGCGTGGTCTGTGGTTCCGGTGTGGACTGCATACCGCGCTCTTGAGTTCATTGCAGCACTGTGTGGAGTCACCGTCTCTGTTGTCAGCGTCCGTGATGAAGACGACGTGCGCCGTCTCGTGTCCACTGTCTGGGTACTCGTGCTTCTGTTGCTTTCCAGTGTGGTTGCTGGTCTCGTGATCGCTCCTTCCCAGGCACTGCGTCATGAAGTTGGCGCGCTGGGTGTCCAGATACAGGGAGTTCTTCCCGCTCTTGGTTCCAATGGAGTCGGTGACTACGCTGCCATTGTCTTTCTGGTCAGCATGAATCGGCTCTTTGCGAAGGAGGGACGTCCGCAGCTCTACTGGTTGGGTCTGGTCGTATCAGCTGCCCTGTTGCTGGGAAGTCAAAGCCGTTCTCCGCTCGGCACGTTGCTCGTGGCGGCGGGTGTTCTTCTTGCGCTCTACACCCGATGGGACCTTGCCGTTGCTGCGGGGTTGGCGGGGGCGGTGGTGGCGCTGACGCCGGCGGCAGAGGCACTTCGGGCGTTCCTTGCCCGGGGGCAAGGCGCACTGGAGTTGGCCACCTTCTCTGGTCGCGTGACCATCTTCTGGCGACCGGCATTCATCGCGATATCGGAGAAGCTGGTCGTTGGTTGGGGGGCATTCACCGGAGGACGATACGTGGTGACACCAACATTGGGTGGCAGTGCGAATTTGCTCGGCTCATCGAGCGTGGACAATGTGTATCTGGAAGTGCTTCTCGGCACTGGGTTCGTCGGACTCGCCATGATTCTGGTCGCGGTTTGGCGGACGTTGACGTCCCTTGCTGTCGCAACGCGTCTGCAGTCCAGTCCAGCGCTGGTCACTGTTGCCAAGGAGTGTTTTGCGGTCGCCCTGTTCATTGTCATCAGGGGCCTCTTCGCCACGAACTCGATTGTCTGGGTACCGTTCTTGCCGTTCATGGTCTTGGTGGTTGTGGCAGACTACCTTCGGCGTACGCCGGGAGATACGGCGTTGGAGGTGGCGCGAGGGTGAACCTTCGGGGGTCTGACTTCGCGCGCCTGCGTGTTGCCGATGATGCTCTTGTGGCCATCCTGCGGGCTCAAGCGTCAGATGTGGTTGTTGTGAGCTCGGCCTCAGGGAGGCTGGTTGGTGACACTGGCGACGACGTCGACGTCATTGGGCCCCAGCGGTCGCTGCAGGCTCTGGACGCAGCTGTGCGTGATTCGAACGGTGTGTGGAAGATTCTACGGTCATTCCGGTATGGCTCTGCAGGCAGGCGGACGGATCTCGTGTGTCCGCCCATGGAGCGTGCCCTTTGGGTCGGTCTGGATTCTGCGACGTGGCTGGGTACGAGATTGGTCAGGGTTCTGGACTCGCGTGCCCTATTCGCGATGTCGGAGATCGATCAGGTGAGCGGTCTGCGTCGTCTTGGGAACAGGGGTAGCGTCGCGTACGCCGTTGCCAAGGCCGTTGTGAAGGGCCATATGACCAGAAGTGCCTCCGCACGCCGCGCCTATGGGTCGTGGCAGGATTGCAGTGAAGACGAGCGAGACTGGCTCTCGTCCTTCTTGCGACCGGGACTCTTGGACGGGTTTCTGCGCTTCATGAGTGCGGATGACGGTACGCGCAGTCAGCGCATACCCACTGCCAGGAGATTCGCATTCCTTGTGCGGGCCGCCGCCAGGGACCCGCTTGGCGTGCTGGCGTGTGCCGGAGGGAGCGTCGGTCTCTGTTTTGCGAGGCTGCTCAAACCACACGGCGTCGTCGTCTGTTTCACCGGACCTGACGGTAGCGGCAAGAGCACGCTTCTACGCGAGTGCCTTCCTCGTCTGAGCCGGCTGTTTCGTGAGACGCGTGTGTTCCACTTCTCGCCGTCCACATTGCCGGCGAGGACGACTGGGGAGGTCACCGACCCGCACGGGAAGCCGGCCTATCCTGCTGTCTTAGGCATGGTGAAGCTGGCGTACCTTGTGATTGGGGCGAACCTGGGGTGGGTCCTGAGAGTGACACCGCGGCTCAGGATAGGTGCGCTTGTTGCATTCGATAGGTACTTCGATGATATTCTCGTTGATCCTGCGCGCTATCGACTTGCGCTGCCGCGACGGCTCCTCGAGCTGGCCTGTAGAGCTGTGCCCAAGGCGGATCTTCGAGTGGTTCTTGTCGGCGATGAGGAGGTAGTAGCCGCGCGAAAGCGTGAGGTGAGCGCTGCACAGACCGGGACTTTGATGGCCTCATACGCAGCCCTGACCCGGCTCAGTGCGGACAGCATCGAAGTGCGGACCGAGGTGCCGCCGCCTCAGGCAGCGGAGGCGGTGATTGCTGCGGTGCTGGAGTTCATGACGGCTCGGGAAGATGCTCGTGATTCTGCGCGCGGTGTCCGCACGTGAGCGGCAGGGTGTGCAGGTGTCTTCGCCTTCCCGGCAGCCGCAGACTCGGTCTGGGTTCGCATGACAGGGCCTCTGTGCGTCTTCTCGTGCGCCTCTACCGTCCGAGTCATCCTCTTGCTCGTGTCGCGATGCGTTTCGCTGAGATGAGTGGATCGGTCGCACCGCTGTCGGGGCTGTTCGGTTCTGCGGGGCCACCAGAGGAAGAGTACTGTCTGAGAGTGGTTGGTGCCGCGCGGGACATGCTCGGGATGGGTGCCGGTTCGTTTGCTGTCGCGTTTGACTCCTCGATGACGCGTGCCACGGTCGCCGTAGTTGATTCACATGGCGAGACGCTGTTCGTGAAGGCGGGCGATGGCGCTTCCGCAACGGCTGTGCGTGCAGAGGCTGCCACGATCGAGTGGTTCAGGTCGATGTCACCCCGGACCGTTGTTGTTCCCGAGGTGCTCGAGCTTGCGAATCGAGGTGGGTTATCGTTGGTCGTGCTGAGCGACATCGGCGTGGAGGTTCCCCCGGGGGGGAAGCCCAGCCTTCGCTCTCTGGTTCCGTTTCTCGTCGAGATGAGGGATTTCGGGCACTCTCGTTGTGACGTTGCTGAGGCCCTGCGCGTGGCGATCTCACAATCGTCCGGCGGTGCCACGCATCATGTTGACAGGCTGGAGTCCGTGGCCGACGCAATCGCCCGACGCTGGGATGGATGGACTGTTGACATGTGCATGGCGCACGGTGATTTTGTTCCGTGGAATCTGGCCGTTGCGGAGGACGGGCTGCATCTGTGGGATTGGGAGCACGCTCATCGCACCGCTCCATGGCCCTATGACGCGATGCATTTCGTCTTTCAGACGGAGACTCTGGCGCGGGGGCGAAGTGCTTCTTCAGCGGTGTCCCGAGTCAAGAAGGCTCTGGCCGAGAATAGCGTCGGCCTCGGCATGGAAGGGGACGAAGAGACGATTGGACTACTGGTGGAGTTGTATGCGGTCTTCCGCGTGGCGCATGACATCGATGCGGGACGCTTGGGATTGAGGGTCGAGGAGTTGCTGAACGACGCAGGTCGCGGCTTGTGACTATCGGAGCGACAGACGAGGTCCTTCCGGTCGTTCGCTCTGGCTCCGCCAGGGTCTGCATGGTCGCGTATGCGTGTGAGCCGGGACGGGGTTCAGAGCCAGGCGCCGGCTGGAGTTGGGCGCTCGAGGTCGGGCGGCTGGGACCCACATATGTGGTGACACGCGCGAACAATCGGGCCGCCATAGAGGCGTGGTCCGGCTGGACGACATGGACGGGGCGTCGCCCTGAGTTCGTGTACTACGACCTGCCGGCTTGGGCGAGGTGGGTGAAACGAGTAACTGGGGCTGTTCACTTGTATCACTACGCGTGGCAGTTGGGGGCACGTGCGGTGGTCAGGGGGTTGGCGGAGCGCGGGGAGATTGACTTGGCCCACCATGTCACTTTCGGCGCTTACTGGTACCCCAGCGCCGCATGCGTGGACGGTGTTCCGTTCATCGTGGGTCCAGTTGGCGGTGCGGAATCCACTCCTAGGGCGCTTCGCCGGTTCGTTTCGCCCAAGGGAAGGTTCAGTGAGGCGATTCGCTCACTGACAAGACGTCTTGCGGCGCTGGATCCATTCGTGAGGTCGACTCTGCGAAGTGCTGACTTGGTGTATGCGACCACCCACGAGACCATGGCTGCAGTCCGGAGTATCGGAGTCCATCGCGTGGAGCTGATGGCACACGTTGGCTGGCGGAATGAGTCTGGTGCCCAGCCCGAGCGACGTGCCAAAGACGTGAGTCGCGTGAGTGTGTTGAGTGTCAGTCGTCTGATTGACTGGAAGGGCCTTGAGATCGGAGTCAGGGCGTTTGCCGCGATGGCGGATCCGTGCGCACGGTATGTGATTCTTGGGACTGGACCGGCTAGGAGCCGACTGGGGAGACTGGTCGCCGAAGTGGGTGTCGAGGATCGTGTTGTGTTCATGGACCGCCTGCCGAGCCACGATGCGGTCCTGCAGCTCATGGCGGACAGCGACGTGTTCTTGCACCCGGCGATGCACGAGTCAGGCGGCATGAGCGTGGCGGAGGCCATGGGCGTGGGGTTGCCGTGCGTCGTCTTGAATGTGGGCGGCCCCGGCATTCTGATTGACGAGTCATGCGGATTCGCCGTCGAGCCGGACGACGGTGTGGTTGCTGGTGTCACTGCCGCGCTCGATCGGTTGTGTGGCGATTCGGCGATGCGCGCAACACTCGGAGAACGTGCTGCTCATCGGGTTCGGGAGTCCTTCGGGTGGTCTGGCCGCGCGGCACAGGCACGGCGGGAGTATGAGGCCATTGTCCTAGCTGACGAGTCGCGGGAGCGAGGAAGGTTGCGAGCAGAATCATGAGGCCTGTTTGGCTGGCCCTCTACTACGGTTGTTTCCGCGCCATGCCGTCCACAAGTATGCCCTTCGGCCGATTGGGGAATCGTCTGCGGACTGCAGCGGCCAGGGGCCTCTTCTCGGCGTGCGGTGTGGATGTCGTTGTGAAGCGCAACGCGTACTTCGGCACCGGTGAAGGGATTGTGATCGGGGACCGCAGCCAGCTCGGTGAGGGCGCGCGGGTGGCCAACAACACGCGCATCGGGGCTGACGTCATGATGGGACTCGAGGTACTCATCCTGTCCGTTCGGCATGCATACGAACGAACGGACGTTCCGATGATTGCGCAGGGGTATCACGAGAATGCGCCGGTCGTGGTTGGTGACGACGTGTGGATCGGAGCCCGGGCGATCATCCTGCCCGGCTGTCGAATCGGCAATCACGCGGTCGTTGCGGCTGGGGCTGTGGTCACGCGGTCAGTTCCGGAGTGGGCGGTCGTGGGTGGGGTGCCGGCCGAGGTCATCTCTTGGAGGAACGCGCAGGACTAGACTAGACTCCCGGCACACTCGCCTGTAGCGCACGATCGTAGACGGTGAGCAGCCCTTCCAAGTTGGCCGAATGCGTGTACGAGCGCTGGTACAGGGCAAGCGCGAGACTGCTTTGTACCTGCCATTCCTCTTGTGCGAGCAGGGACAGGTCGTTCGCCGCTGACGCAAGAGCACGAGCGTTTCCAATCGGGACGATGTTTCGAGGGCCGAACTCACTGATAGCCGCAGAACCGCCGAGGCCATAGCCGACGATGGGCGTTCCCTCGGACAACGCTTCGAGCATGGTCATCGGAAGCCCCTCCCAGCAAAGCGAGGGGAGCACGAGGCAGCGTGCGGAACGCATGGCGGATCTCACCTCGGTACCTGTGGCGGCGCCTACAACTCGCACGTTCGCGCCAGCCCTGAGCGTAAGGGCCTCGAAGAGCGGTCCCTCCCCGATGACGGTCAGAGTCACCGCGTCACCGGGCCACTGCGTCACCAGTTCGGAGATGCCCTTCTCGGGGGAGAGCCTCCCGACATAGAGGGCACCCGAGCGTTTCGCGTGCGCGAGCGGATCTCCTGGTGAGACGCTGTTCGGTTTGACCACGACGTCGGTCATCAGGGAATGGCCTTCGAGCCTCGCCGCCGCGAAGTCCGTGAGGCATACGGCCACGTGTGGCAGGCCGTCAGTCGTCATGCTTCGCCACAGTCGGTCCTGTGCTTCGGCCATCAGCACGCTCTGGATACGAGATTCGCGGTAGCACCCACGGAGAACACCCGGGGTGTGCGCGCCATAGGCACAACGCTCGCACGTGCTGCCGGCCAGTTCGTGCGTTCCTCGAATGCAGCTGAGACGGTAGTTGTGGAGCGTGAGGACGGTTGCACAGCCCCTGTCCGCGGCCTCGGCGATAGCCCCCACGCCCAAGACCGGGAACAGGTTGTGGAAATGGACTACGTCGGCAGGGAATCTGTTGAGCGCGTCGGCGATCATTCTGCGTCCGAGTCGGTGATCCGGGAAGCTCGCAGCAGTCGCGATCTTGCGCCGCAACGTGAGGGAGTCCCAGACGCTGGGGCCGAGAACCAGTCTCTCAACACTTACTCCGGCATCAGTGAGGATCTCCGATTCCAGGTCCGCAACGACATCCTCGCCGCCGCGGCGCCTGTACCGAACATGTGCTTGAAGCACTCTCAACCGCAGAGTCCATTCCTAGGCAACCCGCAGCGCGGTGGCTGGCATACTGCCATCGGCTGATGATCCCACACTAGCAGAGGCAATGTGCCCGCCACGACGAAGCGCTGCGGGCACATGGGGACCCTTGGGCTAGTCGAGCGACCCAAGCACATCCAACGCGTCGACATTGATCGTGTTGCCTGTGGCTGCGGGATTGCGTCGGCCTGTGTAGCTGACCACGATCGTGTGCTGGCCGTCTGCAAGATCCGAGGACGTCCAAACGGCGGACTTCCATTGGGCCGAGGGCGCGTACAGGTCCACGTCGACCGGATCTCCGCCATCGATCGAGACAGACGCGATTCCGTACGTCGGCGATCGGAGCGCGATCAAGGCAACCTCCGTCCCCGTGAAGTGCGCGGTCATCGTGGCAGAGCCTTCGCTCGACCGCGTGAAGTCCCCACCCGACAGAGCGGCGTTCGAGACGGTGGTCCACGATCCGGTATAGGTGAGGGCGGGAACGCTCTGCTCGAACCGGGTGCTTGGGTCGTCCGTGACACTGCCAAGCACATCCAACGCGTCGACATTGATCGTGTTGCCTGTGGCTGCGGGATTGC
>CAZIPN010000008.1:63309-67936 GCA_964541225.1 uncultured Eubacteriales bacterium
GACAGAGCGGCGTTCGAGACGGTGGTCCACGATCCGGTATAGGTGAGGGCGGGAATGCTCTGCTCGAACCGGGTGCTTGGGTAGGCTGAGATGCTGCCGAGAACATCCAACGCGTCGAAGTTGAGTCCGCTTGCTGTCGCGGCGGCGTTCTTCCGGCCAGTCTGGACAATGCTGACTGTGTGAAGGCCGCTTGGAAGCCCGCTGACGCTCCAGACGGAACTCTGCCACTGGGCACTGGGCGCATACAGGTCAACATCGACCGGCTGTGTGCCATCAACGCTCACTTGCGCGATGCCGTAGCTCGACGACTTCAGAGCGATCCAGTCAAATGAAGTTCCTGTGAAGGCGATGCTCACAGTCGCAGTCGGCGACACGGTCTTGATGAAGCTGCCGCCGGACAAGTATGGGGAGTGGACTGTCGTCCACGCACCCCGTATGAACAAGTTGGAATCATCCTGTTCGTAGCGTGTCGTTGGCGCCGCAATCACGTAGCCGTCGACGTCCACTGCGTCGAGATTGATTGCGTCAGTCGTGGCCAGTGGGTTCCTAGTGCCTGTCCATGTGAACGTAACCGTGTGGGTAGCGTCCGGCAGCCCCGAGGCGCCCCATATCTGCTGCTTCCACTGGGCCGAGGGGGCGTAGAGATCGACATCGACTGGCTTCGCACCATCAAGGGAGATGCGCGCGATACCGAAGCTCGGGGACTTGAGCGCGACGAGTGATGCTGATGACCCGACGAACGCAATGGTCGCTGCGCTGTCAGCGCCTGTTGACTTTGCGTTGCCACCACCGGACAGGAGCGAGTTCTGGACGTCGGCCCACCGCCCGCTGTAGTAGATGTGCGGGTTGTCTTGCTCGAAGCGAATAGGTGCGGACACAAGCTGTCCTAGAACCACCGAGTCGAGGCTGAGAGTGTTCCCTGAGGAAGAAGGATTGCGCTGACCAGAGGGCTGAATGCACACGGTGTGCGTACCTTCGGTGAGCCCACTGACTTGCCAAGCGGTTGCCTGCCACTGAGCGGTCGGAGCGTAGAGGTCCACTGCGACGGCTGGACCATTGTCGACAGTCACCGAGGCGATTCCCGAGCTACTGGACTTGAGGGTCTTCCACAGGAACGAGGATCCTCGGAAGGTGATGAATGCGGCAGCGTCTGGATCGTAGGTGCGGGTGTAGCTTCCACCCGACAGCAGGCTGTGGGATACCGTTGACCACAGCCCCCGATAGCGTATGGGTGTGGCGTCCTGTTCCTGGTTGGCGATTGTCTCGAAAGACGCTGTCTTTGTGGGCTCCGCGTTTCCGGCGGCGTCCACGGCTCTGTAGTAGAGCGTGTGGAGCCCGGGAGATGGCGCGCCACAGTACTGAGAGCCGCTTGTCCACGTCCCTTCATCCAGTCGGTACCCGAGACTGGCTACTCCAGATGGCGTGTCAGACGCCACGAAGGTTACGGTCACCGTTCCCGCGTAGCTGCTGACCGCGTCCGTCGTCGTGTTCGGCGCGGTCTTGTCAATCCGCACGGTCGCGGTCTGGGTGTCCTCCACGTTGCCTGCGACGTCCGTGGAGAAGTACTCGATCGAGGACGTGCCCTCGGTGCTCACTGTGAACGGAGCCGTGTAGGTCGTCAGCGCCGATCCGTTGAGCCGGTACTTCGTCGTGCTGACGGCCGTGAGGGAATCGTTGGCGGTCAGCGTGACGGTGGCGTCGGTTGTGCGCCAGGAGTCGGACACGTCGTGGCTCGTCACGGGCGGATCTGTGTCAGGCAGCAGATTCCCAGCGACCTCCAGGGCGTCGAGATTGATCGCGTTGCTGCTGGCGGATGCGTGCTTGCGGCCCGTCCAGGACCACGAGACGGTGTGTGTGGTGTCTTCCAGACCCCCCACACTGGCCACCTTGGCCCTCCATGCAGCCGACGCCGAGTACAGATCCACGTCGGCAGGGGTCCCACCATCGACGCTGAGGGCCGCGATGCCGTAGGTCGACGACTTCAGGGCGACCACCTCGAAGCCCGTGCCCTTGAAGATGAAGTGTGCCGAGGACTTGGGTCCGAGTGTCTTTGTGTGGCTGCCGCCAGAGAGCAACTCATAGGTTGCGGTGCTCCACGCACCGCGGTAGTAGATGTCTGATGCGGTCTGCTCGAGGTGTGCGTACACGTCGAACTGCACGCTGTGGGTGGCCTCGTTGCCGACATTGTCACGTGCCCGGAACTCGAGAGAATGGTGACCGGCTTCAGGGACGCTAAGAGCGGAGGCGGGTTCCCAAGAGCCGTCATCAAGCCGCGTCTCGACCGACTCGACTCCGGAGTTGCTGTCGGTCGCCGCGACGGTGATCGATGCAGTGCCGTGGTAGCTCGCGGTGGCGTCGGAAGAGAGCGCCGGTGGAGTGTCGTCAATGCACACTGTCGCCGTCTGCGTGGTCTCGGTGTTGCCCACGACATCGACTCCCGCGTAGTCGATCGTGTGGGTACCGTCTCCCGTGACGCTGAATGGGGCAGAATAGGTCGACACTGCTGATCCATCCAGTGTGTAGCGGACTGCCTGTGCTCCCGAGAGCGCGTCTGTCGAGGTCAGCGTGATACTGACCGGGCCGGATATCCAACCGCTGGGCGCATCGTTCCGAGTGGAAGGCGCGGAGTTGTCGACTCGCACGACAGTCGATGTGGCCGTGCTTGAGTTGCCCACCGCGTCGACCGCGAAGTACCGTACGACGGTAGTGCCCTCCGCTGAGACCGCAACTGCGCCCGAGTACGGCAGCGTGGGTGCTGATCCGTCGGTGCTGTAGAAGACCGATCCAACGCCAGATGCGCCGTCTGTGGCCGCGAGGTGCACAAGGACCGGGCCCTTTGTCCAGGCGTCAGTCGCATCGCAGGTGACACTCGGCGCGGTCTTGTCAATCCGCACGGTCGCGGTCTGGGTGTCCTCCACGTTGCCTGCGACGTCCGTGGAGAAGTACTCGATCGAGGACGTGCCCTCGGTGCTCACTGTGAACGGAGCCGTGTAGGTCGTCAGCGCCGATCCGTTGAGCCGGTACTTCGTCGTGCTGACGGCCGTGAGGGAATCGTTGGCGGTCAGCGTGACGGTGGCGTCGGTTGTGCGCCAGGAGTCGGACACGTCGTGGCTCGTCACGGGCGGATCTGTGTCAGGCAGCAGATTCCCAGCGACCTCCAGGGCGTCGAGATTGATCGCGTTGCTGCTGGCGGATGCGTGCTTGCGGCCCGTCCAGGACCACGAGACGGTGTGTGTGGTGTCTTCCAGACCCCCCACACTGGCCACCTTGGCCCTCCATGCAGCCGACGCCGAGTACAGATCCACGTCGGCAGGGGTCCCACCATCGACGCTGAGGGCCGCGATGCCGTAGGTCGACGACTTCAGGGCGACCACCTCGAAGCCCGTGCCCTTGAAGATGAAGTGTGCCGAGGACTTGGGTCCGAGTGTCTTTGTGTGGCTGCCGCCAGAGAGCAACTCATAGGTTGCGGTGCTCCACGCACCGCGGTAGTAGATGTCTGATGCGGTCTGCTCGAGGTGTGCGTACACGTCGAACTGCACGCTGTGGGTGGCCTCGTTGTTGCCTGCCCCATCGGACGAGAAGAAGCTGAGCGTATGTCGGCCAGGTGCATCGGTTGTGACGACAGTGCCCGAAGTCCACGATCCGCCGTCGAGGCTGAATTGCGTTGCAGCGACTCCGGATAGAGCGTCCGAAGGACTGAGAGTGATCGTGGCGGCAGAGGAGTACACCCCTGTGGCATCGTCGGTCGTCACCGGTGCCGTGTGGTCGACCCTGACCGTGGCCGTCTGGGTCTCCTCGACGTTTCCGGCGTTGTCGATACCGGCGTAGTCGATTGTGGTCACGCCCTCCGCGGCCACTTCGATACCGGTCGTGCAGGTCGCCGCCGCCGAGCCGTTGAGGGCATAGCGGATGCCGGCCAGGCCCGACAGCGAGTCACTCGATGTCAGGTGGACCATGGTGGATGTGGCCAGCCACGACGAGGTGGCGTCGGAGGATGACGAGGGTGCGGTGTCGTCGACGAGTACGGTCGCGGCCTTGATCGGACCGGCGTTGCCGACCGCATCGATCGCCTGGTAGCGCAGCGTGGTCGTGCCCTCTGCAGAGATCGTGATCGGTCCGGTGACCGTGGTCGTCGGTGTCGAATCATCGGTGGAGTAGAGGATGGTCGCGACACCTGAGGCCGTGTCCTGGGCGCTGAGGTGTACAACCGCAGGACCGTGTGCCCAAGCGCCAGGCGCATCATCGCTCGCAGTCGGCGCGTCCTTGTCGATGCGGACATAGGCCGTCGAGGTCGGCTCGGTGTTGCCCGCGCCGTCACGCGAGGAGTACTCGATGGCGGTGGTGCCCTGTGCACTGACCGCGAACGGCGCGGTGTAGGTGGTGAGCGCGCCACCGTTGACCCGATACCTGGTGCTCTCCACTCCGCTGTTGGGGTCGCTCGCGCTCAAGGTGACCGTCTCGGTGTCGGTACGCCAAGCACCCGTGCAGCTCGCCGAGGTGACGGGTGGAGTGGTGTCTTGGAGGGCGATCCCATTGACGTCGAACGCGTCGATGTTGACCGCACCGACGGTTTCAGGTGTCCGGGCGACGCGTACCGTGTGAGTCGTGTCCGAGAGCCCGGTGGCAC
>CAZIPN010000009.1:0-63137 GCA_964541225.1 uncultured Eubacteriales bacterium
CGACCCTCGGCTTGCAAAGCCGATGCTCTCCCAGCTGAGCTACGTCCCCAAGACGCCCGCGTATTCTAGCATCGGCTCTGCGTGCTCGCCACGCCCACGAAACTGCACACATATAGGTGATGCCAACCGCGTCCAGCGGGAATCAAGACGAAGGATCCCTCTCTCCTGGAGCCCACATGCCGAACCGCCTCGCGTACGAGACATCCCCATACCTAAGGATGCATGCCGAGGACCCAGTGGACTGGTACCCGTGGGGCGAGACCGCCTTCGCGCGCGCGCGAGATCTTGGCAGACCGATCTTCCTGTCCATCGGCTACGCGTCGTGCCACTGGTGCCACGTCATGCAGCGTGAGTCGTTCCAGGATCCCGCCGTCGCCGAGGCGCTCAACAACCGCTTCGTCTCGATCAAGGTGGACCGAGAGAGTCGGCCCGACGTCGATGAGCTGTACATGGCCTACGTCGTTGCAGCCAATGGACGTGGCGGTTGGCCGATGAGCGTCTTCTTGACGCCTCGACTCCTGCCGATCTTTGGCGGCACGTACTTCCCCCCGGAACCCGCGCACAACTTGCCGAGTTTCCTCGACGTGCTCGACGACGTCTCGGCGGCCTTCGGCGACCGTCCGCACGTTGCCGACAATACCGCCGAGCAAGCCATCGCTTATCTGAGCGACCTCTTCCAGCCACCGCTTCCCGACGAAGTGAGCCGCGGTCTGCTGCACCGCTCGGCAGACAGCGTACTGCGCGCGAGCGATCGCGTGCATGGCGGGTTCGGCGGAGCGCCCAAGTTCCCGCAATCGCCCGTCATCGACTTCCTCCTCGCCTACCACACGCTCACCGGAGACGAGCGTTCACTCGAGGTCGCAACCCAAACGGTTCGCGCGATCGTTCGGGGTGGCATCTTCGACCAGGTTGGCGGAGGGATCGCTCGCTACGCGGTGGATGACAGCTGGCTCGTGCCACACTTCGAGAAGATGCTCTTCGACAACGGTCAGCTACTGGGTTCGCTCGCTCGGTTGCAAGCGGCCTCCCCAGCCGACGAGTGGGCGCATGCCATCCGCATGACCGCCAACTTCCTCGACCGCGATCTCGCCACGCCAGACGGCACGTACATGTCGTCCCTCTCGGCAGACACGCAAGGCCGAGAGGGCGCGACGTATGTGTGGACCTACGAGGAACTCGCCCAGGCACTCTCCCCCGCTGAACTGAGCCTTGCCGAGAAAGAGCTCGGCGTCACACTCAGAGGCAACTGGGAAGATCACACGATCATCACGCGGCCAAACGGTCGCGAGAAGGATGCCGAGGCGGTCGACGGGGTTCTCGGCAAGCTGCTTGCACTGCGCGCCGAGCGACCACAGCCTGACGCCGACACGAAGGTGCTTGTGAGCTGGAACGCACTCGCCGCCCGAGGGTTGCTCGACGCGGGGCTCGTGCTGCACGACCAGGCCCTCATTCAGCGCGGACTCGAGCTCACTCGGCACTTGCTCGAACACGCAGTCACGCCCACGGGAGACGTCGTGCATCTGCTGGGCGACGAGACAAGTGCGCGGGTACGCCTCGCAAGCGACGCGACGGCCCTCGCGCTCGCCGCGGCGGTGGCGCACCACGTCAGTGGCGATGAGATGTTTCTCGACCAGGCCGCTCGGCTGCTCAGGCGAGCCAGCGAGGTCTTCTCCAACGGCGGCGTGTGGTACATGACCCCTGAGGACACCGAGCTTCCGTTGCGCCCGCTCGCCCAGCACGACAGCCCAACGCCGACAAGTGCATCATTGGCCGCCCAGACGGCCACGCACCTGTGGAGCGAAACCGGCGAGGAATCGTTTCGATGGATCGCCGAGGATGCGCTGGAGCGCCTCGTGCCCGTCGCCGAGAGGTCACCGTTTCAGGCAAGCGCCGCGCTCACCGCAATTACGGAGCTGTTTCTCGCGGGACGCTGACCGAGACGCGCGTGCGTGGCGTCCACGTCGATTGGCAACACCTCGCAACGCGCGACGCGGCCCGCGAGCAGGCGTGCTACGCCACAAGCTCCTCATCAGGCTGCAGAACCACCATCGACCGACGAGTCTGCGAGCGCGTTGCCCACGGGAAGACGATCCCGAGAATCGGCGGCACGACCACAGTCGAGACGACGACCACGAGCACGATCATGGCATACGACTGAGCCCCGATCACCTTCATCGCAAGACCGGTGGACGCCACGATGAGCCCCACCTCGCCGCGCGGCACCATGCCGATGCCCACGGCGATCATGCGCTTCCAACCCATGCCCCATCCGCCGACGCCACAACCCACAACCTTGGTCGCCACCGCAATCGCCACGAGCGCAAGACCGGGGACCAACACGCTCGGGCTGCTGAAGAGCGAAGCCTGGACCTGCATCCCGGTCACCACGAAGAAGTACGGCACCAGCCACTCGTACAATGGTCGAGCCTGCTTGGTGAGTTCCCAGCGGTCCTCCGTCTCGGCGAACATCATCCCCGCGAAGAACGCACCGACGATTCCGGCCAACCCGATCGACTCGGCAAGTGCGGCCATCGCAAGCATCACGATCAGTGCGATCACGAGACCGGCGTTGGGGATCTTGAGCCGATCGAGCCAGTGCGCATGCCGCTTGACCAGCACCGGAGCGAGAAACAGCTCGAAGCCGACAAATGCGATGACTTGCGCAAGGATGATCACAAGGTGCCAGACATTCACACCGCCGTGCGCCGAACCCACGACGATGGAGAGTACGAGCATCCCCAAGACGTCGTCGATCACTGCGGCGGCGAGCACAATGCGCGCCTCCACCGTCGAGACCAGGCCGAGGTCGGCGAGCACACGGGCCGTGATACCAACAGATGTCGCGACAAGCGCCGTGCCGATGAAGAGCGCCTCGGGAGTCCCATGGCCGAGAGCCAGACCGAACCACGTTCCCAGGATCAGCGGAAGCACGATCCCGATGCTGCCGACCACGAACGCGCGCCCGCCCACCTTGAACAGTTCTGACGGTCGCGTCTCAAGACCGACCACGAACATCAGAACGATGACTCCCATCGTTCCGACGGTCGTAAGCGTCTCTGACGGATGCACCCAGCCGAGCAATCCAGGGCCAACAATCATGCCCGCGATGAGTTCGCCGATGACCGCTGGTTGCTTGAGCCGCTCGAATACCTCGCCCATGAGTTTGGCGGCAGCAAACACCAGCAACAACTCAACTAGGATTCTGGATGTCTCGCCCACAGCAGCCTCCGTTTCGCGCGCACACCAGAACTCTAGGCCGGCTGCGTTGCTCGGTTGTTTCGGGACGCGAAACATCCCGAGCAATCGAACGACCTGCTGAAACGCAAGTTTCACGCGCCCTTCTTGGCTACGACACACTGTGGAAACCCAGCCCCCCTACGGTGCTTGCGTGGCACAAGGTCACCCGAGGGAGTGCGCGGCCCTCGGTTCGCCGTCCAACGACGTACGGCGCCCCTTCCCTGCACGGTCCGCGAACGCGGGCCGGACACCGACAAGGAGGTGTAGGCGTTGAAGTCGCTAATGACACGGATCTTTGATCCTGCGGTCGTGCGCGGAAAGATGCCGGACATCTTGAAACGCGCGGCCGTACGCACCCTGGTGCTTACGCTCGTTGCACTTGCGCTTCTGCCCGCCCTGGCATGGGCGGGTGATCCGAATGGTTCGGCGACGGGCGACATTTCTTCAGTCACTGCCGCCACCGCTGGCAAGCCAACTATGGCTGAGATGGGCGCCGCTCTCGGGCATCTCAGCACCGCCACGAACATGTTCTTCGTGATTGTGGGCATGGCGCTGATCTTCTTCATGCAGGCTGGCTTCATGCTCGTTGAGACCGGCTTCTGCCGATCGAAGAACGCCGCTCACGTCGCCATGACGAACTTCATCGTCTTCGGCGTTGGCGCGATCGTGTACTGGTTCGTTGGATTCGCAATCGAGTTTGGCGGCTTCGGGTCGCTTTCTAGCCTAGGCGGGGTTGAACCGCTCACAAGTGCCTTTGCACCCGCTGCCGGCTGGGGACTCTTTGGGTACAAGGGCTTCTTGCTGGGTAGTCTCGGCGACGGAACCTACGACGTGGGCATCTTCGCCTTCTTCTTGTTCCAGCTCGTCTTCATGGACACCGCGGCAACCATCGTCACCGGAGCAATGGCGGAGCGCTGGAAATTCTCATCGTTCGTGCCCATGGGCATCTTCATGGCCGCCATTGTCTACCCCGTCTACGGCATGTGGGTCTGGGGCGGCGGCTGGCTTTCGCAGCTCGGCACGACGATGCACCTCGGACACGGAACGCTCGACTTCGCTGGCTCGTCGGTCGTGCATGCGGTCGGCGGTTTCTCGGCACTCGCTGGTGCCGTCGTGATGGGTCCGCGCATCGGCAAGTTCAAGAAAGACGGCACGCCGGTCGCATTCCCGGGCCACCACATCCCGATGGCGATTCTGGGCACGATCATCCTGTTCTTCGGATGGTTCGGCTTCAACGGCATGTCGACGCTTGCCGCCGGTGACCTGCGCTTCTCCATCATCATCGCGAACACCATGCTCGCTGGCGCTGCCGGTATGCTCTCGGCCATGTTCTTCGTCTGGAAGCTGTGGGGCAAGCCGGATCCATCGATGGCCGTCAACGGCACCCTTGCCGGACTGGTCGCTATCACCGCTCCGTGCGCGTTCGTCAGCCCCTGGGCGGCGGTTCTCATCGGAGTGATCGCCGGCATCCTCGTGGTGCTGTCCGTCATCTTCATCGAGCGCACCCTCAAGATCGACGACCCCGTCGGCGCCGCGTCCGTTCACGGCGTCAATGGCTTGTGGGGACTCATCGCTCTTGGCCTGTTCGCCGACGGAACCTACGGTGACGGTTTCAACGGAATTGCGGGAACCGTCAGGGGCCTGTTCTACGGCGATCCAGGACAGCTGGTCGCTGAGCTCATCGCGTGTGTCGTTGTCTTCGTCTGGGCTTTCGGAGTCTTCTATCTCTTCTTCAAGGCCCAGAAGGCCATCCAGGGTCTGCGTCCCTCAGAAGCTGGCGAGATCACTGGTTTGGACGCAACCGAGATGGGCGTGTTGGGATACCCCGACTTCGTGACGACCGCGCCACTGTCCGATGGAGCATCCGCCCACTTCGCCGGTAGTAGGGAGGAGTAGCGCAATGAAGCGCGTAGAAGCAATCATCCGACCGGAGCGTCTTGAGTCGGTGAAAGAGGCTCTCACGGCATTGGGTCACAAGGGCCTCACGGTGACAGAGGTCAAGGGCCACGGGACGCAGAAGGGCATCACACAGCAATGGCGCGGCGAGGAGTACGTCATCGACTTGCTGCCCAAGATCCAGGTCGTTGCTGTGGTCAACGACCACGAGGTGACTGACGTGGTAGCGGAGATCCAGAAGGCCGCCCGCACCGATCGCATCGGTGATGGCAAGATCTTCGTCTCCCCAATTGAAGAGGTCGTCCGGGTTCGCACTGGAGAACATGGACCTGAGGCTCTCTAGCGTTTCAACCGATCCACAATACGCGGGAGCGGGCCCGATTGGGTCCGCTCCTTCGCGCTAGCCCAACGGCTGCGTGCCGTCGGCTTCCCTGTCACCGTGATGGCCTTCGCACCGCCCGAGGTGCCATTCTAAAGAGGCGGTCTTCGGGGAATGTAGGCCCTCTCTGCGTTTGGCCGCATCCCCGGATCTTCCAGAGGCTTATGCCCGGTACCCCGACTCACATGAACCGCTCGTCGAAGTCCTTCCTCTGCCATCCCGGCTCAGGTCTTCTGACGCTTCGCTTTCCACCAGTGATTGTCCTCCTCACTGCCGGATGCGGCGCATGCGGTTCGCGCCTCACCACGACTATACGCCCCCAACATCGTGATCGTAACGCTCGCGGAGCGTCCGAAACGACGAACGGCCCCCACTGGGAGCCGTTCGGTCGTGCCCGTATGGCGCCAACCGCTGGTCGGCGCCGTGCACACACTACTTGAGGTTGTTCAGCGCTTGCTGGAGTGCGTCGCTGGTCTGTTCGCCAACAAGTTGGCCCGACACGATTCCGTCCTTCGTGACGAACACGAACGTCGGCACGTACTGTGCGCCGAGCTTGTCGGCAAGCGATATCGCACTCTGGTCAGATCCGTCCACATTGAGCACTCGGAATTCGATGTTCGGGTTCTTCTGCTTGAGCCCCTCGACCAGGGGTTGCATCTTGGTGCACGTGGGTCAAGTTGGGGTGTAGAGCTCAACGAACACGGGCTTGCCCGACGTCGGGATCGTTTGCTGTGAAGTCGTCGCGCCCTTCTCCAGCGGACCCGACCACGAAACCACACCTCCCGTAAGGTTGGCGACGCTCTTGAAGCCCATCGACTCCATGGCGCTCTGGCCAGCAGCCGATCGTTCCCCGGTCGCGCAGTACAGCACATAGTCTTTGTCCCGATCCCAGTTTGCCGCCGCGTTCTGCAGCTCATCGACCGGGACGTTCACTGCGCCCTTGATGTGCCCCATCGCGTACTCGCCCTGCGTGCGCACGTCGACAACCTGCGCGCCAGCCTTCTGAGCGGCCAAGAGCCCCGCCGAGTCAACATCGCGGAACCCACCGCCAGCACTGTTCGCACTCGGCTTGAAAAGAAGCACGCCGATTACGATGACAACGATCCCGACAATGATCCACGGAAGGGCTTTCTTCATCGAAGAGGAATTCGCCGTTGATTTCTTCTTCGCTGGGGAGGTCTTCTTCACGGCCCACACTCCTTTGCACCGGCCGCCATCATACCCCGCAGGGTATTGGCGCGCAATGTCATTCTGTCTTGCTATAGTCGTCAGCAGGGGCTACTCGGGGATAATGATGCGATGGGATCACTCCCCAGCAAGTCACCGACCAACCTTCGCGGACCCGTCCGCCCAAGGAGTCACATGCCGGACACGCCTGCAGGGACGAACTCGAGGGCAGCGAGCAACGAAACGCCCTTTCGCGAGGAATTGCTTTCTGCCGATCGACTCGCCGAGGAAGCTCGGCACATTGCCTCTCGGCAGACATGGACAGCGGGCAAGCGACTGCGCACGACGCCCCTCATTCCGCTTCTGCATCGCGCCGCTACCGGACTCGCCGCAGACAACCACGAACTCGCTCAGGCCGCCCGCGCAACGGGCGCTTCGCCCCCCGCCGGCGAATGGTTGCTCGACAACTACTACCTAATCGAGCAGCAGGTCATCCTCGTTCGCGACGATCTGCCTGGCGGCTATGGGATGGAATTGCCCCGCTTGACCGAGGGGCCGTATCGGGACTTCCCTCGGCTGTACTCGGCACTTCTCACGCTCTTGGGGCACACTGACTCACGCCTCGACGAGGAGTACCTCCTGCGTTTCGTCTCTGGCTACCAGGAGATCTCCCCGCTCACGATCGGCGAGGTGTGGGCTGTGCCGATCATGCTGCGCATCGGCCTGGTCGAGAACTTGCGTCGACTCTCCCGCGCTGCGGTCTCGTTCTTGCGCGCCGAACTGGCTGCCGACGAATGGGCCGAGCGACTGCTGCTGGCAACTCGAGACGCAGCCGACACACTGCCATCCCTCCTCGGCACCATCGATGTCGAGACGCGTGGCATGCCACCAGCGTTCTTCGCGCGCTTCGCCCGCAGGCTCGGCGAGGTGGAATACGGCGGAGACGCGATCAATGCCTGGATCGAGCGACGTCTCTCGGCGGAGAACATCGTTCTCGAGGACGCCGCCGTACAAGCGCAGCAGGAGCAAGCAGCCGATCAGGTGTCGATCGCGAACTCAATCACCAGCATTCGATTCCTGGACGCGTTGGATTGGCGCGAGTTTTTCGAACGCGTGAGCGTCGCCGAGGAGATACTGCGCCGAGATCCCGCGCAAACGTACGCGGTCATGGACTTTGGTAGCCGCGATCGGTATCGGCACGCACTCGAAGTCCTGGCCCGACGCTCGGACGCAGGTGAGATCGACATCGCCCAGAGAGCCGTCGTGCTCGCCCGCGATGCGCTCGCGCGCGATGCGTCCGATCAGGTGCGCGGACACGTAGGCTGGTGGCTTGCCGGAGCCGGGCGCTACGACCTCGAGCCGGCGATCTCGTATCGGCCGATCCTGAGCGAATGGATCTACCGCACGGTGTTGAGGCCGAAAGCGTTCGTGTACGTGATGATGCTTCTGGTGTTGACCGCGCTGCTCGGCGTAGGGCTCGTCGCATACGCACAGTCTGCAGGCTCGGCGACGTGGCAAGTCGTGGTCCTGCTGCTCATCAGCCTGGTGCCACTGACTGACCTCGCACTCATCGTGGTGAACCGCGTCGTGGCTTTCCTGTTTCCGCCACGCCAACTTGCCAAGCTCGACCCGCGACTCCCCGTCGATGACTCGCACCGCACGTTTGTGGTGTTCCCGGCACTGCTCTCCTCGGTGGGCAGTGCTCGTAGCATCGTCGAGCACCTCGAGACGACGTATCTGGCGAATCGCGACAGCAACATCGCTTTCGGGCTTGTCGGCGACTTGCGCGCCTCGACCGAGCAAACGCGGAGCGACGACGGCGACATCACTGAGGCGACCGTGCGCGGCATCTCGGAACTCAACGAACGCTACGAGGCCGAGCACGGCGTACGCCCCTTCCACCTCCTGATACGCGAGCGTAAGTACAACGAATCCGAGGCGGCATGGATGGGATGGGAGCGCAAGCGAGGCGCGCTCACGGAACTGGTCAGGGAGATGCGTGGCGAGACCAACACCTCGTTCGTCACCAAGATCGGCGACGCCGCGTTTCGCCACTCGTGCGTCTTCGCCATCACGCTCGATTCCGACACCATCCTTCCACGCGACGGGGCGCGCAAGCTCATCTGCGCGATCGCGCACCCCCTCAATCGCGCGCGCTGGACGCCAGGCGACCCTCGTGTGTCGAGCGGCTACGGCCTCATACAGCCTCGAATCGACATGACGCTGCCAGGCTCTAAGCGCAGTCGCTTCGCCGAGATGCACTCCGGACGAACCGGTATCGATCCATACTCCGGCGCCGTCTCCGACACCTATCAGGATGTGTTCGGCGAGGGCTCGTTCACCGGCAAGGGCATCTTCGAGATCGACGTCTTCGCAGGCGTGCTCGAGGGCCGATTCCCAGAGAACACGCTGCTCTCACACGACCTCGTCGAGGGCTCGTTCCTGCGCACCGCGCTCGCAAGCGACATCGAGGTTCTCGACGACTACCCCGCCAACTACCTCGCCGCCTCCTCTCGGCTGCATCGCTGGGTACGCGGGGACTGGCAGACGCTGCCGTGGCTCGGCGTGCGCGTTGCCAACACCTCGGGCCAAGGTGAGCTCAATCCCCTATCGGTACTGCACCGCTGGAAGATGCTCGACAACCTGCGCCGCTCCCTCGTGCCGCCTACGATGCTGCTCATGTTCGCGCTCGGCTGGCTCCTGCTTCCTCATGCGCTGCTGTCCTGGCCGATTCTGCTTCTGCTGCTGGTTCTCTTCCCCGCGTATTTCTCGCTCGCCGACGCGATGGTTTTCCGTCCGCGCAGCGTCAGTTTCGTATCCAGCGCTCCGTCGCTTCTGCGCGACTTCGCTGGCGACTCATGGCGGGGTGCAGTCTCGCTCGCTGTGCTGCCACACCAAGCGTGGCTGATGGCCGACGCGATCACGCGCGCGCTCTATCGCATGACCATCTCCCACAAGCACCTGCTCGAGTGGGAAACCGCCGCCGATGCCGAGAAACGCGCAGGCACAACGCGCGCTGCCTTCTGGCGGGCGATGGGGCCCGTGGCAATCGTCGCGGTACTCGTCGTCCTCGCAACCACCCTCGGCCAAGGCTGGCGCGTCGCGGCCACAATCCCGCTCGTGCTGATCTGGCTGGCCGGCCCCTTCTTCGCGTGGTGGATCTCAACGCCGTTGCCGCAACGAGTCATCGAGCCATTCTCGGCAGACGAGCGACATGCGCTGCGCCGGATCGCGCGTAAGACGTGGCGTTTCTTCGACACCTTCGTTGTGGCGCATGGGCACAACCTGGCGCCCGACAACTTCCAGGAGGATCCTGGCGGCGAGGTCGCGTGGCGATCATCGCCAACGAATGTGGGTCTGCAGCTGCTGTCCTATGTCAGCGCCTACGACCTGGGCTATCTCACCCTGGCGAATCTCGAGGATAGGGTGGCGATGACGCTCTCGGTCGTCGCGGGACTCGAGCGTTTCCGCGGCCACTTCTTCAATTGGTACGACATCTCAACTCTGGAACCACTGCGCCCCATGTACGTCTCGACCGTTGACTCAGGCAACCTTGCAGGTCATCTTCTCGTACTGCGCCTCGCCCTTCTTGAGCTCTCAGAGGCGCCGCTCCTGGGTCCGCAGCTCCTGGACGGGGCTCGCGATGCCGCGCTGCTCGCACTTGAGGACCTCGTCAGCTGCCAAGATGAAATCGGCCCGCCGGACAACGCACGCTCCATGCGCGAGGCCCTCGACGGTCTGATGCGCACGATCGACACGAGTGAACTCCCACGCGACCTGGGGGAATGGTCGGCGTTGCTCAAACGGCTTGACGTGCTTGCCACCGAGGCACAGCGGATTCTCGGCGGGCTAGACAACGTGCGCACGCCTCTGCGCGTAGCCTCTGCAGTTGGCGCTGAAGCTGGCGAGGGGCTGAGCGTTCCGGTCACGCCGCTCGAGCAGCTCTCGGCATCCATCGACGATGTGGTGTGTTCGATTGCCGAGCCACTCGCGTTGCTCGGCAGACTCGCGCCGTGGGCGTCGCTTCTCGCCGAGGCCCCCGAGCCGGCGCGCGCGGAGCCGACACTGACGCCGCTCTTCGAGTACGTGCCCTCCGTCGTCGGGCTTGCCGAGGGGCTGACGCAAGCGGTCGCCGCCCTCGAGACGTTCGCGTCCGCGAAGTCGGCCAATGCCGAGCAGTCGCCTGTATCAGCATGGGCGCGCGAGATTCGCGAAAGCATGAGGGCTTCAAGACCCGCATCGGTGGAGTTGCTCGCACGCCTGCGGCTCTCGGCAGACATCACGCGCGAGATGTGGGAGCACACGGACTTCTCGGTGCTCTACGACGAACACCGCAACCTATTCTCGATCGGCTACAACCTCAACGAGGGTCGTCTCGACGGTAGCTACTACGACCTGCTGGCGAGCGAATGTCGGCTCGCGAGCTTCCTCGCCATCGCGAAAGGCGATGTGCCGCAAGAGCACTGGTTCAGACTCGGTCGCAGCCTGACGCGAATCCGCGAAGGACGCGCGCTCGTGAGCTGGAGCGCGTCGATGTTTGAGTACCTGATGCCTCTGCTCGTCATGCACGACTGGCCCGCCACCCTGCTGTCCGAGACGTATCACACGGTCGTGGAGGCGCAGATCGACTACGGTCGCACGCGCGGCGTGCCGTGGGGAGTCAGCGAGTCGGCATTCAACGCTAAGGACGCGGCACTCACCTACCAATACCAGGCCTTTGGCGTGCCCGGTCTCGGGCTGAAGCGGGGCCTCTCCGACGACGTGGTGGTCGCACCATACGCGGCACTGCTCGCGTTGCCGATCGCCCCGCGCGAAGTGCTCGCCGACATGGCGATGTTCACCGCCGAGGGCGCGGAGGGTCGCTACGGCTTCTATGAAGCGCTCGACTACACCCCGGGACGCGTCCCCGCAGGCACCACGCGTGCGGTGGTCAAGGCGTACTTCGCGCATCACCAAGGCATGTCGTTTGTGGCGCTCGGCAACGCCATTGTCGGCGGGAAGATGAGTGATCGCTTCCACGCCGACCCGATGGTTGGGTCGACGGAGCTGCTCTTGCAGGAGCGGCTGCCGCGCCACGTGCAGCTGGTCTCGCCCCACGTCGAAGAAGTCGAGAATCTGCGCTCCGTACGCGAGCTTCCTCCGCCAATGACGCGCAGCTACAACACCGCCGAGACGCCCGTCCCCTCCACACACTTCCTCTCCAACGGGCGCTACTCGGTCATGGTCACCAACGGCGGGGGCGGTTACTCGCGCTGGAACGGCTTGGCCGTCAACCGATATCGCGAGGACGTGACGCGCGACTGCTGGGGCACCTTCTTTTACGTGCGCGACACTGAGAGCGGCGACGTGTTCTCGGCGCCACACAATCCCTATCCCGCCAAACCTGACCAGTACAACGTCATCTTCGCGCCGGACAAGGCCGAGTACCGTCGCCGAGATCGCGATCTTGAGACGCACGTTGAGGTTTCCGTGTCCCCTGAAGACGACGTCGAAATCCGCCGACTCACGATCACCAACCACGGACGCACACCTCGAAACCTCGAAATCACTTCGTACTTCGAGATCGCGCTCACCGCCCAAGCCTCGGATCAAGCGCACAAGTCGTTCTCGAACCTGTTCGTGGAGACGGAGTCGCTCTCCGACACCAACGCCATCCTCTTCTCACGGCGTCCTCGAAGCTCTGCCGAGGAACGCGTGTGGGGCTTGCACGTCGTGGCGTGCGAAGCCGAGCACTGCACGATGTCCTACGAAACCGACCGCGCTGCGTTTCTCGGCCGGTTGCGCGGCGTGGACAATCCCGTGGCGATCGAGAGCGACGGGCCGCTCGGCAAGGCAACCGGATCGGTGCTCGATCCGTGCTGCTCACTGCGAAGCGGCATTCTCGTGCCGCCAGGCGAGAGCACGCGCCTCGTCTTCTCAACCGGGGTCGCCGAGACGCACGACGCCGCGGTGCGCCTGACCGAGAAGTACTCCGATCCGCGTAGTGCTCAGCGCGCCATCGACCTCGCGTGGACGGCTGCACAGCTCGAACTGCGCGATCTGGGCATATCGCCTCAGGAGGCCATGACGCTCGAGCGTCTCGCGTCGCGCTTGGTGCTGACCGATCCGTACTCGCCACTCAAGATCAAGACTCCCGCCGAGAACGGCCTGCAACTCTCGGGTCTGTGGTCGATCGGCGTCTCAGGCGACTTGCCCATCCTGCTCGTGCGTGTCGAAGAACTCGAGCACGCACCACTGGTCCGGCAAGCGCTTCTCGCGCACCAGTATTGGCGCCACAAGGGGCTGCTGGCTGATCTCGTCATCCTCAACACGCGCCCGACCGGATATGCCGACGACCTCGACGATCGCCTGCGGCTGCTCGTGCGCACCGGCCACGCCTTGCAGCTGCTCGACAAGCCAGCCGGCGTCTATCTGCGCCGAAGCGACCAGATGCACCCCGACGTGCTCAACCTCCTGCTCTCGGTGGCACGCGCCACGCTCGACGGCGACGGCGGCACCATCGAACTCCAGCTCAATCGCCGAGCGCGCCACGCGCCGACCACCGACATACTTATCGTCACCAAGCAGCCGCGTCCAGGCGACTACCCTGCGCCGAAATTCGAACGGCCGAGATTGCTCTACGACAACGGCTTTGGCGGGTTCGATCCGGCGACGGGCGAGTACGTCATCGTGCTCGAGGGCGATGCCACAACGCCGGCGCCCTGGATCGACGTCCTGGCGTCCGCCAATTTCGGCTGCACTGTGAGCGAAGCCGGCGTGGGCTGCACGTGGGCGCTCAACAGCCATGAGAATCGCATCACGACGTGGAACAACGACCCTGTCAGCGACGGGTCAGGCGAAGCGATCTACATCCGCGACGACGAAACCGGCGAGTTCTGGAGTCCAACACCGCTGCCCGTGCGATCGGCAGACCCCTACGTCATCCGGCACGGCCATGGACGCGTGACGTTCGAGCACGAGACACACGGTATCGCTCACAAGCTGCGCTGGTTCATCCCGCCAAACGATCCGGTTCGGATCTGCAGGCTCGAACTGCACAACACGGGCAACGTGGCGCGCAAGCTCTCGGTGACCCAGTTCGTGGAGTGGGTTCTCGGCGACTCGCGCTCGAAGGCTCAGCAGTTGGTGGCCACATGGTTCGATGACGAGAACGACATGCTCACTGCTCACAACCACCTCAACCTCGACTTCCCGGGCAGGTGCGCATTCCTGGCATGCAATAGGCCCCTCTCGAGCTGGACCGCGAACCGTACGGAGTTCGTGGGACGCAATGGCCGGGCAGCAGATCCCGCGGCAATGCACTCCAAGGAACTCGGTCGAGCGAGCGGCCGCTACTACGACAACTGCGGTGCGCTACAGACCAAGGTGGAGCTCTCGCCGCACGGCAAGGTCACGGTCACGTTCTTCCTCGGCCAGACCGCCACGCTTGAGGAAGCACGCGAACTCGTGGCTCGCCACAAGGCCTCCGGTTCTGCCGAGACGGTACTCGCTGAATGCGAGACGTTCTGGAATGACCTGCTCGGCACGGTGCAAGTCGACACGCCTGACGACCAGCTGGACTTGATGGTCAACCACTGGCTGCTCTACCAGACTACGGCCTGCCGGTTGTGGGGTCGTACCGCAACGTACCAGAGTTCCGGAGCATTCGGTTTTCGCGACCAGCTGCAGGATTCACTGGCGCTGCTCTACTCGCGGCCTGACCTCGTGCGAGCGCAGATCGTTGAGGCGAGCCGCCATCAATTCCCCGAAGGAGACGTCCTGCACTGGTGGCAGCCACATTCTGGCCGAGGCGTGCGCACACACATCTCCGATGATCGTCACTGGCTGCCACTGGTCGTTGCCGAGTACCTCGCCGCGACCGGCGACTCTTCGGTTCTCGACGAGCGCACGGCCTTCCTTGAGGGCCAGCCCCTGCCCCTGGAGGCAGAGGACGCCTACGTCCAACCAGCGATGTCAGAGCAGGCGGCTACAGTGTACGAACACTGCCTGCGCGCGCTGGAGGCTGGCCGTCCCGTTGGCGCACACGGGCTTCCGCTCATGGGAGGAGGCGACTGGAACGACGGCATGAACCGAGTTGGGCACGAGGGCAAGGGCGAGAGCGTGTGGCTCGCGTGGTTCCTCATCTACGTGCTGAAGAAGTTCGCGCCGGTGGCGCAGTCGCGTGGCGATTCTGAGTTGGCCAAGGACTACGTGGCGTGGGCCGAACGCCTGCGTGTCGCCGTTGAGGACCACTCGTGGGATGGAGCATGGTATCACCGCGCATACTTCGACGATGGCACGCCACTTGGCACCCACGCCGCCGCCGAGGCCCGAATCGATGCGATCGCGCAGGCGTGGGCAACCATCTCTGGAGCCGCTGGCCCTGAGCGCGCAGCAGCGGCACTGGAGTCCGTCGAGGAGAAGCTCGTACGCCGAGAAGATGGCTTGATCGCGCTGCTCACTCCGCCGTTCGATCACATGCTGCAAGACCCCGGCTACATCAAAGGCTACGTGCCGGGAGTCCGTGAGAACGGTGGCCAATACACGCACGGTGCCTTGTGGGTAGTCCTTGCGCACCTCATGCGAGGAGACGGCGATGATGCTGCAGGGCTGCTCTCCCTGATCAACCCGATTGGGCACGCACTCGATCCTGACCATGCGCGCCACTATGCCGTGGAGCCATACGTCGTGGCTGCCGACATCTACGCGGCGCCACCCCACGTGGGTCGCGGTGGCTGGACCTGGTACACCGGTTCAGCCTCATGGTTCTACCGAGTGGCCGTGGAGTGGATGCTCGGCCTGCGGATCATCACCGAGAACGGCACGCCGTCACTCGTGGTGGACCCATGCATCCCGAAGCGGTGGCCTGGTTTCGAGATGACCTATCGTCACGGGGCGGCGGTCTACCGCATTCGCGTCGAGAACCCGCGAGGCGTCAATCGCGGCGTTGCTCACGCAACAGTCGACGGCCAGCGGTATGACACTATGCCTATCCCGCTTGTGGACGACGACCGCGAACACTCGGTGATCGTCACCATGCTCGGCGGGTAGCACCGTCGATCTCAAGCGCAACAGGAATTCCACCAGCCAAGATCCGGCTGCCCCGCCGATTTAATGGTCCTGGTTTCCCTTTTGCCGACATCCCCTGTATACTGCGCTATCAACAGTGCGCCTCACTCAGGCGCCTCACCCGGACTCGGTTGTCCCTCGCCTCCCCTGTTGGCCGTCGGATCAGCTGCGTCTACACGCAGTGCTGCCGCATCGGCGCACAGGAATGGAGTGCTACAACTTGAGTTTCAACAATCTGGGCTTGGACGAGCGCCTGCTCAAGGCTGTCCGCAGCATGGGCTACAGCGTCCCTACGCCCATCCAAGAACAAGCAATACCTTCGATCATCGAGGGCAAAGATGTTGTCGGCTGCGCGCAGACCGGTACCGGCAAGACCGCCGCGTTCACGCTCCCTACGCTTCAGCGAGTGCGGGCAGGCAACAGGCGTCCCGCAGCTCTGATCGTCACACCCACACGCGAGCTCGCGCTGCAGATCGAGGGCGTCGCGAAAGAGGCCGCCCGATTCACCCAGCATCGAGTGGCTGTCGTCTACGGCGGCGTCGGCTACGGCCCCCAGGCTGCGGCACTGCGCAAAGGCGTCGACATCTTGGTCGCAACGCCGGGTCGCCTCCTGGACCTGTGCAACCAAGGCGACTGCAAACTCGACCGCGTCGAAGTGCTCGTTCTGGACGAGGCCGACCGCATGCTCGACATGGGCTTCTGGCCGGACGTGAAGCGCATTCTGGGGCTCCTCCCCTCCAACCGACAGAACCTTCTGTTCTCGGCGACGATGAGTCCCGAGGTCATGCGCGTTGCGGGCGACACACTGCATGAGCCGGTCCGCATCGACGTCGCTCCGCCGAGCAAGCCGATCGACAAGATCGCCCAGTCCGTCTATCCCGTCAGCGGTCAGCAGAAGGTGGAGTTGCTGCTCTCGCTCATCCAAGATCACGACCTGAGTCGCGTGCTCATCTTCACGCGAACCAAGCATCGCGCGGATCGCGTCGCTCGCGTCTTGAGCAAGAACGGCATCAGCGGGGCAGCCATTCACGGCAACCGCTCGCAGTCACAGCGACAGCAGGCTCTCGAGGGCTTCAAGCGCGGCAGGCACAAGGTGCTCGTCGCCACTGACATCGTGGCCCGCGGCATCGACGTCGACGGCATAAGCCACGTCATCAACTTCGACCTGCCGACGGTTCCAGCGGACTACGTCCACCGCATCGGCCGAACCGCGCGTGCGGGAAAGAGCGGCACGGCGTTCTCGCTGTTCGCGCCAGAAGAGCATGATCAGCTGCGCGATATCGAGAAGACGATCGGCGCCGTCCTGGCGTGCGAAGACCATGACGGGTTCCGATACGCGACCGATCGGCTCGTTCCAGATCCAGACCGGCAGATCGCGGCACAGCGAAACCAGCAGCGCCCTGTCGCCGGAAGTGGCCGCTCTGGCCGACCCGGCGGTGGAGCCCGAAGGCGTCGCCGCTACCCCAGCTCCTCAGGCCAGTCCAGCGCAGCGGCGAGCGCCTAGCAAGCCGCTCGGCTGCTCGGCCAAGAACGCCGGGATCCGGCACCTGATGTCCCTGCTGTTCGCAATGAACGTACGTCGCCTTCACTTGACGGACCTCAGGATCGAAGCCAGCCGACAAACGCAAAGACTCCAGCGCCTACGCTGGAGTCCTCATTGGGCGGTCTGGTGGGCCCGGTTGGATTCGAACCAACGACCTCACGGTTATCAGCCGTGCGCTCTAACCAACTGAGCTACGGGCCCGGTCTGGGCGAAATGCCCGCATACCATATACCAGCTGCTCAGGCGGGGTCAAGGAAGCCGATCGCCCTGGTCGGCGGGACGGTTGCGGCCCCGCCGGGCACCTCGATTAGCGGACGTTCGCGACCGATCCCTCAGCGCGCATCTCCAACGACGGTCACGTCGAAGTGGCGACTTCTCGGCCCGTCGAATTCGGCGAAGTAAACCGCCTGCCACGTCCCCAAAGCCACCCTCCCACCAGCAATCGGCAACATCGCGCTCGTCCCGACGAGCGCCGTCTTGAAGTGAGCGTCGCTGTTTCCCTCAACGTGGCGCCAGCCCCCTTCCCGAGGCGAGATGCGCTCAAGCCCGATCCGGATGTCTCGCGCGACATCCGGATCGGCGTTCTCGTTCACGGTGATGCCCGCCGTCGTGTGTGGGCTCGATATCAACACGATGCCCTCGCCTACATTGGCATGTCGAACCGCCTCGGCGACTCGCTCGGTCACGTCGACGAGCTGCTCCCGGCTCGTGGTTCTCACCTCGAAATGCATGCTTCCTCCATCCTTCGCCTTGAGACGCTGTCGTATGATGGACATTGTGCTCTTGACGCCGAACTAGACTCCCCCTGCCGAAAGGGTTCTCGTGATTGAAGTCCGTATTGCCAGTCTCGCCGTCGATCCGCGTTCCAATCAGCCCGTGATCATTCTGCGCCCCCTTGAGGACAGCGAACCCAGCCGCGTTCTCCCGATCTGGATCGGTCAACCCGAAGCCACGGCAATCCTCTTGGCGCTCGAGGGTGTGGACTTGCCGCGCCCACTCACACACGATCTCATGAAGAACCTGATCGAGACTCTGGACGCCTACGTGGAGCGCGTCGAAATCACCCGGGTTGAGGAAGGGACCTTCTTCGCGGCCCTGATTGTACGCGCCGAGGAACGCACACTGGCGGTTGACGCACGGCCCTCCGACTCGATCGCACTGGCAGTGCGCGTTGGGGCACCCGTGTTCGTTGCCGAGGACGTGATGGAGAGCGCGGCAGTGTCCGACGAATCCGGCGAGATCGACGAGGAGGCTGAACTCCAAGCGTTCCGGGAGTTCCTTGAGCACGTGAACCCCGAGGACTTCCAGGGCTAGTCGAGTCGCGGTACTGCCTGCTGCCATGAACTCCAAACAGCGTCGGCGCTGCTACCAGCGGCAGCCGCCCGCGTCTTGCTGCCGCTCACGTCGCAGCGAACTGTCCTTCGCTACTCGTAGCGTAGCGCCACAATCGGGTCAAGCCGAGACGCCCGCCATGCGGGATACACGCCGAAGAAGACGCCCACCGCCGCGCTGAAGACGAAGGCCAGCGTCACCGCCCACCACGTGACCTCGGCAGGTACCCACTTGTGCAGCGCGTACGCACCTCCCGCGCCCAGCCCAATTCCGATGGCTCCGCCGAGGATCGACAGCATCATCGCCTCGATCACGAACTGGCTCAGGATGTCGTAGGTCCGTGCGCCGACGGCCTTGCGGATGCCGATCTCTCGCGTGCGCTCGGAAACGCTGACCAACATGATATTCATGATGCCGATGCCGCCGACCAGCAGGGAGATCGAGGCGAGCCCCGCGAGCATGGCCGTGAGCGTCCCGAGGATCGTCGACAAGAAGCTCAGTGTTTGCGCCTGCGTCATCACGGTGAACGGACTCTTGAAGTGAACGCGCAGCGCCATCTCGACTTGCGCCTTGACGGCATCTATATTCTTGGCATCTGGGGTGCGCACAAGGAGCTCGGAGATGTTGCCCGTGCCGAGCAACTGTTGCGCTGTCGAGATCGGGATAATGACGAGATTGTCTTGACTCCCCCCGAACCCTCCCCCTCGCGTCTCGAGCTGACCGACCACGCGAAACGGCGCGCCGTTGATGTCGACAGTGCGTCCGACCGGATCCTGTCCAGGAAACAGCTTGTCCCGCACCGTGATTCCCAGCACCACCACGCGAGACGCACCGACCACCTCGCCACGCGAGAACCAACGACCGCTAGCGATGTTGCCAAATGCCGCGTCCTTCACGTTCTCGTCAGAGGCGACAATTTGGGTGTTCTGCCTCTTGTTGGCAGCACGAGCCTCGCCGGCAGCCTGGAGCTCAGGAATGACGGTGTTCTCCGGGCCAAGACGAGTCCGCAGGTACTCGATGTCGCCAAGTGTGAACTGCTTGACGATCTCTCCTCCGCCTCCGCCTCCACCGCTACTCAGATCACCAGGTAGGGCGAACAGGATGTTGGATCCAAGACCAGCGATCTGTCCTGTGATCTGGCTCTGAACACCGGTCCCCAGCGACACCAGCAAGATGACCGCAGCAACCCCGATCACGACGCCGAGCATCGTCAAGGCGCTGCGGACCTTGTTGGCGTTGAGCGCGCGAAGCGCTATGCGGAAGCTCTCGATGAGGTTCATACGCCGTGCTTCACATTGACCGAGAGATTCTCCGCGACCGTGTCGATCCGAGCCTCATCGGCGAGATGCCTGATTTCCGCACTCGCGATGATGCGATCATCGACCAGCTCGTTGAGGACGATACGGCCGTCCGCGATGTGCACAACGCGTTGCGCGTGCCGAGCCACCCGCGCATCGTGGGTGACAAGCACAACCGTGATGCCCTGGTCGTTCAGCCCCTGTAGAATCTGCATCACTTCAACGCCACTGCGCGAATCGAGGTTGCCGGTGGGCTCATCGGCAAGCACGATGCTCGGCTCCGTCACGAGAGCTCGGGCTATGGCGACGCGCTGTTGCTGGCCACCCGAGAGCTGATTGGGCATGTGACGCAGCCGCTCCCCAAGGCCGACGCGCTCCAGCGCGGCTTTGGCGCGTCGAGCCCGCTCCCCGCCCAGGATGCCCGCATATATGAGGGGCAGCTCGACGTTGGCCACTGCCGTGGTGCGAGCGAGCAAGTTGAATGACTGGAAGACGAAACCGATGCGTTTGTTGCGCACAGCGGCAAGCTGGTTGGGCTTCATGTCGGAAACGTCCTGCCCGTCGATCGTGACGGTGCCACTGGTCGGATGATCGAGCAGACCAATGATATGCATCAGCGTCGACTTGCCCGAACCGGATGGCCCCATGATAGCCAGCATCTCGCCACGACGAACTTCCAACTCGACGCTGTCAAGCGCGTCTACGACGACTTCGTCGAGTACGTAGCGCTTCGTGACGTCGCGAGCCTCAAGCACGATCGCCGCCGCGCTCGGCCCTCCCATTTCGCCGCTCGCGCCGACAGCGCTGGACGTCACGGGCGGCTGCACCATAAGCACTCCCCGCCGCCGACTACTGCGTGCGGACGGTCATGCCGTCACTGTATTGTGTCGCGCCAGCTAGTGCCACGGCGTCGCCGTCGCTCAAACCGCTGACCACCTCAACTTGCGTGTCCGTCGTCGCTCCAACGGTGATGTTGGTTTGGACGAGCTTCGTTCCTGCGACTTTGTAGACGTAGTTCTGACCATTCTGGTTGAACAGTGCCTCCACGGGGATCGTCAACGCTCCCTCGACTGCCGAGACCTGGATGGTCGCGTCGCCCTTCATGCCAAGCAGCATCGTCTTGCCAGGATCGGTCATCCCGAGTTCCACCTGGAAGATGGTCCCACCCGTAGCGGTAGGCTGCGCCGCGGGATTGATGTGGATGACCGTCGTCTTGAACGTCGCACCCGGAAACGCATCGAGCGTAACATCGGCGGTCATTCCGAGCTTCACGCGGTCGATGTCAGCCTCGTCGACCTCAGCGGTGAACGTGGACGTCCCGAGAGCCACAACGGAAAACGGCGCGGCCGCAGGCGACACACCGACGCCCTTGGCGGGTAGAGGAGCCTTGCCATCTGCTCCCGCCGTGCCGACCGGATTCAAGAACACGGTCCCATCCATGGGCGCCACCAGTGTGGCGTCGTCGAGATTTGCTTGCGCGACATCGAGCGCAGCTTCAGCAGAAGTGACTGCGGCATTCGCTGCCGCACGTTGCTCGTCGACGTTACGATTCTTGTCGACCTTCAGCTCCGAGGCCTCGGCGTTGAGCAGCGTCGCCTTGGCGCCCTTCATCGCGGCGTAGGCGATCGCCACGCTGGCATCCTTCGACGCTTTCGACGGAGTCTCGGGCAACTTCTTGGTGGCATAGTACGTATTCTTCGCGTTGTTGTAGCTCGCTCGCGCAGCCGTGACGGCGGCGTCGGCGGCGGCGTCATCGAGACACGTCGGCGTCGAGTTGTTGAGGGTTTCGACACCTGCCTCTGCCTGCTTGACACCTGCCTCTGCCTGCTTGACTGCCGCCTTCAGCGGAGCGGTATCCATCTTGGCCAGCTTGTCGCCAGCCGTCACGCTCTGCCCGTCTTTGACGTAGACCGCCGAGAGCGTACCCTGCGTCGGCGCGTAGACCTCAGCCCGATCACCGGCCGATATCTTGCCCGAGGCGGAGACTGTCACCTTCAGCGAGGTCTTGCTGGCCTTTGCCGTCTTGATGACCGGACCGCTGCCAGCCGATTTTGAAAGAAAGTACCCGGCCACTCCGACCACCACGACGAGCACCACAACGCTGACGACGATCTTGACAGTCCTAGACACCGTGCCTCCCTCTCCGACCCTGCGCGGGGTTCGGGACAACCTCTTCAACGCCCTTGAGCACTCCCTGCATTGTTCCACAACGACCCGCTCGCGTCGCGTCTGCTGGCCGCGAATCCGCAGGCTCGCGAGATAGATCGTCCACTAGCGATCATACTCGACTGACCGACCGTCGGTCAGCCCACCGATCTGCGCGCGACAAACTCGCCGCTCACACACGGAAACGCGCCTCGTCGCCACCCAGAAGTTGCCTCAGATCACCGAGCTTCCCGATCGCGTAATCGGGCTTCGGCTCAAGCACTCGCTCGGGAAAGGGGCCCCACGTTGCCGCAACCGTGAGGACACCCGCAGCCCTCCCCGCGACCATGTCGTGAGGGCTGTCGCCAACATACATGCACTGCTCTGCCGACAAACCCAGCCGCCGCACGCCCTCCACGACAGGTTCGCCCTGGGGTTTGTGAATCGTCGTGTCTTCGTAGGCAACGATGAACTCGAAGAACCGCTCGAGCCCAAAGTACTCGACCCCTCGTTGTGCAACCGACCTGCTCTTCGAAGTGACAACTCCCATGCGATACCCATCATCTTGCAAGACGGCGAGCGCTTCCTCCGTCCCGGGGTACTCGCAGATCAGATCGTCGTGAACACGCTCGTTGTATTCCCGATACGCCACAAGCAACTCATCAACATGGCCGGGCGCGTACTCCCCCATCTGAGTTCGCAAAGGCACACCGATGTTGTGCCGCAACACATCGTCCGGCAAGGCCTCACCGAGCACCGCTTGGGTCGCATGGCGAGCCGAAGTCACGATGAGATCTACCGTGTCGACCAGTGTGCCGTCGAGGTCAAATAGCAGCCCGTCGATTGCCGCTATTCGCCGCGCACGCTCTCGAGAAGTCGTGTCATTCATTCGGAGGGTTCTGCTCTTCTGCCTCCGTCGGTTCGGCTTCTTCGGCGTCCTCAAATTCTTCGGCCACCAGCTCGTCGGCTTCGTCCTCCCGAGCGTCAATCTCGGGCGCATCGGTTGGGCTGACCTCGCCCTCGACCGGCAGTGTTCCCTGCCCCTCGGCTACCCTTGCAGCGGACTTCTTCCTTCCACCACTAACTCGAGCTATCGCGCTGACGTGATCGGTTTCCGACACGTTCATCACCTTGACACCCTGGGTCGAGCGACCAAGCCTGCTGATGTCTTCCGCCTTGACGCGGATCACAACGCCCTCTTCCGAGATGAGCATGAGCTCGTACGCCGGCGAAACGATCTTCATGCCGACAAGAGCGCCCTTCTTCGGAGTGACCTGGATGGTCCGTACGCCCTGGCCACCTCGGTGATGCTCGGGGTAGTCCGCAACGGCCGTGCGCTTGCCGTAGCCACGCTCCGTGACGACGAACAGCTCAGTACCATGCGGTGCGATCTCCATGCCGAGAAGGGCTTCGCCTTCTTTGATGGTCATGCCTTTGACGCCCATGGTGTCGCGACCCATTGGTCGCGCCTCGGACTCATCCCACTTGATGGCCTTGCCGGAGCTCGCGACCATCATCACCTTCTCGCCGGTCTTCACGCGGCGAACTGAGATCAGCTCATCTTTGTCGCGCAGGTTGATCGCGATAATGCCATCTCGGCGGGAACGATCGTACGCTTGCATTGCGGTCTTCTTGACCATCCCCTGCCGTGTCGCGAAGAGCAGGAATTCGTCGGCAGGGAATGCCTTTGTGTTGATGACTGCGGCGATCTTCTCGTCGGTCTCAAACGGCAGCAGGTTCACGACAGCAGTGCCGCGCGCATGCCGCGATCCTACCGGCAGCTCGTGGACCTTCATGCGGTAGACCTTGCCCTTCGTCGAGAAGAACAGCACGTAGTCGTGTGTGCTCGCGATGAACAAGTGCTCGACGAAGTCGTTGTCTTTCAGGTTGACGCCCTGTAGGCCCTTCCCGCCGCGCTTCTGCTGACGATATGTCGCCACGGGCAGCCGCTTCACGTAGCCGGTCTTGGTGATGGTGACGACCATGTCTTCCTCGGCGATGAGGTCCTCGACATCGAGATCCTTAGCCGCCGCGGTGATGACGGTCCGGCGCTTGTCGGCGAACTTCTGTCGCACCTCGGCAAGTTCGTCCTTGACGATCTGTAGCACCAGGCCGACGTCGGCAAGGACCTTCTGGTACCAGGCGATCTTCTCGCGCAACTCGGCGAGTTCTTCTTCGATCTTGTGTCGCTCGAGGCCCGTGAGACGACGAAGTCGCATCTCCAGGATCGCATCCGTCTGAATCTCGCTGAGACCAAACCGCTCGATGAGCCGCGCCTTGGCCTCGGCGTCGTCATCGCTAGCGCGGATGATCTTGATGACTTCGTCGATGTTGTCGAGTGCGATGACGTAGCCCTCGAGGATGTGTGCACGTTCTTGGGCTTTGCGCAGTTCGTACTGCGTCCTGCGGGTGATGACCTCTTTCTGATGCTCAATGTAGTAGTGCAGCATCTCTTTGAGCGTGAGCGTTCTCGGGACGCCGTCGACGAGGGACAACATGATCACGCCGAAACCCTGTTGCAGTTGCGTGTGCTTGTAGAGCTTGTTCAGCACAACCTGGGGAATGCAGGCTTGCTTGAGCTCGATGACGACCCGCATGCCTTTGCGGTCGGATTCGTCGCGCAGGTCGCTGATCTCCGTGAGCTTCTTCTCGCGAACGAGGTCCGCGATCTTGGCCACCAGCTTGGACTTGTTCACCTGGTACGGGAGTTCGTTGATGATGATGCGCGTTCGCCCGGTTGAGGTTTGTTCTATGTGGGCCTTGCCGCGAATCGTGATCGATCCTCGTCCGGTCTCGTACGCCGAGCGGATCCCGTCGAGGCCCATCACCATGCCGCCGGTTGGGAAGTCCGGACCTGGCAAGACGGCCATCAGTTCGTCCAGAGTCGCGTCTGGATTGTCGATGAGCATTGTCGTCGCGTCGACGACCTCGCCGAGATTGTGCGGGGGGATGTTGGTGGCCATTCCAACCGCGATGCCGGCCGAGCCATTCACCAACAGGTTGGGATATCGGCTCGGCAAAACGAGGGGCTCTTGCAGCGACTCGTCGTAGTTCGGCCCGAAGTTGACTGTCTCCTTGTCGAGATCCCGCAGGAGTTCCATGGCCAGGCGCTGAAGACGAGCCTCCGTGTAGCGCATGGCCGCTGCGGAGTCGCCGTCCACCGATCCAAAGTTGCCGTGCCCGTCGACGAGCGGCGCGCGCATGGCAAACGGCTGTGCCATCCGGACCATGGTGTCGTACACCGCTGCGTCTCCGTGGGGGTGGTACTTGCCGATGACCTCTCCGACCGTCCACGCCGACTTCTTGTACGCGCGCGTCGGCGTCAGACCGGATTCATGCATGGCGTAGAGGATGCGGCGGTGCACTGGCTTCAGGCCGTCACGCACGTCTGGCAGTGCTCGAGACACAATGACGCTCATCGAGTACTCCAAGAACGAGCTTTTCAGCTCGCTTTGAATCTCGACCGGCAGTAGCGTCGTCCCGCTTGTGTCGATTGTCCCGCTATCGTCTGCCACCTAGAGCACTCCTCGCTGTCGTAGAGATCTGTAGATCGCCCATCCGCCAATGACGATGAACGAGAGGCCGAACACGACCAACACCATCCCGCCGTTCGTACCTATCTGGCCGAGCTTCCGATTGAGTAGCGCTGCGGTTCCCCACACAACAGTCGCCGTGCCGACCAACCCGACCACAACTCCCGCAGTCAGCCCAACCACCCACACGGTGCCAAGACGCTCCGACTCTTCTGCCCGCAGGTTGAGCATCAGCATCTCGACCTGTGAGTCATCGAGCTGCTCATCGGCCGCACGCGTCTTCGATGCCGCTGACTGGCCTTCCGGCTCCGACCGGTTCACGAGTCCAGCCGACACCCCTGCTGCCGTCTCGGAACTCGCGTCCGCCACAGCGCCGTCTGCTTCTCCAGCAGCGCCCTCGTCCGGCGCGCTCTCTTGCGCCGCAGCCCGCGCTTCCCTCTCGGCTCTCTCGCGCTCGGCCTGTTCGCGGGCATGCTTCTCGAACTGAGCTTTCTCCCAGGGCGGCGGCTCAAATCGCCTCGGTTCTCGCCGAGGTGGCGGGGGTCGAAAATCAGAACCCTGATCGCTCACGTCCCGAAGCTAGCCTTCCCCTCGCGATCAAATGTCGAGGAACCGCACATCCTTCGCGTGCTTCTGGATGAATTCCTTGCGCGGCTCAACCTGATCGCCCATCAGATCCTCAAACGTCTTGAGTGCGAGCAGCTCGTTCTCCTGATCGAGTGATACCTGAAGAAGCGTGCGCTTCCCGGGATCCATCGTCGTTTCCCATAGCTGGTCGGGATTCATCTCGCCTAGGCCCTTGTACCGCTGAATGCTGTATTTCGTGTTTTCGGGCAGTCGGGCGAGCTCTTGCTGTAGCTGCGCATCGCTGTATGCGTAGCTGTGCTTCTTGCCAACGCTGACCTTGTACAGCGGCGGCTGCGCAATGTAGACGTAGCCCTGTTCGATCATCTGCCGCATGTAGTTGAAGAAGAACGTGAGGATGAGAATCCGGATGTGGGCCCCGTCGACATCGGCATCAGTCATGATGATGACCTTGTGATAGCGGGCCGCTTCCAGGTCGAACTCGTCTTCGACGCTTGTGCCCATTGCCGTGATGATCGCTTGGATTTCTTCGCTTGAGAGAGCTCGATTCAGCCCCGCCCTCTGCACGTTGAGGATCTTCCCGCGAAGCGGCAGGATCGCCTGAAATGACCGATCTCGCGCCTGCTTGGCCGACCCCCCCGCCGAGTCGCCCTCGACTAGGTAGATCTCGGCAAATGCCGCGTCGCGAATCGAACAGTCCGCCAACTTGCCGGGCAAGGTGGAAGACTCCAGCAATCCCTTGCGCCGGGTCAGCTCGCGCGCTTTGCGCGCTGCCGCACGAGCTTTGGCCGCCTGAGCTGATTTCGCAACAATCTGCCGAGCAGGACCCGGGTGTTCCTCCAAGTACTCCGAGAGCCCTTGAGTAACCGCTGATTGCACGAGCCCGCGCATCTCGACGTTGCCGAGTTTGGTCTTGGTCTGGCCCTCGAACTGCGGATCATGCAGCTTCACCGAGATGATGGCTGCCAGACCCTCGCGGATGTCCTCACCCGAGAGGTTATCGTCCTTCTCCTTCAGGATGCCCTGCCGACGTGCATACTCGTTGACCGTTCGGGTCAGTGCGTTCTTGAAACCATCGAGGTGGGTTCCGCCCTCGTGGGTGTTGATGTTGTTCGCGAAGGCCAGCGTGGAGTCTGAGTATCCGCTGTTCCACTGCAGGGCGACTTCGACGACGCCGTCGGGATCCTCTGCTTCGAAGTAGATCGGGCGTGCGTTCACCGTCTCTTTGTTCTCGTTGAGGTACTTCACGAAGTCGATGATGCCGCCGGCGTACTTGAACTCATCCGTACGTGGTTCGAGTTCACGCTCGTCGGTCAGCGTGATCTTCAGATTCTTGTTAAGGAATGCCGTCTCCCGGAAGTGGGTGGCAAGGGTGTCGTAGTCGTAGTCGACGGTCTCAAAGACCTCGGGGTCCGCCCAGAATGTCGTCGTCGTGCCCGTCTTCTTGGTCTTGCCGCCCTGCGCGACGGAGCCCACCGGCTTGCCATGGTCGTACGTCTGCGTCCAGATGTGTCCGTCCCTCTGGACCTCAACGTCCACCCGCGTGGATAGTGCGTTCACAACCGCCGCGCCCACGCCGTGCAGACCGCCAGAGACCTTGTATCCTTCGCCACCGAACTTTCCGCCGGCATGCAGGACTGTCATGACGACTTCGAGCGCCGATTTCCTGAGCTTCGCCTGCTTGTCGACCGGGATGCCTCGGCCGTTGTCACACACCGTGACACCGTTGTCGGCGTGGATCGTCACCTCTATGTGTGTGCAGTACCCGGCGAGAGCCTCGTCAACTGAGTTGTCCACAATCTCATAGACCAAGTGGTGAAGACCTTTCGGGCCCGTGGACCCGATGTACATGCCAGGCCGTTTGCGAACTGCCTCGAGTCCCTCCAGAACCTGGATGTCCTTGCCTGAGTAGGTCGCGTCAGCGGGCACACTTACTCCTTTGCTGCCCATGCGGAAAGAGCGGCTGCCAGCGAATCGCAGCTACGATATCTTGTGGTTGCTCCGTAGATGGTACCACAATGTGTGGGGTAAACACGCCGAAACAGCAGCCTACGACGCCCTGTCGCCGTGCCTAAGACGAGCAATCCGATGACAGACCCTTCTTCCACTCAAGATCCTTCACCGTCGCCCGAAATACGGCCGTACGGAGTTCCTCGTCGGGTATCTCCGCAACCGATGCCCGGATCTGATCGATCTCTGTCTGTGTCAGGGGAACCGGCGCCACCTTGTCTTCGCCATAGAATTCCTCAGTCTGCTCTTCAATACGGCGCAGACGGTGCTCTTCGGCGACCTTCCGCGAGACAGTGAACCGCACCTCCCCTACCAATTCCTCTCCCAGTTCCTTGTTGATGGCAACCCTATACTGCTCGGCCGCCGCCGAGAAGTGCGTTGCCCACGAGTTCCCATCGACGTAGACGATGAGGACTCTGTCCCTCAGGTACGCGCCCGTGGTGTGGCTGACTGCAATTCCTTGAGCTGCCCGCTGCCAGGCCTCAGACACCCTCGCCGCCGCGTATGCCCCTGTCCCTCTCCTGTCCAGACGCTTGACTATGGAGTCGAGCGCTGGCTTCAATTCCGTCTGGCGTCCCCGTCTCTTCACGTCAAGCTCACGACCTTGGCGCGGCGTACAAGGTCGTCTTCGAAGTAGCCCAGGTTCGTTGTCGTCACGAACGTCTGGGCAGCCGCTCCCACGAACTCGGTGAGGGCCTGTCGCCGTGCCTCGTCCAGCTCCGACATTACGTCGTCCAGCAAGAGCACGGGAGGTTGTCCCCCGACGTCCGTAATGACACCCACCTCCGAGAGCTTCCACGCCAACGCTACTGTCCTTTGCTGGCCCTGCGACGCGAAGTTCCGGGCGTCATGCCCGTTGACGGTGAAACTGATGTCGTCGCGGTGCGGGCCGACTAGACTCGTTCCCCTGCCTATCTCCTCGCCCTTCTTCTTCTCGAGCGCGACTCTCATGCCCTCGTTGGCGTCTGCCGCATGCTCGGCGACATCCGCCCACGAAGGCCGGTATCGCGACTCAAGCTCTTCTCCTCCAGAGAGTGTGCGATAGACCTCTGACATTCTTGCAGCCAGTCGCTCGAACAACCGTTGCCTGTGTCCACCGAAGGCCAGACCCGAGTCCGCGAGTCTCGCGGTCCAAACGTCCATCATCTCGCGGTCGAGCGGTTGTTCTCGCAAGATAGCGTTCCTGTGCCGCAGGATTCGTTCGTACTCGATCCGGGCACTGCGGTACGCGGGAGAGAGCTGGTCGCCCATTCCGTCCACCGCGGCCCGCCTCTTGTCGGCCGAGTCTTTCACGACACGCAAGTCGTCAGGTGTGAACACCACGCTCGGGAGTATCCCCGCCACTTCGGAAATCCGGCGCCGTGTCTTCCCGTTTACCTGATATGTCCTTCTCCCTTGCGCGGTGGCATGCATGGTGACCTCAAGCAGCCGACCTTCTCCTTCGGCCGATAGCGTTGCTCGGGCCTCGCGCGTTCCCCATCGCACCACATCTCCCCACGACGGATGCCGAAAGGACTCTGCTGCAGTCAGAAGGTCTAGCGCTTCGATAATGTTCGTCTTTCCCGCCGCATTCGCTCCGACCAGGATGGTGAGTTTCGGGTCGGGTTCTACACGAAACCTCCCGTAGCTGCGAAAATCCGTCAGCTCAAGATGCTTGACTGAGAGTCCCACGGCCTTCAGCCGGTTCGGACAGGCATAAGCACGTAGAGAAAGCCGTCTTCCGAGACACTTCTGATCAAACCGGGCTTGTCACGGTCCTTGATCTCGAGCCTGATCGTCTCTACCCCGGCAGAGGACAGGCCGTCCATTAGGAACGAGTGGTTGAATGCGATCTCCGTGTTGCTTCCTTCGACCTTGACCATGAGATCTTCCGACGCATCTCCTACGTCTTGAGTCATCGCGGAGAGCGAAAGTGTCTGGTCTTCCGCATTCACGCCCAATTTGATAGGCGAATTGTGCAGCGCAAGCAGTGAGACTCTCTTGACCGCTGCAATCAACTCATCCGTGGGTATTTCGATCGCTGTGGTGGAGTCCTTCGGAATGATCTGTTTGTAGTTCGGGAAGTTCCCTTCGATTCTCCGCGTCACGAATGTCGTCTCGCCGAACTCGAACACGACCTGATTCTCCGTCACTCCCACTGTCATCTCTTGCGAATCACTCATCATCCTGGTGACCTCATCGAGCGCCTTTCCGGGGACCACCACCTGCAGACTTTCCGGGGGCTCGCCTTCCAGGACAACCTCGCTGATCGCAAGTCTGTACGAATCGGTGGAAACCATCTTCAGGGCCGGTCCTTCGACCAAGACCAGAATGCCGGTTAGGGTCGCTCGGGTTTCGTCCCGGCTGACAGAGCGCGAGACACGCTTGACCACTGAACCGATGACCTCTGAGGGAAGGGAGACCGTCTTCTCAAGAACCACCTCAGGGAACTTCGGAAAGTCGGCGGCACTGAGCGTTCTAATTGTGAAGGATGAATGCTGACACCTGACGTGCGCCACGTCCCCTTCGGTTTCTACGGTGACCGCAGCTTCAGGCAAGTTCCTGACGATCTCTGTGAGAAGCCTGCCTGGGACAACTGCAGTTCCCTCGTCTTCAACAAGAGCAGCGCACGTTCGCCTGACCGATATTTCGAGGTCCGTTGCCTGAAGCTGCAACTGACTGTCAGAAGCGGATACCAAGATCCCTGAAAGGATTGGCAGAGTCGATCGTGCCGACATTCCTTTGCCGACTACAGACAAAGCGTCGAGGAGTTCGCTTCGGGCGACGCTGAGCTTCATGTACTGTCCCTTTCTATTCAATCTATCAGTATTCATACATATAGCTTGTGGATTTGTGGACAGGTCACATTGTGGCAAGTCAGGCTCGGCGTGTCTCTTCTTGAGAGCCTGTGGACAACATGTTCACCGTATCCACAACATCCCCAACCAGACCCGGCGTCCACAGATATGGCGAGTCTATCCGCACGGTATCAAGACGATATCCCCCGTACTATCAACAGGGGCCCTACGTGTTGGCCACTTCACGGCGATGTGCGCTGCTTCACAGAGTTCGTGAGCTGCTGGATCTCCGTGTAGACCTGCCGCTGCTCACTCATGAGTTTTTGGATCTTAGCGGTTGCGTGCATGACCGTCGTATGGTCCCGCCCACCAAACCCCTCTCCTATCTTCGGCAGGGACAGATCCGTCAGTTCCCGCGATAGGTACATGGCGATCTGTCTTGGATAGACGATGGCCTGAGAGCGCTTGCTACCGACGAGATCAGCATGGCTCAAAGAGTAGTAGCGGCACACTTCTCGTTGGATAGTTGCGAGCGACACAGGGCGGTTGCAACGCTCCGGGAAGAAGTCCTTGAGCACCTCCCTGGCAGTGTCCAGGTCGACAACTGAGCGTCTCGAGAGGTCCCGCCATGCCCCGATCCGAATCATCGCCCCTTCCATTTCGCGAATATTGGGGGTCGCAATATTGGCAAGAAATTCCAACACATCCGCATGGACACTGATGTTCTCGGAAGCAGCGAATTCGCGAAGAATGGCGAGACGCATCTCCATGTCGGGAGGTTGAACGTCTGCAAGAAGACCCATTGAGAAACGGCTCTGGTAGCGTTCCTCCATGTTGATGTCTTTGGGAGGACGGTCCGATGCGAGGACAATGGCTCGGCCACGACGCTGCAGCTCATTGAAGGTGTTGAAGAACTGTTCTTGGATACCTTCTTTGGTCTCAAGGAACTGAACGTCATCAATGAGAAGCACATCAACTGATCGATACCGCTGCCTGAAACCGTCGATTCTCTTCGCCCTGATTGAATCGACGTAGTCGTTGGTGAACTGCTCAGAAGTCACGTAGATGACTCTCTTGCGCGGGTAGTTCTGTACGACGTAGTGCCCAATCGCCTGAAGGAGATGGGTCTTTCCAAGACCTGGCCCTCCCCATATGAAGAGAGGGTTGTATTTCAGCCCCGGAGCTTCTGCTACCGCGCGAGCAGCATTGCGCGCGAACCGATTGGACTCGCCAACCACGAATGAGTCAAACGTGTACTTTGGATCGAACTCCGATGGAGTGATTGGTGCGGACTCTGCCTCGGCCATGTTCTCAGGAGCAGGGCGCAGGGTGCTGTCCGGGACAATGGAAGCGACTTCCGGGGCATCCGGGATAGGGGCGACGTTTCGGTCGACGACAATCCGTACGGACATGTCCGTACCAACGACCTGGCGAAGCGCAGCGCTCAGTCGCTGCGAGTAGCGCTCTTCCAACCAAGCGCGAGCGAAATCATTTTGGACTCCGACAACGAAGACACCGTCATCTGTAAGTTCCGTGGGGGCAGTGTGTTCGAACCACGTCTTGAAACTCGGGGTGTTGAGTTCGGCGCGAACGATCGCCAGGACTTCGTTCCAGACGGCCCCGATATCAGTTGTCGCCATCGTCATCTTCCAAGACCTCTATTCGTTGCTCGGTCAAGAACGGTTCATTAGGTTGGCGAGGAAGGAGAGCCCGTCCGGTGTCAGGGCCCGCTTGCCCGCGTCTGACTCGATCAGTCCCGCATCTTCGAGCATGGCGAGATCTCTGTAGGCTGTGGAGATCCCCACTCCGAGCTCGCGCGATACGAGACTGGGCCCCGCAAGTCCCGCCTCCAGGACGAGCGCCAAGACCTGCTGCTGGCGCATCGACAGTCTCGGCGCTCCCGAATGGGTTTCGCTCAGTTCAATTTCAGACTCCGGCCGATCGCCAAGAGGAAGGAGTGTATCTGCGAGGTCGGCTGCTGCCAACGCGGGCTCGTGCGAAGAGGGAACTTCGGTTGCCGTGGCCTTTCCAGCATGAACGGTAACCACGGATCCCGACCCGAGGTTGTCCTCAATGACGAGGAACCCCCCCGAGTGCGCAAGATACTCCTGCACGATAGGCAGTCCAGATCCAACTCCTCGAATATAGCGCTTCATGTCGCCGCGAGCCGTGGTGAATCCGGGCGCGAGAGCTCGTTCTTTGTCAGGGAAACCGGGTCCCTGGTCGGCAAACCGGATCAACGATCCGGACTCCAGAATGGAGACTACGGGCTCGAGAAAGTCCGCATGAATGAAGTTCTCGGCTATCTCGCGAATGACGGTGTAGGGGATGTTCCCCCCCTCCATGCGGCAGAACTCGTACACACGGGTGGAGAGCGTCTCAATGAACTGATCTGGAGACGAGGGCTCGACGTCCACGATTCTGGGTGTTGCGGACGGGCCGTTGTACACGGCAATCCGTGCCCTTATGTCTGTGCGCGCGCGCGACCCATACTGAGTACGCCGATCGTCCGAGGCCGTGACGGTGCCGAGGGACTGATCCCGAAGCTCCTCCATTGCCGAGGAATAGAACGATTTCATCTCGGTGCGACTCTCTTCCAACGTACTCAACTTATCCACAGAACAATCCACAGAACGCCTTGCCAAGGCGAATTCGTTAAACCCCTGCTAACTCCCGTGTCTACCTGCGCCCTTTCGTTGTCGAATTGCGTGTTCCACGGGTGTGACAAGGGCTTTTCGTACTTGTCCACAAGATCTTCCACATGGTCTCGCCACATTTCACTAGCTGCAGACTCCCTTTCCACAGCCATGCAGCTGACGGCGGGCGTTTGTTGCCGTGACCCACTGGCTGACTGTGGAAAGAAGTCGCGAAAGCGCGGCTCCTGTGGAAAGAACGGCCGACGGGAAATGGGTGTCTGCGAACCTCAATGCGCTCGTCATGAGCGCAAGATAGACTGCGAGGCATGTAGCGATAAGCGGCACATATTCGACGCCGAAAGGCAAATATCAAGGCTGCAAGGGGCTTGCGAGAGTCCTTCGAAGGCTTCGCGATGATAGCAAGGGGCGCATTCAGGGACAATGACCGCATCGCGGTTATCCACAGGTTCCACAAGGGCGCACGCTGCTTTTTCCACAGTATCCACAGATTCTGCAGAGGTTTTCGCGCGTCGGGCGGTTCATGCGAAGAAGAGTCGAGAGAGCGCGCAGTGAGGTCAGCATGACATGATTGCACCGCGCGATCCGGGGAGCGATTGCACGAGCTGGTCGTGTGGAATTGACAGAGTGCGGGCGCCCGCATATATTTATGCGGCTTTGCGCCGAAGGCGGCGCACCGAGGAGGAACATTGAAGCGCACGTACCAACCAAATGTTCGCAAACGCGCGAAGACCCACGGTTTCCGCGCTCGTATGGCCTCGCGCGGTGGACGCGCGGTTCTTGCCGCTCGCCGTCGCAAAGGGCGCAAGATACTCAGCGCGTAGCAGTTCACCGTCGGCGAGGCGAGGCGAGTTGGACACCATCAAGTCCTCGCGCGAGATTGACTCGATCTTTCGCGAGTCAACCAAAGCCGCTCATCCCCTACTCATGGTACTTGTGACGCCCACTCCGGCTCGGCATGGCGCCCGGGGCCGGGTCGCAGTCATCGCCGGCAGAAGACTGGGTTCAGCGGTGCTGCGTAACCGCTGCCGCAGGGTTCTCCGAGAGAGTATTCGCAGATGCCGCGGGCCGTGGCCAGGCTGGGACGTGGCCGTTGTCGCAAGAGCGCAGACCGCTGCCGGGAAACCGGAGGACGTGGATCGTGTCTTGCGTGACCTTCTGGAACGGGCGGGAGTCCCGTGAGCAGAATATGGCGCGTCTTCGTGCGCATTCCGAGCATCGTCGTCATGCTGCTCATCCATGTCTACCGGCGTGTTATCTCCCCCGCGTTTCCCCCATCATGCAGGTTCACGCCGACATGCTCGGCATATGCGCTAACATCAATCGAGCGCTACGGGCTTGTAAGAGGCGGCTGGCTCGCCATCAGGCGGATTGGGCGATGCCATCCTTGGAATCCGGGAGGACATGACCCCGTCCCCTAGGACGATGTGTGCACGTATTGGAGGCGTTTGTGAGTTTCCCGCTGTGGGACCAGTTTCAAGCACTGATCTTCGCGGCTCTTCGCGCAACGGAAGGGGTCGTTGGCGATTGGGGCATGGCCATCATCCTGCTTACGGTGGCAATACGTGTTGTGCTCTTGCCACTGACATGGAAGCAGACCAAGTCCATGGCCGAGCTTCAGCGCATCCAGCCCAAGATCAAAGAGCTGCAGCAGAAGTACAAGGATGACAAGGAGAAGCTGCAGGAAGAGACGCTGAAGTTCTACCAAGAGAACAAGGTGAATCCCCTTGGTGGGTGCCTGCCAATGCTGATCCAGATGCCCATCCTGTTCGCGCTCTATGGCGTGCTTGGGCAGCGAGGCAAACAGCTTGGCCCGATGCTCAAGTACTTGCACGACAACCACATGGTGGGCACGTTCTACGGGATCATTCCAGATATTGCCAAGACTCCCCAGAGCGTGTGGGCCTCCCATGACTACATCATGCTCATTCCGTATTTGGTCTTGGTGATCCTGTTCGCCGTAAGCATATGGCTTCCCCAGGCGCTGATGCCTGGGGAAAGGACGCAGAAGAACATGGTCGCGGTCATGGCCATTGTCATGCTCGCGTTTGGCTGGGGCGCCCCTGCGGGAGTGCTACTGTACTGGGACGTCTCCAGCATCTGGGGTGTCGCGCAGCAGCAGCTCACGATGAGCAGCATGAAGAACGAGATCGCAACGGACGAGGACAAGAGCGAGTCATCGAACAAGCAGAAGGACCCTTCCGCGCCAGCGGAAGTTGCCGGCAAGAAGCCCTCGAACAAGAAACCTAAGAAGAGCTAGTCCGGCGCCCACGGCGCTTCACAGATGGAGGTGTCTCAGTGCTGACGGAGTGTGTGAAGGAGGCTGCGACGGTCGCGGAAGCAGTGGATGCCGCACTGGAGGAGCTAGGAGTACAGCAAGACGCTGTCGAGTACGAGGTGATCGAGGAGCCTGGCCATAAGCGGTTTGGCCTGGGTGCCGAGCGGCAAGCGAAGGTGCGCGTCTGGCTGAAGCCCTCCTACCTGGCCGATCTGGAAGAGCCTGATGAGGGCAAGATCGAGGCGGACGAGGCTCTTCCGGAAGCACTGCGTGCGGATCCGTCTGAACAACTCTCCGAAGAGGATTTGGACCGAATCGCTGACACGGCCGTGTCAGCGATTCAGGAGATACTCAAGGCATTCGGCATAGACCAAGCCAGCATAGAGGAGTATGAGGGAGACGAGCAGGAGATCATCCTTGATGTTGTCGGCGGGGATCTGGCACTGCTCATAGGTCGCCACGGGCGAACGCTTGACGCCCTGCAGATTGTCGTCTCCGCAATCACCAGTCGCGAACTTGGTCTCCGCTACCCAGTCGTAGTGGACATCGAGGGCTACCGGCATCGTCGGCGACAGAAGATAGAAGACGTTGCTCGGCGTGCGGCTGATCGTGCGGCGCGTCAGCACTCCCCAGTTCGCCTGCGGCCGATGACGGCTTACGAACGAAGAGTGGTTCATGTTGTGCTCAGGGACGATCGGCGGGTGGCGACAGCCAGCGAGGGTGAAGATCCATTCCGGATGGTCGTGGTGAGCCCCAAGTAGCTCGCACTCTATCCCAACGGCGTTCTCCATCACCCACTGCTGCCGGAGAGGTTTCACGTGAAACATCCTCCACCGCCTGCGCTGGCCCGCGAGTTCCAGGAGGGCTTGAGCGATCTCGGCCTTCAGGCGCCCACCGAGGTCGGAGATCGGTGTATTGACTACTTGCTGCGGGTACTGCATGCCAACAAGTCTATCAATCTGACTAGAATCTCTGATCCGAGAAGCGCAGTCAGACTCCACCTGCTTGACTCCCTCACGGCGATGCCCGAACTTGAGGTGTCACCAAGCGGCACAGTTCTGGACCTGGGCACTGGTGCTGGGTTCCCCGGAGTCCCCCTTTGTATCGCCTCTGGCAGGCGGACAGTGCTCCTGGACTCCGTAGCGAAGAAGACGGCCACGATCGCTCGGATCTTGGATGAGTGTCAGATTGAGGAGGCGAGCGTAGTGTGCGGCAGAGCCGAGGAAGTTGCACGTAGCGAAGAGAACGTTTTCGCTGCCGTAGTCTCTCGTGCTGTAGCCTCCCTCCCGGTGTTGGTCGAGCTGGCGACGCCCTTCCTGGAAGTCCGCGGTCGACTGGTGGCGTTGAAGGGACGCATTTCGAACGAAGAGGTGGATTCCGGTGACCGCGCCGCCGAGATTGTGGGTCTCGAGAGGGTGGGACGCAGAACGTTCGTGCTTCCGGGTGGGCCTGAGCACAGGACGCTCCTCGTGTACGAGAAGGTGGGACCTGGGTCCGCGACCCTGCCTCGCCGGATAGGCCTGGCGAGAAGGAAGCCGCTGGCGTAGGGAGTTTCGCCTGATCGCGCGTTTCTCTATACTGCTGGCGGGCGCGTGTGAAGCGCAACGAGGAGCGGCGGCCCGGGCGTGAGTTCGCCAAACCCGACGACAGGAGCAGAATCAGTGATCCTCGCAGTGGTGAACCAGAAGGGCGGTGTCGGCAAGAGCACGACGTCAGTGAATCTTGCGGCCAGCCTGGGGGCAATGGGGAAAAGGACGCTCCTGGTAGACCTGGATCCCCAAGGGAACTCGACGTCAGGCTACGGACTGGACAAGAACCGCCGCGAGCATTGCATCTACAACGCCTTGCTCGGTGACACGGAGATCCAGGACATCATCGAGCCAGTGGAGGTCGAGAACGTCTTTGTCGTACCCGCGACGATCCAGCTGGCAGGGGCCGAGATCGAACTGGTCTCCGCATTCAGCCGTGAGACGAAGCTCAAGACGATGTTGGACTCGGTCAGTGCTGACTTCGACTACGTCATCGTCGACTGTCCTCCATCGTTGGGTCTTCTGACGGTCAACGCGTTGACGGCTGCCGAGGGTCTTGTGATTCCGATCCAGTGCGAGTACTACGCACTTGAGGGCCTGTCCAAGCTGCTCGACAGCGTTCGGCTGGTCAAGACCCACCTGAATCCTCGACTGGAGGTCTTCGGTGTGGTGATGACCATGCACGATTCGCGAACCCGACTGGCGCAACAGGTCGTCGATGAAGTCAAGGACTTCTTCGGTGACAAGGTGTTCGAGACGCTCATTCCTCGAACGGTCAGATTGTCCGAAGCACCAAGCTTCGGGAAACCTGTGACGCTGTACGATCCTCTTGGCAAGGGCGCGGCGGCGTACGACAACTTGGCGAAGGAAGTGGTTGATCGTGTCTAGGAGAGGGCTCGGCCGAGGGTTGTCCGCGCTTATTCCGAACGCATCTCAGGAATCGCAGGCCAGCGATGATGTGCACGAACTGGCAATCGACCTAATATCACCGAATCCGGATCAGCCCCGAACCGATATCGATGAAGGAGGGGTGGCTGAGCTTGCCGATTCGATCGGCAAGGTCGGTCTTCTGCAGCCGATCATCGTTCGGCCTCTCGGGGAGAGCTACCAAATCATTGCGGGGGAACGGCGCTGGCGAGCCGCGCGTCAGGCCGGACTTGAGAAGGTACCGGTCCGAGTCCTTGCCAAGACCGAGACGGAATCGCTTGAGATTGCGCTGATCGAGAATCTGCAACGGCAGGACCTCAATGCGATTGAAGAGGCTCGCGGGTATCGGAAGCTGTTGACCGAGTATCGGATGACTCAAGCGGAACTTGCAGACAAAGTGTCGAAATCCCGTTCGGCGATCACCAACGCCCTGCGGCTGCTCGATCTGCCGGATGAGGTTCAGGAGCTGGTGTTTGACAACAAGATGAGCGCAGGACACGCAAGGGCTGTGCTTTCGGTTCCGGACGAGACCGCAAGGTTGAAGTTGGCCCAGAAGGTCGTGAACGAGGGGTTATCGGTGCGGGACGCGGAGAATCTTGCGCGCCTCTACGCTGCAGGACAGGGCGACAGGGCTCCGAGGCCGGCCACACCGAAGTCCTTCAAGACGGTCGCTCGCAAGCTGAGGAGAATGCTCGCCACCAACGTGCGCGTGAAGCTCGCCAAAGACAAAGGGAAGATCGAGATCGAGTTTCAGAATGAAGATGACCTGGAGCGGATCTTCACAATGTTGGTGCCATCTGAGTCGGGTGTGTCGGGCGAGGAGGTGCCGCAGTGAAGCGCAGCCTGGAATATTTTGCCATCGGGACGCTGGTCGGCGCGGTGATCGGGTTCTTGGCGGGGGTGCTACTAGCGCCAAGCAGCGGGCAGAAGACCCGAGAGCGCCTAGCGAATGAGGCGCTGAGGGCCGCTGAGCTTGCGCGCGCTGTGGCCGAGAAAGCAGAGGATGCCGCCGAGGCGCTCGGGGGACGAGTCGAGCACTACCTGGGGCGCGACGAAGAGCTGGCGTGGCGCAAGGTGCGCGAGATTCGAGAGGGTGTCCAGCGGTACACGCAAGCCCAGGCATGATGTCAGACCCATCTGGCACTCTCGTTCCATTGGGAATGAGGAGTGTCTGATGTCACTGCGGTTCATAACCGGTGCGGCGAATAGCGGCAAGACCGGCGAGGTGCTGGACGAGGCACTGCTTGCGGTTGCGCGAGGCGAGTCGCCAGTGCTCGTTGTGCCGAATCACGCGGATGCTCACCGGCTCGAGAGCGAACTAGCGGACAAGAGCCCGATGGGAGTTCGGGTGTCCGCTCTTGATCAATTTGTGCTGGACTTGTGGCTGCTTCACGGGGATGGTCGCCGCGTTGTCCGTTCCCACGAACGAAACTCGATCATCGCTCATGTGCTAGCGCGGGGTGTTGAGGAGTCCCTTGAGTACATAGCGCATACCCCGGGGTTGCGAACTTTGCTGGCGCGGCTCGCAGCACAAGCCGGTCCCGAGATCAACGCATTAGAGAATTGCGGAGGGGGCGTTCGGTCAGCCGTCAACAGGTTGCTCGACGCCTATTCTGATGCACTTGATCAGGCGGGGTTGGTGGAGGGGCGGAGGGCGAGGAAGATTCTGGCAGACACAGAGCCGACGTTGCCCGGCCCGGCCGGATTTCTTCGCTTCGACACTCTCGAGCGATCAGACGTTGATCTCCTGGCAGGACTGGCGAAACACAATGCCGTGAGTGTTGCGCTGACGTGGGAACCCGGTTTCGCCCCAACTCGAGCGAACGATGGGATCGCCCGAGCCATCGACCGCTTGGCTTCGGAACGCGTACAGCTGAGCGAAACCAAGCCAACCGGGGAGATTGCCGAGCTGGCTCGCGCGCTCTTCGGGGGCCCTGCTGGACTCGTGGCGAGGGGACACGTGGTCCACGGGATGGCCCTCGGTATGGAAGCGGAGATCGCACTAGTCACGCGGCTGGTGACCCAGACGATTGAGAAGGATACGGCGCCGGAACGCGTGGCTGTCGTGTTTCCCGATGTGGCGAAGAGATTCACTGATCTGCGGAGGGCTTTTCGGGCTGCCGAAATCCCGACCGAATTCCAAACCACCCTTCGTTTCTCCGCAACACCGTTTGGTCGCGCGTACCTGAACGTACTCGTTCTTGCCCTTGGGGCTGGAGGTCGGGAAGAGGCAATGGGATTTTCTGCCAGTCCATTCTCGGGGGTGGATAGTCCCGCTGCGCAGGATCTCGACCGCACGTGGCGGAGGCGTCGCGTGAGCCAGCCCAGGGCCATTGCGAGATCGCTGAAGGGGCTCAGCCCGTCAGCGAGTGAGGCTGTTGACGCCGCGCTTGTCGCCACCAGCAAACCACTGACGCAGGAATCATTGCCAGCATGGCAGCTGGTCGCGGACACCCTTCTACGCGCGGGTGCAGAAGGGAGGCGAGGGGGAGATCGAGACGGCCCGCTTGAAGACGCGGCGGCCTACCAGGCAGTGTCTGTCGCGTTGTCGGAGATGGCGCGAATGCCAGTCGCGCTTCGGCCAGCAGACGCGGTTCAGGCTCTAAGAGATGTAGCGGTTCGGGTTGATTCTCGCGAGACTCCGGGCAAAGTGCAGGTCTGCGACTTGGGCGCCGTCGGCGCCCGCCGCTTCGATGTTGTGATTGTGGGTGGTTTGACCGACATCGAGTTTTCGACGACGGATCGAGATTCTGTCGAAGACGAATGGGGAAGCGCGCTCGATTCAGCTGAAAGAGCGAGTGCAGGGGATTTGGCCAGATTGAGATTCTACTCGTTGACAGCTCGCGCGCGAGACCGGCTGGTGCTCGTGCGCCAAGAAGGCGATAGCGACGATCGGGAGTATCGTCCGTCAGCTGTTTGGGATGACGTTCTCGAGGCGTATCGGTCCGAGAGGGACACGGCGGAGGATCTGCGCAGCGCACTCCCCGCCGTGCGCATGAGCGGGTCACACATCGAGACGTTCGCACCCCAGCAAACGCGCGGACGAGCGCGAGCAAGAGAATCGGCAACCACTCTCCGATTTAGGGAGGCGGATCGATCGCAGATAGCAAGTGCTGCAGGATTGTCTGCGATTGGAGCGCAACGAACGTACTCGGCAACTGAGGTTGAAACCTACCTGCAGTGTCCGTACAGGTGGTTTCATGAACGGATCGTGCGACCGCAGGACATTGACTCAGAGTTCGATGCTCGAGAACAGGGCAAGCGGGCACACCGTTTGTTGGCCGCTTTCTACGAACATCTGGCCGCCGAAGGGCCACGCGAGCGTGTGACGCCCGATTGGCTTGAGGTAGCGCTGGAGCTGTTCGCCGAGGTAGCGCGTATCGAATCGTTGCGGATGCCGCAGCCGCATGCGCTTGCAGAAAGGCTCGCCGCCGCTCGGGCGTATTTCTGGGCGCGTTCGGTGATTGAGGCGGACGCGACCTTCCTTCCGGAACATGTCCCGCGATACTCCGAGATCAGCTTCGGCGAGGAACGTCCCTTTCGATTCGCCGGTGTGATCTTCCGCGGGAGGATTGATCGGATCGATGCAGGCCCGAGAAGCGTGTTTGTGACGGACTATAAGTCGGCACGTGAGGTTGTTGGCCTGTCGGGGTTCGACGGCGGCGGGAGGGTGCAGCCGGTGATCTACGCGGCCGCTGCTGAGGTGCTACTCGGGGCTCCTGTCGCGGGCTCCGCGTACCGCTCGCTGAGAAGTGGAAAGGTGCGGGGCTTCTGGAGGCGCGATCTCTTCGAGAAGGTTCCACAGGAGATGTATCTGGGGGATGCGCTGGATGAGCAGGGCTTCGGGGATCTGATTGCCCGGACATCGGAGAGGGTCATCGCGGCGACCGATGCCATGAAGGCGGGCAGGATCGAGCCCAAGCCGGCTTCTCGCGAAACGTGCTCGCACTGTGGACTCTCTGCCGTGTGTGGGGGGTCACGACGATGATGCAGGGACTGAACGAGGGGCAGAGACTGGCGGCCGAGTGCCTTGACCGCCCCGTTCTCGTGGCCGCTGGTGCCGGATCGGGCAAGACGAAGATGCTCGCTCATCGATTCGCGAACGCCGTTATTCCGGGGGCGATTGACGGCTGGCGGCCGGCGTCGGTGGACGACGTGCTGGCGATTACCTTCACGGACAAGGCCGCGAGAGAGATTGGCGAACGGGTGCGACTTGCGCTCTTCGCCGCAGATCGGTGGGATGACGGACGCCGGGTTCACCACGCCTGGATATCCACAATACACGGGTTGTGCAGTCGGTTGTTGCGTCGTCACCCGGTGGAGGCGGCTGTGGACCCGCTCTTCTCAGTTGCAGATGCAATCCAAGTTGGCCGCATGCGGGAAGAGGCTTTCGAGCAGGTCGCCGAGGCCTTCGTGGCCAGTGGCGATGCCGAGGGCGCGTTGTTCGATGACTACGGGTATGAGGCGGTGTTCTCGGCGTGTGTTGAGATCGCGCGCGAGCTATCAGTACTCGGGGGAGCGCCGGGCGACATCGTGCTGGAGTCCACGGAGGGGATGGCAACGCTGCTGGAAGAAACTGAGAATGTCCTGAATCAAGGGAGGACCACGTGCGATCTCCCGTATGTGGGATCGAGTTCTGATCCGTCGGATCATGCTGAGCGTTGCGAAGTGCTCCTGGAGCGCTGTGCGAGGTTGTCCCGTTCTGGTGAGGAGAACGCCCTCCTCGGCGACTTGCTGACGATCCTCGGCGACTACCAACCACTCAGGCGGCTCAAGGGGCTCGAGGCAGAGGCCGCCGAGTTTGCGGCCGCGAAGGAGGATCTAAGCGGACGCGTAGCTGCCGCACTTGTCGCGCCGCACGCACGGGCGCTCAAGAGGCTGGCCGAGGACTTCTCGGCGGCATATGCGGGACTGAAGTCAGCATCAGGGATGCTGGATTTCGATGACTTGCAGGTCAAAGCCGTACGTCTGCTTGAACACGAACCGGATCTGGCGCGGCGCTACCGGGAGCAATTTCGGGTTGTGATGGTAGATGAGTTTCAAGACACCGATGCGTTGCAGCTGAGGCTGGTCGAAGCTCTGTCGGAGGGCAACCTGTGCACGGTGGGTGACGAGAATCAGTCCATCTACCGCTTCAGGGGCGCCGACGTTGACGTCTACAGGGTCCATCGCCGAGACATGGAAGAACGGGGGGCTTTCGTTGCTACGTTGGCCGTCAACTATCGCTCTCATCCGGACGTACTGGAGTTCGTGAACACCGTGTTCGGATCCGAGGAGTACTTCGGAGAAGGAGACGGTGGCCTGTTGAGGCTCGTACCAGCCCAAAGCCGGGCAACGGAGTTCGACCAAGCGGTGTTCGGGGCTGGCCCGCGCGTGGAGGCGCTATTCATCGACGCGACGGATTCCGAAGGATCGGCGCGAGCCACGGAGGCGAGACAGGTCGCCGAACGGGTTCGTCGGCTGTGTGACGCAGGGGCCAGCGCCCAAGACGTGGCCATCCTGATGCACTCGTACTCGCAGGCCCATGTGTACGCGAATGCCTTGTCACGAGAAGGCATTCGCGCCGTGATTGTCGGCGGCAGTCGGTTCTTCGGCATGCCTGAGATCGCAATCATGCGCGCGCTGAACCGGGTGATAGCCAACGCCGAGGATGATGGTGCGCTCGGTGTGTTGCTGGCCTCGGACTTCGTTCCGATCACGAGTGATGCGCTGGCGATCTTGCGAATGGGCTCAGGGGAGCGAGACCGTCGATCGCTGTGGGCGCTGCTGCGCGAGGCGAATGGCGCGCTGTCCGAGGACGACCACGATGCTGTTGAACGGCTGGTATGGGTTCTGGAGCGTGCTCGAGATCGGGTCGGCGCATCGCCGCTCGGCGAAGTACTGCTGCTTGCCGTGGAAGAAGCTGGATGGGACTTGAGGCTGCTCTCACAGGGCAACACGGGCCGAGAAGCGTTCGCGAACGTCCTGAAGTTCGCGCGTCAAGCCGGGGAGTTCGAGCGGACCGTCGGAACAGGACCCGCAGGATTTGCTCGGCAATTGGATACCAGGGAGCGGCTGGGAGACATCGAGACTCCGGCGACACTCGCTGCCGACGGATCAGACGCGGTGCGCATCATGAGCATACACGCGTCCAAGGGGCTGGAGTTTCCGATCGTAGTGGTTCCGGAGCTTGCGGCACACAGCGCCCGCGACAACGTGAGCGTGAGGACCGCGCGGAAGGGGAGATCGCTGGCACTGGCGTTGAAGACGCCGGTATCCGACGACGGACGCGTTCGTCCGTCGTCATCGTGGTTCTCGGAGTTCTCTGAGCAAGACAGGCAGGCGAGTGATGAGGAACGAGCGCGCATTCTCTATGTCGCGTTCACGCGAGCTCGCGAGGCGCTGCTTGTGAGCGGCTCGATGAAGATGCGACCGAAAGGGCCGTCGAAAGCCACCAACAATCTCGCGCGGATGGCGCGGATTCTCGGAGTCCAGATTCCTGTCACGGGCCCGTCTGATGAAGTTGTGGCGGTGCCGGGTTCATCGGTGCGCTGCCGAGTGAGGGTGGTCGAGGCCGAGAGACCCGCCGAGCAGGAATCGACCAGGGAGTCCTCGCTTGATGGGATTCTGCTTGCGCCGCGTCCGGGCGCGGTCACGAAGGAAGAGCCCGGGGTCAGGGTGCCGAAGCGCATGTCGTACACGCAGTTGAATGAGTTCGCACAGTGCCCTCGGCGATTCTGGGTTCGGCGAATCCTTGGCGTGAAGCCAGTGGAGTCGGGCCATGCGGGAGAAGTCAGCCCGCTCCTGTTTGGGACGGCCCTTCATGCGGCACTGCGTCTGGTGACGCAGGAGGGGCTAGGGCCGAGTGACGATCGAATTGAAACACTCGGCAGGTACTTTGAGCTTCCGCCCGACATGGTGAAGCGACTGAAACATGCGGTCCGCCAGTACGTTGAGTCCGATGTGGCTCGCCGAGCGGAGGCGGGTACCAACGTGAGGCGGGAATCGCCATTTGCCATGAAGATCGGAGGCCGCTTCCTCTTGACGGGCTCCATTGATCTGTACTCTCGTACGGGGGACTCAGCGCTCGTGGTCGACTATAAGTCGGGCGCTGTGGGTGAGCTTGCTGAGCTAGAAGAGCACTACCGTTTGCAGGCGGAGTGCTACGGGCTTGCCGCACTTCGTGATGGGTGTCAACGAGTTGCTGTCGAGTTCGTCAGAGTCGAGGTAGACGACGTGAAGGGCGCAGGGATGCAGCAGGTGAGGTTTGCTTTGGAGGCCGACGACGCCTCGCGAATCGAAGCCGATCTGGTCCGGCGCTACGAGGAAATGGAAGCATCGGAGTTCGACCCCACTCCATCGAAGAGCGCCTGCGTGAGCTGTGGCGTGCCAGAAGGCTTGTGTTCTGAAGCCAGAAGGTTCGTCCTCTGAGGTGCCTGGAGAGTCGTCCACAGCGCGGCGTCACTGGGTCGAAGAGTCGCTCACGCGCTGGCGAAGCTGGCCGCACGCCGCGTCTATGTCACCCCCGCGCTCTGTCCGGGTGGAGACCTCGATCCCGGCACCGCGCAGCGCACGCTCGAAGACCTCGATCCTCTTGGCGGGGGAGCGAACGAAGCCAGCATCGTCGACCGGATTCATGGGGATCAGGTTGACGTGCACAAGCAAACCCCGACAGAAGCTCACGAGTGCGGCGAGCTCGGTGTCGGTGTCGTTCACGTCGGCTATGAGCGCGAACTCGAGAGAGGGCCGTCGCCCGGTTGCAGCCGCGTACTCGGCAAGTGAATCGCGCAACGCCGAGAGAGAGATCGCTCTCACGCCGGGCATCAAGCGATCACGAGTTGATTGCACCGCCGAGTGCAACGAGATAGCGAGGGTGAATTGCTCGGGTTCGGCCGAGATGCGGCGTATGCCAGCGGTCAAGCCGCACGTGGAGATGGTGACGTGGCGGGCACCGACGCCGCGCCCTTCAGCCGCATTGACGAAGCGCAGCGCGCCGAGAACCGCACTGTAGTTCGCAAACGGTTCCCCTTGTCCCATTGCCACGACGTTGGTGACGCGCATGCCGAAGTCCTCGGCGACCAAGCTGACTTGGTCGACCATCTCCCCGGGGCCCAAGTCACGGATGAGTCCACCGATGCCGGTCGCACAAAATGCGCACCCCATGGCGCACCCGACTTGAGTTGAGAAGCACACCGTCAATCGATCGCCAGAGGGCAAGCCAACGGTCTCGACTGAGGCGCCATCGGCCAGACGCAACAAGTACTTGCGAGTGCCGTCCGCTGACTCCTGCCGTGTGATGATGTCGGGGAAAGGAAGAGCCAGTCGGCTCGCGAGGGTGTCTCGCAAACCGGCTGGCAGATCCGTCATCTCCTCGTATGTGCGAGCCGCTCGTCCATAGAGCCAGCGCTCTATCTGGAGAGCACGATACTTCGGCTCGCCCAAACCGGCTACCAGCGCAGCGAGCCCCGCACGGTCAAGCGCCTTGATGCCAACGGGATCCGCATGAGTGGGCACTACTGCTGCTCGAGCTCCTCCAGTGCCTTGAGGTACGCGGCACGATGCTCGTCTTCATAGTGACCAACCTGACGGAAGTAGAGCGCGATGTCACCGAGCCCCTCCTCCTCGGCAGTCTGAGCGAACGAGGGATACATCTCGGTGCACTCGTACGATTCGCCCTCAGCAGCCGCCTTGAGGTTACCGGCGGTGCTGCCAGCGCCGCCCATATACGCCAGGTGACCAAGTGCGTGTGCTGTCTCCTCGGCCCCGGCGCGATCGAACGCGTCGATTGCGGATTGGGGGGCACCCTCCAACTCGGCAACTCGCTTCCAGAGCGTGTAGCGGCGATTGGCCTGCGACTCGCCGGCGAACGCGGCCTTGAGGTTCTCGAGCGTCTTGGTGCCAGACAAATCCCCGGGGCCCTCGTAGGGCTTGAACGCGGACCGGGGGGCTCCACATACCGGGCAGTTCTCAGGGGCTGGGCCGACATGGAAGTAGCCACAACTTGCGCAGCGGTACATCTCTACCATCACTGACTCCTTTCATCGTGGGCGCACTACTTTACGACATGTGGTGGTCTTGTACCCAGTGGTTGGCGCTGACGGCACGAAGACGGAAACCCCGGCGGATAGCCGAGGTTTCCGGGGGACGTCTTGCGCTGGCCGGGTGGTGCTAGGGCGCAGGCGGAGTTGTTGCAGTGGATGGAACCGATGTGCCGATATTGGCTGGACGATCGGAGACCAGCACCTTGAGGTGGAGCGTTGTGTTGCCGCGCACGATCGTTAGCGTCGCGCTTTCGCCGAGGGCATGCTCGCGCACTTTGGCTACCAGGTCCGTCATCGACGTGATGGGTTTGCCATCGACCGCCGTGATGATGTCGCCTGGGTGGACGCCCGCCTTCTGAGCACCGAAGCCCTTGACGAGCGAGTCAACGAGCGCGCCTTGCGTCACGGAGAGCTTCTTCTGCTGGGCGATGAGGGGGTTGATCGTTTCTCCGACCAAGCCAATGAACGGATGGGCGACCTTGCCGCCCTTGATGAGCTGATCGGCAACGCTCACCGCCGTGTCGACTGGAATTGCGAAGCCGATACCAGCTGCGGCACCGCTCTGCGAGTAGATCGCCGTGTTGATGCCAACCAAGTGCCCGAGACGGTCAACAAGTGCTCCGCCCGAGTTGCCGGGGTTGATTGCCGCATCCGTCTGGATTGTGTCCACCAGAGGCTGAGACTGACCGCTGGAACTGACATCGCTCAGCGAGCGACCAAGGGCAGACACGACTCCTGCCGTCACCGAATGCTCCAATCCGTATGGAGAGCCGATGGCGACAACGGTCTGGCCAACGAGCACCTTCTTAGAATCGCCGAGTTTGATGACGGGCAATGGGCCGGGGATCTTGACGACGGCAATGTCGCTGTCAGCATCTCGGCCGACGACCGTTCCTGACCAGGTCTTGCCTGACGGGCTCTTGACCGTGATCGACGTGGCCTTCTCCACCACATGATTGTTCGTCAGGATGTATGTGCCGCCACCGGGGGCACTGCGAAATGCTACGCCCGAGCCGTTTCCGCCAAGAGGCACCGTGGGATGGCTGTTGGGCAAGCCGTTCGTGCCGCCCGAACTCACGCCTTCCGTGATCTCAATGTTGACCACAGACGGAACGGCGGCGGCTGCTGCTGCAACGACGGGTTCGTCGGTCTTGGACGGAACGACGGTGACGTTCTTGCCCGACGATCCGGCACCTTGAGCTTGCAGCATCAACTGACCGCCGAGGATACCGCCGCCAACTCCGGCAAGCGCGCCGACAACGAATGCGACGACGATGGCGGTAATCACTGCAGCGCCGATACCGGAGCGCTGCGGGGCTGGAGGCTGTGCTGCCGCGTCGGCGTAGACCGGCGGCACTGTGGAAGCGGGGGGCGCTGCCGCGGCCGCGGGTGGAGCCGAGACTGCGGGTGGAGCCGCGTACGCGGGTGGAGCCGCATACGCGTTCGGGTCTGCTACGGGAGCAGCCGCGTACGCCGGCGGCTCGGTGGGCGGAGCAGCCATCGGAGGGGGAGCAGCCTCAGGAGAGTACTGCCCGGGCTCGGCGGATGGCACCTGCTCGGCAGGGGGTACCTCTGGCGCTTTGTCAGGGAACGATTGATCCGACATCATGACTCCTTCACGAACGCGTAACTACGTACGGTTGACGTCGCCTGGCGTGCAATGGTAGTCCTAGCAGGTTATACGCCTGGCAATGCAAGTGGTACCTCGGGACACAGGAACTACATGGAATCTTCCACGGCACCCCACAGTAATACGCAGAAGCAGCCCGAAAAGCGACACGTGCACCCCAACGCCATACTTGCGGTCCTCATGGTGGGCACGTTCCTGGCACCACTCGATTCCAGCATCGTGAACATAGCTTTGCCCAAGATCTCCACGCAGCTAGGTGCTCCGCTCTCATCGGTCTCGTGGGTTGCGGACGCCTACTTGCTCACGAGCGTCACACTCCTGCTCTCGATGGGTCGGCTCGGCGACATGTGGGGACTGCGGAATCTCTACGTTGGGGGGCTGCTCATCTTCGGCGCAGGATCACTCGCCTGCGCATTCTCCCCGGTCCTCTCCGTTCTGGTGGCCTCTCGCGTGCTCCAAGCGAGTGGAGCTGCGATGCTGTTTGCCGCTGGCCCTGCCATGGTCGCTCGAACGTTTCCCCCCAACAAACGGGGTACGGCACTCGGGATTATTTCGCTTGCGGTGGCAGCGGGTCTCACTGCTGGACCGGCTCTCGGAGGATTCCTGGTTGGCGCTTTTGGCTGGCCGAGCATCTTCTGGATCAACGTGCCTTTGTCGGTGATTGCCGCAGCCATTGCGTGGCGGACGCTCGTCAATGAGGAATCAATAGGAGAGAAATTCGATCTACTCGGGGCGGTACTTGCGGGCGGCGCTCTCCTGTCCCTGCTCGGCGCTCTGACCGAGGTGGAGAAATTCGGACCCGCGTCTGTGGAGATCCTAGGTGCTCTTGTTGTGTCCCTCGTGCTGGGGCTGTCGTTCATCTGGTGGGAGCGGCGTGTCACCCATCCAATGGCGGACTTGCGGCTGTTCAAGTCCGCTGGTTTCTCGGCAGGTTTGGCGTCGGCGCTGCTGTCCTATATGGCGATGTTCTCAGTGACGTTCACGATGCCTTTCTTCTTGCTCAGGGCCAGGGAGCTGCCCGAGATGGCAGCCGGCGCAGTGCTCACACTCCTGCCGCTCGCCATGGCGCTCTTGGCCCCATATGCAGGCCGACTCTCGGATCGCATTGGAAGTCGTGTGCTTTCGTCGGTCGGATTGCTCGTGCTGACGGCTGGACTGATCGTGGCGTCATTCACTGTGCAGTCGACACCGCTATGGTTTGTGGCGGGCTACCTATTCGTTGTTGGAGCTGGAATGGCGATCTTCCAGACGCCGAACACGGCCGCGGTTCTTGGCGCGACACCGCGAGCTCGACATGGGGTCGGATCCGCGTTCATTGCTGTGGCGCGCAACGGCGGAATGGCGCTTGGCATCGCAATGACTGCGGGGATCGTTGGCTGGAGGATGGGTGCCGACGCAGCAGCGCTGACCCTCAAGACGCCCCTGTCGTCATCCGCCGCGACCAGCCTTGTTGCAGCGATGGCACTGGCGATGCGGATAGCGGCCGTGCTGGCGTTTGCCGGTGTAATCAGCTCGTGGTTCTTCCGTGGGAATGAGACTGGTAGCGTTGAGCGTCCGTCGCAGGGCGGCTAGACTCTCGGCAGCCGAGAACGAGGAGGGGTGATGATCGACCAAGACGACACGTCTGTGCACGGAGCTCAGGAGCCCGAAGCGGCCGAACCGACGCCGACGTCCGTGGTTTCTTCGTCCTCGGCAGAAGAACCTGAAGGGCTCTTCGACTACGAGGATGCCAACACCCTCGCCGACACGCCCGAAAGCGAACAGGCGCAGCCCGTGGCCAACGACTACGTTGAGCTTCCAGAGGTGAGCGCGTTCGCCGAAGCGCCGGGCGAGCAGCCAAACGAGGCGCTTGAGGCGGCGGACGAACCGGGAATGCCGGGCGAGCAGCCCGCCGAATTGCCCTCTGAGCCGGAGACGGCGCAGCTTGCTTTCGGCGATGAAGCCGTCGATGCGGAGTCGGCGGGTGGGGCGACTGATGAGGCGGAGTACGAGCCGGCTGTCGAGTCTGGACAGACGGAGGATAGCGAGCCAGCCGCTGAAAGCGTGTTGGCAGAGGAGATGCCCGACGACTTGCGAGCAGTCAACGAGCTGCTCGATCGGCCAACCGCCGAGATCATGGCGATCACCGCGGACACTCCCGGAAATATCGCAGAGGGCGGCCAAGGCGAGGCCGAGACGGAACCCGGGGCCGAGGGCGAACAGGCGGCCGTCGAAGGCGAAGCGGTAGAGGGCGAACAGGCGCCTGCTGAAGGTGAGCAGGTGGCGACGGCCCTGGATGACATCGAGCCGGGCACTGTGGCCGGCACGGAGACAGATGCTGAACTCGGTGCGGAGGGTCTCGCCGAGGGACCCATCACGTCGGTGTCGTGGTGGCCATTCATAGGCTACATGGTGGCGTGGCTCGCGGTGGCTGGATTTGCGGTGTGGCAGATGGAGCAACTGCCTGCGGGCCAGGCCGCGTACGAATCCGACTTGTACAGCATCAGCATCCTTGCGGGCCTCGTGCTGCTTGGAATCGGACCCATTCTCTTGCTCATCGTGTGGCTGGCGTCGTGGATTGGGCGCAGCGGTGTACGCATCGGATCGCTGTTCATCTCGGCGCTCATCAAGGGTGCAACTGCAACGTTGTTTGGCGCGATAGTGTGGATTGGCGCGTTGATGCTAATTGACTACTTCAGGTTGGGACGCCCGTACTAGCCCGGAGAGAGGGGCTTATGTGACCGTCAAACCCGAAGAGGTCCGCGCCGCCGTACTCATGGGCGGCCGCTCCGCCGAGCGTGAGGTCTCGCTGAACAGCGGCCTCCAGGTCTCGCAGGCGCTGACGTCTGGGGGCTTCGATGTAGTAGAGATCGACACGGGCGACGATGAATTCGTGGCGACTCTCGCGGGAACTCAGGCCGATGTTGCCTTCATCTGTCTGCACGGCCGATTTGGCGAAGACGGGACGGTGCAGGGTCTGTGTGAGTTGCTGGGACTCCCGTACGTGGGGTCGGGTGTGCTCGCGAGTGCGCTTGCGATGGACAAGGTGAAGAGCAAGCAGTTCTTCGTGCATGCGGGTCTTGCCACGCCTGACTTCGCGGTGCTTCGACGCGGCGCACTGTTTGAGATCAACGAACTGGTCACTTCGCTCGGCAAGAAGACAGTGGTCAAGCCGGCGAGCGAGGGATCGAGCGTCGGGATGACGATCGTGCACTCGGCCGACGAACTGCCGGCGGCCATCGAGAAAGCGTTCGAGTACGATCGTATCGTGATCGTCGAGAGTTTCATCGAAGGCACGGAAGTTACCGTCGCTGTTCTCGGCAATGATGAACTCGTGGCGCTGCCGACTCTGGAGATCGATCCCGAACACGAATTCTACGACTACGACTCGAAGTACGTTGAGGGGATGAGTCGGCACATCATTCCAGCGCGTGTGAGCGAGGCAACGCGCGATGAATGCCAGAGGCTGGCGATCGCGGCGCATCGGCTTCTGGGATGTCGCGGGCTCTCGCGTTCCGACACGATTGTTGACGAGGACGGCTCGGTGTGGCTGCTCGAGACCAACACGATTCCGGGCATGACCTCCACGTCATTAGTGCCTGACGCGGCTCGAGCGGCTGGCATCGAGTTCCCCGAACTGTGCCGCATGCTTGTGGAGTTCGCGCTGACGCCTGAGATGTGAGGCTGCCTTCGCAGGTGCCGTCAGGTCTGGGGGGACTGTTTGGCGGGTAGCTCAACGCGAATCACGGTGCCTCCACCCTCACGGTCAACGATCTGAACGTGACCATCGTGTGCTGCGATGACGTTCTTGACGACCGCGAGACCGAGACCACTTCCGGGGGTGGACTGATCGCGCTGGAGGCGTTCGAAGGGCTCGAAGATCCTTTCGCGCATGTCGGCCGGAATGCCCGGGCCGCGGTCCGAAATCTCGATCAGAGCGGCGTCGCCCAGAAACGGCCGAACCTCGCGTGCGACCCGTACGTCGATTGGCAAGTCGCCCGGCGAATACTTCGCTGCATTGCCGATGAGGTTGCCGAGCACCCTCGAGAGCGCTTGTCCGTCCCCGATGACGACGAGATCCTCGGCACCGGGCTCGAGGCGAAGGCGAACGTCGCGACTGGTTGCGGAGTGCTGATCGACCACGGTTTGCTGGGCGAGTTCGGCGACTGACACGGGCTCGCTCACGCGAGCTCGCGGCGATGCCGGCGGGCGTCCCTCAAGCGCATCGCCACACAACGAGTCAGCGCGAGCGATAGCGCGCTCGATGCCGTCGAGAGCGGCGGTTTGTTCGCGTTCGCCGAGCGGATGGCGCAGCAGTGCCGCGTACCCGGCGATAACGGTGAGCGTGCCGCGGAGTTCGTGGGCGAAGAGAGCGATGTCGGCATGGCTCATGTCACGCGACCTCACGTGGCCGCGAGGGTGTTCAGTCAAGACTGCCCCCTACTAGGCGCCGCTTGGAACGCGACGGCGTGCGAGCTTGGAAGCGTCCATCACCACGATTGCGAGCAGTCCGGCCGCGAGCACCGCAGCCCACTGAGTTGCCGAGAGAGGTGCCGTCTTAAAGATCGCGGAAAGCACCGGCACATAGATGATAGTCGCTTGCAACGACATCGATCCTACCAGAGAGAGGACCAGCCAGCGGTTGTCGAGCGAACGCACACGCCACACAGAACTGTCTGCGCTTCGAAAATCGAATGCGTGAAGCAACTGCGTGAGCACGAGTGCGGTGAACAGCATCGTACGCGCGGCTGCTGGAGTCGTGCCTGGAATTGCGGGTGCTACCAGGTAGTACAGGCCGAGGGCGGCCAGCGTCATCACCAGACCCTGCCACGCGAGCTGTGCCAGGCGGCCTGCTGAAAGGATCGACTCGGCCGCGTTTCTTGGCGGGCGACTCATGACGCCTGGTTCGCTCGGATCGACCCCCAGAGCGAGTGCCGGCAGTCCGTCGGTGACGAGATTGATCCACAGAAGCTGAAGCGGGAGCAGGGTTGCGACGGGGGAGATCAGCGCGGTCGTGAAGACGACGAGCACTTCGCTTATGTTGCAGGAGAGAAGGAACAAGATCACCTTGCGCAGGTTGTCATAGACCGTGCGGCCAAACTCGACTGCGTGCACGATCGTGGCGAAGTTGTCGTCGGCCAGGACAAGATCGCTTGCGTCGCGAGCCACATCTGTGCCGACGCGACCCATGGCCACGCCAATGTCGGCGCGTTTGAGCGCCGGAGCATCGTTGACGCCATCGCCCGTCATCGCAACGACTTCGCCGAGCCGTTTGAGCGCTTGCACGATGCGCAACTTGTGCTCGGGGTCGACGCGTGCGTAGACGCGGGTTTCGCGCGCTACAGCGGTGAGGTCGTCGTCGCTCATTGCCTCGAGTTCGGCGCCGGTGATGACGCGGGGTGGCGAGCTGGCCTCGACACGCGGGCTCGTTGCGGGCTGTGTGCTTGAGGAGTCGGCGAGCAGTCCGACATCGCGCGCAATCGCTCGCGCGGTGAGCGCATGGTCGCCCGTGATCATAGCGACGCTGATTCCGGCGCGGCGACACTCGGCGATGGCAGCGGGCACTTCGGCGCGCGGCGGGTCGACGAGGCCGAGGATACCGACGTACGTGAGGTCGCGCTCGACTTCGCCGGGGGTCGGCGCGCCTGCGGCTGTCTCGGCCGGCGCCAGCTCTCGCAATGCGAACGCGAGCGTACGGTAGCCGGACTCGGCGAGTGAGGTGTTCTCGGCGTGGACTTGCGCGAGGAGCTCCTCGTCGAGCGGCACCGTCTCGCCGCGAACGAGGGCACGGCTGCACAGCGCCAGCACTACGTCCGCGCCACCTTTGGTGAACGCGACGCGCTTCCCGTCGACATCATGAATGGTGGTCATGCGCTTGCGCTGCGAGTCAAACGGCAGCTCGTCGACACGCGGTGGCGCGCGGTGCCCAGGAGCTAGGTTCTCGGCGGCAACAAGTAGCGCGGTTTCGGTCGGATCGCCGAGAAGCTTGCCCTCGGCGCCGATACGGGCGTCGTTGTTCGCGGCGGCCATCTCGAGCAGCAGCGAGAAATCGGCCTGATGCGGGGTGGCGGCGCCCGCATCGACCCGCGCGTCCTCCGATATGCTTGCGGCGTCCAGCCCCACAACCATGCGCCGAACCGCCATCTCGTTTCGCGTGAGCGTGCCGGTCTTGTCGGTACAGATGAACGTGGTTGAGCCGAGCGTTTCTACCGCGTGGAGACGGCGCACGATGGCATTGCGTTCGGCCATCTTTCGGACCCCGAGCGAAAGTGCGACCGTCACAATGGCGGGCAAGCCCTCGGGGATGGCGGCGACAGCCAGCGAGACCGCGATGAGCAGGCTGCTTGCGAGCGCCGAGCGAAATGCGGCGTCGGCGAAGGCCGCCGACAGACTCGTCTCATGCAGCAAACGTAGCGCGACGAGCGCTTCCTCGGCGAAGATGACCGCCGCGATGACAAGCACGATCACCGCGATACGCTTGCCGACGCGGTCGAGCTCAAGCTGCAGCGGCGTCTGCTTCTCGGGCGCCTCGGCGAGCATATCGGCGATGCGGCCCATTTGCGTCGCCTGACCAGTCGCCGTCACGACGAACCGTCCCCGCCCGACGGCTACGGCAGTGCCCGCGAAGACCATCCCGGCTTGCTCGCCGAGAGCAGCCCCCGGTTCGGTGATGACGCTCGCGTCCTTCAGGGCTGCCTCGCTCTCGCCGGTAAGCGCGGATTCGACAAGACGCAGCGCCGCGGCTTCGATGAGGCGCCCGTCGGCGGGGATCGAGTCGCCTGCCTCGAGCAGCACGATGTCGCCGGGCACGAGTTGCTCGGCGGGAATGTCGGCCTCGACGCCGTCGCGCACAACCGTCGCCAGCGGTGCCGAGAGCTGCTTGAGCGCTGCGAGTGCGCCTTGCGCGCGCGACTCCTGCACGAAGCCGAGCACGCCATTGAGCAGCAGGATTGCGAGGATGGCGAGGGCTTCGATGACGTCGCCCTGCCACGCAGCGATGGCCACTGCGACGAGTAGGACGTAGATCATGAAGTCGGCGAACTGGCGTACGAAGATCTTCCACGCCGGCGTCGCCTGTTCTTCTCGGAGGCGATTCGGCCCTATGCGCTCAAGACGCTCGGCAGCCGCGGCTGCCGGAAGCCCGTGCGCGGAATCCGTCGCGAGCGAAGAAACGACGTCGGTGACCGGAAGGGTGTACGGCGCCGGCTGCAGCGTCTCGGCGGGCACGGGGGAGGCCGACCCCGACGCTTCGGGCGCGCGGGTGGCGGATTCGGCGCTCTCGTCGGCGGGTGTTGGCATGCGCGGTCCCTTCTCGGCGGGTCACGGAGGTGCGGTGCACCGCCGAGAGTCTCGCTGCTCAGGGCAGAACCGGGGCGCGAGCCCGGGGCTGTCGGCCTGCCTCCTCAGCGCTGCAACTGAGGCGCTACTCCCTCTCGACAGATTCGAATGCTAGCAGAATGACCGGCCAAAGTGATCCGTGTCACAATCCTCACCCACTTGCTCATCATTGCTTGACGGGTGTCGCAGAACAGGAGTAGTATTCAGGCAGGCCATGACTTAGCCGATACTAAGTATCGCCGGTAGGAAGCTCGTTTGCCGCACAGAGGCTCTAGGAAATCGGAAGGAGCACGTCTTGAGCGACACTCGCAAGAACCTCACCGACGACGTCGCCGATTCCGAGGCTCTATCCGCGTGCGAAACCTGCACCCTGGACTGCATCCGCAAAGGGGAGAAGATCGAGATCGTGTCGGTCAACCACCCTGACGCGCGGATGCAGGCTTTGCGTTTTGGCATGGCAGAAGGCGCAAATGTGGAGTGCGTGACCAAGATCCCCGCGGGCCCGCTGGTCATCAGAAGCGGTCGGCAGGAGATCGCCGTCGGACGTTCCCTCGCGAAGCGAATCAACGTCCGCAGGCTTGCGTAGGGCGGTATTCGCCATACTGGTGCGAGGATGCGCCACCGCTTGCCAGCTCGATCGGGAGGAACCTCTTCATGAGTGATGCTCATTGCCACTCGGCAGCGGGCACCGAAGCACGTCCTGAGTGCGAGACCATCGTTCTCGCAGGCAATCCCAATGTCGGCAAGTCCGTGGTGTTCAACGCCATGACCGGGACCTACGTCGATGTCAGCAACTTCCCTGGGACCACCGTTGAGCTCACGCGCGGACGTTTTGGCGAGCACGACCTGATCGACACACCGGGCGTATACGGCGTCAGCTCCTTCAACGATGAAGAGACTGTCGCGCGTGATGTCATTCTCGACGGCGACATCGTTGTCAACATCGTTGATGCCGTTCATCTGGAGCGAGATCTCTTCCTCACGCTGCAACTTGTGGACATGGGCAAGCGAATGATCGTCGCGCTGAATATGGCCGACGAAGCCCGAAAACAGGGCGTAGGCGTCGACCGGGACCTGCTCGAGGACCTGCTCGGCGTGCCGGTGATCGAGACCGTAGCGACCGAGGGCAAGGGACTTGAGGAGCTGCAGGCCTCACTGTTGCGAGCGCGGCACGGCCACGCGGATGTTGAACTCGAGAATGACCTGGTTGAAATGGCGTCGCGCGTAGGGTCGCGAGCCGACGCGCTCATGGTGCTTGAGGGCGATGAGGCGGTCAGCAAGCGACACGGAATCGAGCCAGGCACGATGCGCGATGAGATCTACGTGCGCCGACGTCATCGGGTCAACGACATCTGCGGGCACGTCGTTTCCGAGACGATCACCGGCGCGCGGTTCTCGGCGAAGCTGTCACACGCGATGATGCATCCCGCGACGGGCATTCCGATGTTGCTCGTGCTGTTGGCGGCGATCTACGTTGTCTTTGGGCAGTGGGTGGCCGGTGGCTTTGTCGGCTTCTTGCAGGGTGACGTCATGGAGCGCTACTTCACTCCGTGGGTCCAAGGTCTGGTTGCGCATGTGTTCGCGCCGGGCTCGGCGATCTATGACCTTCTTGCGGGGCAATTCGGTGTGTTGACCATGACGCCGTCGACGCTGATCGGCGTGATGCTGCCGCTGGTTACGGGTTTCTACCTGTTGCTCGCGTTTCTCGAAGACACGGGCTACCTGCCGAGAATCGCCGCCCTCACAGATCGTTCGCTCACCTCGCTCGGGCTAAACGGTCGCGCCGTCATCCCGCTGATTCTCGGACTGGGGTGCGTCACGATGGCGACGCTGAGCACGCGGATTCTGGGCAGCAGGCGAGAGCGCTTCATCGCCACCGCGCTGATGGCGGTGGCAGTTCCCTGTTCTGCACAGCTCGGGATCGTGGCCGCGCTGATGGCGACAGCGTCGCCGATCTACACGGCTGCGTACTTTGCGGCGCTGCTTGCGGTGTTTGTGACGCTGGGCACGCTACTCAACCGGCTGGTTCCAGGGCAATCGACTGACTTGCTCATCGACCTTCCGCCCTTGCGGTTTCCGCGCGTAAGCAACGTGGCGCGCAAGACAGGCACCAAGGTGTGGGCTTTCATGACCGAGGTGACCATCTTCTTCGTGGGAGGCACGCTCTTTCTCGGCGTGCTGCAAGTGAGCGGTGGGCTTGACTGGATCATCCAGGTTGCGCGACCGCTCGTGCATGGCTGGCTGGGTCTGCCTCCGCAGGCCGCAACGGCCTTCGTGATGGGCATCATTCGCCGAGATTTCGGTGCGGCCGGATTCTTCACGATGAAGCTCAGTGATCCGCAGCTCCTGGTTTCGATGGTCACGATCACGCTGTTCGTGCCATGCATCGCCTCGACGATGGTCGTGCTCAAGGAGCGCGGTTGGGCATACATGTTGGGGCTGTTCGCGGGATCCATGACACTCGCGTTTGTGCTCGGCGGGATCATCGCGCACATCCTGCGGATCGCGTAGGGGGTGTCGGCTGTGGAGGTACTCTCGAAATGCCCCGCGTGCGGCCTCGAATCTGCGGAGATCCGCTGTCCGCGTTGCAACACGCTCAAAGTCATCGGTTGTGATGGGGTCTGCTCGGCGTGTGCGAGTTCGTGTGCGAGTCGAGCGACTCCAGGACCGAGCAACGAGCAGCCAGCCGACGAAGCCGAGGAGAACTCTGAGTCCAGCGAGCGTTCTCGGTAGCGTTGAGCGAGCGTGCCACCGGTGCGCCGCCCCATCGTGTGCTGGTGACGGGTTCCGATGGGCAGGGGTGGCAGGAAGCGCGGTAGGGGTACTGTGCAAGAGTACGATCCATCTCAGTTGATGTGGGGGGAGCACCACGATGCAGAGCCATTCCGATGTCAGCGTGCGCGAAGCGCGACTTGACGATGTGCCGCTGCTCTTCAAGGCGCGCCGCAACATGTTCTCCGAGCTGGGCACTTCAGTTCGTCCAGAGGATATGGCGGTGGTCGACTCGGCGCTCGAGGAATTCGTGCAGAAGCAGGCCGAGATTGGCCCCATCGGCTTCGTGGCCGAGGACGAGACAGGCGAGATGGTGGGTGCGGTGTCGATTTCGCACGAGATTGTGCAGCCGAGCCTGCACAATCCGACGGGGAAGCAGACGACGCTCTACGGCATGTGGGTGCGGCCCGCGTCGCGGAGGCGGGGGGTCGCTCGTGCGTTGGTGGCGACGGCCGTTGAAGCGTCGCGAGCTGCTGGAGCTGGGGCTGTCTCGCTGATGGCGAGCGACACGGGTCGTGATCTGTATAGGAGCCTGGGATTCGTTGCGGTTCCTGCGATGAGGCTCTCATTCCAGCCACTGGTCGAAATCCACGCCCACGACGAGGATCCGCGGGCGGAGGTTGCTGGAAGCACGGCATAGGCGATCCCGCTCAGCGCCTGCTCGGTTTCCAGACCCCTTCCCCTCACTCCAAGACGTGCCTTCTGGCCCGTCATTCGCTCCGGTGCGCATGGATGCCCGCTGCTGCTGTACGGTGGGGGTGTCCCGAGAGTATAGTAGTCAGATACGTTTAGCGTCGTTCAGGCAAGCGAGCAACAGGAAAGGGAATGCCGATGTCCGACCAGGCACAATCAAACAATCAGCAGGTCATCGTATATGCGTTGATCGCAATTGCGGTGCTACTTGCCGTGATCGTCGGTTTCATGGTCTACAACAATTCGCACGGCGTTCCGGCGCCGAGCGTCAGCAGTACCGTGGCGCCGTCCGACACCGCTGCTGCGAACATTGCTGCGGAGATGCCGGATCAGCCGACACCTGTCGCGTTCGACCCGAAGACCGCCACCAAGCTTCCTGCGGGCATGACGCCCGAGCAGGCGCTCAAGGCCTATAACGACGACATCATGTCCAAGAAGTTCCCGCAAGCCTACGATCTCCTTCCTCTGGCGCAGAAGAAGTCGTACGGCGATGCCGACTCGTACGGCTCGACGGTATCCCAGTACGGCATCACGGGCTACAAGCTAGGTGCGCCGCAGACGGCTGGCAACGACGTGTCAATCGTGTCGGAGCAGGATACGGCTCAGATGAACATTACGTACACATGGACCTACACCAAGGTCGGCAAGGACTGGTACGTGAAGTCGCGCGACATGGGCGGCGCCGTCCAGTAGCAGCGCGACCGCAGATTGTGACTTGCAGGGCGTCTCGAAGGGGACGCCCTGTTTGCGTGCGGAGACGGAATCTTGGGAGGGGTGCTCCAGCTGCCGAGGAACCGGACACCCAGGGCGCAGTGCGTCTTGAATCCTGGTGCCTGATCGTGGTATGAACGAATGGTATGAACACCGCTCGTGCAGGAGTGTGGCATGCCCAAGAAGAAGGTCGCCGTCGCCCTATCCGACTGGCTGCTCGAGGAGCTTGACTCGGCGGCCGAGGTCGCACACACCAGCCGCAGCGCGCTGGTCGAAGAGGCCGTGGCGGACTACGTCGTTCGTCGGCGGGCGCGAATGAACGACGAGGAGCGCCGACAGCGCATCGACCTTGCGATGAAGAACATGAAGGCATTTGCCGACGAGGTGGCGGCGGACCCGAAGGCGCAGAATGAGCCCTCAACGCTTGAGAAGCTTCGTGCGATCCGGAGGGGCGAGCGATGGCCGGGCGAGTAAGCGGGGAGATCTGTGCTCTTGATGCGTCGGTCGGCGTCAAGTGGTTTCGACACGAGGCTGGCTCCGAAGAGGCTATTGACCTGCTGCGACGCTATCAAGACGGCTCGCTTCTGATCGCGGTGGACACGCTGTTCTTCTACGAAGTGATGCGTGCCGCCGCTCGCGGAGGCGGTCCTCGCGACGCGGACGGGGTCTGGCAGGAGCTGCAGCGCCTCGATCTCGTGACCGTCCCCCTCGGCGACGAGCTGGTTGGGGCCGCTGTCGCGTCGGCGGCGATGCTCGGCTGCACGCTCTACGACGCGTTCGCCTCCGGGCTTGCCGACCTGCTCGATGCGCCGTTCTACTCGGCCGACGCGCGAGCGCACGGGCGACATCCGCGAGTGCGGCTGGTGGGGGAGTGAGTAGGACGCGCGCGGCCTGTCCCTGTCAGCCTCGCATGCTACTCTCGCCGAGTGACTGAAGCCGCCCTGCATCGCTTCCTCGTTCCGGGTACCGACCCTGACGTGATCGCGTCCTACGAGACGCTTGCCGAGCGCGCCCGGGAGGTGCGGTTCGGCTTCGAGGACGAGATCGTGGTGCTCGATATCGAGACCACCGGCTACGACCGCGACCGCGATCGGATCATCGAAGTTGCGGCAGCCGTGATGAGCGGACCCGAGATCGTCGCGACGTTTGACGCGCTCATCGACCCGCTCGTGCCGCTGCCGCTGGAGATCACGAAGCTCACCGGCATCACCGACGACATGCTCGCAGGCGAGCCGAGCGCCGAAGGCGTGGTCGCGCGGCTCATTGAGTTTGTCGGCGGGCGAGACATCGTGGCGCACAACGCGACGTTTGATCGATCGTTTCTCGAGCGGGTCGCGGGAACGCATGCATTTCGCGGTCAGTGGATCGACTCGCTGCAGGTCACGCGTATCGGGCTGCCTCGGCTGCGCACACATCGGCTGGCCGATCTCGCCGAGGCGTTCGAGGTGGTCCCGGAGGGCGCCCCGCACCGCGCGCTGCATGACGTGCTCGCGCTTGCGGCCGTGTGGCGCATAGCGCTTGTGGGCGCAAGCGATCTGCCGGCGGGGCTGTTGCACCGCATCACGGACCTCGCGCCCGAGGTCGACTGGGCCGCGCGCGGGATCCTCGCGCAGATTGCCGCTGCCGAGCCGGGGCGTTCCTTCGACCTGAAGGAGGCGCGCCGAAAGCGCGTAGCCGCCGACAAGGCCGAGGCGCTTCATGATGCCGACGAGATCGCGACTACGTGTCCGACGCCGGAAGCGGTGCTCGGCGAGTTCTCGGCAGAGGGCATTGCGGGGCGCATGTACGAGGGGTACGAGTCGCGTGCCGAGCAGCTTGAGATGGCGGGCGCGGTGCTCGAGGCGTTCGACACACGAACGAACGTCGCGATTGAGGCGGGGACCGGCGTTGGCAAGTCGATCGCCTACCTGGTGCCGGCCGCACTGTACTCGCTAGAGAACGGCGTGGGCGTGGGCGTTGCGACCAAGACAAACGCGCTCATGGACCAGCTCGTCTACCACGAGCTGCCGCGACTGAATGCTGCGCTCGGCGGGCATCTGCGCTACGTCGCGCTCAAGGGCTACGACCACTACCCCTGCCTGCGCAAACTGGAGCGCTACGCAGGCGAGTTAGGCGAGCTGCTCGGCGGTTCGGGCGGCGGCGGCGCGAGCCCGGCGGACGCCGACCGCATCTCGACGGTGGCGGCACTGCTCGCGTGGGTCGCGCAGTCCAGCTGGGGCGATCTGGACGCCATCAACCTGCATTGGGGCCGCCGAGATACGCGCGCAGCGGTGCAAGCGTCGCAGGCGGACTGCACGCGCAAGCGCTGCCGCTTCTTCCCGCAGCTGTGCTACCTGCATGGCGTGCGCAGGCGTGCTGCCAGCGCAAATGTTGTCGTCACCAACCACGCGCTGCTCTTCCGCGACGTGGTCGCGCAAGGCGGCATTCTTCCGCCGATCCGCCACTGGGTGATCGACGAGGCCCACTCGGCAGAAAGTGAGGCGCGCAAACAGCTCACGATGGGCGCGAGCCACGTGGAGCTGTCGGCGGTGCTCGGCACGCTCGGGGCCAAGGGACGCGGCACGCTGCTTGAGACGGTGCGTCGATCGCTGCGCGGCGAAGAAGGTGCGACTGGGATTCTCGGCGTGATCGCGAGGATGGAGGACGAGACGCAGCG
>CAZIPN010000009.1:63237-65918 GCA_964541225.1 uncultured Eubacteriales bacterium
GGCCGAGCAGATCTCGCGGGCCTGCTGACGCGCCTCGCTGATCAGGAAGCCGGGCTTGTGGCGGTGCTCAACGGCGAGGACGAGGCGCTCGTCTACAGCGTGGAGCTCGATCGTCGCCGCGAGCGCGACGTCGAGAAGCTGCTTGCCGAGCGGCTCGACGTCGGCGAGGTGCTTGCCGACGACCTGTACCCGCGAGCGCACAGCGTCGTGTTCTGCTCGGCGACCATCGCCACCGGCGAGAGCTTCGAGCACTTCGCGCACAGCGTCGGGTTCGATCTGCTCGGCGAGGACGCCTGGCGAGCGCTGCGCCTGGCGAGCAGCTACGACTTCGAGCGGCAGATGGCGGTCTTCGTGCCGACGGACCTGCCGGAGCCCAACACGCGCGGCTACCTCGCGGCGCTAGAAGCGCTGCTCGAACGCGTGCACGTCGCGATGGGCGGCAGCGTGCTCACGCTCTTCACCAACCGCCGCGATATGGAGCACCTGCACGCGATCCTCGAACCGCGCCTACAGCGCGAGGGCATCGCGCTGCTGTGCCAGAAGCGCGGCACAAGCGCCAAGCGCCTGCGCGACGAGTTCCTCGCCGACGAGCGCCTCTCGCTCTTCGCGCTCAAGAGCTTCTGGGAGGGCTTCGACGCCAAAGGCGACACGCTGCGCTGCGTGGTCGTCCCCAAGCTGCCTTTCGGCCGGCCGAGCGACCCGCTCGCTCAGGAGCGCGAGCGCCGAGAAGGCCGCACGGCGTGGCGCCGATACACCCTGCCGGAGGCCGTCATCGAGCTCAAGCAGGCGGCCGGGCGGCTGATCCGCAGCACCACCGACACGGGCTGTCTGCTCATCGCTGACGCACGCGTCACCACCAAGCCCTACGGCCGAGACTTCCTCGCCGCGCTGCCGGTGGCCGACATCGAGCGCATGAGCAGCGATGCCGTCGTCGAAGCGATGCGCGAGCGCTTCGGACGGTAGGCGGCGGGCCTCTTGGCCGAAGGACGTCGGCCACGAGCGCAGAATCGGCGACGTGACCCGGCATCGACCCGCTCGCAGACGATCTCGATCCGGCAGAAGTCGAGCTTCGTGAAGTCTGACGTACTCGATCGCACCCCTGTACACATCCAGCCGCACGGGTATCATGTGATAGCGGTTATCACTTCCATCACGAAGCCGCAGGGCTTCGACCGGCGATTCTGGGGCTGAGACACCATGGGAGACTCCACCACGACGATCGGGCGCGTGGCCTTCGGCGACGCGCGCCTGAGCGCTCAGCGCGAGGCGATTGCCCGAGCTGCGCGCGACTACGGATCCGCGTTCAGTGCCGAGGACTTGCTGGAGGCCTCGGCGCGCACAGCGCCTGGCGTCGGGATCGCGACGGTATATCGCGCCGTCTCGGCGATGGAGGCAGCCGGGTTCATCGAGCCCGTCGGAACGCGCAGCGGCGCGACTCTCTACATTCACTGTCCGCACGAGGGCCACCACCACCACGTCGTGTGTACCGGATGCGGGGCCGTCGCTGCAGCGGAGTGTTCCGTGGTTGACTCGGCGAAAGGCGCAGATGGCTTCATCATCACCGACCACGACCTGACGCTTTACGGCCTTTGCCCGAGGTGTCAGCGATGAGGGCGCGCGCCGCGCTTGCGGTGGCGATCGTCTCGACACTCGCAACACTGGGAATCGCCGCGGCCCTCGCGGGGTGTGCGAGCCCGCGCTCGACCCTGGCGGGTCCTGGCGGGACGATCCAGGTTGTGGCCGCGGAAAGCATGTGGGGCAGCATCGCCGAGCAGCTCGGCGGCAAGAAAGTGCAGGTCACCAGCATCATCTCGAACCCCGATGCCGATCCGCACGACTACGAGCCGACGGTTGCGGACGCGCGCGGGTTCGCGACGGCGGATCTCGTGCTCTACAACGGAGCCGGCTACGACGCATGGGTCCAGCAGCTTCTGGATGCGAGCCCGGATCCGGGCCGTGTTGACGTGAACGCGGGCGCGGTTGTGGGGGTCTCGGCGGGAGCGAATCCGCACTTGTGGTACTCGCCCATCGTGGTCGAAGCCGTCGCGCGCAGAATCACGCAGGAGTACAAGAAGCTCGATCCGGCGAATGCTTCCTACTACGACACCCGGTGGAAGGAATTCGACACGCAGGGGCTGGCCGAGTACGACAATCTGATTTCGCAGATCGCGAGCAGATATGCGGGCACGCCCGTCGGCGCTTCGGAGAGCATTGTCTCGCCGCTGGCTGATGCGCTGCATCTCACGGTGCTGACACCTGCGAGCTTCCTGAATGCGATCAGCGAGGGCGCCGACCCTTCGGCGGCGGACAAGGCGCTTGTCGACAAGCAGATCAAGGACAAGCGGATCAAGATCTTCGTCTACAACAAGCAAAACGCGACACCGGATGTCGCGGCGCTGGTCGCCGAGGCGAAGAAAGCCAAGATCCCCGTTGTCACCATCACGGAGACACCTGTGCCTACCAACGCCACGTTTCAGGAGTGGCAAATCGCACAACTCAAGCAGATAGAGACCGCGCTGCATAAGGCGACGGGAAGGTAGTGTCTATGCCCCAAGGCGCCCACATCACCGAGTCGCGCGACGATACGGCCGAGCAGCCTGCCGAGCAGGCCGTGCGCACTGCCGCTGACGCCTCGGGGGCTGCGACTCCCGATGCCGCTGCGGGCAGAGTGTCGCGCGACA
>CAZIPN010000009.1:66018-67276 GCA_964541225.1 uncultured Eubacteriales bacterium
GACGCCTCGGGGGCTGCGACTCCCGATGCCGCTGCGGGCAGAGTGTCGCGCGACACCGCCTCGCCCGACGCCACCGGTGCTGCTACTCCCGACGACGCCGCAGATGCCGGGTCGCCCACCGTGGAGCTGCATGGCGCGGCCGTTCGTCTCGGCGATCGCACGCTGTGGAGCGGCGTCGACCTCGCGCTGGCGCCGGGCGAGTTCATGGCCGTGCTTGGACCCAACGGCGTCGGCAAGACGACGCTCTTGCGCGTGGTGCTCGGCATGCTGCCGATCTCGGCGGGCGAGGTTCGGGTTCTCGGCGGGCGGGTCGGCCATGCGAACTCGCGCATCGGCTACTTGCCGCAGCGGCGCAACTTCGACTCGGGGGTGCGGATTCGCGGCGTCGATCTCGTGCGGCTTGGGCTGGACGGCGACCGATGGGGCGTTCCGCTGCCGGGCATGGCGCTACTCAGCCGAGCGAAGCGCGCCGAGAACGAGCACGTCCGCGACGTCATCGAACTTGTCGGCGCAACGCGGTTCGCCGAGCGACCTATCGGCGAGATCTCCGGCGGCGAGCAGCAGCGTCTGCTCATCGCGCAGGCGCTCGTTCGCGATCCGGCGCTGCTTCTGCTCGACGAGCCGCTCAACGGCCTCGACCTGCCGAGCCAGGCCGCCATCACCGCGCTGATCAGCGATATCTCGCGCGAGCAAGGAATCGGCGTGATGATGGTCGCCCACGACGTCAACCCGCTCATGGGCTATCTCGACCAGGTCGCCTATGTGGGCGATGGCCGCATCGTGGCCGGCTCGCCGGAGGACGTAATCACGACAGAGATGCTTTCGCGCCTGTATGGCACGCGAGTCGAGGTAGTGCGCGCTGCCGACGGGCGGCTCGCGGTTCTCGGCCAGCCCGAAGTCCGTGCGACGTGCCACGGCAGCGAGTGTCCGTAGTGGTCGGCGATATCACGCAGATACTTGCGTACCAGTTCATGATCAACGCCTTTGCGGCGGGCTCGATCGTTGCGGTCACGGCCGGGTTGATCGGCTGGTTCATGGTGCTGCGTCGCCAGAGCTTCACCGGTCACGCGCTCGCGGTCGTGGGCTTCCCGGGTGCGGCTGGCGCCACGCTGCTTGGCATCGGCGCGGCGTGGGGCTACTTTGGCTTCTGCCTCGCCGCCGCGCTCGTGATCGCGCTCCTGCCGAGAACAACCGGTCAAACGCGTGCCGAGGAATCGGCGGTCACCGGTACGGTGCAGGCGTTCGCGCTGGCAAGCGG
>CAZIPN010000010.1:0-64024 GCA_964541225.1 uncultured Eubacteriales bacterium
GCGCAACCTGCTACTTGTCGCGGCCTTTGGGCTGAGTCTGTGGGAGCTGTCGCGCGTCCCAAGAACATGAGACATGCGAGGAGCGCACCGAGCGGACCCGGACGCTCGGCAGAGGCCCTTATGGCTGCTGCCTTCCGGCCCTGACCAGGTTCGAGACATGCCGCCGTCCGAGCCCGCTTGATGCGCTCAACACGAAACGCGAATGCCCAGTATAGCTGCTTCTTAGGCGGATGCGAGGCGCGCGTCGGCGGCGTCGAGGGCACCCTGGGCCTTCTCGGCAAGCGCGACACTAACGATCACGGTGTCATCTCGCAGATCCCCGCCAGAGAAGTCGAGCACTCGGTCGAGCAGCCGCTGCGGAAGCTTGCTCGTAGGCGTACGCGTCATCTTGCCGAGCAGCTTCAGTAGTCGTTCCTCGCCGAGAAACTCCCCTTCGCGCCGAGCCTCCGTCACACCGTCGGTGTAGAGCACGAGCGTCTCGGCAGGTAGCAACACAGTGTCCAGCGAGCGGAACTCCGCCTCCGCGAAACCTCCAAGCAACGGCGACCGTGTGCTGGCAAGGAAGGTTGCTTCCTTCTCGCCGAGAACAACCGGGAGCGGATGGCCGGCCGAGCAGTAGCGCAGCCTCCCGTTGGCGACGTCGAGCACACCGAAGAAGACGGTCGCGTATTGGTCGACAGGAGACAGCCGACAAACCAGCCTATTGAGCCGATCCAGCACCTCTCGCGGATCGATGGTCTCCATCGAATACGCCCGCACCCCATCGTGCAGAAGCGACGTGAGCCGTGCGGCGTCGATGCCCTTGCCAGACACGTCGCCAATGAGGATGCCGCAACGCCGCTCGTCGATCACGAACACATCGAAGAAGTCCCCGCCGACATTCGCTGAATTGGATGCGGCCTCGTACAGGTAGCCGGTTTCCACTCCCGCGATGACCTCCGGAGGTGTCATCAGAGCTTCCTGAAGCGTGTCGGCGATTCGTCGCTCTCGCTCGTAGAGCATCGAGTTCTGGATCGCGAGCGTCACCGCATGCCCGAGACGAGAGGCGAAGTCGAACTGGACTGACGTGAACGGCGCTGCGCTTCGCCGATGGTAGAAAGCGATCGCGCCCAGCTCGGCACCATTGACGCCGAGCGGCAGTGCGATCAACGACTTCACCCGGTAGCGCTTCACAACATCGGAATCCAAGCGCGGGTCTGACGAAGGATCGTTGATCAGGACCGGCTGCTTCCCTGCTGCCACGACCGGTGCAGCCAGGGCATCTCCGCCCTTCAGCGGTCCCAGGGCCACGGTCTTCGGCAACCCCACGCCGCGAGAGAGCGACCACCTGTCGCCGACACGCTCAAAGAAGGCCGCCGAGTCGGCATCGATCGCTGCTGCACCCGCTTCCAGAGCAACGGCCGTGATCTCCCGCCGGTCGAGCGTGCCGCCAATGGCCGTCCGAATGTCGTTCAAAGCGACATCGAGACGCTCTCGTTCCTTGCGATCGGTCAAGTCCGTCACGAAGCTGAAGTAGTACTCCGGCTTTCCATCCTCATCGGTTTCGAGATGCACCAGCAGCTCGACGGGCACCCGGGTCCCATCCTTGCGCATGAACTCCTTCTCGTAGCGAACTGGCCCGCCGCTGCTTTCTAGCTCAGCGAGCTGTTCCGCCTCGAACTCGGTGTATTCCGGCGGGGTGAGCGCTGTCGCCCACGAGATCAGGCCGAGTTCCTCGGCAGAGTAGCCGGTCAGTTCGCAGAAGGCATGGTTGACGTTGGTGATGGACCCGTCAAGGTTTCCCACACCGAAAGGCTGCGCGGACTCGTCAAGCATCGTCGCCATGATGTCCGCGCGCTCCCTCGCCTCGCGCAACGCCTCCTCGGCGGCCTTGCGCTCGGTGACATCGGTGACGTACACCGAGATGCCCTCGGCCGACGGATAGGCCCTCGTTTCGACCCAACGGTGGCTCGGCGCGATGTACCACTCGGACTCGACGACCCTCTCGCCTTCCATTGCCGAGCGGTACGCCTCCTGGAACGCGACAGCCGCTTCCTCCCCAAAAGCTTCGCGAAGCGACATGCCGAGCAGATCCGCCGGATCGATCGCCACCAGCCGAGCCAGCTCGGCGTTCGCGTACGTGAAGCACCACTCCCGGTCGAGTGCGTAAAAACCGTCGCTGATGCTCTCCAGAATCGCCGAGGTTGCGCTGTAGGACACCTGCAGCTCATCGTGCAGGCGCGCCGCCGAGAAGGCCGAAGCCAGCGTATCGGCGATGCCCTGGAACAGCACGAGTTCCGGCGGCTGGAACGAACGCTCGCCGTGGAAGATGAGGCCCATGGCGCCGACGACCACGCCGCTCGTCTTGATGGGTAGCACCAACCACCGCGCGCTCGGAACGCCCATTTTCTCCAAGCGCACGTCGGCTTCTTTGGGGCAACCCTCGTCCTCGTGAGTGAGCAGCCCAAGGCCTTCGGCGACTAGGCGTCCCGGATTGCTTGTGCTGTCTACGGTCAGCTCTTGTACCTGTTGCCTGAGGTCTTCCTCGTAGCCGAGAAACGCCAGGCCGGAAAGGCTATGCTCGGCTTCGTCCAACGCATAGACCGCACCGGCGGCGAGCTCGGGCAGAGGACGCAGCTCGTCAAGAGCGTGTTGCGCGATCTCGCTCAGACTCAGTGACCCCGAGGTGGCCGTTGCCACCGCTTGAAGCACCCGTGTACGCATCAGCTCAAGTTGGCCGGCCTCGTGCAGCGCGGCGTTCTCAAGCGCCAGTGACACTTCTGCGGCGAGTTTGCGAGCGAAGTCAATCTCAGTATCCGTGAATGTGCGCAGCCGTTCTTTCGCGTAGAACAGCAAACAGCCCATCACCTCGTCGCGGACGATCAGCGGAGCGGCGAGTACCGAAGCAATGCCGTTCTCTCGCACGTAGCCCACGTTCATGCGCTCGTCGCCAGCAACATCCTCCACTACCAAGGGCTGCCGAGATCGAGCGCACGACATCGCCATCGGGGCCTCAGCTTGGACGAGCGAACGACCTATGTCGCCTTCCGACATACCGTGCTGGTAGCGGACGAGCCACGATTCGCCGTCCCTGGTCTCGATGGTCCCTGCGTCACAACCCAGCGCCACCGTGCCGTCGTCCAGGGCACGCTGCATGATTTCGTCGAGATCAAGCGTCGAGTGGATGCGCACATCGATCTCATTGAGAGTCTCGCCGAGAGAGGCGCTGCGCATCGCGTCGCCAAACAGCTGCGCGTTATCGGCGGCTATTGCCAGGTTGTTCGCCATAGACGAGAAGAACGTAACGTCGTCGGCGCTGATCGTCTTGGGGGTATCCCATGCGAGCGTGATGGCACCGATCATCCGGTTCCTGCTCTGCACGGGCAGGACGAGCAGCGCTCTGAGGTCCAAACCAAACCGCTTGTAGGCGGCTCGCACAGGCTCGGGCACCTCTTCGATCTGTTCGTTGGAGCGAACAACCGGCTTTCGCTCCTCGACCGCCTTGACGATTTCGAAATCCTGGTCGAATCCGACGCCACCAGCGAAGTGCTCATAGAACTCCGGAGGAAATCCCACGCCCGACACCGGAAACAGGCGACCGAGATGCTCGTCGAGCACCCAGAACGTCACCACGCCAACGCCGAGCTTCTCCGCGATATGACGCGCTGTCTTGTCGGCGACTTCTGTCATCTCAAGCGAGGATGTCGCGAGCACTGTCACCTCGTGTAGCGCAGCGACTCTGCGCTGAACCTCCATTTCGCTCTCAAAGAGCTGCGCGTTCTTGATTGCGATACCAAGCTGTCCGGCGACCGCCGAGAAGAGCGAGACCTCGCCGTCAGTGAAGCTACGCTTGCCCTGGAAGGCCAACGTCAACGCGGCGATCATCTTGCCCGACGTCCCTATCGGCAGAACGATCCAGCGGTCGGCCTCCAAGTCCGAGCACAACTCCGGATCACTCGCAGCGTCATGAGGCCTGCCAATCTCATGCGTGAGGAACGGCAGGTTCTCCGTCAGAATCCGACCCGCGACTGTCGTCCCATCTGCCGGAATCTCGCGGGACACGGGCAACTCGGGTAGCCCGATGGAGGCGAGTCGGCGAAACACACCGGCGTCTCGGTCAAGCAAGCACACGACTCCCCAGTGCGCCCCGAACCGGTCTCCAGCAGCGTGCAAGGTCGCGTTTGCAACCTCCCGCAGGTCGAGCGAAGATGCCGCTGCCATGGCTACGTCTTTGAGGAGCTCAGTCCTCTGCGACTGCAACCGCTCAGCGGCGAGCAGCCGCTCGTTCTCGACAACCGCCGCAGCCTGCGACGCAATGCCCTGGACGATCTCGGTCTCCCGCGCGGAGAACTCAAGTGCCTCTCGAGGCTGATCGGCGGAAATGAGGCCCACCGTCCGTCCGCCAACGAGCATCGGAACGATGAGCACCAGCTTGAAACCGCGCTCCTCGGAAACGGCGCCGCGCATGGTTTCGGACTGGTCGGCGAATTCGGCAACCACGCTTCGGCCGGTTTCGATCGCGTCATGAACGGCCTGCGAACACTGATCCCACTGATACGTCCCAGTTAGCATCGAATCCTCGCCAGCCACGGCAACGATCCGTAGCTCGCGCGACACGTCATCCCATAGATCGATGACCACACGCTCGTGCCTGAGCGAAGACCGGAGCAACTCGCAGAGACTCTTGAGGCGAGTGTCCAGACTTCCTGGCTCGGCGAGTTTGCCGGCGGCCGAGAGAAGCAAGGACGTGAGTTCGAGTTCATCGGCGGCATTCTGACGAGCGCTGACTTCCGACTCATAGAGCAGCGCGTTGCGCAGCGCCACAGACATCGCCATAGCGGCCTTGGTGCAGAACTCGGCGTCGTCAACGTCAAACGCTCGTGGCTCGTCGTAGGCAAGGGCCAACACCGCCACAACCACGTCGCCGACCACAAGCGGGAGCAACTGAAAAGCGCGCAGGGCGTAGGGAACCACGAAGCGTTTGTTCGTGATGGGATCAAGCCAGGTGTCTTGGACAAGCAACGGGCGCTTGGTCTCCGCGGCGAGTGCGAACCCGGGAAAGAACTCTGCCGATCGGGCCTGGCCGACTAGGTCGGCGCGCACGTTGCGAACGTGCGTGATGACGAACCCCTCTTCGCGCATCTCGATCACAAGGCACTTGTCCGCACCCGCTACTTTGGAGACGTCGCCGACGAGACGGGCGAGCAGTTCATCGGGTGTAACCGCGGACAGCAGAATCTCGTTGATGGCGTTGAGCGTCTCGGCACGCTTCATCACAGCGGACCTCTTGCAGTCGTCGTATCGCTAGCAACCCCAGATAGGCCCATGCCCACACCCCCGTGACGCGCGTCAGTGGGTCCGGACATTGTACCCCGGTCGCGGCATGTGCATCACCTGCGCGGCCGCCAGCTGGGAAGAGACAGGGTGAGAACACCACCGAACGGTGGATTTCGTCAGACGGCGACAACCTCAACGCTCAGGAGGCCAACAGGTGGACACCATCGACCTCGACACGCTCACGACGCTCGCGAAGCGACGCGGCTTTCCCTCAGTCTCGCTCTACCTGCCGACGCACCGCACCGGTCCTGAGAAGGATCAGGATCGCATCCGCCTGAAGAATCTCGTGAAGTCGGCACGCGAAGGCCTCGTCGCCGACGGCATGCGAGACCCCGATGCCGACGAGCTTCTCGGCCAAGCGAGCAACTTGCTCGACGACACTGCGTTTTGGCGGGAGATGGGCGACGGACTAGCGATCTTCGCGGAACCCGGCACGACGCGTGTGCTACGCGTTGATACGGCGCTGCCCGAGCAATTCGTGGTGGGTGGGCGCTACTACCTGCGCCCGCTCGCGTTGGCGTATCACGGCGACCAGAGCTTCTTTGCGCTGGCTCTGGACCGGAATCGCGCGCGGCTCTTCACAGGCGACCGAGCGGCGATCGAAGAGCTGCCGCTCGATCCCGCTGTGGCATCGTTCGCTGAGGCAACCAAGTACGATGACCGCGAGGAGTCTCTGCAGTACTCGACGTTCGCGAGCCCACAGTCAACCGCGCGGGCGGGCGGCGCGATCGGCATGTTCCACGGACACGGCGGCGAGAACGTCGACAAGGATGAGGTGCAGCGCTTCGCGGCAGGGCTCGAAAAGGCGGTCACCTCACAAATCGGTCTCGAGAACACAACGCCGCTCGTGCTTCTCGGCGTCGACTATCAGCTGACGGCATATCGCGCCGCGAACACGTATCCGGCTTTGGCGACGGCGCAGGTCGAGGGCGCAACCGACGAACTCACTGATCGCGCGATCCACGCGGAAGCGCTTGAGGCACTCGCGCCGCGTTTCGCTTCGGCCGCCAACAGAGACCTCACCGAACTGTCCGAGAAGCCTGGCTCGCTGGTCTCCAGCGACCCGGCAGAGATCGTCTCGGCAGCTGCGACCGGACGCGTCAAGACGCTCTTCTTCGACGAAGCGGCCGGCCCGTATGGCTTGTTTGATCGGGAGTTGTTCGCGGTCAGCTCGGTGTGCAGCGCGGCGCCTCGCTATCTGCGTGAGACGGCCGACACTGAGATCGCCAATGCGGAGTGTGGCTGGGATCTCGTGGACCTCGCGCTCGCCGAGACCGTGCTGCACGGCGGTGCCATCCACGCATTCGATGGCGAGACTGCGCCAGTCAGCGGAGTCGCGGCAGTGCTGCGCTACTAGCCGCGCGAGGCGGTCGCGGCTCCAAGAGCGTCCCGTGTGGACTGATGGTCGCGCACAACGATGGCCGGGCGCGCGCATGGCCCGACCGCGTGCGCTTGCGTCGCCGAAAGCCGTGTGGCTCGGCGGGCTACTCGGCAGGTGATTCGGCCGACTGCGTGCGCCGCTTGGCGGTCCGCGATTGAATCGTGTGCACGACGGTCGGCGAGAGCGAGACAACAATGATCACGATGACGATCACCTCGAAGTGCTCCTGCACGAACTGGATGCCGCCGAGGAAGTAGCCCGCCCCGACCGACAGCGTGATCCACGCCGCGCTGCCGAGAGCGGAGAACGTGATGAAGCGCGCCCACTTCATCTGGCCGACTCCGGCCATGAACGGCGCGTAGGTCCGGATGATGGGGAAGAAGCGAGCCAGCGAGACGGTCTTTCCGCCGTGCTTTCGGAAGAAGGCCTGCGTGCGCTCGATGTACTCGGGCTTCATGACGCGGTTAATCTTGCCCGACGCAATGATCCGATGGCCAAAGTACCGCCCGATGAAGAAGTTGACGTTGTCGCCGAGCAACGCCGCGCAAAACACCGTGAGCCACACCTCGACGACGTTGAGTCGAGCCGCCGATGAAAGCACCCCCGCCGCAAACAGGAGTGAATCCCCCGGAAGGAAAGGCGTCACAACCAGGCCAGTTTCGCCGAAGATGATGAGGAACAGGATGCCGTAGATCCATGGTGCCGTCGGAGACGTGGGCGCCGTGAGTGCCTGCAGCGTCTCGAGCGTATTGGTAAGCAACCCTACGAGCAGGTGAATCAGTGCCATGATCCTCCGATCGCGCAGCGCCGGTGCGGCGCTCCAAGTGCGCGCACGAGCATACCGCATGAGCGCTGTGCGGTCGCGCGATCGTCAACGACGCAATGAACAGGTTCTCTCAGACCGCAGCCCTCGTACGGGAACACGCTGCACTGCGGCCATCGTCCGGCGGGAGGACTCCTCGCGTGTCTGATGCCGCTCCAGCGCCGATGAATTCTCGAAACGTGCTTCACCAGTACGGCGCTGGCTGGCTTGGTGCCGTCGCGCAGAGACGGTCGCGGCGCGCATACGACGCGATCCCCGCTGACGCCATGCGGATCGAGACCCTGCAAGCGCTGATATCGCAGTGGCGACCGTACCCCGACGCACGCGTCGAACTCGTGGAACGGCCGACGGTGGATGTCTTCACGGGTGCCGTTGGCCACTACGGCAAGATCTCAGGGGCGCCGCACATCCTGGCGTTCATCGGCAAGAAGAACGCTACATTCACCAACCAGCATGTGGGATACACCGGCGAAGCGATCGTCTTGGAGGCCACTCGGCTCGGCCTGCAGACGTGCTGGGTCGGCGGATATTTCAACCCCTCGAAAACCGAGCGTCTCGTCGCACTCGCGCCGGACGAACGAGTGGTTGCGGTCTCCCCGCTCGGCCACGCACTGCGCAAAGACACCTCTTCACAGCGCGCAATCGCGCACTTGGCGGGCTCCAACTTTCGAAAGAGGGTGGGTGATATCGCGTTGCGTTCGAAGAGCGGGGCCTGGCCAGCATGGGCACTGGCGGCCGCCGAGACCGTGCGGTTCGCGCCCTCGGCGGCAAATCGGCAACCATGGAGACTGCGCTTCGAAGATGGCGCGCTCATCATCGGCAAGGACAGTTCGCGGGAATCGTCCAAGGTCGCCAAACGCCTCGACATTGGTGTGGCGATGCTGCACGCGGACCTAGCCTTCGAGGCGCATGGTATTGACGGCGCCTGGACTGACTTGACTGGAACCGACGTCGCGCGCTTCGACCCGGTCAGCCCAGCAAGATGATCAACGCCGTCGGCGCGGCTGGAGCGCGGCCCGCGCAGACCGTCTTGCTCATCGAAGCACAAGACTCTCGGCGAATCTCGGTGGCGAATCATCCGGAGCCCCATGTTCGCACGTCGCGTGGGGTAACATGAATACAAACTGAGAGGAGTGCTTAGGGGTGCGGATCGCGATAGCTGGGGGGAATGGGTTTATCGGCAGGGAGCTCACGTCCCAGCTGCTCGACGCGGGGCATGAAGTGGTTTGGCTCTCGCATCGCCCCGGTCACAGAACTCCACCCCAGGGAGTACGCGAGATCCCGTTCGATCCAGCAAACGCAAGTGGAGAGTGGACTGCCGAGATCGATGTCGCCGATGGTGTCGTGAACCTTTCCGGCTACCCGATCGCCAAGTACTGGACCAAGCACACCAAGCCTCTTCTGCGTTCGAGCCGCATCATTCCAACTGAGGCCATCGCACACCAGATCGTGAAGTCGCGGGCTGCGGGCAAGGGCCCCGACGTGCTCGTGAACGCGAGTGCCGTCGGCATCTATGGCGAAGGTCACGAGCGGGTTCTTAGCGAGGACTCTCCTCTTGGCGATGATTTCCTGGCGATGCTCGTCGTCGACTGGGAAGACGCCGCGTCCTACCTCACCGAGACCAAATACGGCTGCCGACTCGTAACGATTCGTACGGGAATCGTGCTCGGCTCAGAAGGCGTTCTGCCCCGGATGCTCCTGCCAGCACGCATGCTGGTCGGCGGGCCGATCGGCACAGGGCGCCAATGGCTGAGCTGGATACACATCGCCGATATCGCGGGACTGTACAAGTTCGCCCTCGAGCACGACTACGTCTCGGGACCGCTCAACGCCAGCGCACCCTGCCCGGCTCGAATGACGGACTTCGCCGCAGCTGTGGCGCACTCGGTTCACCGGCCGTCGTGGCTCCCCGTGCCGCTTCCCGCGCTCGACGTCGTCTTGGGCGAGGCCGCGCAGTACACCGTCATGAGCCAGCGGATGTCGGCAGCCAAAGCGCTCGATGCCGGCTACAAGTTCCGCTTTCCCGAATTGCGTGAAGCCCTCGATGACCTCGTGACGAAGCACGGGAGCGCGGCCGCCCCACCGGCAGCACCGGTCGCGGTGGCGGAAACGGTGACGGCCCCGGCCACGACGGCAGAGACGCTCACGCCGGTCGCGCAGGAGGAGAGTGTCACGGAGACGACGACGCCAGCTGCGCAGGAGGCTGAGACGCACAGCGATGATGAGGCCCAAGCCGCCGAGGAAGCAGCGAGCGGCGAGCCGGCAGACCAGCCGGCATCTCAGAACGTAGAGGCTATCGCCGAAGGTGGCGACATCGAGGAAGACGAAGGCGAGTCTGAGGTGGCGGCCAGCTCTGAGCCTGTTCTCGACGCTGAGGATGAGACAGAGTTCAGCATTGAAACCGAAATCGACTCCGAAGCCGAAATTGCCGCGGACGCCGAAGCTGATCTTGATGGCGATGCAAGCACCGAAGACGACGGCGAACTGATGGCGGCGGTGTTTGAATCGGATGCAGAGGCATCGGATGAGAGCGAACCGGCAGCAACGGAGGAAGAGCCGCTTCCTGCGGAAGTGACCCCGGGGCTGGCCTAGGGCTGGCGGTCCTGAGGGCGCCCGGCGTGACGTGAGCGCCCGCATTGGCGCATACTGCTGCTATGACCTTCAGTGATCTTGGCCTCAATGATGACCTCCTCGCAGCGGTCGAGGAGCTGGGCTACGAAGAGCCAACACCTATCCAGCAGGAAGCCATCCCGCTTATCCTCGCGGGCCGCGATGTTGTCGGTGCCGCTCAGACGGGCACGGGCAAGACTGCTGCATTCGCGCTTCCACTCATGCAGCGGCTCGGGCTCGGCAACGGGAAGCCTCTCGCGCTTGTGGTTTCGCCGACACGCGAACTTGCCCAGCAAATCGAGAAGGTGGCGGCGGTTGTCGGCACGCACACCGGCCAACGCACGTGCATCGTCGTCGGCGGCGTGAAGTACGAGCCTCAGGTCAAGCGGCTCAAGACCGGCGTTGAGATCCTGGTTGCCACACCCGGTCGCCTGATCGACCTGCAGCAACGCGGTGACCTCGACCTCTCGGCAGTTCGCGTGCTCGTGCTCGACGAGGCCGATCGCATGCTCGACATGGGCTTCTGGCCGAGCATTCGTCGCATCTTGGCACTCCTGCCCGCCAAGCGGCAGAACCTGCTGTTCTCGGCGACGCTGTCCGAAGACATCACCAACATCGTTGGGAGGATGCTGCACGATCCTGCCTACGTTGAGATCGCCGTGCGCGGCACGACTGCCGAGGGGATCGAGCAGGCGATCATGCCGGTCGAGCAGTCGCAGAAGCCGGAGCTGCTCGCCGGCGTGCTGCAGCGTCGCGGCGCCGATCGCGTGCTGGTATTCACGCGAACGAAGTCTCGCGCGGACATGCTCGAGACCATACTTGAGCGCATGAACATCAAAGTGGGCGTCATGCACGCCGACCGGGCTCAGAAGCAGCGACAGCGCGCGCTCGAGGACTTTCGCGCCGGCAAGATGGACGTGCTCATCGCCACCGACATCGTCGCGCGCGGGATCGACATCTCCGACATCAGCCACGTCATCAACTACGACGTGCCCGAGAACCCCGAGGACTACGTCCACCGCATCGGCCGCACGGGTCGCGCCGGAGCAAGCGGCTACGCGCTGACGTTCGTGGGCCCGGACGAGATCGTCTCGCTGCGCGAGATCGAGTACATGCTCGGCAAGAACCTCGAAGTCGAAGATCTCGAGGGCTTCCCCTACCGAGAGGGACGCATCATCCCGTTCGAGGGGCGACCTACGAAGAAGAAGAAGCGCAGCGTCTTCGGCGGGCGCGTGAGCGGTTCGAGGCGCGGCAGCCGCAGAATCTGAGCTCGTTGGGGCGACGCATCGTCGCGATGCGTCCTATTGCGTCTGGACGGACGTGCCGATGCCCACCGAAGCTGTGACGCGCGTCTTGGCCGGACTCCCCGCAACCGCCTCGAACTTCAGCACCGACTCGGCGCGGTTCTTCTGCAGATTCATCATCGAAGCGGTTCGCGAGACCAGCGTCCACTCCGCGCCCGAGTACACATCGAAGTACCAGCGCTGCACCGAGTTCACGTCGCCTGGCACCACAACAACGTAGTCCCACGCCGCACCACCCTGCGCCTCGCCGCGCTGCAGATCTCCCTCGGGCACGGGAACTTGCACTGGAAAGCCCGGCGCGATCTTGCCTGTCTTCTCGGCAGGTGACATCTGCGTCAGCTGCGCGGGCTGCACGGCGCCAAGCGCCACGAGCGGGGCCGGCGCTTGTGCGGCTTTGGGCGAACAACCGCCGAGCAACCCGCCCACCATGACAAGCAGGCCGACAACGACGAGTGACGCGAACGCGCGGGGATACATCGGCAGATCCTTCCGAACGGTTGCGGGTTGGGTGTGGCCTCGCTTCAAGTGTCGCACACCAGGCCCATTGCCAGCTCGCGAAGGGTAGACTGGTGACATGACGTCCCTGCTGCCTGGCAACATCAGAACGCCTCGTGGCGACTTCGAGAGACTCGCCTCCAAGGCGTTTCCCAACGTGCGTCGCGCCGAGGAGCTATCCACGCTCACCGTCAACGTCGGCCTCCAGTGCAACCTTGAGTGCGAACTGTGCTACCAGGCAAGCTCGCCCGAGCGCACGGAGGTGATGTCACGCGAGGTCATGCTCGAAGTCCTGCACTTCGCATCCGACGTTCATCCCGACCTCATCGACCTCACCGGTGGCGAACCCGTACTCTGGCCCAGTCTGACCGAGTTTCTGCAGCTCGCAGTCGACATGCCAACTCGCGTCCGTGTGCGCACCAACCTCGACGCCTTGCTGCTCCCGGAAGCTGCGGGCATCGCAGGGCTTCTGGCCCGCTATGGAGTCGAAGTCTTGGCGTCTCTGCCAGAAGCTCTCGAGGGGCGCACTGTTGGGGGCTGTGTTGAGGCACTCACGATGCTCGCCAGTCTCGGCTACGGAGACGTGAACTCCGGGGCCATCCCGCTCGATCTCGCGTACAACCCGCTGCCTGGAGATCTGCCCCGCAGCGAGAAGGAACTGACCGCCGAGTTTCGCGGTGCGCTCGGCCAACATGGCGTGCACTTCGGATCACTCGTCGCGACTCCGAACGTGGCGCTCGGCAGCTTCGCGGCATGGCTTCAGGAGGCCGGCGAGTACGAGCGATATCGGATGGCGATCAGGTCGGCGTTCGATCCGGCCAAGCTGTCCGGACTTCCATGCCGTCACGGAGTGGCAATCGCGTGGGATGGGCGACTGTGCGATTGCGACTACAACATCGCGGCCGATATTCCGCTCGCGGAAGGCGCCCAGAACATCAGCGAGCACGCGGGCTCTCCGGTGGGTCAGATCGCTCTTTCGACCCGCCTCATCTCCTTCTCGGAACACTGCTTCGCATGCGCCGCGCACGTAGACGGCTCGAAGCGATGACGACACCGCGCGCGACCACGACAGATTCCGTCGCCAACGACATGCCCTCGCCCGCGCTCGTCGCCGAGGAGTTGCTGGCACGCCTCTCAGAGCATGCCAACGCCGAGAACGTCACGGGGATGGCACGGTTCGGGATCGCGTCGGCAGGCACGCTCGGCGTGTCGATGCCCATCGTGCGCTCGCTTGCGCGCGAGGGCAGGAAACGCCTCGGGCGCGACAAGGCCGCGCATCACGAGCTCGCTGGCCTGCTGTGGGTGAGCGGCATCCACGAAGCGCGCATCATGGCTGCGCTGGTGGACGAACCGTCGCTCGTGGACGAGACGCAGGCTGACTCTTGGGTCGCCAACCTGGACTCGTGGGACGTCTGCGACCAGCTGTGCATCAACCTGCTTCGGCGCTGCTCCTTCGCGTGGGCCAAAGCTGCCGAGTGGACGACGGCCGAGCCCGAGTTCGTGAAGCGTGCTGGCTTCGTGATGGGCGCGACGCTTGCCGTCCATGAGAAGGCCGCCGACGACGCGAGCTTTCTGCCGCTACTCGAGCACGCCGTCCGAGAAGCCACCGATGAGCGCAACGGCGTGAAGAAGGCAATCAACTGGCAGATTCGGCAGATCGGCAAGCGCAATGCGGTGCTGAACGCGGCTGCCATCGACGCGTGCGAACGTATTCTCGCCGAGCACCCCGACAGCGCTGCGGCGCGATGGGCTGCTCGGGGTGCGCTTCGCGAACTCAGGAGCGAAACGGTCAAGGAGCGATTGGGGATCGAGGAACTCGGCACCTAGCGGTGGCCCTGCCCTTTCGCCCTACACGTCAACTCGAAGCCAGATTCCGTTGACCCGCGTCCAGTGCTGGGTGGCCTTGTTGGTATAGGATCCGCCTGGTCCCTTGCCAGCGAGAGTCCTCGTGATGGCAGCAACGTTGGGGTAGATCTTGCCGGTCGTCGGCGACACCCACCGAGGAAGCATGGTCACGTTTGACACCACAAGTGAGGTCGACGTACCCCACGCCTTCATGTCCTTCTCAAACGTCGCGAACGATTCGCGCTTGGTGACGTCCGGATGAAGGTAGGTGTACGCCGCCTTCCAGTCTTTCTGATCGAAAGCATGGTAGTAGCGCGCCAGTGTGGCCTTGGGCGTAAGGGAGAGCACCACCACGACGCTATGTCTTCCTGGGTTGAGCGCCACGGCCGTCTCAGTGGTTTCGTAGTCCTCGCCGGAGACTCTGATCGTCGTGTTCTTTGGCGGAATGCCACGGGCCACGTACTCTCCGCTCGCATCTGGAAGCACGCTCGCGCCATCAATGAGAACCGTCGGCGCCGAGACCGTGGCTGGCTGCGAGGCCGCTTCCCGCAAGGCGACGGTCAGCGAAGCATCAGGCAGCACGAGCTTCGTGTCGGTGACACTGAGGGCCTTCACGTGCAGGGTGGCCGAAAAAGGCGAGAACCCGGGAACGGCCACGGTGACGGGAACGTCGCCCAAAGGCAGATGCCGGAGTTCGAAATGCCCGGAGCTATCTGTCTTCACCGCCCTGGTGGACGTGCGAATCTCGGCGTTCGTGATCGGCGCGTTGCTGCTTGCGCCCACCAGCGTTCCGTCTGCAGTGCCCTTGATGTATCGAGGTGCAATCACCAACGCAGCGATCACCACGACCAGCAGCAAGCCAACCAACAGGCCCCAGAACCACGCCCTCGACTTCTTGCGTTTGGGCGCGGCAGGCAAAGGAGTCTGATTTGCCGATGACGCGTTTTCCGACTGCGACATGTGCGCTCCCCATCCCTCTGTGATGCCTCACCATCATCCCCCAAGATGCACCACCTACGCTGAACCCCGCAAGGCGCCTGCGTTCCGGGGGTATTGGCAGCTCTTGCGCGAGTGGGGCCTAGGGGTCACGAGCCTAAGGCGCGGCACCGCCGCGGCGGACACTATGCCGTCGTACTCGCCGAGACGATCACGGCCGACAGCCTGAAGGCCGGTAGTCGTTGCAGAGCGACGCTGTGAAGGCGAGACTGCAACCAGGCCAGTCGCCGAGGCGAGCCAACGCCAGCTTGCGCACAAGCGGAGGTGAGGGGTGCCCACATACGTTCTGGTCCACGGCGGCAGGCTCTCCGGAAGCGCTTGGAACGCCATGGTGGGCAGAAGCGACTTCGAACCCGGGACTCAGCTGGGCGGAGAAGTCTGGGGCCTCGTCACGCCGATTCTCGAAGCGCACGGCAACCAGGTCCTTGCGCCCGATCTAGGCGACGAGCACACCAACAACCTTACGGACCACATTCGACACGTCCGCAGCGTGATCGAGAGCGAGAACGCCGAGCACGTCGTCCTCGTTGGACACAGCTACGGGGGCATGGTCATCACCGGACTCGCAGCCCAGCTCGCCGAGAAGATCGGGCACCTCGTGTACGTGGACGCCGCCCTCCCGAACCCCGGCGAATCGCTCTTCGACGTCATCTCCGCTTCAGGCCGAGACCCGCTGTCGTTTTCGGGCTTGGAGCCTGCGGCCGCCTACGTCGAGAAGCTCGAGTTCGATCCGGGGCTCCTCTCGCGACTGCACAAGACCTACATCGCCTGTACGAAGAGTGACTTCTCGTGTGTGACGAGTGTGATGCGCGGAAGGATCGCGAGCGACCCTTCCGGCTGGGCCTGCAGCGAGCTGCCTACGTCCCATTTCGCGATGGTCTCTATGCCCCAACAACTCGCCGAGATCCTGCGAAGCACCGGAGATTCCGGCGAAAGTGCTGGCGTCGCCAACTCCTAGGCAGCGGCCACTTCGATCCGGTCCCGTCCAGCTTCTTTGGCCATGTGCGGTGCTCGGCAGGAAGTCCCCTACTCGTAGTGGAGCGCCGCCACGATGTCGAGCTTGGCAGCCGTGCGTGCCGGAATGATTGCCGCGAGCAGGGCGAAGCTGAAACCAGCTACCACGGCCACCACAACACCGCCCGTCGGGAAGTAGTACGGCATCACGAACAGTGTGGCGTTGAGCGCATACACCAGCGAGTAGCCGAGCACGATGCCTCCCGCAACGCCAAACGCCACGCCGACTGCCGCGAGCAGCAGCGCCTCAACAACCACCATGGCGCGAATCTGGCCGCGTGTCGTGCCAACCGCCCTCAGCATGCCGATCTCTCGCGTGCGCGCCAGGACGCTGATCGCAAGCGTATTGAGCAGCGCGAGCAGTGTGGGCAACGCGAACATGCCGATCAGGAAATCGAAGATCACAAACGTCTGGGAGAACAGCTGCGTCTGAGTGGCCTTGAAGCTCGCCGAGTCGTACAGCACGAACTGGGGGTAGTTCGCGGCAAGCCTGCCGAGCGCCGCTTTCACCGCCGGCTTCGCGGCACCGGGCTTGGCGTCGGCGAGCACAAGCACGTTGGTCGTGACGTTGAAGTCCTTCTCGAGGTTCTTCTGTGAGATGTAGATGGTGGAGAGCTTCGCATTAAGGTAGTCCGTGGCCACTCCGACGACGGTGTAGTCCTCGGTACCGTTCGGCGTGTCCAACGGCACGGTCTGGCCCACCGACAGGCCCTGCTGACCAGAGGTGATGCTGTTGACAAGCATGGTGCGCCCCGAACCCAGCTTCGCGACGTCTTGCAACCCCGAACCTTGCGAAAACGTGAACGAGGCCACCTTCGGGTAGGCGACCGGATCGATGCCAACCACTTGCACCTGACTCTTGGCAAGCTGCGCTTGGCCGAGTCGAAGCGTGGCGACGTCGCCTACCCCGGGGGTGTCGGCGATCTGCTGAACGAACGTCTGGTCCGCACCCACATGCGAACCACCGATAATCAGGCCGTTTGGGATGAAGACGAAATCCGAGCCAAGCGACTTGTTGATGTAGTTGAAGAAGCCGGCGTAGATCGACGTGACCACTCCGAGGATGGCAACTACAAGCGCGAGCGAGACAAGGATGGCGGCGGCCGTCGCGGCGGCGCGTCCAGGCTGCCGAGTAACGTTGGAGCTGGAGAGGTCCGCCGTGGCAGGCGAGATCGGCCTGACGAGCAGAGAAAGGGCTGAGGCGAGCGGCTTGATGAGTGCCGGCGCCACGAGGACGAGTCCCGCGAGCACAACAAACGCAGCGGTGCCGACGAGCGAGATGTTGCCCGAGACCAGCATCGGCACCGAGGCGATCAGCAGCGCCCACCCAACGTAGACCCAGCGGCTGCGCTGGCGTTCCTCCACCTCGGCGATTTGAGGACGCAGTGCCTCAAGCGGCGTGATACGCGCCGCCTGTCGGGCGGGAAGCACCGCACTGAGCACCGTCACGCCGATGCCGAGAACGATCGCCGCGACCCAGGTACCGGGAGTGTAGCTCGGGGAGATCGTCGCGCTGATGTGCAGAATGCTCTTGAGAAACGGCGTGTACCAGGTAAGCGCGAGCAGCGTGAGCACGTAGCCCGCTGCGATGCCCGCCGCGGTTCCAAGAACGCCCTGCATGACGCTTTGGGCCAGAAAGATGCCGAGGATCGTGCGCCGATCGGCACCGATCGCACGCAGCATGCCGATATCGTGGCGTCGCTCGGCGACCAGCGTGTGGAATGTGTTGAGGATGATGAAGCCGCCCATGATCAGCGCGAAGACGCCGAAGAACGTGAACATGTAGTTGGCCGTCTGAACGGACGCGAGCAGGGAGCTCTCGTTGGACAAGCCGCCCACGGTGTAGTCGCTGCCGAGTTTGCGGCTGACAGCCGCCTCCACGTTGGCCCGGTCCACCCCCGTATCGAACCGCGCTTCGACGGTGCTGATGTTGTTGCCGACCCCCAGCGCGAACTGGGCGTCGGCCAGCGTCATGTATACCTCAGGCGCGGAAGGCGACGAGCCGTTGGCAAGCAGGCCGACAATCGCGTAGTCCCGCGTCCCACCAACGGTCGGAATCGTGATCTTCGACCCGACCCGCAGATGAAGCGTCTGCGCCGTGTCGGAGCCGATGACGACCTCGCCCGAATCGCCCTCGTTGAGAAGGCGCCCGGTCGAGAGATTGAACGTGTGGACCTGGGGTGCGCTCCTCGGGTCAACCCCGACGAGGGTCACCACACCAAGGGCACTGCCGTTCGGCATCCCAACTGAGCGACGCAACGACGGCGTCACGACAGCGATGCCGGGTACGCTTGCGACCTCATCGGCGACCGATGGGGCGAAGTTGCCGCCGCTCGCGCTCGAAACGGTGAGGTCAACCTGTCCTGCGGCCGCGAACAAGATGTTGTTGAAGACGCTCTGGAGGCCCGGCATCATGCCGTTGAGGCCGAAGATCAGCGCGACGCCGAGCGTGATTGCCAGCGTGGTCAGGACGGTCCGGCCTGGTCGGCCGATCAGATAGCGCCAGGCCAATGTCGCCGAGACGTTCACAGCAAGCCGGCCTTCTCCATCGCCTCGCGCGCGGTCGTCATGAGATCGCCACCGTCGAGAGTGACGTCGTCAACGATCCTTCCGTCGCGCATGAAGACGATCCTGCGAGCGTGCGCCGCGATGTGCGGATCGTGCGTCACCATCACGACCGCCCGGCCCCACTCGTCGGCGGCGTGCTTGAGCAGCTCGGCGATCTCGTCGGCGCTCTTCGTGTCGAGGTTGCCTGTCGGTTCGTCGGCAAGCATGAGCGCGGGCTCGGTCACGAGCGCCCGGGCTACGGCCACGCGCTGCTGCTGTCCGCCGGAGAGCTGGTCGGGTCGGCTGTTGCCCTTGCCGATGAGGCCGACCTTCTCGATCCACTCGGCGGCTTTGGCCTTCGCAGCGGCTTGGGCCATCCCGTCCAGCGTGAGCGGCAGCGCGGCGTTCTCGACGACCGTGAGCACCGGGATGAGGTTGAAGAACTGGAAGACGAATCCGAGGTGGCGCCGACGCAGCCTTGTGACCTCGGAGTCGCTCATCGTGGCGATGTCGACATCATCGATGAGCACCTGACCACTCGTAGGCTTGTCGAGTCCGCCAACGAGGTTGAGCAGCGTGGACTTGCCACAGCCGCTCGGCCCCATGACCGCGACAAACTCGCCCTTCTCGACGCTGAGATCTACGTGGTCGAGCGCTGTGACAGCTGTCTCGCCGCTCCCGTACACCTTCGTAAGGCCGCGCACTTCGACGATCGACATCGAGCGTCCCCCTTCAGTTCCCGCCGAGAACCGCGCGCAGGGAAGCTTCTACCTTCATGTCCAAGCTGCCCTCGGCCAATCCAAGCAGGCGTTCCTCGGCAAGCTCGAGAGCCTGATACATGGCGATCACCGTGTCGATCCTGCGCGGGTCGTCCTGTGCCACGAAGAACTGCCGAGACACCCGGATGCCGTAGTCGAACCACAGCGACAGCCAAAGCTCGGTAGTGCCCGCGGCTTCGGGCACGTCAAACGTCCCTTCGGCGCGGCCCTGCTCGATGATCTCGAAGATGAGCGGACGCATGCGGCCGATCCAGCCCTCGATGAGATGGCTGAGCAGCGCGGCGTTTTCCGGCGTGAACAGCGGTCGCGTGAGCATGAGCGTCTCATCCATGCGACCGAGCTTGGCCTGGCTCGTCACCCGCATGAGCGCACGGAGCCGATCGAGCGCCGAGCCCTCGGTCTTGGCCAGCGCGTCTTCCGCCACGACGAACAGGTCATCGGCGAAGCGCTGAACGAGGTGTTCGAGCAGGTCGGACTTCGTGGTGAAGTAGTGATAGAAGGTGCCCTTCGCGACACCAACGGCCGACGTGATCTGCTCGACCGAGGTGCGCTCGTAGCCATGCCCGAGGAAGAGCGTCAGAGCGGTATCCAGCAGTTCGTCGCGACGAACCTCGGCATCCTTCACGATGCGGACCATGACGACCTTCGACCTCCAGCCCTGACCAGCCTGTACGTGCCACTGACCGACCGTCAGTCAGTATCTTCCCCTACGAACCATCCGGTCAAGCGCGGCTCGCCGACCCTACCAGAGCCGGTACTCCCCGTCGCGCTCCTCAATTTGCGCTGGAATCCCAAAGAGCTCGCTGAGTCGCTCACCCGTGAGCAGCTCGCACTTCGGACCGTCGGCGACGATCCGCGAGTTCGACAGCATCACGACACGATCGATCTCGGGCGCGATGTCTTCCACATGGTGCGTCACGAGCACGAGCGATCGCCCACCCGCCGCCAACGCACGCACCGCTTGCCGCACGTGGTAGCTCGCTGCGGGATCGAGCCCGTTCGTGGGCTCATCGAGCACGAGCACCGACGGATCGTGTACGAGCGCCCGCGCGAACAGCACGCGCCGAGCCTCCCCCGTCGACAACGTCGGCATCATCCGCTCGGCAAGATGCGCGACCTCGAGCTCGCCGAGAGCCGCACGTGCGCGTTCGCGTTGCTCGGCAGTTGGCATCCGATGAATCGGCACGCCGAGCGACCCGAAGAAACCGCCGAGCACCACATCGAGCGCAGGAAGGTGCACGTCGGCTTGCTCCTGCGCGTCTGCCGAGACCACACCCAGCAGCTTGCGCGCCTCTTGAAGCTCGATCCGTGGTTGCCCGAGGAAGAGGACCGGCGACGGTTCGACCCACACCGGCAGGATGTCTCGCGTTAGCAGCTTGATGAGGGTCGTCTTGCCAGAACCGTTGGGTCCCAGGACCGCGACGCGCTCCCCCTCGGCAATCGTGAAGTGATCGACGGCCAGGATAGCTCGGCCGTCGCGCACTACCGTCGCGTTCGTGAGTTCGAGCAGCGGAGTCGAGCGTGCGCCGTTCTCGGCAGGCACCTGACTCACTCGTCCCGTGCGTCGGAAACGCGCGCGAGGCGAACGTGATCCTCCCACTTGCCCGCAATCTGGAGGTAGCGAGGAGACAGCCCCTCGCGCACAAAGCCAGCGCGTTCGACAACCGCCAGAGAGCGTACGTTTCGAGGCATGATGTTGGCCTCGATCCGATGCAGGCCAAGCTCGTCGAAGGCGATCTCAACGACACGCCTGACCGACTCGGTCATGTACCCTTTGCCCACCACATCTGGCGCAAGTCCGTAGCCAAGGGTGGCGCCAAGCATCGCCCCGCGGATCACATTGCGCAAGTTCACCGCCCCGATGACGAGACCAGGATCCTCTTTGGGCGAGATGAACAAGCACAGTGAGCGATCGCTTTGTGCCTCCAGGAGCTGTGCGACAAGCCGGTCGGCGACGACCGGAAGCTCCCAGTAGTCCGTTGGTCTGATCGGATCGAACGGCCGATGATACTCGGCGCTGCGCAGCCCGTATTCGCGCACGGCAGCTGCCGAGTCGGGGCCAAGCACCCGGAGGAGCAAGCGATTGGTTTCCCACGTCGTGAGCACGGCGATCCTCTCGTTCATGATCCGGGCTGGCAGACAGCGTAGCGCACTCGCGCTCTCTGGCGCACTAACCGTTGGTCACTGCGGTCGAGTGTTAGAGTTGTTCGTACCGCACAGTCGTCTCGCACACCGATCCCCACCGAGAAGGAGTCGCTTGATGCCGTGGGAAACCGAGGGTGAAGTCGTCCGATTCTCGGGCAACCTGAGCGAGTTGATCAATCGCGTCATGGCCGCCTATGAGCAGGACTCGGCGAAGAGCACCGCCGCCGTATCGTCCGGCGTGTACGTGACCGCCACGGCTATCGTGCTGCGTGAGATCTTGCTCGAGGCACTCGCCGAGGAAGCAGAGGCCGCCGACTTCTTGCAGCGCTTGGACGAAGCGTTCGAAGAGCAGGAGGACGGCACTGTGACCGTCCAAACCCTCGCGATCCTCGAGGACGTCGCGGAGCACATCGAACCCACCGCCTGGCAGGGGTGGCTTGCCGACGAAGCGGCTCGCGAAGCGATCCTGGAAGTGGCGGGTAGCACCGCGCCTGAGTAGGCAATCCCTGGCTCACCTATCAACCTGTGACACGAAGCTCTTGTCGCAAGCACCCGCGCTGGTGTTGGCGTACCCTGAACGCATGAAGGAGCGCCTCACCCGGAAGCCTCGCACGAGCGTGCGCGGAATAGGTCCGGGAACCACAGTTGCACGCGTTGCCGCGCTCATCTGCACGTGTGCGCTCGCCATCTTGTGCGCGGCCACGGCAACCGCGAGCGCGTCGCCAGCTGCGCGCGCGGACGCGCGCGGCGCGACGACCTCCACGCAGGCCTCCCCGACGGTCGACGTCGTAGCCGTGGTCATCACACCATTCTTGACGTGGAACGATATCACTGCCGAGAAGGCACCCGAGCTGTGTTCGCTCGCAATCCGCGGAGCAATCGGCAACATGAACTCCATCACCACGGATCCCGGCCATCCAACCGCAACGGGTGGCGCGCTAACGCTCTCGGCTGGGCGGTGGACGAGCGGACCCACCAGCGGCGCCGCAGCTCCCGACGATATCCTCGCCATTCGCGCGGCGAACGCTGGTTCGCTCAATCCCCCGGACATCGGCGCACTCGGTGCCGTGTTGCATGCTGCCGGGCTCAAGACCGCCGCGCTTGGCGACGGCGACGAGGACACATCGACTGCGGCCGGGGTGAAGCGTCCGGCTGCGCTCGTGGCAATGGACAGAGATGGCGCAGTGGACTTCGACACCACCGGTCCGTGGCTACTGAAAGACGATCCGAATGCTCCGTTCGGCGTACGCAACGACCGGGCGCGCTTGGCAGCTGCCGTGTACGGAGCGCTTGCGGCTGGATCATCACTGATCGTGGTCGATCCAGGTGACCTTGAGCGCGCGCATGACGACACCCGCCAGTCCTCAGCGCAAGCGGTCCTGAGTCACGCCGAGGCGGTCAAGTCAACAAGCGAGGTGATTGGAGACGTTGCTGCCGCACTCAAAGGCCGCCGAGCGCTGCTGCTCATCGTCACTCCTGCGACCTCCAAGCCCTACTACCAGCCACCGTACTTCGGACCCACGATAGCGGTAGGCGACGGGTTTGTCGGCGACCTCACCTCTCAGTCCACGCACCGCATTGGACTCGTAACGAATCTGGACTTCGCGCCGACGGTTCTGTCCGCACTTTCTCTGGAGCCAACGGCAACGATGCTCGGAGTGCCGATGGGCTCGACGCCGTACACCTCGGCCGGTGGCTCCTTGGGCTCTGCCGCCTTTCAAGAGCACGTGGCGACCCTCGCGAAACTCGGCACCTCGGTCGGTGCGATCGACTACTCACGTGACCTGCTCTTCTTGACGCCCTTCGCAGTCCTCGTGATTGTTCTGGTCGCGTTCGTGACTGCCATCGCGCTCGTGCCGTCGCTTCGGCGACTTCGATCGTGGGGACGCGCGCTGATCCTGCTGGCCCTGGCGATCCCGCCAGGCGCGTGGTTGATGTTCGCGCTGGTTCCCCATCCGACATCTCCACCCCAGGTCATGCTGCTCTTCGGCGGATCCACTCTCGCCACATTCGCCGTCGTCGGCGGCATCTCGGCGGCGCGCAAGACCAGACCGGAAGTGCCATTGCTCGCCCTATCCACCCTGACATCGCTTCTCATCTGCGCCGACCAGTGGAGCGGTCATCCGATCGAAAGCGGATTGTTCTCCTACTCGATTCGGGCCGGCTGGCGCTACTACGGCATGGGCAACGAAGGCGCGGCGCTGCTCGTCGGCGCGTCGATGATCGCCGTGGGGTTCGTCTGCGACTTCGCCGAGAAGTCGCGGTGGAATCGTCTCGTTCGCGTCGCGCTGATGCCCGTCGTTGGCGCCGTCGTGCTCGTCACAACCGGAGCCGCGTTCGCGGGAGCCAACGTCGGGGTCGCGATTTGGGGCGTGATCGCCTACGGAGTGGCGTGGGCAGGACTCCAGCGAGTCAAGTTCGGATGGAAGAGCGCAGCCGTCATCGCGGCCGTCATCGTGGTAGCCGTCGGCGCGGCGGTGGCCGTCGACGTCGCGCGCGGCAGCCACGAGACCCACCTGGGTCGCTTCTTCGCGCAGATCATGCAGGGGGACTTCTCAACGGTCGGCACGCTGGTGCTGCGCAAAGCGATGAACAACTACAACTACATCATGCAGACCCCGTACACGCTCGTTGCGCTCGCGCTCGCAGCAGGACTCGCAGCCCTGCGCTGGATCGGCGATCGCCCGTTGCTGCGCGTGCTCTCGGATCGGCCGGGCATCTCGGCGACCCTGATCGGCTTGCTCATCGGGAGCATCGCGGCGACGCTCACGGAAGACTCCGGCGTCGTCATGCCCGCGCTGATGCTCTTCGCAGGCGCGCTTCCGGTGTTCTCGCTCGCCCTCCTCGGCGGACCTGGGAAGCAACCCGAAAGCGCTCCGCCGAACCACCCGGCAGAAGAATCGCTTGACCCTAACGTAACGTGAGGGTCTAGGCTCCCTCTGAAGACGAAGGAGGTGAGCGAGCGATGGCATGGACAGTCGGGGAAGCCGCCGAGCTTTCCAAGGTGAGCGTCCGGACGCTGCACCACTACGACGAGATCGGGCTTCTGGCCCCCTCGGCAAGAAGCGAGGCCGGCTACCGGCTCTACGAGAACGCCGATCTGGAGCGCCTGCACCAGATCCTGCTCTTTCGTGAGCTGGGCTTTTCCCTCGACGACATCCGTCGCATCATGCTCGACCCAACCTTCGACCGCGCTGAGGCACTTCGCGCGCAGCGAACGCTGCTCGCCGAGAAGGCCGAGCGCACGAAGGCGATGCTCGCCGCAATCGACGCGGCGCTCGCATCCACTGAGAGAGGAGCAACGATGACAGACCAAGAACGCACCGAGATGTTCGGCGAGCTGTTCGACGGTTTCAACCCCGACGACTACGAAGCTGAAGTGCAGGAGCGCTGGGGCGAGACCGACGCGTACAAGCAGTCGGCGGAGCGCACCAAGCGCTACACGAAGGCCGACTGGGAGCAGATCAAGGCCGAGATGGACGAGAACTCCGCCGCGTTCGTCGCGCTGATGGACGCCGGCCTGCCGAGCGACTCACCCGAAGCGATGGCACTCGCCGAGGCGAAGCGCGAGCACATCAGCAAGTGGTTCTACGACTGCTCAATCGAGTTCTACGCCGAAATGGCCGCGATCTGGGTCAATGACCCGCGGTTCACCAAGAATATCGACAAGGCGCGGGAGGGACTGGCCGCCTACGAATACGCGGCTGTCCAGGCGCTGGCCGCGTCGCGGAAGTAGCGTCTCGGTACCGCGGGTGCCCGGCCGAGCACTCCGCAGGCGTGTTCGCCGACCCCATGGGTCGGTGGACACGCCGAGGACGTGAGGCAGGGCACCCGCCCGCCCTGCGACGCACCCGCGCTCACAAGTGGTCGTGGAACGCTCCCGGGATGTGCGACCCGTCGCAGAATGGCTTGTTCTTGCTCTTGCCACACCGGCACAGCGTTACGCGATTGCGAACCTCGTACGGTTGGCCGTCGGCAGACTCGACCTGAATCCCGCCGCGAACCCAGATTGGGCCGCTGACCTCCATCTTCGGATCCTGGATCAGCGCGATCGATGGGGGCAGCTCGGGTTCATGCGCCATCCCGGTCGCCTTGTCGACGGCGGTGTAGCGCCCGCTCGGACACAGCTTGCTCTCCTCGATGACCACCTGCGCCGACTCGTCATCATCGTTGTCGATGCGGTGCCACACGGTGCCTCGCGCGTGGCAGAACCGCGCGTCCACGCACAGATCCTTGCGATCGCGAAGATCAACCCTGGGACCCTCGATGACGTCGCAGGCAGACTCGTACTCCTCGAAGCCGGCAGTCTCCGTGCCATCAAACGCGACGCCTACGTGCGAACCGTCGCAGTACGGCTTGCTCTCCGACTGCCCGCATCGGCATAGCCCGCACTTCTCGCGCGCCTCAAACTCGATGCCATGTTCCCAGCCGACCGACTCGCCATCCTCATCCGTCGTGATGATCTCCACGGAAAGCGGCACTCCGCCGCTCACGAGGTATGGTCCATCCTTCGAGACCTTGATCCGTTTGCCTGGCGCCGCGTCCATCGTCACTCCGCTCCCTAGCCGTCGCCCACATCCTACGCGTCTTGTAGGTACCCACGGGTCACGTTCCTCCAGGTCACTGCATCTGCGCGTTCATCGTTGCCGCTCCCGCTCGTGTCCCACTGCGCTACACTCGCTTCAGGGGATAGACGCGCCGCTCTGCCGAGCGATGCATGGGGAGGACTGCGTGAGCAAGACCAACGGCAAGACCAAGGACCGGACTCGGAGATCTCAGACTTTCAGCATCGCGCAGGCGGCCAAGGAACTGGGCGTTTCCGCCGAGTGGATACGCACGCAAGTCAGCGCGGGCCGGGTGAGCCCAATGCGCACCAGTGGCAAGCGCAGCGCTCGACACGCTCTGACCGATGCCGACATCGCCACCTTGCGAGCGGCTTCTGCGGAGGACCCGGCCGCCGGTGGTATTGCGGCGCTGACGGTTGTCTCGCGCCTCGAGACCGAGCGCGCCAACCTGCTCGCTCAGGTGGCGTGGGAGCGAGCGATCGCGCAGGAGCAACAGAAAGCGCTCGAAAACGAGCATGCCCGCACCGAGCGCTTGAGCGCCGAACTCGAGCTGCAGCGCGCACGCATCGAGGCCCTCAAAGCGCTCACCGTGCTCGATCGCCTGCTCGGCAAGCACAAGGTCGTCTAGGACGGCTCGTCCTCTCGCCATCGCCGAGCGCTGCGCTCGATCAGCAGTGCTTGCGCGTCGATGCGCTCCTCGCCCTCGGCAGGATGCCGCCGTTCCCACGAACCGTCGGGGCGCAGGTCACGTGCGTGCGAGTTGTCGGCGAAGTAGATGTCGATTGCGTCGGCCTTGAGACGCTTGATGAGCGCGGGATCGTTGACCGGGAAGAGGATCTCCACTCGGCGGTCAAGGTTTCGTCGCATGAGATCCGCACTGCCGATGAGAACGGTCGGGTCCCCTGCGTTCTCGAAGTAGTAGACGCGGCTGTGCTCGAGGAACCTGCCGACGATGCTGCGCACGCGCAGGTTTTCGCTCACGCCAGGAACGCCCGGCCGTACCACGCACATTCCGCGAACGAGCAGGTCGACCACAACGCCAGCCATCGAGGCCTCGTAGAGTAGCTGCGCCATGCGCTGGTCGACGAGCGAGTTCGCCTTGACAACGATATGACCGCCCCGGCCGGCCTGGGCATGCTCGATCTCTCGGCGCATCAGCGCTTCGAGGCCAGCACGAATGGTCTTCGGAGCGACCAGGAAGCTGTCGTAGCTGTCGCGCAACGCATACCCGGTGAGGAAGTTGAACAGTTCGCTCGCGTCCTCGCCCATGACCTCGTCGGCAGTGAAGAGATCGATGTCGGTGTATTGCGTCGCTGTGACGACGTTGTAGTTGCCGGTGCCCATATGCAGATAGCGACGCATTCGGCCGCCTTCTCGGCGGACGATGAGCGTGATCTTGGAGTGCGTCTTCAGGCCGAGCACCCCGTAGACGACGTGCACGCCTTCCTGCTCAAGACGGCGCGCCCAGCCAATGTTGCTTTGCTCATCGAACCGCGCCTTAAGTTCAACGAGGGCTGCCACCTCTTTGCCGTTCTGCACGGCCTCCAGCAACGCGTCGACGACCGGGCTGTCCCGGCCGACGCGGTACAGCGTCATCTTGATAGCCAGCACGTCGGGGTCACACGCCGCCTGCCGCAGGAGCCTGACAAACGGTTCGAAGGAGTCGAACGGCCGGTGCAGCAGGAGGTCCCGCTCTCGTATGGCGGCGAACAGCCCCACCTCGCCCTCGTCGTCCAGGGACGCGAGCCGAGCAGGACGAAACGGCGGATCCTTCAGATCGGGGCGATCGATCCGGCACAGCTCCATGAGGTTGCTCGCGCCGATGGGTGGTTCGAGCACGATGATGTCTTCGGGATCGAGCTTGAGGTTCTCGACGAGGATGTCGCGCACGAAATCGGGCAGCGACGGTGTGACCGTCACGCGCACGACGCTGCCAAAGCGACGGCGTCGCACGCCTTCCTCAATCGTCTCCAGAAGATCCTCGGCTTCGAGTTCTTGAATCGCCACCTCGGCATCACGGGTGACGCGGAACGGATGCGCCTCCACGACTTCCATCCCGGGGAAGATCGCATCCATGTGCGCGATAACGAGCTGCTCCAGCCAGACGAAGTAGAAGGCTCGTCCGCGCGACACCTCGTCGGGCTTGATGTCGCACGCTGGTCCCGTTGCCTCGGGCGGGCAGATTGGCACCAGCCGAGGAAGCGCCCGGGGCATCTTGACGCGCGCGAACCGCTCTTCGCCCTCCGGCGTTCGCACGACGACGGCAAGGTTCAGGCTCAAGTTCGAGATGTGCGGAAACGGGCGAGCCGGATCGAACGCGAGCGGGGTGAGGACGGGGTACACGTCGCTGTCGAAATACGCGTCCGCAAACGCCCTCTGGGCCTCATCGAGCTGCTCGTAGTCCAGAACGTACACCCCGGCATCGGCGAGCTCATCCCTAAGGTGCGCGAACCCATGCCGACTGCGCGCGAATAGCCGATTGGCTTCTTCGCGCACGAGCGAGAGTTGCTCGGCGGGTGTCAGGCCGTCGGCGGATAGATCGCGCACTCCCGCGAGAACCTGCTGCTTGAGGCCGGCGACGCGCACCATGTAGAACTCGGCCATGTTGGAGCTGAAGATGGAGATGAATTTCACGCGTTCCAGCAGGGGGTTCTCGGCGTCCTCGGCTTCCTCGAGCACGCGCTCCTGGAAGGCAAGCATCGAGAGCTCGCGGTTCAGGTACAGCGACGGGTCGGTGAGGTCGACCCCAACGTCCGCATCATCTGTCCCGCGCGCTGCCTGGCGATCGCTGTCGGGCATCACATACTCCCTGTCCCCCGCTGCCGTGTCACCCGCCGACATGCCGCCCGGCTTCTTGGCGCTTCGGGCCCTGGTGCGCAGATGCACCCTCGCGCTCACCTGCAACGCTCACCTCGACCGCACGCCCAAACGTTTCCTCGAACAGATCCTTCTTCTTGCCGACGCCATACAGCTCCGCGTGTACGTCGCCGTGGCCCGTCACTTCGAAGCGAACAGTCCTCTTATCGTCGCGAACCGCAACTGACTCCACGTGAGCCCCGCGCCCGCGATCCAGTCCGTCGGCGATGCGCAGAATCGCAGCCAGCTGGCGCACGGTCGCGCGATCGGCGGGCTCCAGCGTCGACCACGCCTCATGACTTTTCTTGGGAAGCGCCTTGGTGTGGTAGCGCGCGATTGCCGCCACCGTCGCCAACTCTCGCCGAGTGAAGCCGGGCAATCCCGAATGCAGAATCAGATGGTGGCTGTGGCGATGGTGGCGATCGTAGGCGACGTAGTAGCCGACGTCGTGCAGCATCGCCGCCGACTCCAGCAGCCGCCGCGTGCCGACATCGAGGTGCAGCGGCTCGACAAGCTGATCGAAGATCGACAGAGCGAGCCTGGTGACCTGCTCGGCATGCTGCTCGTCGTAGCGATAGCGCTCCCCGACGCCACGTACGGCGGCCATGTGATCCAGCGCCGGTTCGGCCACGCCGCTCTCGGCAAGCGCATCGAGCACGATCCCTTCCCGGATCCCACGCGCATTGACGAGCACGCAGCTCGCGCCGAACAGCTTCATCACCTCGGCGAGCACAAGTGTGCCGGCCAGAATGATGTCGGCGCGCTCAGACGGCATGCCCGGCATCGCGAGACGCTGTTCGAGAGTGGAGTGCGACAAGACGCCGAGAAGCTGCATGATCTCGGCACGCTGGAGCTGCACACCCTGGAAGGACTCGTAGCGGCGTCCGCGCATGCCCGCGACGAGACCCGCGATCGTGGTGATTGCGCCGCCCGACCCAACGATCGTCTTGATGCCGGGCTCAAGCGGCGTCACACGCTCCCGAAGCGCGCGGCGAACGGCGCGCTTCAACTTCTTAAACGACGCGTCGGTGGGCGGATCCTCGGTCAGGTACTGCTCGGTAGTGATGCGCGCGCCGATCGGCAACGACGCAATCGCCACGGGCCGCGTCCGGACACCTTGCACGACTTCGACCGAACCGCCACCGATGTCGACTACAACGGACGCCGGCATGTCCTTGGCAAGCGCCGCCGCCGAGAGCCACACGAGCCGGCCCTCTTCGCGCGGTGAGACCAGCTTCACGTCGAGGCCTACTTCGTCGCGCAGCCGCCGAATGAACTCGGCACCGTTCGAAGCGCGCCTCACAGCCTCCGTCGCGATCGCGTGCACGTCATCCACGCCAAGATTGCGCCCGATGTCGGTCATCGCCTTGAGTGCGCTCACGGTTCGCTCGACCGCCACGGGGTCGAGCTCGCCCGTTATCGCCAAGCCGTGCCCGAGGCGCGTCATCTCCTTCTCGTCGTCGATGACGCGATGCGCGCCTGCATCCGGCACCTCCACGACGATCGAGCGCACCGAATTCGTGCCGACGTCGATTGCCTGCAGCAGCCTCACCGGTGCTCCTCGCTCTCGGCGGAATCTGCGCCCAGCGAGGCTGGTTTCGCGTCGGAGGCAGCCTTGGCGACTCGCGGCTTGACGCGGATGATTGAGGGTTCCGGATGCGCCCATGGCTCCGCGCCGATGACCACCGGCAGCTCGAACGAGAACCCGGCCGAATCAGACCCCCACGGCTGCGCGGACGGATCGATCCGTGGCCCGTCGCTCCCGGCGACTGGCACCGGCGGCTCGAGCACAACCGCAGCCGCGGGCTTCTCGGCAGCGGTCGCCTCGGCAGCGGGCTTCTCGGCGCTCTCGGCAGCGGGCTTCTCGGCGATGCCGTCGCCCTCGCTGCCCTGCGTAGCCCCGCCGTCGCCCTCGGAATCGCCGTCGCCCGAGGACGGTTCGGGACGCCTCGACAACGGAAGCAGCAGCGCAGCAAGTAGCTCGGGCGCGGGGTGCTCGGCAACGAGCTTCACGAAGCTCACGAACCGCCTGTGCGCCCGCGCCTCCAGTATCGTGGCGATTTCCTCGACGTCGGCGCGAAGAACCCCAGCGCGGCGCGCATCGCCAATGAGAGACGCGTCGCGAAGCATGTCGAGGAACACATGCACGTCGTGCATCTCGCCGAGAACATCCTGAAACGCCGTCAGCGTGTCGTGAAGCGCATCGAAGTCCTCACCGTAGACCGGCGCGAACACCTCTACCGCGTAGCGCAACCGCTTGAAGTCGATCCTGAGCGCATGCTGCTCGTACACGTTCTCTTCCGAAAGCGCACCCGGAAGGGCGCCGAGAACCGCCGCCGCGCGCTCGGCGATCGCGGCGTGCGCGAAGTCGGCGAGGGGCCGCTTGACCTCGGCAGACGCACCTACGGCATGAGCCACCCGCCGAAGAGAACGACGCTGCTTCTCAAGGTCGAGGCGCGCGAGCTCGTGATTGAGACTCGCAAGCTCCCGCTCTCGAACGCCCATTCTGCGTCCCACGAGAAACGCAACCGCTCGGCGACCGCCTTCACCCACGTCTTTGGCCAAGCTTGAGAAGTCATCAATGAATACGTCGGAATCGCGCACGGGGCCGAGCGCCCGCGTGATGCGCTTCACTCGGCGATACCACCGTGCGTACTCGTCGGTCGGATAGAGCGACTCCAGCACACGCATGGTCTCTCGCAACCGCCGAGACGCCACGCGCATGTCGTGAATCGCGTCCATGTCAGTGCCGCCGGTGGCGGCATTCTCGAGTGCGAAGAGAGGCTCGGCTTTTGCGAGCAGCAGCGAAGGCGCGGCTTCACCAAGGGGAGTCAGGGCCTGCACTCCGGCCACTGCGAATCGCTGGTCCACACGCAACCTCCGTCGAGACAACGAAGGGGCCGGTCTGGCGCGAACGTCGCGCGTGCCGGACCCCCGAGTACACTCAGCCGTGACGCACGCATGTGACGAGCGCGCCACGCTCTGAACATACCCGAGCCCCGCGTACGATTGGTTAAATCCCGTGTAAACGTGTGGCCAGCCCGGTGCGATGCGCTAGACCAGGCGAGCCAAGCGCGGCATCGGCGCTGTCGCGCAGCCTAGGAAACGGCTTCGGGCGTTCCCTGCGCGACCATGTCGGCGAGAGTCTGACTGGAGAGAAACCCGCGCAAGACATCAGACGCGGACCGCCACACGGGGTGTACCGGACACACGCCCGAGCGAGAGCAGTTGCCGGGCTCGTCCACACACACGTTCAGCTGAAGGGACTCTCCGACCGCTCCAAGGACATCCCCGAGCATGATCTGAGCAGGCGGTCGCTTGAGCGCAAAACCACCACTGCGTCCCCTCCGGGAGTCCAGGACGCCTGCATCGGCAAGACTGCCGAGAATCGTCCGAGCAAGTTCGTAGGGCACATCGCAATCCAGCGCAAGCGACCGAGCAGACGCCACAGTCCCGTATCCGTGCCCTGCCAATGTGACCATCAACCGTACCGCGTAGTCGGCCTCACGGGTTATTACCACGATGCACACCCTTTTGCACTATTGCCCGTCGGCCCCCAGACAGGTGCGTATGAATAAGACACCAATACACTAGCAGATATGTGGCGAAAAGTGCTCCCCAATTTTCATTGTTCGTGACGCGTGACCATTGATTATGCCGCTGAGGAGCTGCCAAGCGACGCAATTTCTACCTTCGGCCCGCTTTCCTGCGTTCGGTTCCCGACAAAATGCGCTTGCGCAAACGAATACTCTTGGGGGTAATCTCGACCAGCTCGTCGTCCTCGATGTATTCAAGTGCCTCTTCGAGCGTGAACGTCACGGGCGGCGCAAGAATGATGCCTTTGTCGGCGGAAGCGGCACGCATGTTGGTGAGCTGCTTCGCCTTCGCAACGTTGACGACCAGGTCGCCCTCTTTGGCTGCTTCGCCGACGATCATGCCCTCGTAGCACATCACTCCGGGCCCCACGAACATCTTGCCTCGCTGCTGCAATGAGTCGAGCGCGAACGCGACGGACTTCTCGGTGGCCATGGCCACCATCGACCCGTTCAGCCGACCACCCAAATCGCCCTTGAACTGGCCGTACTCGCTGAAGTGGTGGAAGAGCGTCGCTTCGCCGCGAGTTGCGTTCAAGATACGCGTTCGCAAGCCCATGACGCCTCGCGAAGGAATCCGGAACTCCAGGTGCACGTGCTCGTCGCGCTGCACCATGTCGGTCATCTCGCCACTGCGCGACCCGAAGATCTCGATGACCTTGCCTGCGTACTCACTCGGCACGTCAACGACAGCAACCTCGATCGGCTCCAGCTTCTTGCCGCCTTCGTTCTTGATGATGACCTGCGGGCGACCGACCTGGAACTCGTAGCCCTCTCGGCGCATCGTCTCCATGAGCACCGACAGATGCAGCACGCCTCGGCCGGAAACCTCCATGCCGCCCTTGTCCTCAGTCTCGACGATGCGCATCGAGATGTTGGAGTCGGCCTCGCGAAGCAGACGCTCCTTGATCTGTCGCCCGCCGACAATGTCGCCCTCCTGGCCGACAAGCGGACTCGTACTTGCCGAGAACACGACCGACATCGTCGGCTCTTCGACGTGTATCGCATCAAGAACGACCGGTTCGATCCGGCACGTGAACATGTCGCCGATGTCGGTGTCTTCGACGCCGACAACCGCGCAAATGTCACCAGCATGCGCACTCTGCGCTTCGGCTCGGCCCATGCCTTCGAAGGTGTAGAGGCTCTTGACCGTCGCCTGGTAGCGGCTTCCGTCGTTCTTGACCACGAGGATCCGCTCGCCATCGTGCACCGTGCCCGAGAACACCCGCCCGATGCCGATGCGGCCCACGAAGCTCGAGTAGTCTATCTGGCAGACTTGCATCGCCACCGGTCCGTCCACGTCCACATCCGGCGACGGAATCTGCTCAAGGATGGAGTCCAAGAGAGGGTCCATCGTGTCGTTGTCGTCGTCGGGCTCGTAGCGAGCGTATCCATTGACCGCGCTGGTGTAGACGACCGGGAAGTCGAGCTGTGAGTCATCGGCACCCAAGTCGAGCATCAGCTCGAAGACCTCGTCGATCACCTCATGCGGACGCGCTCCCGGGCGATCGATCTTGTTCACGACTACCATTGGCTTGAGTCCGTGTTCGAGTGCCTTCTTGAGCACGAAGCGCGTCTGCGGCATCGGGCCGTCGAACGCGTCGACAATGAGCAATGCTCCATCGGCCATCTTCAGGACCCGCTCGACCTCGCCGCCGAAATCCGCGTGACCTGGCGTGTCGATGACGTTGATCTTCACATCTTTCCAGCGAATCGAAATGTTCTTCGCCAGGATGGTGATGCCGCGCTCGCGCTCTTGATCGTTGCTGTCGAGCACGCGCTCGGCGACCTGCTGGTTCTCCCGAAACACGTGCGTGGCCTGCAGCAGACGGTCGACCAGCGTCGTCTTGCCATGGTCGACGTGCGCGATGATGGCGATGTTGCGAATGTCGTTCACGTGCATGGCTATTGGCTCCATACGAATGGGTTTTCGCCCCGTGCGGGGCGAGGACATGAGCGCAAAGCCTACCACGAACGGGCGACTCTCCTCGCCGCGCCCTATTCGTCGACAGGCAGTGAGAGATCGAGCAGGCACTTCTTGCTGCCTGAAGCGCCAATTCGGCTCATGAACTCCAGGTCAAGCCCGGCTCCCTCGAACGTGCCCTCGTCGACAGCTGCGGCAATCTCACACAACGCGTCCACCTCGGCATCAGGAAGTCCCATACCACGCCACGCCTCGACGAGCGGACACGCCGTCATTCGAAGAACGATGCGACCTGGCGAAGTCTCCTCGACCGCAGGCTCGAAGAGCTCCCCCTCGCACGGCGAGCCCGTGCAGAAGATGCTGCCGACCTCGACAAGATCGGCCGCTTCCACCGCCGGTCGATACTTGCGCCCGACCTCGATCCCTCGCCGATGGATCGCTCGCTTCATCAGTGCCGCAGCCTCATCTTTGCCGAGCTTGGCCAGCAGCTCTTCATAGATGTAGGCGTACATCATCGCGCGGTTCTCAAACGCCGCGCGCGTCTCGGCACGTGACTTCGCGAGATCGGCCGTAAGTTCGTCGATCGTGCGCTCGTTCTCGCTCATCGAATCCTCCGAAACGTCGTCAATCCGCCGCAGCACATCTTACCCCGCGTTCGCGCTCAGACCTCTCTCGTGCAACCAGCCCGACCGTCGGCCGCGGCCGTACCCCGTGTGGGGCGCCGTCCCTGGCCTCACTCGGCGGCGTCGCGCGAGATCGGACACGTCATGCAATGGCATCCTCCTCGCCCCTTGCCGAGTTCGGTGCCGTCGACCTCGAGCACCTCGACGCCTGCAGCTCGCAAGTTCGCGTTGGTGCGCACGTTGCGCGAGTAGCCCACAACCACACCCGGCTCGAGGGCCACGACGTTGTTCGCGTCGTTCCACTGTTCGCGCGAGGCCTCGACCGCGTCGCCGCCGGTCGGGATAGTGCGCACCTCACGAATGCCCAGCGCGTCGGCGATCGCGGACAGCACCCCGGCCTCCTCGGCGATCTCGAAATGATCCTCGCGATCCCCCGGCCGAATGCTGAACACGCGCATGCCGTCGATGACCGGCGGATAGACCGTCACGGCGTCTCGATCCACGAAACTCAGCACCGTGTCTAGATGCATGTAGGACCGATCCTGCTGCATGCGACAGACGATCACGCGCTGCGCCGCACCTGCCGAGAACAACGCGCGAGCCATGTGCTCGACCATTCGCCCGGTGGAGCGCTCGCCCAATCCCACGAGCACCGTGTCATTGCCGATCGGCATGATGTCGCCACCCTCAAGCGATGCAGTGTAGCCGAAGTCCTCAACTGCGAAGCGCTCGGCGTCCCCCGCCGGCGGATACCAGAACGCGAAGTCCGCCTCGGCGAAACGCGGGTGATGCCGGTAGATCTCGGAGATGTGGGAGACCTCAAGTCGCCGAGCGTTGCCAAAGAGCGGCGGCAGGATCACGCCGCCATAGACCCATGCCGACGAATCGCGCGTGAAGAGCGTGTTGGGCAGCGGCTGCACCACAAACGTGTCCTCATCGGAGAGAGCCGCACCCAGCGAATGCCGATTGAGCTGGCCGATGTCGAGCCCCTCCAGCTCAGAGAAGAGCAGCCCGCCGACAAGCACCGACGCGAGCTTCTCGGCGCTCAGTGCGAAGAGCCACGTGCGCAGGTCATCCACAAGCGAGAGCCCGACAGTGAACGACGAGACCGCGCGCTCGACAACGTGCGTGCGCGCGTCATCGGATGCCGCAAGCGTCTCGGCAAGAAGGTTCTCGACGTAGAGCACTTCGGCGCCTCTATCCCGCAGGATCGCGACGAACTCGTCGTGCTCGCGTTGCGCGCGCTCAACTGCCACGACGTCGTCGAAGAGGAAGTCCTGGCGATTCCTCGGCGTCAGGCGCGCAAGCCCCGAGCCCGGCCGATGCACGAGCACACTCCTCAGGCGGCCCGTCTCGGAATACACTCCCACCTGCGTCGTCCTCACCACCTTCGTGCGTGTCGCCAGCCGCTCCGGGTGCGCCGCCTCTTCCCCGCGTCAGGCGACCCCCACCCTCCGCGCATCAGGCGACCCCATGGTATCGCCAGCGCCTCAACAGCGCACAATCGGCACCCCGCGCGTTCGCGGGCAAGAACGAGTGGAACACGGCACGCGTCGGGCACGCGTCGACGTGCGGCACGCACACGATTGGGCGATCATGAGCTGACGCTGCCGTGTCGGCCGCATGGCAAGGCGCCCCGGCCGAACGACATCGCGCAACCGCTATCTCGGCGGTGAGCATCCGCGCTCAAGCCAGTCCAGCAAAGTCGCAAGGTAGCGCTCAAGCGTCTCGACGTAGGGCTCGCCGACAAGCTCGCCGCTTTCGTCGAATGCGTCGGCTGCACGCGCCACGGTGAGCTCCGCTTCTGAGAACACGGGCGCCTTGAAGTAGTACCAGCTTTGACGCCAGTGAAGCTGCCCGCGAAGCGTTCCCATGTACCCGGTGCTCGCACCCATCACCGCCATCGGGCGTCCCACAAGTGTCGGATCGCCAGAAGGCCGCGAGAGCCAGTCCACCGCGTTCTTCAGGTAGCCAGGGACGCCGTAGTCGTATTCCGGCGACACCAGCAAGACGCAGTCGGTGGATTGGATGAGCGCCTTGGCGTCCAGGACCGCAGCGGGCGGGTTCGACTCTTCGTCCTGATCGAAGAACGGGAACTCACGGATGTCGACTTGGACGATCTCCAGGCCCACCGGAGCTCTCCGTGTAGCACTGTTCAGCAGTTTCTGGTTGTAGCCCTCGCGCCTGCGCGAACCGCACATGGCGGCAACCCGAGCCATCTCTCCGGTCCCCCTCGGCTAGCCGACAACCGCCGATGGCGGGGTCACATCATCATAGATCCTGGCCGAGGCGAGCTTGCCGCTCGACCCGCGTGTGTAGGCGGCCGCACCCGCTTGAGGCGTCAGACGCTCCGTCCCCCACTGATCCACCAAGAACTCGAAGACGATGGTCTGTCCGTCGTCGGTCAGCGAACCCAGGTGCAGCTGAATGCCTCCGTCGGCGAGGATCTTCTCATACCACGCCGAGCGATCCGCGCCGCGGTGCGCGTAGGCGGAGCCGGCTGGCTCGCGTACCACGCCGTCGGGCTCGAACACGGAATCGGCAGCAAGCGCGTCGCCAGCCGACAGCGCCTGATGGTACGTGCCGACAGGCTCGGCGGGTTCCTCGGCAAGTACATAGCTGGATAGCACCGGGTGGCGCAGCTCGTGCCTGCCGTTCAGCGGCCACGTGCTGTGATAGACGCGCAGATCGCGGATGCAGTCGTGCGCGATGTCGGCGATGAGCATGACAGGCAACTCGCACTCGCCGTCGTCGAGGGACAGCCACAGCGCAAGTTCGTGGACCGTGCGACCGGGCACGCTGGTCGTGCGCACGTCTTCGACTCGAGCCCGATGGGTCGAGAGCCACGCCCGTGTCTCGGCAACGAATTCCGGCGGGAGTTGCTTGCCGCCGAGAGGAGAATCCACGGTAGCCCGATCGCAGAAGAGCCCGAGGACTCCGACATCCCCGTCGGCAAGCCGGTGATACAACGCACGCACGTCGTCTGCTGTGTCCATGATCGCTCCCAGGCGTAGGGTGTGTTATTCGGTGTTCCCGAAGACTGGCAACCGGTACACCACATCGTCCAGGAAACTCAAGATCGCCTGCGCAGGGCCGCCACGATGCGACGTGCTACTTGACTTGGACCCTAACCGTCTTGGAGTGCGTGCCCAGCCGAGTGGCATCACCGGCGTAGGTGACGTGAACGAAGTAGTAGCCGCGAACGTGCGGCGCGAAGGCGAACGACCAGCGGGCATCTCCATCCGTTCGCACGGTTGCGTGCGTTGTGCGATGGTGCGGCATTTCGATCTCAACCCGTATCTGGTCGGACTTGCTGCCCGGAGTCAGCACTCCCGAGAACGAAACGCGATGACGCAGCCTCACGGTCCTGTGGTCCGCATTGATGGACAGCGCCGGCCCCACGCGACCAAGCCTGAGTCCGGGTGAGTATGCGCCGTTGGCCACTCCCAGTCGGTAGCTCTGCAACACAGTGGAGTTGGAGTCCATGGGCCAATCCTGAACGCTGTTCGCCGAGTTGAACCAGCTCACTCCGACGATTCGAGGGAACTGGCGTGGAATAGCAGCGAACATCGACCGGATCCATCCGACTTTGTCTCCGCCCGTAGACACACTCGCAGTCTCGGCAACGAAGATGGGTTTGGACGCGGACAGTGAACACAGTGTGGCATACGGTGCGGCAAACAGACTCTCGAATGACCGCCATTGCACGTAGTTGATCGTGGTAGAGAAGTTGTAGCCGTCCAAGGCCATGTAATCGACGTAGGCGTCACCCGGATAGTAGGCCGCAATTGAGTTGCTCTGTGTGTTTGGCAGACTCTCGATATTGGGGCACCACACGAACTTGACGTTCGTGGCCCCCTCGCGCACGAAGATGTCGTGTATGTGCCTCCACGCGGGGACGAAATCCGCTGGGCTGTTGCCATTTGACGTGCCGCTCCATGGATACCAGTAGCCGTTCATCTCATGGAGCGGCCGTATCCATATCTCGTGACCGGAGTTCCTCGCAGCATCGGCGTAGGCGCGAATCTTGGAGTCGAAATCACCGCGCGTAATGCGGGACAGTCGGTAGGCCGGTTGGTCCACGACGCCGCTCTTGCCCTCAGCGCAGAACTCGAGCGTGATCAGCGGGATGGAGCCGTGCGCTGCAGCGTTGTCGACCTCCGTGGGGGTGAATCCTTGCTCGATGCACCGGAAGAAGTTGACGACGCCGATGTGCAGCCCCAGCTCGCCCTCCATGGAGGAGAGTGGCCCCAGCTGCTGGGGAGTACCAGGCTGGTAGAAGCCGATCCAGCGATTCAGTGCAATCGCCGGAACTGGAGAACTCGCGATGATCGCCCCGGCGAGAGAGGTACACACAAGAAACGTTGTGAGTAGCCTTCGATTCACATTGCGACTTCCATCTAGCAGGCTGCCGAGATCGTATGTGTTCCCGAAGCACCGCTCGACATGCGACCCCGGCCGCTAGTTGTCGGCGCTTTCGCAGGCACTATAGCACGGTGATGTGGAGGGATAGCCCCGACTGGCTGGCAGCCACAACGGGACTCAGGCCAGCACCGACGTAGCCTCGGAATTGACGGTCCGTCTCACATGCCCGGACATCGACGCGCGGCATCCGACACAGACACACTGTGCCCCGCGAGACAGCTGACCCTGTCGTGCAGGATCAGACCGTCCGCGGGGCACATGGCTGCGAAACTCCACTCGTCAAGATCAGAGCACTACTGACCCTTCGGGGACTTGGCAGTGGCTTTGACCGGAACATGAACGGATTCGCGCTCTGTCTCCGTCGCCCCACCTGGTACTACGATCTCAACAACGCCGTCATTGAAATCGGCGTGGATTGAATTCGGATCCACTCCGCGCGGAAGCCGCATCGTCCTCTGATACGTCCCCCACGAGCGCTCACGGACCACATAGTCCTCATCCTTGGTCTCGTGAGACTCCTCGCGCTGGGCCTTCAACGTCAGCATGCTGTCAGTCACCGAGATGTCGACGTTCTCCGGCGTTGCGCCTGGAATATCGGCCTTGATGACCATGTCTTGGCCACGGCTCATGATATCGATGCTGGGCATCACAACGGTGGACTCGGTCTCGGCCGAGCCGCGCATGGGCACGCCAATGCCCGTCCACATCCGATCCATCTCCCGCTGAAGTGCAGCGAGATCCGCCAGCGGATTCCAACGAGTGATCGTACTGGGCATCTTGCTCACCTCCTTCCGTTTGGCTTCGTCGCGTTCATCTTCTGATGGCACCGGCCGCACCGGATCACGCGACCGGCCTGGTACTCTCTACCCTCTTTCGCGCGACATCTGAGAGCTGTTCACCATATCTTTCAGACGCATCGCATCGGTCGGAGCGTGGCCCTGCGCATCGTTGTTGAAATAGGCGTAGCAGTCGTGTCCCAGTGCCATCTCACGTCGCAGAAATTCACTCCAGGGACCCAGCGCAGATCGCTCGTACGCACCGTGGTATTCGGCCGTTCCGTGGAACCGAACGTACGCGAAATCCGCAGTCATCTCGAAGTCACTGGGCATCCGATCGCTGCTCACCTGCACTCTCGCCACGTTGTGCGCACGAAGCGCCGAGGACGTCTCGGCGCCGAGCCACGATTCGTGGCGGAACTCCATCGCATGCCGCACGGGCGATGGCGGAATCTGCTCGAGAAAGTCGATAAGGAGCCCGGCGTCGCACGCAAGCGTCGGTGGCAGCTGCCAAAGCACGACCGCGAGCTTCTCGCCCAGGAGCGACATGCGTTGCATGAACGTCGGCAAGGCCACCTCGATTCCGGCCAGCCGCCTGTAGTGAGTGATGAACCGACTGCCTTTCGCGGCAAACCGGAAGTCCGGCGGCACGGTGTCGTGCCAGAGCTGGACCGTCTTCTCGGCAGGCAAGCGATAGAAGGTGCCGTCAATTTCCACAGTCGAGAAGTGCTCGGCGTAGAAGCGGAGCCTTTCTCGCGCACGAAGGTGCTCCGGGTAGAAAACACCATTCCAGTGATCGTAAGACCAACCGCTCGTCCCTATCTGAACTGCGCCTATGCGATGTGCCAAGGTGGCGACCTCCTCGGCGGTTCGTACCCGGGTTGGGCGATTGGATGGAGTGAAGTGCCGGAATCGCGCTCAGGAGCGTAGTATGGAATGCGCTGGGGATTGCGCCGGCGCGACAGAGAATTCCTCGGTGCCGAAGGACTCGAAGTGAGCGACCACGAACATGGCCCCGCCTCTAGCGCAGGCGATCCCACGCCCGGACGTATGGTGAGCCCACTCGACGCCGAGCGCCAATCGCGTGCGGATGCCCTGTACCACGAGGCTCGGGCAATTCGACAGCGGGATCACGAGCGCCTGAGGTCCCTCGCCGAGCAAAGCCTCGAACTCTCACGCCACCCAGATTCCAATGGCGAGAGCTACGAGGCTGGACAGGCGAGGGCGCTGAGCATGCTCGCGTACTTCAACGCCGCGAGCGGCCAATGCGATGCCGCGATCTCGCAGGCAGCCGAGGCCCTCGGTCTGCTCGCATCACATGCGGCAAGCACGGTCCTCGGCGACATCTACGAAGCGATGGGCTGGGCGCATTCCTGCCGAGGTGAGTTCGTCGATGCGATCGACGCTCTCCTGCGCACACAGATGGTGGCGCGAGAAACGGGGGATCCTGGCCTTCTCGCCATGGCGCTCGGCAAGATGGCGAGCGTTCACAGGACCACCGGGCATCTCAGAGACGCGGTTGATGGCCACACCCAGGCCATGAACATCCAGCGCGGACTCGGCGACGAACTCAACGTCGCACTGGCGCAAGACAGCCTTGCCCGTGACTACGTGGCAACCGCCGAGTACGACAAAGCACTGGCGACCGTCCGCGAGGCGCTCTCGTACGTGAAGCACAACGACGCGCCGGACGTTGCGACCACGGTGTATACGACGGCGGCCATCGTCTTCGTGGCAACCGGGGACTTGGACAAAGCGCACGACTACGCAACCCGCGGCCTGGAGCTCAGCCGCCAGCGCGAATCGATCGGCGAGCAGTGCGAGAACTTGATCACGTTGAGTCGGGTCGGCCTGCGCCGCAGGAACTACGACGCCGCACTCACCGCCGCCGAGCGCGCGCTCGCCGTCGCGCAGACGCACGGACGTCCCATCGAGGAGTTCCGGTGCCAAGAGCTGCTCTCCGAAATCCAGGAGCGGCGAGGGGATTTCGCTGCGGCGCTCGCCTCATATCGACGCTTCCACGAACTCGAGCACGCGCGCATCAACGAAGAAAGCGAAACTCGCATCGCTCACTTGCGCGTCGAGCATCAACTCGAATCCGCGAACAAGGACGCGGAGATCCACCGACTTCGCAGCCTCACCCTCGAACGCGAGGTCGAGGAACGTCGGCTAGCGCACACGCGCCTCGAGGCGCAGGCCTCACTTGACCCGCTCACGGGCCTGTACAACAGACGCCATCTCGCGGTCATCGCTGATGAACTCCAAGCAGCGATGAGTCGTGGCGACTCCGTGTGTCTGGCGCTCTTCGATGTCGACCGCTTCAAGCGCGTGAACGACACCTACGGACACATGACCGGCGACCGCGTCCTGGTGGCCGTAGCACTTCTTCTCGGCAGGAATTCCCGTGCCTCCGACGTGCCATGCCGCTACGGTGGAGACGAATTCCTGGTGCTTCTGGTTGGCATGGACGCCGAGGCAGCCCGTGAGGCGGCCGAGCGCTTGCGAGCAACCGTTGCCGACGCCACGATCGAGCATGACTCGGCGCACCTTTCGATCACCATCAGCGTCGGAGTTGTCTGCGCACCTGCCGACGGCCGCACTGATCTCCCAACGCTGATCGAACGAGCCGACCGGGCTCTGTACTCGGCGAAGCAAACGGGCCGCAATCGGGTGGTGCTCGCCTAACGCCGGGGAGACTGCAACCGCAGCCTGACCTATCCCCCGGTGCCGTTCACCCTCGCGACGATGCGATCGATGATTTCGTCGAGAATCTCGCGCGTCGTAGCGAAGTTCAGCCGAGCAAATCCGGCTCCGCGCTCGCCGAAGTCCAGCCCCGGCGAAAGCGCCACCCGCGCCGACGTGAGAAGCTCTTTGGCCGGATCGTCACCCACGTTCGCGTCGCGGAAGTCCAACCACGCCAGATACGTCGCCTCGGGTACGGAGAATCGCACGTTCGGCGCTTCGGCACCGATGCGTGCGGCGAGGTGGTCTCGTTGCGCCGTCAGATGTGCTTTCGTCTCCCGCAGCCACGGCGTGCCTTGCGTCCACGCAGCGCGCGTTGCCTCGGCAGCAAGCGATCCTACCGCGCCGAGCATGTGTGAGGGCAGCTCGTTGACGGCGCGATCAAGACCGTCGTGACCGAAGTGGCCCACCGCACAGCGCAAGCCGGCAAGGTTGAAGGACTTGCTCGCCGCATTGAAGGTCACCGTCCGCGCTGCGGTCTCCTCGCCGAGAAGCGCCATCGGTATGTGCCTGGCGCCTGGATGCGTGAGGTCCGCCCAGATTTCATCGGAGATGATCAGCAAGTCATGCTTCTCGGCGACATCGGCAATCGCCGAGAGTTCCGCGCGCGTGAACACCCGGCCCGTCGGGTTGTGCGGATTGCAGAGCAGGATCGCTCGTGTGTTGCCGTCGATCACCGCCGACAAGCGATCGGGATCGAGTCGCCAACTGCCGTCCTCAAGAGGACACTCGATCAGACGTCGGCCCGACGCATCGACTGAATGCAGAAACGGCGGATACACCGGCGTGAATACGACAACTCCGTCGCCAGGAGCCGTGTGCAGCCACAGCGCGAGGTCCACGCCTTGCATGACATCGCAGAGCACACGCACGCGCTCCGATGCGGGACGCCAACCGTGGCTGGCCTCCTGCCAATCGGCGAATGCCTCGCCCAAGGCGCCTACCGCAGTGAGGTTGTAGCCGAAGTCACCGCGGTCCACGAGCGCTCGAACGGCCTCCACAGAGACCGGTGCGGGCTCAAGATCCATGTCAGCGACCCACGCGGGCAAGACATCCGCGTCATATCGAGTCCACTTCAGGCTCGTGAGCGAGTGCAGCCGCGCAAGTTGCTCGGCGAACGCATTTCTTGGCGCATCACTCGAGTCAGATCTCACAGCACCCCCGAAGGCGACGTGGTTCTCGGCGCTCTCGAATGTAGCGCAGATCGTCGCAGCGTGCGTGCCCGGCATCCTCCCGTGAGTGCCCAGAGACTGGAAGGCCCGGCGACGGCTCACCGCTGAGCTTCGACGCCGGGCCCTTCGTACCCCCCTCAGGGCGCGAAGACACGCCGACATTACTGGGCCGACGTGCACTCACCAATGACTTGCGTCAAGATGGGCAAGCCCGACTGAGCGATGCTGACACGAACCCATGATTCCGCGCTCTCGCCGAGCTAGCGTTCGCTTCGCCCGCACCTAGCGGATGTCGGCACCAGAAGGGGATCATGGAGTTCAAGCACCGCGGGAGAATGGTGTTGGTAATCGTGGCAGCCTGCTCGCTGCTGCTGACACCAACTGCGTGCCAGACTCATCCCGCCACCCAATCAAGAACGCACTCGCGGGCACACGTGGCGAGTCTGCACACGCCATCTGCGGCGACATCCACGGTGGTGACCGCCACGATTGCCACCCCGTCGAGCGCGCCAACCTCTTCCGCCGAGACGACCCCTGGCGCCCCGTCCTCGCTTCCCTCGGCGGAGCCGGTAGCCCCCTTGCCGAACCCGATCGCCACGCTGCCGCAACCAACCGCTGGCCGCGTGCTGGCAAGGCCGCGCGATCTCGGCGTTCCAATACTCATGTATCACGTGATCGCCAAGGCACCGCCCGGAGCGAGCAACCCTGATCTGTACGTGACACCTGAAGAATTCGTGCAGCAGATGACGTACCTGTCCAAACACGGCTATCACGCCGTGACCCTCAAGCAGGTCTACTCGTACTGGCATGGCAAGACCACACTGCCGAGCAAACCTGTCGTGCTTTCCTTTGACGACGGCGACATGCCCGATTTCCGCATCGTTGCGCCACTTCTCAAGGAAGTGCGCTGGCCGGGCGTGCTCAACCTGATCGTCGGAAGCGACAAGCACCCCCGCATGAAGAAAGAAGTCGTTCGCGCCCTCATCGCCGAGGGTTGGGAAATCGACTCCCACACGATCTCGCATGTCGAAGTGCCGAGCCTGTCGGACTCCCAGCTCCGGTTCCAGATAGGCGAATCGCGCCACCGTCTCCAGAAATGGTACGGCGTTCCGGTCGATTTCTTCTGCTACCCGTACGGTCGCTTCAATGCCAGGTCGATCGCCGCAGTCAAGGCGGCTGGCTACCTAGGTGCCACGAGCACGCGCGGTGGCTTGGCAAAGCCGCGTGAGATCTGGAAGATGCGCCGCGTCCGAGTGTCGGGCGGACTGTCGCCAACGTCATTCGCGAAGCTGATCGGCGACGCTCACTAGACTGTCGCACGCACGGTTGGCAAGCCGCCGCACCGCCTGACCGAGACCGAGGTCATCGGCAGGAGTACCCAACCCGCCGATGAACCGCTACTGATCGGCCTGCTCGGCAGGAGACCCCACCGCGGACGGCGGGGAGACCGAGGGTAGCGATGTTGCCGCGACTGTCGAGACGGCAGCAGTCCTTCTGGGCCATTGGCCGAGGAACACCGCCCGCGTGACTGCACTGAACTCGAGCGCCCATGCCAGAAGAGTCGACGTCGCGGTGGTGGTTATCTCCGAGAGTGCCACGCCGAGCCACCCGCTGCCCACCAATACCAGTGGGAGCGTGACCATCTGCCCGGCGTAAATGCCCAAGCTCCTGCGTCCTGCCCATGCCTGCGCTGATATGACCCGGGCGGGCAACAGCCGATACATGGCCCACACGGTCGTGATACCGGCCACAGCGGTCACGAATTGGACGGGGACTGTGACCTGCGGCACAAACGAGAGTCCCGCAAACGCTGCGACCCCACCGAGGGCAATCCATCCATCAAACCGCCGGAACACGGTGCGGTGTTTCGCGCACAAGTATCCGAGAACGAGGTAGGGCATCAACAGCACGATCTTGTCCAAGCCCGCGGTCGTTGTCCTCGGCAGAAAACGAGCGAGACCCACAGCGAGACCGACAGCACCGAGCCACATGTCGGCACGGCTGACAAGCCGAGCGAGCGTGAAGAGCACGAACAGCATGAACAACAGCCAAAGGAACCACATCTGATAGGCGCGATGCGGCTGAATCGCAGCCCAGCCGAGAGTGGTCGGCCAATCGGACACGGGCACACGTTGGATCAGCATCTCTGCGGCAACCCAAGCGAAATACGGCACCAGCAACGCCAGCGCCTTGCGCCTCAGAAAGACAAGAGGGTTTGAGCCCTCGCGCCCAAATAGCACGTACCCGGCGAGAAAGACAAAGAGGGGCATGTCGAACGAGACCATGAAGACAACGGCTTGATGGGCACCCGGCATGTGCATGAACTCCGACCGCAGGTTCAGAAGATGCTGCAGTGGAACGAGCGCGACAGCGAAGAACTTCATCGCATCGATGAGCTCATTGCGTTTGCTGACTCCGGTGATTCGGGCACCTCCTCAAGGGCGCGACGCAAGATCCTCGGCACAAGTCGGCCTTGTGCCCGCCCCACAAGCGATTTTGGTTCCATACTCGGCAGCGAGGCCGCGCGCTAGCCCACCTTCGGCTTGAGTGCGGTGGCAATGGTGTCGGCGAAGTTCACAAACTCGCTGGGCATCATGATGATCGTGGTCGTGTTCTGCTCGGCGCCAACCTCCGTGATCATCTGCATGCGGCGCAGCTCGAGCGCCAGCGGGTGCTCGGTGATGATGATCGACGCGTCGGCCAGCTTCTGAGCGGCTTCGTTCTCGGCCTCGGCCTTGATGATCCTTGCGCGCTTCTCGCGTTGCGCCTGCGCTTCCTGCGCCATGGCCCGCTGCATCTGCACCGGAATCTCGACGTCTTTCATCTCGACCATTTCGACCTTCACACCCCACGGCTCGGTCGCCTGGTCGACGATCTCTTGCAGGGCAGTGTTGATCTTGTCGCGCTCCTTGAGCACTTCATCAAGCGTGTGCTGGCCAATGATGTTGCGCATTGTCGTGAGCGCAACCTGGTAGGAAGCACCGTAGTAGTCCGCCACAGAAATGACGGCATTCACAGGATCCGTGATCTTGAGCCACACGACAGCGTTGACCTTGATCGTGACCGAGTCCTTCGTAATCGACTCCTGACTCTCGATGTCAACCGTCAGCGTTCGGATGTCGACCTTGCGCTGAGTATCGATTCCGAACGGAATGAGCCAGTACAGGCCGGGCCCTCTCGTGCCGTGCAGCCTGCCGAGTCGAAAGACAACCGCGCGCTGAAACTGATACGCGACCCGAATCCCGCTTACGAGCCCAATCGCAAGAAAGATGACGAGGCCGAGCAGCAACATCGTGATGAGACCGAGCACCATTGCCCCTCCCAAGTCGAGCGGACCGCGCGTCACGACCGATCGTGTCGTTGACTCATCTTACATCCGCGAGGTTCTCCCCATGCCCAGCTTCCTGACCCTGCAGCGCGGTCACAAAGGCGACACGCCTAGCGTCGACCATTCAACGCAATCAGGCGCCGCTCAGATGGCCCGAATGCGCTTGTCCGCCGTTCCCAAAGCACATCTATTGATGCGCATCATTTCAGCCGATGAAAAGAACAGATGCGGAAACCAGCCACGGTGTCCGGGTCTGTTGAACAGCCCGTTGGACGCAGCATGGAGGTGAATCATGAACCTCGACAAAGCACTCGAGATCGTCAACGATCCCTCGATGAACGCCTACTGTGACTACGTCCACAACGAGATCTTCCGCAACTACGGCCAGTACGAGCTGGGGTTCGATGACATGTACGACGAGGTCGCGATGGCCTTCGCGTTCGTCGCAGTCGAAGTCGCGCTCAATGACGAGATGTTCGAGTTTGTGCCGAAAGACGAGGACCCGGAGTCTGACGACACGAGCGATTCCTAGTCGCCACCTGCGGCTCCTCGATCCTTAAGACTGGCAAAGCTGGTCAAGACGGCCTACACTGTCAAGTCGAGTCCGACCCCGGGCTCAGATGTACGCGGTGCGCCCACCCGCTTGCATGCGGGGAGTCGCATCGCTTCTTTATGTGTCTGCGGACACGAGATTGGATGGTTTGGAATGGCTACAGGTACCGTCAAGTGGTTCAACCCGGACAAAGGCTATGGCTTCATCTCTCGCGAGGACGGCGACGATCTGTTCGCGCACTTCAGTGAGATCCAGAGCGAGGGCTTCAAGACGCTCGATGAGGGTCAGGCCGTGTCCTTCGAAATCACTACTGGCCAGAACGGCAAGCAGCAGGCGAGCAAGATCGTCAAGCTCTAGTTCCACACACAGCTTGCACCTACGAAGGGCGGCCCCGCATGGGGTCGTCCTTTCTTTGCGATGATGCCCCCACATGTTCACAATATCCTCCTGTTTCACACTGGCACTCATCTACGTGGCGCCGCGAGCCGATACTCTCGCGTAGAGGAATGACACCACGTGGCGTGAACGATCTGGCGACGCGCCACATGTGTGCTCGAAGGCAGACGCCAAATGGGACAATAGGTCGCGTGAGGGAGGGACCGAGATGACCGAGTCGACAATCGGCTCAAGACTTGAGTTGATCCTCGACACCATGACCGATGGCGTCTACGTCACAACAGATGAGCGCGAGATCGTCTACTGGAGCGCGGGTGCAGAGAGAATCACCGGCTACCCGGCAGAAGAGGTCGTCGGCAGGCACTGCTACGACAACATCTTGGTCCACACTGACCTGCACGGCAAGCAACTGTGCGTTTCCGGCTGTCCCCTCGAATCATGTATCCAGACTGGTCAGAGGTATGCGGTCAACGAAGTATTCCTGAAGCGCAAAGATGGGGAGCGCTTGGCCGTCTACGTGAAGACCGCGACGTTCGTTGAGAACGGCACGACATACGGAGTCGAGATCTTCGGCGAGCTTGAGTCGGTTGCCGGCCAGGACCTCGCCACACGCGTTCAGGAACTCTCCGAGACTTCAATAACCGATCCGCTGAGCGGCTTGTTCAACAGGCGCTACTTCGATGCGGCTTTGCAGCAGCAGTACGACATGTTCCGGAGCCTCGGCCGTCACTATGGCGTCATGCACATCGACGTCGATCACTTCAAGAACATCAATGACACGCTGGGCCACGCGACCGGTGACGAAGCCATCCGATTCGTCGCCAACGTCTTGTCGAGGAACGCTCGCAAGATGGATGTTGTTGCGCGCTACGGTGGCGATGAATTCGCCATCATCTGCGCCGTTGCCTCAAGAGACGAACTCGAGCGCTACTGCAACCGGCTCATCACGATGGTTCACGAATCGCGGTTCACCCCTGCCGAGGAATCCGGTACGCCGGTCACAATCTCGGTCGGAGGTGCCCTGGTCGACGAGACTGACCGGAATGCGCGCCGCACAGTCGAACGCGCAGATGAGGCAATGTATGCCGCCAAGAACGCAGGGCGCGACGGTCTCGTCATCTCCGACGCCGACTAGTTCGGTTCACGCCGCCGTATTCTCTGCGCACTCTCTCTTCGTGTCAGCTGCCCCCTTCGCGTGCGGCACTCAACTGCCGATTGCCAACGCTTGCGAGACAATTCCTCCGAAGCGTCTTGGCTCGGCGCTCGCTGCGTATAATCCCATCATTAGATAGCCACGTGACACAGGGTCGCGTGTTTCCTCGGTGGGGGCGTGAGTCGTGAGCATAGTGAAGCGTGTGGCACTGATCGAAGCCGGATCTCCTGGTCTGAACATCTACAGCCACGTCGCGATGGGGCGCGGCGTGTCTCTGCTGGCGACCGTGATGCGGGATGCCGGATGGGAAGCGCGCGCCTTCATCGAAGACGTATCCGGAAAGGACAGCGTCGACTGGGAGTTCGTTCGCACGGCAAGCGTCGTCGGGTTCTCGGCCATCACGTGTACCATGCCGAGAACTGCTGAGCTGGTGGCTCGCACGCGAAGTCTCAACCCCGGCGCCACGATCTTGTTCGGGGGACCCGAGCCAACGTGCAACCCGCAACGCAGCTTCGACATGGGTGCCGACATGGTGCTTCGTGGAGAAGCCGAACTCACCTTGCCACGGCTTCTCGCGCTGTTGTGCGGCGAATCTCATGAGTCGTTCAACGACATCGAAGGTCTGATGTGGCGCGAGGAAGGTGCGGTACAGAAGAGTCTCCCAACGAAACAACTCACGAAGGACGAACTGAGTGCGCTTCCCATCGTTGATCATTCACTTGTCCACGACGCCGACGCGACGTCAGTTGCGGCAGTGTGGCGCACGCGAGGATGTCCCGGCCGCTGCGATTTCTGCGAAGTTGCCGAGATGTACCCCCGATGCGTGCGGCGTTCGGATGAGCGCACGATCGATGAGCTTATGCAGGCACAGCAGAAGGGCTACGGGACCGCATTCCTCATCGACGACAATGCGGCAGCCAACAAACCTGCTTTCATGGAATTCTTGAAGAAGGCCGCCTCGAGCGGATATGCCCGAGGTCTGGTGACGCAGCTGCGGGCCGATTCGGTGTTTCGCAAGGACGGTCGAATCGACCGCGAATTCATCAGACTGCTGAAGCGAGCTGCCGGCGTGACCATCGTGTGCGTCGGTGTCGAGTCCGCGACCGATGAGAATCTTGAGGCACTCCACAAGGACGTCGATGCACAGCGCATGGCTCGGGCACTCAAGGCAATGAAACGCGCGGGGCTGCTCGTCCACGGGATGTTCATCGCCCTGACTGATGACACTCGTGAGGCAATCAAGCGCAACGGCGACTACGCGCGCAAGTACGTGACCTCGTTGCAGTACTTGTTCGAGACTCCACTCCCTGGGACCAAGCGAACGCGCGAGCACGAGGCCGCTGGCAACATGCTCTTCGATCGTCTGGAGGATCTGTCCTTCTACGACGGAATGCATTGCGTGTTGCGTCCGCTACGGATGCGTGCCGAGGAAATGCAGCGCCTTGTGGAGCGCGAGTATCGCCGGTTCTACTCGATACCGCGGATCATCCGCGCCGCGCTCGAAGGCACCTTCGTCCGATTCCGGAGACTGACCCAGGGGCAACACGCGGAGCTGCGTTCGCTGCCGCTGGGGCGTCGGTTCACCAAATGGCTGCGATTCCACGCCGAGTACAAGTTTGGCCCCGTGGCTTTTCTGGCGATCGGTCGCAAGCGCGTTCACGACATAATCAAGGATCAGCACTACGCGGACTTCCTGAACCGGCTCCAAGCGGTCACACAGGTTGCCGAGGAAAGTGCCACTCGCTGAGAGTCCGAAGCTAGATCACCTGAACGTGAGAGGCTCGTGGCCCGCGTCGTGCGGCACGAGCCTCTTTGTGGTCTGACACTCGCGTATTACTATTGATCTGATCGCATTTGCCGCGTCGGCGGCTTGCCTTGCAACGGACGAAGGAGACGCCTCCATGGCCACGCCCGCAAACCGAACAACGAGTCTCCAGTGGTTGCTCGGCACGCGACTGTTCGCAGTCGTCATCGCCACAGTCGGGATCCTGATTCTGATCCAAGCCGGAGGATGCAGTAGCCCAGCGGCAACCTCACGAACAAGTTCAACCGGTTCCGATCAGCTTCGGCTGTTGCCGAATGCATCCACGTCCACCAACGGAACCCAGAAGCCGACATCCGGAGCACCCACAAGCCTGGAACAGGTCGACGCGCAGAACGCCGCGACCACGATTGACTCGACTTCCACGGGCAGCGGACCGATAGTCCTGTTTGATGTCGCCCATCGCGAGATCTTTGGTCCCAAGAATACCTCTGAACTCGGCCAGTCCGCCGCAGTGGCACGCATGCGATCAGCGGGCGTGCGAGTAGTTGCTACGCACACGCCTTTCACGTCCGCGATGTTGCGCGGAGTATCCGGTGTGATGATCTCAGGTAATATGCAACCACTCGACACCAATGAGCTCGCGGCGCTCAATGACTTCATGACTGGCGGCGGAGTCGTCGTGGTCACTGTCCACATAGCTCCAATGGATCAGAACATCGCGCGGGCATTCGGGTTCGCGCTGTCTCCCCAGGTCCTGCAGGCGACGACTCCGCAACCTGGCGGCAACCCTCTGAACTTCGCGTGCACGAGCATCGAACAGCATCCACTGACCCAGGGAATCAGCGCTGTGAAGGTTCTTGGCGCTTGGGGGATTGCGGCCCAGCCGCCGTCCCAGATACTCGTTGGGACAAGCGCCGACACGTGGATCGACGTCGACGGAGACGGCAAGCGAACGACAAACGACATGGCTGGGAAGTTCGGCATGGTGGGCCTGAGGCAGATCGGCAAGGGGGCCTTCATCATATCCGGCGACGATGCCGTTTTCGCGAACGTCGCGCTTGCATCAAAGGACAACGTGCAACTGTTCGACAACATCGTGAAGGCGATCAAGCCGCCAACACAGTAGGAACCGCGCCCGAGGCTCAGCCACAATTCAAGACATCAGTTGGGTTTGAGTTTACAATCAGCTCTGTCCCGCTAGCGTCAACGTCGTTGAGGCCTGCCATGTCCGATGCCGACGACCAGCATGCAATTCATAACTCGATGGCCTTCAAGGAGCACAGCGTGAGTCCTAGCGCTGGAGCTTTGCGCGGCACCCTCATCGGATTCTGGGATCAGCTTCCCGTGCACGCACTTCGTTTTGCACTTGCCGTCAACGCGCTGTTCGTCATCCTCTACCTCATGGGAGTGGCATTCTTCGCCAAGGCCCCGAATGCCTTCTTCCTTCTCTCGCTTGAGCGGGAAGGCAATCCGCCGTCATGGTGGTACGGGTCACAGCAGCTGCTCGTTGCCCTTGTGTTCCTGGCCCTTGCATCGAAGATGTTCGAGTTCGACGAACGAATCCGGCCGTTGCGAGACCTCTTCCGAGCTTCGGCGCTTGGTTTCACCTTCATCTCACTTGATGAGGTCGGTGAATTGCACGAACTCGGCTCCAGAATGCTGCTGGGGATCAAAGGCATTCAAACGCTGGAGTCCTCGTTCGAGCAGTCGGTGATCCATATGAAGCACCATCTTCACGGCGGCGGTTTGTGGATAGTCGTGTACGCAATCGTAGGCTTGGCAGTTCTCATGTGGCTCGTTCCGAGAGTGATTGCGGCGTACAAGATCTGGCCCAAGGAGGTCACGACCGTCGCGATCGGCTTCGGGATCTTCGCTTTCTCGGCAGCGGTTCTTCAGGTGTTGGGTTACTTCACGAAGAGCGGAACGCCTCTTCATGTGCTCTACGTTGTTGTCGAACAATCGCTGAAGATGTCGGGCATCTCGATAGCGCTCTTTGGCGCATTGAAGGTGCTAGGCGCGAGCATGCAGAAGCTCGTTCAGCAGCTCGGCGAGGAAGCGCGATCCCCCAAGCTCGAGTCCCCCTAGCCAAACGCAGCAGTGCCACCTCATCAGGCGTTGGAATTCGTGTACCGAAATAGTGCGATGGTGCAGCACACGTCCACGGCAGTCGCGTTCTCCAGACACGCGAACCGCCGTTCGCGAGTTCTGCGAAGCCATTGCGCAACCCGACATGGCGTTGGTGATGTTCTTCTGCTCTCCCACCTATGATCTCGACGTTGTGGCAGAGGAGATGAATCAGCGATTCAACGGAGTCCCCATCATTGGCTGCACCACTGCCGGGGAGATCGGACCGTTGGGCTGTGTCGACGACAGTCTCTCCGGCGCGAGTTTCTCGGCCGGCAGCTTTGGCGCGGCGGTTGGGGGAATCGAACGGCTATCCGATTTCGGCAGCGAGCCACAGCACGAGTTCGTCCAGAGTCTTCTGCAGGATCTCGAACGTCGAGCCCCGAGCACCCGCAACGACAACACCGTACGGAAGAATCATGTTCGGCGACTCGGCGATAGCCGTGACCGCCTCGTTTGGCATCGCCGTCTTCCCGCGTGACGGCCGCACGAGCGACCAGCTCATCGCCGCTTCTGACCACGCGCTATACGCCGCCAAAGAGGCGGGCAGGAACCGCGTGAGCGTGCACCACGCGGCCACCTAGCCTCCGTCAAACTGCAGAAACGGCCTCAGACTTGCTTTTCTGCGCCCTGTCGACGGAAAATGTCTGCCGTTCGCGAATTCGTAGCCCGTTTGCAGCCTGCGCGAGAGCGCCGCGACATGAGAGTGACTTCGCTATGCATATGAACCGAGGCCGCCTTGCGGCCGCGCTTATCCTCACCCTCCTGATGTCCCTGGCCGTGTGCGCTCCTGCTCTCGGTGATCCTGTCGCGGTCAAGGAGGCAGAAGCTGCGCATATTCAGTCGCAGATCAGCGCGCTCGACACCAAAGCCGAAATCGCTTCTGAGCAGTACAACGCGGCACGAATCCACTACAACAAGATCACGAGCAGGGTCCACGCTACCGAGCGCCAGATCAAGAAGATCCAGAAGCACATGCACGCGCTGCAATCGCAGCTCGACACCCGGGTCAACGACATGTATCGCCAAGGTCCGCTCGGCTTTCTCCCGGTGATTCTCAGTGCCCGGTCATACGAGGACTTCGACACCACGATTCGAGTGCTCACGTCGCTAAACGCCAAGGATGCGGCAACCGTAGCCCAGCTCAAGGCGAGCAAGGCCGCAGCACAGAGGGCGCGCGCGACGCTCGTGAGCGAGCAACAGGCGGCCAAGAAGCAGAAGTCCGCGATGGCGAAGCACGCCAGTCAAGTGAAGGCTCAGTTGGCTTCACGCAAGCGCCTGCTCGCCAGCGTAACCGCCGAAATCCAGGGTCTGATTGCGCAGAGACTGGCAAGCCAGGATGTTGGAGTGCAGTCGCGCACGATGGCGCTCCTCCTCCGCCATCGCTCTCCGTCCTCCGGCGGCATCTGCTTCGGAGGCGCGCAGCCCGCAAGCCAGAAGGCGTCAACAGCCGTGTACTGGGCAGAGAAGCAACTCGGCAAGCCCTATGTGTGGGCTGCGGCCGGTCCCAGTACTTTCGACTGCAGCGGACTCGTGATGTATGCGTACGCGCACGCAGGCGTGAACCTGAACCACTACTCGGGGGATCAAATCAACGAGGGCAAGCGCATACCGAAGTCGCGTCTCAAGCCCGGCGATCTCGTGTTCTTCGGCAGCCCAATCCATCACGTCGGCATGTATGTCGGAGGAGGCAACTTCATTGAAGCCCCGTACTCCGGAACCGACGTGCGCATCTCCAGGCTATCAAGCCGCGGCGACTTCGCTGGCGCGTGTCGCCCGGGGTAGACGGAGCCAGCAGTACAGAGCGCGGCCGTTGCGCATCGGCTGTTCCGCTCGCCATCTCGTCTCGGCGTCGCTCACCTCACAGTGGCGTAGGTGTATTTCGACCACGTCGCGGCATGGTTCGCGTCGCCCACGAAGAATGCGCGTAGCCGCCACGCGCCCTTCGCGCCAAGTGTCATCTTCGCCTCGTATCGACTGGACAAGCGATCGTCGCGCACCGTGGCCTTCACATAGCCGCAACTCACCCACGTAGAGCGCACCTTCCGGTACCGGTAGATGCGCACATACTGGATTCCCCTATCATGCTGGGGCCTGAGCGATCCATAGACCTCGTAGGGACGTCTGTGCGACATCCCTCGGACCGCCACGGGAGCACCGAGGCTCACCTTGGGAACGATGGTGAGCGACGGGCTCACGGCAGCCTCGTAGCGATCGATTGCTCCCGCGTACGTCAGCCGATACGAGGTCCTCACAGCCGGACTCACCTCAAACGCCACGACGCCCGATGAGTTGGCCGTGCTGACCGCAGCGTCGTACCACACGTTTGACGTGAGGACTTGCAGACGCACGCTACCAGCCACGGTGCCGCCACTCGGCGAGGCGTCACGCAGCGTTCCGGTGATTGCGACAGTGGCACCCGCGACGGGCGTGCGAGCGGACGCCCGCGCCGAGAGGGACGTCGGCGTGAGCACCGAGAACTCGACCACGCGCGTCTCCTCCACGTTGCCCGCGGCGTCGACGGATCCGAACTCCAGCGCATGAGCACCGGCCGTGGCAGTGGTCGCGACCGTCCCGCTCGTCTCGGCACCTCCATCGAGCCGGAAGTGAGTGCCTGCAACTCCAGACATTGTGTCCGTCGGCGCGAGGTGTATCGCTGCCGAACCGGAGTACGTGCTTCGCGCATCCGACGACGTCACTGGTGGTGTCTTGTCGATGCGCACGCGCGCATGATTGGCAGCCTCTACGTTGCCGCTTCCGTCAACGGACCAATACGCAACGTCCGTAGTGCCCTCTCGACTCACCGTTACGTCGCCGGTGTAGGTGGTCTCTTCGCCCGGCGGATCAAAGCGGTAGTACGTAACCATTCCTTCAGGCGACTGAGAGTCAACCGCCCACAGCCCGAATGTTACGTCCTGACTCACCCAACCATCGGGCACGCCAGGCGACAGCAGAGTCACCGGTGGCGTATGGTCGATTGACTCGAGCGCCGCATCCGCCCCGGTCGTTGCGTAATCCGCAGTCACGGTGGCCGCCTGCGCGTGCTCGAGGTCGCTGCTGCCATCGTAGTAGCCGGGGACATAGCCCGCTGCCGAGAAGCCCACGCGGTACGAACCCTCGTCGAGCGGTGCGAGCCTGTAGGAACCATGGGCATCCGTTGAAGCCGTCGCCACTGCACTTCCGTCGGAATCGTATGCGGTGACCAGCACTCCACCGACAGCGGTTCCTCCATGTGCCGCCGTCACGCTGCCTTCGATCGAGCCGTAGCCGATGTCGTCGAGTGTGACGAGCTCGTACCCGTCCTCGTGAAGACCGTCTATCAGTCCCGGAAGCGCCTCAATGGTGTTGGTTTGGTAGTTCATGTCGTGCAGCTCGACAACGCCACCCGCAGCTTCCTGCTCGCGCACGAGGTCAATCATGTCCTGAGCCGGAGTGCCGGCCCAGTCCTTGGGATTGATCGTCGGCCAGGAGATCTGCAGGCCAAGCTCCGGAAGAACCGTCATGTACGCGTCATTCCATCGAAGATAGGGAGAGCGGTACCAGTGGGGCGTCACGCCAGTGATCGCCTGGATCGTGTCTTGTGCATGCACCAAGTTGTCGTAGACGAACTCCGGCGTGGAGGTGGCGAAATCGGGATGATCGTAGGAGTGATTGCCGATGAGCATGCCTGCAGATGCGATCGCTTGCGCCTGCGCGGGGCGTAGCTCGGCGAAGTCGCCTTCAATGAAGAAGGTGGCCTTGGCCCCCTTCTGCTCAAGTATGCTCAGGAGGGTCGGCGCATCCTGGGGGGCGTCGTCAAAACCTATCGCGATCTGCGGTCGCTGGGTCAGAGTCGCCGCAGTCGCAAGGGCGGGCACGAACGCCGCCAGGACTACGAATGCCCCCGTCAGCGCAACGCCGCGGAGTAGCCGTCTCCACGTCATCGTCGGTCCCCCTTGGTCTTTGCGGCAATCGACCCTGTTGGTCCTCTCGGCTAGACAGGGCCTTTCTGTGCAGGACGTACGTACCCAAGGATACCTCGGTGGCGCAAGAGCATGCCGTCTCGGCGGTCTGCGTGACGTTCGGCGCGTGCGTGTCACTGCGCGGATGTGGGTCAGCCAATTCGATCTCGCGCGCAAGGGGGTCCGGGGCAGCCTAGACCTCGAGGGGGACCTGCAGGTCGGATTTCGCTCGCTCGACGCCCTTCGCGCACCGATTGCCCCACGCATCGATCGGCTTGCCGTCACGCACGGCAAGCACGATTTCGCAGTCGTTGCCGCAGCCCCCGCATTCTTTGCCCATCGTCTCAAAGTGCATTTCACGAACATCGAATGCGAATGGCACGCGCTGTCCACTCTGCCGAGCGAGAATGGCCGCTCCAATCGCCCCCATCAAGTGGCCTGTGTCATCGACGATGATCTCCTCGCCGGTGATGTCGCCGAATGCCTTGACCACCCCAATGTTCTTGGAGACACCGCCCTGGAACACCACGGGCGCAAGGATCTCCTTGCCCTTGCCCACGTTGTTCAGGTAGTTGGTCACGATCGCTCGGCACAGACCAGCGATGATGTCTTCGATCGGATGCCCGATCTGCGCCTTGTGAACGAGGTCCGACTCGGCGAAGACGGTGCAACGACCCGCGATCTTGGTGGGCCGCTTCGAGCGCAGCGCGTAATCGCCGAATTCCTCGACGGGGATCCCGAGACGCCGCGCCTGCGAACTCAGAAACGAGCCTGTGCCAGCCGCACACAGCGTGTTCATCGCGTAGTCGACCGGGATCCCGTTGCGCAAGACGATGATCTTGGAGTCTTGCCCGCCGATCTCCAGGATCGTCTGCACCTCTGGATGCATCGACAGCGTCCCGACCGCATGCGCTGTGATCTCGTTCTTCACCACTTGCGCATCCAGCATCGCTCCGACAAGCTCACGAGCCGAACCCGTGGTTCCGACCGAGACCACGGACACGTCCTTGTCGCGCAGTTGCTCGGCAAGCTCGGTGAGCAAGCGACGCACGGCGGCAACTGGATTGCCCTCGGTCCACAGATACGCGCTGGCAAAGACCTCGCCGTCGTCGCCGACAACAGCGGCCTTGGTTGAGATGGAGCCAACATCGACTCCAAGATAGCCGTCAGGCATTGATCGGTTCCTTTCGCCGCATGGAAAGCATGTCGCAGAATGCCTCAAGCCTCGTCAGCACTCCGGTGCCAGATGTCTGAACATCGTAGGACAGAAAGAGAATCGGGAAGGTGCGCTCGCGCGATATGCGCTGCAACGCCGACATCGCGGTGACCTCAGGCATGCAGCCAAATGGCTTGACGTGGATGATGCCGTCGAAACCCTCTTCCATGAGTTTGAGCGTGTAGTAGACCGAGTACGCTCCTTCGGCCCCGGGATTGAACTCGAGGTAGGGCTGCGTGGTGTCCAGCATGCGCTGCACGTGCGGATAGCCGGCTATTGTGTTGTCGATGATGCCCGTCACGTTGCAGAAGCGGTGCACCTCAACCCCACGAGCCGCCAGCTGTCTCTCGACGTCCATGTTGGAGAACGGCTCCATCAGCACATACAGTTCGCCGACAACCGCAACGCGCATGGGGTTCTCGGGCTTGTCAATCGAGATCGCCGCAAACGCTTCCCGCGCCTCGCGCTCGATTCGCTCGACAGCATCCTTGTGTGGAGCCTCGGTCAAAGCACTCAAGAACTCCTTGTACACGGTGTCGTGCGCACCAGCCTCGACCTCGAATCCCAAGTTCTTGCGCATGACGTCTTCGATCGCGTCTAACGCGCGAAGCTTGCCCCAGGTGAGGTTGATGACACGCTTCATCTCGCGAGCCGAGATGTGCTTGTTGTGTCGGCGCATGAATCGCACGATCGAGGAAATGTCGACTTCACTGGAGAGCTGGATGAAGTCGACGTCATAGCCGATGTCGTGACAGATGGCTTCCTGCACTGCTGCGTAGTAGCCGAAACGACATCCCCCACCTGCCTGAATGATGACGTCGGCGCCGTCTTCGATCGCCTCGATGAAGTTTCCGAGGTTGTACTTGAACGGCAGACACACGAATTCGGGACTGTGCTTCGCGCCGATCTCAAGCGTGCGCTTCGTGATCGGCGGAGCAATCCTTGGCTCGCAGTCCAGCAAGTGCGCGAGATCCTTGAAAACGTAGGCGTAGTCGCCCATGTGAGGGAAAGACGCGATTCGGCGGGTCATGCAGCACCCCGGTTGCCACTGACCATGCCGTCCCCTCGGCGCATCCGCAGTATGTCCACGAAGCTTTCGAGCCGCGTTTGCAGACCAGTCTCCCCGGAGTGCTCGTCGATCACGAGCGTCACCATCGGCACGCCCTTCATCTTGCGAACGGCAAGCTCGGTCACAAGCGAGTCCGGGCCACACGGAAACGTCACGAGAAACACGATGCCGTCCACGTGGTGTCGCCAGTGCTCAACAGCGCCGAGAACTTGTCGGCTGTTCGTCCAATACAACGTCGGCGATAGTTGCTTCGCGAGACGGGCAGCCAGCACGTGATCGACGGCTTCTGAGTCGACCACCTCGCAACCCTGGGCCTTCAGCTCCCTGATGATCGGCACGCCAATGGTCTCGTCGAATAGGTTGTAGGCGTGACCCGCGACCATGACCCGGGGGCCGTCGGAGCGCGTGTTGCGCAGAGCTTCCTGCGTCCGAACGCGTTCGGCCGTCGCGCGCTTCTGGGCGTTGATCGCTTTCGCCGTCGCGAACGCAGCGCGTGAGGCGGGGGCGCCGAGCCGACGAGCCAGGCGATAGAGCTCACCGGACTCTCGTGTGCGCCGATGCGTCTCTTTGCTGTCGTCGACCGAATACGCAACGATGTCGATTCCCTGCAACGAATTGCGCGCAATGTCGTAAATGCCCCACATCTTTGTGCACTCAAGTTCGCCCCGCTTGATCGAGACGTATCGCGGAACCAGGATGGCTTCTGAGCGGTCGGCAAGCCAATCGATATGCCCCATCGCGACTTTGACCGACAGGCACGTCTCATCCACAGACAGGCTGCAGCCTGTCCCGACGATTGCGCGATTGCTGGGGGGGCTCACGACCACCTCGATGCCAAGCGCCGAGAAGAACGCGTCCCACAATGCGGCTCGCTTGTGATAGAGCAGAGCGCGCGGGATTCCGATTCGGCGGATCCCGTTGGTCACGTGAATCTCCTTCGTCTTCGTTCATGTGCACCGTGCAGCATAACCCAGGTGACCCCAACGGCGGGCTCATCCTTCACATCGAGGGTCACGCACCTCCACGCTCTCCCCTACTTTCCCACTGAGTTAGAGACCCGTGATGTGCGGGAACTTCGAACAATGGACCAGCTCACCAACACCGTCTGCACGGCGACGCTCGGTCTTGACCCCAAGCACCGCATTCGATCGGGAGCCTCATGCCAGTCATCGAAGTAGCAGGACTCTCACGCAAGTTCGGAGACTTCACGGCGGTCGACGACGTGAGCTTTGAGGTGAACGAGGGCGAGCTGTTCGGATTCCTTGGGCCAAACGGCGCAGGCAAGACCACCACTATCAGCATGTTGTGCACCCTGCTCAAACTCACGAGCGGCAGCGCACGCGTGGCAGGACACGACGTTGCCCGTGAGCGAGACGCCGTGCGCAAGTGCATCGGCCTCATCTTCCAAGACCCGACGCTCGACGAGCGTCTCACCGGTTTCCAGAACCTGAAGTTCCACGCGATGCTCTATGGCGTCACGCGAGAGCAGTTTGCTGCGCGATCCGCCGAACTCCTCGACATGGTTGAACTCGCCGACAAGGCCAAAGAGAAGGTGCGCGAGTTCTCCGGCGGAATGAAGCGACGGCTTGAAATCGCGCGAGGTCTTCTGCATCACCCGGAAGTGCTCTTCCTCGACGAGCCCACCATCGGGCTGGATCCACAGACACGAGCGCACATCTGGGACTACTTGCTCAAGCTCCGCCACGACAAAGGTCTGACGCTGTTCCTGACCACTCACAGCATGGACGAGGCCGAGAACTGCGATCGGATCGCGATCATGGACCACGGCAAGATCATCGCGCTTGACACGCCGGACCGGCTCAAGGCCATGGTGGGCGGCGATGTGGTCACTCTTGAGACTGCCGACAATGCCAGCGCCGCCACGCTCCTCGCCGAGACGTACGGCGTGGATCCGCAGATCACCCAGTCCGGCAAGCTTGTCATCGAGACTGCCGAGGGCGGGCGCTTCATCCCACACGCCATGACCACGCTGTCAAACGCTTCCTCACCTGTCGAGGTGGTGAGCGTGTCGCTGCAGCGCCCCACCATCGAGAACGTCTTCATCAAGCTCACCGGCCGCACCATCCGCGAAAGCGAAGCTTCCGGAACGGAACGCATGCGCGCGCAGCGCGGCGCGTGGGGACGTGGCCGACGGTGAGGACAGGGGGGATCACCAGACTATGAACGTGCGCAGAGAACTCCTGGGTGCGTATACGGTGTGGTACCGCGAAGTGCTGCGCTTCTTCACGGACAGAAGCCGCATCTTTGGCTCCATCGCCCAACCGGTGCTGTTCCTCGTGGTACTGGGCGGCGGCATCTCGAGTGCTATCAAAGGCGTGATGTCGAGCGGCGGTCCGCTGGCCGCAGCTGCCGCTGGTCTCGGCAGCAACTTCAACTACCTTGCGTTTCTGTTCCCGGGGATTCTCGGCATGTCGGTGCTGTTCACCTCGATCATGTCGGCAGTCTCGATCGTCTGGGACCGTGAGTTTGGGTTCCTCAAGGAAGTCCTGGTTGCACCGGTCTCACGCACGTCGGTGGCGATCGGCAAGATCGCTGGGGGTTCCACGGTTGCGATGGCCCAAGGAGCACTCATCCTCGTGCTCGCGCCCTTGATCGGCGTGACGTTTGGCGTGGTGGAGGCGATCGGCCTTCTCCTAATCATGCTTCTGCTGGCGGCCGTCATGTCGTCGCTGGGACTATTGATAGCGGCTCGTCAGAAGACGATGGAGGGCTTCCAGGTCATCATGCAGTTCGTCATCATGCCGATGCTGTTCCTGTCCGGCGCGTTCTTCCCGCTCACCCACGGTTCCTGGGTCACGCTCATCGCTCGCTTCATCCCCGTCACCTATGGCGTCGACGCCTTGCGACAGATGCTGCTGCCCGCAGCAGTGATGGCGCAGTTCCGTCTGGCGTCCGTCGGGCTCGAAGTCCTGTTCCTGTGCGGGTTCTTCGTCGTCTTCCTCGTGCCTGCAGTCGCGCTGTTCAGCAAGCAGGACTAGGCCGTACTGACCCCGAGATGTAGCGACACATCCCGTCTGCTACCTCCATATCTTGCTTGCACCGAGAACCTCGGCGGGCGTCCGGCCTTTCGTCAGGCGCCCGTTGTGCGCCCGGTCGAAGTTGCACTCTCAGAGATAGCGCTCCAGTTCGCGCCGCAGTCCCATGTACTTCGGGACCAGGTAGCGGGCGAAAGCGGGCTTCCAGCATTCCTCCAGGATGGTGCGCTGGACATGCTCCACGAAGCCGTTGGACTGCGGGCGTCCGGGGCGAATCAGCGTGTGAAGGACACCGAGCTTGTCGAGTTCGGTATTCGAAGCGGTGGTTGCGGAATTCCGAACCATTGACCAGCTCGCAGCTGGGCTTCTCGAACAGGCTAGTGGCGAGCCAACCACAGGATTCTGTATAGCACACGGACCAGCAGCAGACCCCGGTCGCCAGACTCCAGCCTGGTGAATGCCGGACACAAAGCGTCGACGAGGGCACTCAGATGCCCGCGCGGTATTCCGTCCCGCAGTTCGCTCAGGAACTCCACCTCTCTCATCCCCCTCGAGACAAGCCAGTCGTGTGCCGCTGTAGCCTCAGGCACTTCAAGTTCCAAGGGTTCGAGACGGTAGGTGCCAGCCAGCAGATTCTGCAGCTGTTCTGACGGGCACCAGTCAGAGGGTTCATTGATGCCCACCGACGCGCCTCGGAAGGGGGTTCCGTCGATGATCCACTTGGCCCGCCAGTCCTTGTAGCAGCCTCCCGAGTCGGCCTCATCAAAGCCGAACTCAATCAGACACGAGGGGCAGACGTAGAAGGAGAGGGATTGACCGTCCCCTGTGACGGCGGGTTCGCTCATGCGCCGAAAGCCGCAGGCCGGGCACACGAACCATCGCTCATCCATGAATTGATCCTTCCATCTTAGGGAACCAGGCCCGGTAACTCCTCGATCAGGGCCTCCGCCTCACCGGGCGCAGCTTCGGCCCATCCTTTCAGGGATTCGCCTGCTTGGTTGATGTAGATCCCGCCCTGCTCGGCCATGTACTCGGCCATATCGCCATTCTCCTTGGTGTAGAACGTGCGGAGGTTGCCATTCTGATAGTAGACCCCGAATTGACTAGTCTCAGGATCTCCGATCCAAACCCTGTCAGCGCCGACGGCGGAGCGAACGATGAATTCACCGTCTGCCGCCTGGGATCGAAATGCCTGGCCAGCATCGACCCATTCCTGCGGTGTTTCATAAGGTCCGGAGGGGTCAAACTGATGCTTGCGGAAATGAGTCATTGGATTGTCCCAAGAACCACCATAACCAGGTATCGCCTCCGCCACGAAGAACGCGCTTGCCGAACCGGGCGGGCAAGCGCAATGGTCGGCGGCGCCAGCATCGACCGCAAGTACTTGTCCGTCTTGAGCAGTGTCGGGTTCGTCACGCCTCAGCCTCACAAGCGCCCTCGCAGCTCGTGGATACGCTTCGAGGCCGCACTCCCCAACGAGCGCTGGCAGTCCGACAGGCCCAGATCGACGCGTTCGTGAAGCGCTACAACGAGGTGCGGCCCCACAGGGCAA
>CAZIPN010000011.1:0-17875 GCA_964541225.1 uncultured Eubacteriales bacterium
TCAAGCGTGCCGAGGAACGCCTGGAACGGCGCCTCGACCGGCAGCTCCACTGTGTGAATGCCGAGAGCGGCAGCCAGCTCGCGCGAGTCGGTGACACTGCCTTCCGACGAGTACCTGCTGGGCATGAGCACGCAGTGAACGTGCTGCGGACCGAGCGCATCTGCAGCGATCGCCGCCACGAGCGCAGAGTCGATGCCGCCGGAAAGGCCGAAGACGACGTCGGTGAAGCCATTCTTGCGCACGTAGTCCCCAAGGCCCAGCTTGATTGCCTCGTAGACGGCCTCTTCTCCAGCGAGCATAGGTGCAAGATCGGCCGACGCCCCCAGCTTGGATATTGGGGTGAAATCGGCGATCACCAGGTCCTCGGCGAAGGAGGCTCCACGAGCCAGCACGTCACCGTCCGGGGAGATGATCACGCTGCGGCCGTCGAAGACGAGCTCGTCTTGGCCGCCGACAAGATTGCAGTACACAACCCACATCTGATTGTCGCGCGCACGCGCCTGAAGCATCTGCTCGCGCTCATCGCCCTTGCCCGCATGATACGGGGACGCCGAGATGTTGAAGAGCACCCTGGCGCCCTGCTCGGCAGCTTCGGCAGCGATCTCAGGCACCCAGATGTCTTCGCAGATGCTTTCGGCGAACAGATCTCCGCCGAGTTCAGTGAGGCCGAGCGACTCGCCCGGCGTGAAATAGCGCTCCTCGTCAAAGACGCCGTAGTTGGGCAGGCGACGCTTGTGGTAGACCTGCAACACGCGGTTGTTCCCGCACAGCGCCATCGCGTTGTAGAGGGCGCCGTCGAACTTGTCGACGAAACCGACGAGCGTCATCTGGGTGCACGCGGCCGACACCATCTCGAGTGCGTCGAGGTTGTCCTCGACGAAATGATCCTTGTGCAGAAGGTCCTCTGGCGGATAGCCCGTGATGGCGAGTTCGGGGATGAGCGTGAAGCCCGCACCTTGCTCCTGGGCAGCAGCCACCGCCGCAATCACGCGACGTGCGTTGCCGTCGATGTCGCCCACAACCGTGTTGATCTGAGCCAGCGCAACGCGCATCGGGTGACCTTTCTCTTTCGCGTGGAAGCGCCACGTTCCCATAGCGCACGTCACGAGTCTACCCGAGGTGGGGGTGCCCAGAGCGCACTTCTTGTCGCATTCCGCGAAAGCGCTCCAGCAAGACCACACCCCCTCCGAACTGCCCCGTTTATATTCCGTAACCTACCTGGGCGTTGCCGGAAGTGGCATCGATCTTGCGACCTACGGCCTTCGGCCGCCGCCCGGGCACACCCAGGCACGCACGAACATTCGGGATGTGCGGCACGCTCGAAGCACCGACCATGCGTTTCCGGCACGGCCTTCGAGCGTCTTTGTAACCGGAGGAAGGAAGTCGTGTGAAGGTGCACGGAACCCTCACGGGATTGTCGGCCGCACGTCGAATTGCGGCCATCGTCGTCCTCTCGGCGACTCTACTGCTCGTCACGAACGTTGCAGCAGCGCACGCAATCACGCGCAACGAAGTGATCAAGCGGGCCAACCACTGGATCCACAAGAAGGTCCGCTACAGCCAGTCGGCGTACTACCACGGATACCGTCGGGACTGCTCCGGATTCGTCTCGATGGCGTGGCAACTCAACAGGTCCTACACGTCCTCGTCAATCCGCAAGAAGGCGCGCCGCATTTCTATGAGCCAGCTCAAGCCTGGTGACGCCGTGCGCCGCAGCGGCCACGTCGAGATCTTCGGCGGCTGGAAGAGCAAGAAGCACAAAAAGTACTGGGCCCTGGAGGAATCCAGATCAGGGCATCCGGCTGTCAAGAAGGTCAAGAAGTTCAAGAGGGGCTACTCGGCGCTACGCCTTCGCGGCATCCAATAGCCACCGCGGAATCGACGTAGCGCCCGAGCTGTCGCCGCCACTCTACCCGGCGTTCGGGTTGTCTCGCGAACCCGGCACAGGAGTCGTCGCTTGGCAGACGAGCTGCCGCCCCGATGCTAGCCGCCGTTGGACGACGAACCGCCCTGTGGACCGCCTTGCCCACCGCCGCGCGGACCGCCGAAGCCACCAAACCGGAAGCTTCCTCCCGGCGGCACGATCTGCACCATGCGCGCGTCAATACCACCATTGGCCGCCTGACCGAACGCGGCGATCTGATCGCCGACCTTGATGTCGCTCGTGGTCAGCACCTGCTGCTTGGAGATCTCCGTCTGCGAGGACACGAACAGGGTCTTTGACCCGCCATCGGCGGTCTTGACTGTGATGCTTTGCGCGTCCTCTGAAATCACCGTGCCCGTCGCGACGTTGGCCGCGTTCGCTCCGCGCACACCTCCGGCGCTACGCGAACCACCATTGCTCGAGCTACCGAATCCTCCGGCGCCGCCGCCAAACCGACCGGCGAAGCTGGCGCTGGGCGCCTGAGCCTTCTGGTAGGTGACTCCGCCCCAGAATCCAAGGGCACCAAAGAGTACTGCCGCGAGTACTGCCCAAATTGCCGTCTTCATGAATACGCGCCTTTCTCTCGCGAGCCTACTGATAACGAAGCGCCTCGACGGGATTCATTCCTGAAGCCCTCAGCGCCGGGTAGTAGCCGAACACGACGCCGATCCCAATGCTCACGCCTGCGGCCAGAAGCACTGACGGGATCGACACCTGAGTGCTTATGCCGGCAAACGCGGTCAGACCTGCCGACATGCCAATACCGAGCAACACGCCAATCAGACCGCCCAGGAAGGTCAGCGCAACCGACTCGGCCAGAAACTGCACGCTGATATCCGCTCGTCGCGCACCGACCGCCTTGCGCAGTCCTATCTCTCGCGTACGCTCGGTAACCGCCGTTAGCATCATGTTCATGATGCCGATGCCACCGACCAGAAGCGAGATACCGGCGATCGATGCCAAGACGATGGTGAAGGTGCCTGTGATCGTTGTCGCGGTCGCGGCAATGTCGCTTTGCGAAAGCACGTTGAAGTCAGCCTGCGTGGGATCAGAGATCTTGTGCCGAGAAAGCAGCAGCGTGGTGATTTGCTGCTCCACTGACGTGATGTCGTTGGCGCTGTCCGCCTCGACGCTGATCTCAGACAGATGACTGTCGCCGACAAGAAGCTGCTGCACTGAGGTGAGCGGCGCGTAGATCATGTCGTCTTGGTTGTTGAATCCACTCCCGCCTTTGGGCACCGTCACGCCGATGACCAAGAAGTCGATGCCGTTGATGCGCACGCGTTTGCCAACTGCGTTCGCGTCGGTTCCGAACAGGTCGTCACGCGTGGTTGGGCCGAGCACCGCTACGCGCGCGACCGAAGCAACGTTGTCCGGTTGGATGAACTGTCCCTGCGCGATCTCCACCTTGTGCACGTTCGCGTACGCGGGCGTCGCACCCATGATCTGCGTGTTGGTGTTGTTGGCTCCCGCGATGACCTGCTCTCGCGTGGACCTCTCCTCAGAGACGGCGCTCACACCCTGGACTTGCGATTGAATTGCCTGCGCGTCTTCCTCGGTAAGTGAAAGCGCACTTCCACGCGCGCCCCGAACAGCGCCGCCTCCACCCCCGAACCCTGGCATCACCATGATGAGGTTGGAGCCGGCTTGGTTGATCGAGTTGGTGATCGATGCTTGAGCGCCCTGGCCGATCGCAACCATGACGATCACCGACGCAATACCGACCACGATGCCGAGAATGGTTAGCGCCGAGCGAACCTTGTTCGACGACACCGAAAACGCCGTCTCTTCAAGGACATCATCAAGACGCATCGATACTCACCTCCCACGCTCTTCGCTGCTGAACAACCGCCTCATCCGAGAGGATCTTGCCGTCTTGCACGTGTACGATGCGCTTCGCATGCTCGGCGACATCGGGCTCGTGAGTGATAAGCACGACCGTTCGGCCTTCGTCATTGAGCCTCTGGAACGTCGACAGGATGTGCTCGCCCGTCTTGGTGTCGAGGTTTCCGGTGGGCTCGTCGGCAAGGATCAGACTCGGGTCGTCGACAAGAGCGCGCGCAATCGCCACGCGTTGCATCTGACCGCCAGACAGCTCGTTGGACTTGTGGTACCACAGATCTTCGGGAATCCCGGCTGCGTCCATCGCCGTGTACGCCCGTTCGTACCGGTCGGACTTCTTGATGGTTGAGTACATGAGCGGCAGGAGCACGTTGCGCATCACTGTCGCACGGGGCAGAAGGTTGAATGACTGGAACACGAAACCGAGCCTCAAGTTGCGGATGTCTGCGAGCTCGTCATCGTCAAGCTGCGCAACATCCTCACCATCAAGGAAGTACTGACCCGACGTCGGCGTGTCCAAGCATCCGAGGATATTCATGAGCGTCGACTTGCCGGAGCCTGAAGGCCCCATGATCGCAACGAACTCCCCGTCTTCGACGGTGAGTGAGATGCCATCAAGCGCAACGGTATCTGCACCAAACCCGCCGTGATACACCTTGCACAGATCCTGAATGACGATCATCGACTAGTTCCCGGGTCCTCGGAAACCGCCCCCACCGCGTGCGCCGCCGCCGATCACCGAGAAACCGCTGCGCGACGACCCGGATGCCGGCGTTCCGGAGTTCGCGGAGATAGTCTGCGTCACCACGTACTCATTGCCTGAAAGGCCGCTCTTGATCTCGGTCTGAGTGTCGCCTGCGGCCCCGACTGTCACTGTGACGTCTCGGGGTGGGCCGGCACCGTTGGCACTTGGCAGGACCTGCACGTAAGACGCGCCGCTCGAATCCGTCTTCACGGCGGCGTTGGGCACAAGCAGGACGTCGGTGTCCACTTGCGTGATGATTGAAGCCGAAGCGCTCATCCCCGGGCTCAGACGGCTGTCCTGAACGTCGAACGTGATCGTGACGTTGTAGGTGACAACTCCCGAACTCGAGGTCCCGACGGCGTCGATCGTTTCCACCTTGCCCGTGATAGTGAGGTTGGGCACGGCGTCAAACGTGAGTTCGACCTTCTGGCCGAGCTTGACCTTGGGCCGGTCCGTCTCGGCGATCTGGACTTGAGCTTCCAGACTCGAGAGGTCGGAAATGACGATCGGCGTGCTGTTGGAGCTGCTCGAAGACGAGCTTGACGAGCCTGACGAACTCGAGCCACCCGTGCTGCGCGACGAGCTGCTCGTGCCACTCGTGCCGCTGCCGATTTGATCTCCGTTGGTAATGTTGAGTGTCGTGATGTAGCCGCTGATCGGTGAGGTCACCGTGCGTTGATCGGCGTTCTTTATCGCCTGCTGGTAGTTCATGTACGAAGCACTCTGTGCGGTCACCGCCGAGTCGTAGGATTCCTGTGCGGCCGCGTGCCCGTCACGCTGCAATTCACATGCGTGATCGTAGTTCTTCTGCGCGGTTTCCCGCCCCAACTTCGCGGCGTTCAGCGAATGCTTGGCAGCCGTCACGTCATTCGCCGAGTACGGAACCGCCGTCTCGGCCTTGGTCAGAGCTGTCTCGGCATTGGCGACGGACGCTTTGGCCTGCTCCAACGACTGTTTCGCCTGAAGCACGCCGGTCTTGAGGCTGACATCGGCCTGCAACTCAGATTGCTCGGCCTTCAGTGTGCTTGCCTTGGCCGATTGGTAGTTGGATTTCGCCGACTTCACGCTGGCATCAAGCGACGCGTTGTCGATTACAAAGAGCACGTCGCCTTTCTTGACCTTCGAGCCGAGACTAACGGAGAGCTCCGTGACAGTGCCGGATATCGGCGGATTGACCGAAGCTGAGTTCTTGCTGATCACGTTGCCATTGCCCGCGACAGCAAGCGTGAGCGTTCCCCGAGTGGGCTGCGAGGTGATGTAGCGCGTCGCCGAACTCTTCTTGCCGACAACGGACCACACGAGAAAGCCCGCCACTAGAACGACTATCACAGCGACCGCGACCATGCCCCACTGGCCTTTGCGCGACCTGCGTTTCCTCGGCTCCGCCCTCCTCGGCCCGGTCCTTGTGGGCTGCGTACTGATGGGTTCGGTCCTGTCCATCTCCTCGGTCATCGTGACCATCCAGATCGAGACCTACAACCCATGCGCCAAAGAGACGCGACGCAGTACGTGCCTCTCATCGAACCTCCACCTCTGGGACGTGCTCTCTCAGCAATTAGTTAGAGAAGCGTACCTTAATCTTCTCAGTTATTGTGCTCCTCTGGAGTCCCAAAGTTGTGAGGACGCTGTGTGGATTCCCCTCGACTCGCATGAACCGAATCGGCCAGCTCACGCACGAAGGCCTCAAGATTGCGGATGTCGTCTTGGCGTTTCACGATCGCGCTACCTACGACCACGCCGTCGGCACTTCGCGCCACGACCGCCGCCTGTTCTGGCGTCGAAACGCCGAAGCCGACCGCAACCGGCAGCTCCGTCGCTTCCTGCACGCGCGCGACCAGTGCCGCGAGGTCGCTCGGCAATTCGCTGCGTTCGCCTGTCACGCCGGTCGTGGACACGCAGTAGACGAACCCGCGCGACATCTGACCGACTTTGGCCAATCGCTTTGGCGTCGACGTCGGGGCCGCCAAGAAGACGGTGTCGATTCCGGTCGACGCCGCCAGCCACGGTCCGGCCATGTCCGGTGGCAGATCGGGCACGATCACGCCCGAGACGCCAGCATCGCGAATTGCCGAGGCGGCCTTGGGCAGGCCCATGCGCATCAGCGGATTCAGGTAACCCATGAGCACGAGCGGCGGCGCCTCGCCAACGGCCTGCGCGAGGAAGTCGGCCGCAAGCTCGATCGTCTCGGCGAGGCCGAAGGCACCACCCGCAGCCTCACGCGCAGCGTCGGCTGCGTCGCGAATGGTCGGGCCGTCGGCAAGCGGGTCAGCGTACGGGATGCCGAGCTCGATGACGTCGGCGCCTGCGTCCGCGAGCGCGTGTAGCGCCTCAAGCGACGTCGCCCGATCCGGATAGCCGCCCATCACGTAGGCGACGAGTGCCGGTCGCCCCGAAGTGAAAGCTGCTGAGAGACGATCGCCTTGCGACGCTGCCGAGGGTGCGGCCCGTAGCGAAGACTCCGCAGGCGTGTTCGCCGGCAAGGCCGGTGGACACTCCGAGGACCCTGAGCGAAGGGCCGCACCCTCGGCAGCGTCGGGGACGCGTTCGTCTCTCACAGCCCGGCCTCCCTCACGATGTCGATATCCTTGTCGCCTCGGCCGGAGAGCGTGACTACGACCGTCGCATCACTGCCGAGTTCCTCGGCGAGTCGCGGGAGCAGGGCGAGCGCATGGCTGCTCTCGATTGCCGGAATGATGCCCTCGAGCTTGGTGAGCTGCTCGAATGCGGCAAGCGCCTGGGCGTCGGTAACCGGCTCGTAGCGCACGAAGCCCTCATCGCGCAGGTACGAGTGCTCGGGGCCGACGCCCGGGTAGTCCAGGCCGGCGCTGATGCTGTAGGCCTCAAGTGGATTGCCGGCGTCGTCTTGGAGCAGGTAGCTGTAGAAGCCGTGCATCACGCCAGGCGTGCCGAGCGTCATCGAGGCGCCGGTCTTGTCGGTGTCGACGCCGAGGCCGGCCGCTTCCGTGCCGATGAGCAGCGGGCGTTCCTCGGCAGGCACGGTGGTGATGAAGGGATAGAAGGTGCCGATGGCGTTGGAGCCGCCGCCGACGCACGCGACCACAGCGTCGACGTGCTCGACGCCCTTCTCGGCAAGCTGCGCGATCGTCTCGTCGCCGATCACGCGCTGGAAGTCGCGCACGATCATTGGGTAGGGATGGGGGCCAACTGCGGAACCGAGCACGTAGAACGTGTCGTCGACGCGCTCCACCCAGTGGCGAAGTGCCGCAGTCACGGCGTCGGCAAGCGTGCCCGTCCCCTCTTCGACCGGCAGAACCTCGGCGCCGAGCAGACGCATCTTGTAGACGTTGAGGGCTTGTCGGCGAATGTCCTCGACGCCCATGAAGACGGCGCACTCCAGGTCCATGAGCGCGGCGGCCGTCGCAGTGGCGACGCCGTGTTGTCCGGCACCGGTCTCGGCGATCACGCGCTGCTTGCCCATACGCTTGGCGAGCAGGCATTGGCCGAGCGTGTTGTTGATCTTGTGCGCCCCCGTGTGACAGAGGTCCTCGCGCTTCAGGTAGACCGCGCGCAAGCCCACCGCCTCGGCGAGCCGATTGGCGCGATAGAGCGGCGTCGGCCGACCCACGTAGTCGCCGAGCAACGCCGAGAGTTCCTCGGCAAATGCGGGATCAGCTTTCGCGTCTGCGTAGGCTGCGGCGAGTTCCTCGAGCGCCGGGATGACCGTCTCGGGCACGAACGCGCCACCGTAGGGACCGAAGAAACCCGAGTCATCGGGGACTGCGTACTCGCGATTGGGCACGGATTGTTCGCTCACGCTTCAGACCTCCTCGTCGGCGCGGCGTACCGCAGCAACGAACGCACGTATCTTCTCTGGACTCTTGATGCCGGGTGATTCCTCGACCCCGGATGAGACATCGACGGCAAATGGGCGCAGTGCGCCAATGCACGATGCGACGTTGTTTGGATTCAGTCCCCCAGCGATGAAGATTTGAGCCCAACCGGGAAGCACGCCTAGTGTGAGCCAATCAAACGCTTGTGAAGTACCGCCCGCTTTGCCAGCAACATATGTGTCGAGTAGGAGGGCGGCGGCGTGCCCCCGGTAAGACTCGGCCCTCACTGAATCGAAATCCGTGCCAATATGCATGACTTTCACCACCGGGACCGCCAAGTTATCGCATAATTCCGGAGACTCGTGGCCGCTGAGCTGAACGGCCGTCAGCCCACACTGCGCAACCGCGCGAGCAATTTCGGCCTCGGGAGCATCCACAAACACGCCGACGCGCGCCACGGGAGGCGGCACCTCGGCAAGCGCCGCAGCGGCCTGCTCGATGCTTACCTGCCGAGGAGATGGCGCGAACACGACGCCGAGGGCATCGGCTCCCGCGTCAACCGCAAGGCCCGCGTCATGGGCGTTCGTGATGCCGCATATCTTGATTCGCGTTCTGTGCACTTGGCGCTTCCTCACGTGAACCGTCGTTGTTCGTCTTGCTGGCTGACTCTGGAGTGCATCGCGTTGCTCGTTCTTCGTCTGTCGTCCGGTTCTTCGTCCAGGGCTTCTTTCGTGCCTTTGGTCTTCGCCATGATCTTCGGATCCGAAGTAGGGTCGGTCGGCGAGGCGGTCGGCGGGACCGGAGTGAGTACTCCGCTGGCATGATCGCGGCAGAACCGTGATCACGCCGAGGACCACGAACGAAGGTCCCGCCGACCGCCCCCCTCGCAACGGCTCCTACTTCTCCGCGCTCAGCGTCGAGCCTGCGGCGAAGTCGTAGTCCACCAGCTCGCCAGCGTTGTACGCGGCGTACGCCGCCAAGTCGAAATGCCCGTGGCCCGACAAGTTGAACAGCACCGTCTTGTCCTCGCCCGCCGCCTTGGCAGCAAGCGCCTCGTCGATCGCAACGCGGATTGCGTGACTGCTCTCCGGAGCAGGCAGAATCCCCTCGGCACGAGCAAACTGAACGGCGGCGTCAAAGCACTCGATCTGGTTGACCGCAATGCCCTCGACCTCGCCCTCGTGCACGAGCTGCGAAACGAGCGGCGAGTCGCCGTGGTAGCGCAGACCGCCCGCGTGAATACCAGCCGGCACGAAGTCATGGCCGAGCGTGTACATGAGCATCTGCGGCGTCATGCCTGCCTCGTCGCCGAGGTCGTAGCGATACTCGCCAGCGGTCAGCGTCGGACAGGCTTTCGGCTCGACCGCCACGAGACGCGCGTTGCTCTTGCCCTGCAGCTTGCGCTGGTAGTACGGAAACGCGATGCCCGCGAAGTTCGAACCTCCGCCGATGCAGCCAATGACGACGTCGGCCTCGGCCTCGGCCATCTCCATCTGCTGGATAGCCTCCTGGCCGATGATCGTCTGATGCAAGCACACATGGTTGAGCACGCTGCCGAGCGAGTAGTGCGTGTCCGGATTCTTCGCGGCCACCTCAACAGCCTCAGAGATCGCGATGCCGAGAGACCCGGTCGACATGGGATCCATGTCGAGCACGTGCGTGCCCGCGTCGGTGAGATTCGTCGGTGAGGCGTGCACGCTCGCTCCATACGTCTCCATCAGGATGCGGCGATAGGGCTTCTGCTCGTAGCTCACTTTGACCATGAACACCTCGACATCCACGCCAAAGAGTGCGCCAGCGATTGCAAGCGCGCTGCCCCACTGGCCGGCACCCGTCTCCGTCGAGATCTTGGTGATGCCCTCCTGCTTGTTGTAGTACGCCTGCGGAATCGCGGTGTTCGGCTTGTGCGAGCCCGCCGGACTGACACCTTCGTACTTGTAGAAGATCTTGACGCCCTCCGGCAGGCCGAGGACCCGTTCGAGAGCGCGAGCGCGAATGAGCGGCGACGGACGATACGTCTTGAGCACGTCGAGCACCGCCCCGGGGATGTCGATGTAGGTGTCCGTCGACATCTCCTGTTTGATGCACTCCATCGGGAACAGCATCGCCAGCCGCTCGCCGATCTGGTCCATCGTGAGTTCGGTGCCGTCAGGCGCGAACGCCTTGGGCGGCGCGGGCGGGTTCTTCAGGTCCGGCATGATGTTGTACCAGGCCGTCGGCATCATCTTCTCGTCGAGCATGTAGCGTGTTCTATCTGGCATGGTCGATCTCCTCTCCCTGACGTCGGTCCTCCTACAACACCGAGCTCGCTTCTATTGGCTCACGGACGTCCGCGCACGACCCCCGTCAACTCCTCAAGCAGGTCCTCCGGAAATGCCTCGCGCATCAGCGCCTCGCCGACAAGAACCGCGTGCGCGCCAACCGAGGCAGCAGCCTCAACATCCGCACGATGCCGGGTTCCGCTCGCCACCACCACGAGCACGCCGGCCTGTGCCGCCTCTGCGACCGTCGTGCGCGCTGACGCAGCATCCACAACGAGCGAGTGCAGGTCACGGTTGTTGACGCCGACCATCCTCGCGCCCGCTCGCAGTGCTACGTCGAGCTCCGCAGGGTTCACGACCTCGACAAGTGCCGTCATGCCGAGCGTCTCCGCGATGTCGATGTACTCGCCGATTTCCTCACCGAGCACGCTCACCATCAGCAGAATCGCGTCGGCTCCGTGCCCACGCGCGATGAACAGCTGTACGGGGTCGACGACGAAGTCCTTCGCGAGAACCGGTACTTCAACCGCGTCGGCGACGTCAGAAAGGTCGGCGAAGCTGCCGCCAAAGCTCTCTGGCTCGGTGAGCACGCTGACCGCTGCCGCGCCACCGTATTGGTACGCCAGCGCCTGTTTGCTCGCATCACACTGCGGCGCGATGGGACCGGCACTCGGCGACGCCTTCTTCACCTCGGCGATCACGGCGACATCGAGCCGATCGGTGAGGACGGCCGCGAAGTCGCGCACCGGCCGCGAGCAGCAAGCAAGCCGCTCCCGATCGGCGGGCGACAGACTCCCGTACTCCGCGACCAAGCGAGCGGTGCGCCGCGAGACCATGTCGTCTAGGAAGCTCTCGGCCACTAGGGGGTTGCCTCCGCATTCTCTTCGGCCTTGGCGGCGGCCGCCAGTCGTTGCGACAGCTCGCTCAGAGCCTCAAGCGTCGCCAGCGCGCGTCCTGAGTCTATCGATTCGCGCGCGAGCGCCACACCCTCGGCAGCATCAGCAGCTTTGCCCGCCGCCAGAAACGCCGCCGCCGCATTCAGCAACACCACATCTCGCCGAGGACCCGCTTCTCCAGAGAGGATCGCTCGCACGATCTCGGCGTTCTCGGCAGCATCGCCACCGGCGATGTCGGCAAGCGTGCCGCGTGCGATACCCACGGTCTCGGGTGTGAATTCCCACGTGCGGACTCCGCCAGCAGCCGCGTCGAACTCGGCGATCGTCGTCGAGCCGCTCGCGCTCACTTCGTCCATGCCTGGATGGCCGTTGACGACAAGCACCCGCTCAGCGCCGAGACGTCCGGCCACCTCGGCCATCACCGGAGCCAGCCGCGCGTCGTAGACGCCGAGAAGCTGGCGCTTCGCACCGGCCGGGTTGGTCAGCGGGCCGAGGATGTTGAAGACCGTCCGGATGCCGATTTCTCGGCGGGTCGGACCGGCGTGGCGCATCGAAGCGTGCAGCGCCATCGCGAACAGGAAGCCGACGCCAACGTCGTCGATGCAGCGCGCGACGTCGGCGGGCGACAACGACAGATCGACGCCGAGCGCCTCGAGCACGTCCGCGCTTCCAGCTGCCGAGGAGACCGCGCGGTTGCCGTGCTTGGCGACCGGCACGCCCGCCCCCGCGACCACAAACGCGGTGGTCGTCGAGATGTTGAAGGTGTGCAAGCCATCGCCGCCGGTCCCGCACGTGTCGATGTAACCCGCCACCGTCGGATGCACCGGCGTGGCGTGCTCGCGCATGGCGCGCGCGAAGCCGACGATCTCGTCGACTGTCTCGCCTTTCATCCGCATGCCCGTGATAAGCGCGCTGATCTGCGACGGCGTGGCCTCGCCATCCATCACCTGGTTCATCACCGTGTGAGCCTCGTCCTCGGCAAGCGACGCACCGCTCGCGACCCGACCGATCGCCCCGGCCACGTCAGTGACCGCCGTGGCTCCAGCTGCCGCCCGTGCCGAGCCACCCGCCGCCGAAACGAGTCCCGGCGTGCCGGAGGCTCCATGCGCAAGGGGCACCTCACCGGTGATGTCGAGGAAGTTGGCGAGCAGCTTCGTGCCCTCGGGCGTGAGCACGCTTTCGGGATGGAACTGCACGCCGAAGACGGGCAGGTCGCGGTGGCGCACACCCATGAGCACGCCATCGGGTGTGGTCGCCTGGACGACGAGTGCGTCCGGCACCGAGTCGGCGTCTACGCACAGGGAGTGATAGCGCGTCGCCGTGAATGGACTCGGAATCCCCGCGAACAGGAACTCCCCGTCGTGGCTGATCTCGTCGGTCTTCCCGTGCACAGCTCGCGGTGCTCGGCAGACCGTGCCGCCGTAGACCTCGGCGACGCACTGATGGCCCAGACACACGCCGAGAACCGGCACGCCAGCATCGGCAGCCGCCCGGATGACATCGCGCGAGATGCCGGCGTCGTCTGGCGTCCCCGGGCCCGGCGACACGACGATGCCCGCCGGCTTGAGCGCGAGCGCGTCAGCGGCGGTGATGCGATCGTTGCGCCGAACCTCGACTTCGGCTCCTAGCGCGGCGAGCAGCTGGACGAGGTTGTAGGTGAAGCTGTCGTAGTTGTCGATGACGAGAATCACCGCGACACCTCCGTTCCCGACGTCGAGGCGGGTCTGCTCGACGCGGATGCGGTGCCGTGCGAGACGGGCGGGGCCGCGTCGCGAAGCGAGGACTCCGCAGGCGTGTTCGCCGGCGAAGCCGGTGGACTCGCCGAGGACCCTGAGCGGCGCGATGCGGCCCCGCCCGGGCCACCGGCGCCACCGGCGGCGCCAGCTGCCTCCTCGGCGTTCATGCCAGCTGCCAGCTCAAGGGCTTTGTGCAGCGCACGCGCCTTGTGCATGCACTCCTCGTATTCCGTCGCCGGGTCAGAGTCGGCCACGATGCCGGCTCCGGACTGAACGTACGCACGCCCGTTCGCGAGAACGACCGTGCGGATAGTGATGCACATGTCCATCGCTCCGTCGAGCCCCACGTAGCCCACGGTACCGGCATACGGCCCGCGAGCCTCGGGCTCAAGCTCGGCGATGATCTCCATCGCACGCACCTTCGGAGCGCCGCTCACCGTGCCGGCCGGAAACGTCGCCTTGAGCGCATCGAACGCGTCTTTGTCCGACGCGAGCGTGCCCGTCACGTTGCTCACGATGTGCATGACGTGGCTGTAGTACTCGACCTCCATGAGCTCGTCGACGCTCACCGTTCCCGGCTTGCTCACGCGCCCGAGGTCATTCCTGCCGAGATCAACGAGCATCACGTGTTCGGCACGCTCCTTCTCGTCGGCAAGCAGGTCCGCGCGCAGCCTGCCGTCCTCGGCCGCCGTGGCACCACGCGGTCGCGTCCCGGCGAGCGGACGCGTGAGCACCTGATCGCCTTCGACACGCACGAGCGGCTCGGGGCTCGACCCCACGAGCGTCACGTCGCGAGTCCGCACGTAGAACATGTACGGCGACGGGTTGACCGCCCGAAGCACGCGGTACAGGTCGAGGCCGTCGCCCTCATACGGCGCCGAGTAGCGCTGTGAGAGCACCGCCTGGAAGATATCGCCGGCGGCAATGTAGTCCTTGGCGCGCTCGACCTGCGCGATGAACTCCTCGCGCGTCGTGTGCGCGTCCATCGGCACCTCGCGGGCGACCCCGTACGCGCCGAGCTCGGCACCGCGCGGACCCTCGTCGATGCGCTTGAGGTAGCCGTCAATACGCGCGAGCGCGGCTGTGTACGCGATGTCGGGCGCGCCTCCCGGCCTCGTCGGCGCGATCACCTGCATGACTCGGCGAGCGTGATCGAAGGCCACCACGACGTCGGCCATCATGAACGTGAAGTCCGGCACGCCGAGCACATCGTTCTCATGCCGAGGAACCCGCTCAAACGTCGATGCCGTCTCGTAGCCGACATAGCCCACAGCCCCGCCGACGAAGAGTGGGAGCCCAGGCACACGCGCCACCTTGCCTGCCGCCAGCTCCCGCGAGACCACGCGAAGCGGGTCTTCGGCGAACTCACCGGAAACGCCGCCGTTCTCGACCACGACCTCATTGCCGCGCGCGCTCACAACCTCGCGGTCGCCCACGCCAAGGAAGCTGTAGCGGCCCAGCCGCTCGCCACCAATCACGCTCTCCAGCAGAAACGCGTGCTCGGCGCCCTCGGCGAGCGCCATGAACGCGCTGATCGGAGTGGCGAGGTCGGCGTAGACCTCGCGCGCCACGGGGACGACATCGTGGTCGGCTGCCAGACGCGCGAACTCTTCTCGGCTCGGCAGTATCATCTTGGCCTCATCCTCTCCCTCGCCAATTCTCTCGGCCCGGCCAACGCGCCCACCGTTGTGCCGACAAAACAAAAAGCCCTCATCCTCCAAGGGACGAGAGCTTTGCGCCTCGCGGTACCACCCTTGTTGACCCGCCGCGCTTGGCGACGTGCCCACTTTGGTCCTGCGGTACTCCGGCACGCTCGCCTTCATACCCGGCCCCCGCTATCGGTGGGGATCCGTCGGCACTAGTCGGTCCACGTTGACCTTTGTGCCGATGCCTCGGGGGCCCATTCCTTCGGTCTCACGCGCCGGGTTTCCACCGTTCCCGACTCTCTGCAAGCGATCCGCCGAAGTACTCTTCCCCGTCACAGGCGCGCCTGTTCGGTTACTCGGCAGTCTACGACGCGCATGTGGGGAGCTGTCAAGCACAACGCAATCGACGTCACACTCGAAACCGCGCGGCCTCCAACACGGGGCTCGCGCAACGGTCCGCGCTTCGACTCCCGGCATTGCCGTCACGCGCGCAGGCTGCCTACTTCGACTGCAAGAACTTCACGATGCCGTTTGCCATCCCGTCGGCAAGCTCGTTCTGGTACGCCGTGGTGCCGAGTTTGCGATCCTCAGCGGCGTTGCTCATCACACCCATCTCCACCAGAACCGACGGGACCTTAGACCAGTTGAAGCCGGTCTCGTCGCCACGCGGCGTGATTCCGCGATCGTGTGCCCCGGTGGCCGCGAGCGTGGCCTTGTGTATGTCGCTTGCCGCGATCTTGCTCGGCCCCACCATGTCGATGCCCGCATACCAGTTCTTCGTGGGTCTGAGTGTGAGCAGACCGTGGATCGAGGAGTTGTCCACGCTGTCACAGTGCAGACGGATGAATAGGTCAGCATGGGCATTGTTGGCTACCTGGGCGCGCTGAGCATTCGAAATGTTCACCTTCTGCGAGGTGCGTACCATGACGACCTTGACGCCGCGAGACTCCAGCACCTTCTGCAGCACCAAGGCAATCTGGAGATTGCGCTCACTTTCGTCAACATGTGTGGCGACTCCTGTGGCCCCACTCGAGACCTTCGCCTTTTTCCGCGACGATCCAGGGCCGTTTGGTTCAAGCGCCGAGTTGCCCTTGCCCTGATGCCCGGGATCGATCACCACGACGCCGACACTTCCCGCAGGCGCCGCTGGGACAGCAGCCGGCGCGGGTGCGACTGCAGCGGGTGATGTGGCCGCGACCTGAGCCGTCGCAGCGCTCGCCGAGGCCGGCGGCGGCTGTGAGGTCGTCGTCGCGGTGCTCGTCGCAGTATCTTGTGCAGCAATCTCGGTGGAGGCGGAATCCTCGGTGGAGCGAACATGGGACATCGACAGCCCAAAGACCACGGCGACAATGCCGATCACGAACGCAATCGATGCGACGGCCACGCCGACGGTAATCGCGATCTTCGTGATGTTCGGTCGATCATGCTCGCTGTACAAGCCGCGTCCTCATGTGCGTCGCCGATAGGCACAAACGCCTACTGAGCCTTGTCGCCCATCTCAAGACCCCAGCAAGAGTAGTACCTTCGCCCGTCTTGACCAGTCCCGGTCATAGATATCGGCCGAAAACCGCGCTTGCTCTTGTGAATGACAGCTTCGGCGTACTTGCGTCCATTGCGCTCCACGACATGCATAGCCTTCATCGAAGGTCCCGACCTGAGGCGAATGCCTGAGATGGTGCTGGGCACGTCCGTGATGTCGACCGTCACGGTCGTGTCGACACCGATCACCCGCGAGCCTGGGGGCGGCTGGATGTTCGTGACTGGCAGCGGCCCGCTGAGCAGTCGGCGACGGAAGCTGTCTGTCGTCTCGGCGCTTGATATGGTGAACCGCTTCATCGCAAACGCGTCCCACGGGCGCGCGTCGGCAACCCCCTCGTCAACCGTGAAGGCCACCTTGTAGCCAACCGCCTGAGCTAGCCCGATGGTCTCCAGATCGTAGTAGCCGTAGGGGTAGCACAGTGCGACAGGCTGCTGGCCTACGACCTTGCGAATCCAATCGTTGGCCTGGGTGAGCTGCGAGCGACTGCGCTTCTGGAAACTCGCCGTTTGCTCGGTGTTCGTCCGCGTCAGGCGCAGATGCCGCCACGTGTGCGACTCGATGTCATTGCCCGCCTTGGCCAACGCCGAGATCATGTCGCGCGTCATGTATCCCTTGTAGTGGGCCGAAATCGGCTGCGGATTGATGAAGAAGGTGCCCGTGAACCCGTACTTCTTCATCAGAGGCCAGGCGTGCGTGTACTGGTTGCGCCACCCATCGTCGAAGGTCAACATGACCGGCTTGTCGGGCAAAGGCGTGCCCAGAGTCTGGTGATCGACAAGCTGACGTGCTGTGATCGAGTGGTAGCCGAGGCTCTTGAGCATCTTGAGTTCGGCCTCGAATGTGGCCGGCTTGATCGTGATGTCGTTCGTGATCTTCGGGTCCACGTGGTGGTAGGTGAAGCACGGCAGCGGTTCGAAACCTACGTACGACACAGGCTCCAGAGTGTCCGTAGCAGCGATGCGAGGAAGGGCCGTACTGATGGTCGACGACGAGGGTGCTGAGGCGGAACTCGAGATTGAATGGGGAAGCGACTTCGAGTGATTCGCTTCGGCCTCAGCCGCCTTCCGGCCACACCCTGACAATGCCACCGCCACGACAGCGGTGAGAATGGCGACCGCACACAGTGTTCTGGCGTATCGACTCGTCGAACGCAAGGCATCTCCAATGACTCGGCTACACAACGAACGGCTGCGAATTCGGATGGTGCGCAGGACGCGCCTTGCGATCACCTTCGCCGAGAAGCCAGTTCCTCGGCAAGGTCGTCGGGGGTCAGGCCCCATCGTGCCATCACCACGAGCAAGTGGTACACCACGTCGCCGGCTTCGTAACGTAGGTGTTCCCTGTCGGCGTCCTTGGCAGCCATGATGACCTCGCCAGCTTCCTCGGCGATCTTCTTCAGCAGCGTGTCTTCCGGCCCGGAAAGGAGTCGCGCTGTGTAAGAGGTCTCAGGATCAGCGTCACGCCGTGACTCGATAACCTGCCACAGCTCGTCGA
>CAZIPN010000011.1:17975-63438 GCA_964541225.1 uncultured Eubacteriales bacterium
GAGGTCTCAGGATCAGCGTCACGCCGTGACTCGATAACCTGCCACAGCTCGTCGATCACGCTGCCGAAAGAACGCGCCTCACTCATCGGCACTCCCCGTGGCGAGGGATGTGTGATCTGGATACAGCTCTCGGTAGAAGCAGGTGTGCTCGCCGGTGTGGCAGGCACCCGGGCCGTTCTGGTTGACGAGCACCAGCAGGCAATCAGCGTCGCAGTCGTAGCGAATCTCGACGACTTCTTGGGTGTGGCCGGAACTCTCGCCCTTCATCCAGTACTTCTGGCGGCTGCGGCTCCAAAACCACGTAAAGCCAGTCTCGATCGTCTCGGCGAGGGACTCACGATTCATGTAGGCGACCATGAGCACCTCAAGCGTGTCATGCTGCTGCACGACAGCCGGGATGAGGCCGTTGGCGTCGTAGGTGAATTCATCGATGCCGAGCAGGTCGCGCTCGCGATCAGTCATGAACGAATCCCTTCAGATCGGCCATGTGGTTTGCACAGTCTATCAGGCGTTCGGTGCCCCGTACGCGCGTACGCAACCCACGGGCGAGGCACGTTCGAACGCGCTCTGCCTACAGCCTCACCGGCACACCCGCTCGCGCCATGGCTTCCTTCACCTCGCGCACCGTGAACGTGCCGAAGTGAAAGACACTTGCGGCAAGCACCGCGTCGGCGTCGGCCTCGATGACAACCTCGGCGAAGTGGTCGAGCGTACCGGCTCCACCGCTCGCGATGACAGGCACGTTCACCGCACGCGTGACCGCGCGCGTCAGGTCGATGTCGTAGCCATCCTTGGTGCCGTCGCAATCCATGCTCGTGAGCAGGATCTCCCCACTGCCGAGACGTTCGGCCTCGGCTGCCCACGTCACGGCGTCGAGTTCGGTGTTGATGCGGCCTCCGTTGACGAAGACTTCCCAGCGTGCAGGGTTCGAGCCGGGCACCCGGTGGGCGTCGATCGCGGTCACGATGCACTGCGCGCCATAGATGCCGCTGGTGAGCGTAATGAGACCGGGATCGCGCACCGCCGCCGAGTTCAGCGAGATCTTGTCGGCACCGGCGGCAAGCATCGCACGGATGTCGTCGGCCGAGCGCATGCCGCCACCGACGGTGTAGGGAATGAAGCACTCCTCGGCGGTTCGCGTGGCGACGTCGAGCATGCTTGGCCGCTCCTCGTGCGTGGCGGTGATGTCGAGGAAGACGACCTCATCGGCGCCTGCCTTGTCGTAGATGGCGGCCATCTCGACCGGATCGCCGGCATCGCGCAGGTTCACGAAGTTCACGCCTTTGACGACGCGCCCCTCGTGGACGTCGAGGCACGGAATGACGCGCTTCATCAGCACGACGTCACCTCTCGCCTGCTGCGATGGCGAGTGCGTCGGGCAGCGTGAACGAGTGCTCGTAGAGCGCGCGCCCTGCGATGACACCCTCCATGACCCCGTCGCCCAGAGCGGCCAGCGCGCGAATGTCATCCAGTGTCGAGACGCCACCGCTTGCAACGACCGGGAAGCCGGCCGTCGTCGCGATGCGCTCGTACGCTGCGGCGTTCACGCCGACCTGCATGCCGTCGCGCGAGATGTCGGTGTAGACGAGATGGCGCACGCCGAGCTCGGCGAGTTCGCCGACAAGCTCATCGGCGGGTGTAGCCGTGCCTTCGCGCCAGCCGGCGATCGCAACCATCCCGTCGCGCGCGTCCACGCCAGCGACCACGCGCTCGCCAAACGCGTCGACGGCTTCGCGCACGAAGTCGGGATCGGTCACCAGCTTCGTGCCGAGAACGCAGCGCTCGGCACCCGCGCCTACGAGGCGCACCATCGTGTCAAGCGTCCGAATTCCGCCGCCGACCTCGACACGAAGGCCGCTCTCGTGCGCGATCTTCTCGATGATGAGGATGTTGGAGGGCACGCCGTCACGAGCGCCGTTCAAGTCGACGACGTGCACCCACTCGGCGCCCTGCTTCGCGAACTCGCGTGCCTGCGCAAGCGGGTCCTCGTTGTAGACGGTCACTCGGTCGTAGTCCCCCTGCGCAAGGCGTACCGCACGGCCATCCAAGATATCGATTGCGGGAAATACGATCATTGGCCTTTCCTCTCGGCGAGTCGTCCGAAGTTTGACAGCAGCGCAAGCCCCATGGTGGAGGACTTCTCGGGGTGGAACTGGACCGCGAAGATGTTGCCTACCTGCACAGAAGCGGCAAACCGCGCCCCGTATTCGGTTGAGCCAACGATCGCGTCGCTATCGCGGGGGATGAGCCGGAAGCTGTGCACGAAGTAAAACGCCGTCGACTCTTCGATGCCCTCAAAGAGCGGAGAGTCGCGCGGGTATTCGACCGTGTTCCAGCCGATGTGCGGAATCTTCACGCCGCTGGAGAGCTTCTCGCACGTGCCCGGCACGAGCCCGAGTCCCTGCCACTCGCCGTCTTCGAACCCGACATCGGCGAGCAGTTGCATGCCAAGGCAGATGCCGAGAAACGGCGTGCCGAGCCCGACCTTGTGTCGCAGCACCTCTTCGACGCCGCTGTCGCGCAGGTTCGCGGCAGCGTCGCGAAAAGCGCCGACGCCCGGCAGCACGATGCCGTCCGCGGCTTCGATCTCGGCGGGGTCCTGTGTGACGACGACGTCTTCGACCCCAGCGTGCTCGAAACCCTTCTGCACGCTGCGCAGATTGCCCATCTTGTAGTCGATGATCGCGATGTGCGGACTCACAGCGCACCTTTCGTGGAGGGCACGCCGCTCACGCGCTCGTCGATTGCGACCGCAGCTGAGAACGCGCGGGCAACCGACTTAAACGCCGCCTCGACGATGTGATGTGAGTTCTCACCGGCAAGCGAACGAACGTGCAGCGTGACACCTGAGTTGATCGCAAGAGCCGTCATGAACTCCTTGGCGAGCGTCGTGTCAAAGGTGCCGATGATCTCGATCGGCAACGACACGTCGTAGAAGAGCGCACCGCGACCCGAGATGTCGACCGCCGAGAGCACGAGCGCCTCGTCCATCGGCAGCATGCTGAATCCGAAGCGGGTGATGCCGGACCGGTCGCCGAGCGCCTTTGCGAACGCCTGCCCGATCACGATGCCGACGTCTTCAACGCTGTGGTGCGCATCCACCTCGATGTCGCCCGCGCACGACACGCTCAGATCGAACAGCCCATGGCGTCCAAACGCATTGAGCATGTGGTCGAAGAAGGGCACGCCTGTCGCGACCTCGGTCTTCCCGCTGCCGTCCAGATCCAGCGACACCGTGATCTTGGTCTCGCGCGTCTCCCGTGTGATTGCTGCCGAGCGACCCATGGCCGTCCCCTTCGCTACTCGCGCTCTCCGGCCGCAAGCGTCTCGCTTGCCCGCCGATGAGCCAAGACGTCCTCCATCGCCGCAAGGAATCGGGCGATCTCTTCTTCGGTTCCAATCGTGACTCTCAGGCAGTCCGCCAGCCCAGGCGTGCGCGAGAAGTCGCGAACGAGCACCGAGTGGTTGTGCAGCAGGTCGCGCCAGATCGCCGCGCCGTGCTCCACTCGGAACAGCACGAAGTTCGCCTCACTTGGAAAGACCTCAACTTCGGGCATCATCGAAAGCCCATGCAGCAGCTGATCTCGGCCACGAACCAGGTCGCGAATGCCCTGCTCGAACACCATACGCTCGCGAAACACCTGCGTGGCAACCCATTGCGAGAAGGAATTCACCGAATACGGCTGCCTGACCTTCATGAACTCGGCGACCACCTCGGGATGTCCCAGCAGGTAGCCGACGCGCATCCCCGCCATCGAGAAGGCCTTGGAGAACGTCCTCAGAATCACGAGGTTGTCGCAACGCGTCATGTGCGGACGCATGGTGTGTCGGCTGAACTCGAAGTACGCCTCGTCAACCATCACCAGCGCGTCGGTGGAGTGCAGCAGCTCGATCAGGAACGATTCATCCGTCAGTCCGCCAGTGGGGTTGTTTGGGTTGGCAACCACCACAATGTCGATGTCACCTTCGGCAACACGATCAAGCACGGCCTTCTGGTCGATCCTGAAGTTCGCCTGCCGAGGAATCTCGACGACCTCAGTGCCCGTGACTTGCGCATCAATGCCGTACATGGTGAACGTCGGCGGCATGTCGAGGATCTTTCGACCTGGGCCGCCCCACGCCAGAAGCATGTCGAAGATCAGCTCATCGCCGCCATTGCCGACAAGAACGTTTTCGGGCTCCAGCCCGTTTGCCTCGGCGATCAGACGTCGCAGCTCGTGCGCGGTCGGATCCGGATAGCGATTGAACGGGAACTCGGGCAGTCGTGCCGAGAGCTTCGCGAGGATCTCGCTCGGCAGATTGCTGGGATTCTCGTTGTTGGAGAGCACGACTTCGGCCTTGACCTCTTTGGCGTCATACGTTGCAAGGTCTTCAAGTTCAGGGCGTGCTGGTCTGACGTTGTCGGTCATGAGTCCTCAGACCTCCCGGCTTCATCATCTTCGAGGAAGGCGGCCATGGCCTCTATGCGCAGCGAGACCGCGCGGCCGTGAGCCCACAGCCCCTCCTTCTCGGCGATGACTTGGACGGCGTCGCCATCCATCTCCAGCGCCTCGAAACTGTAGGAAAGCACGCTCGACTTCTTCACGAAGTCGTCGACAGAAAGCGGGCTGGAGAAGCGCGCAGTCCCGCCGGTGGGCAGGACGTGGTTGGGTCCGGCCACGTAGTCGCCCACGCTTTCTGGCGTCCACTGCCCCAGGAAGATCGCACCCGCGTTGCGTATGCTGCCGAGCAGATCGAAAGGCTCGGCCATCTGCACCTCAAGATGCTCCGGCGCGATGAGATCGACGGTGTCGAGTGCGGCGACGATGTCGGGGCAGACCACCACGACGCCGTTGTCGGCAAGCGAGCGGGCGGTGATCTCACCGCGCGGCGACTCCGCAATCAGCTGCTCGAGCGCAGCCTCGACGAGCGTCGGCAGATCGGGATCGGTCGTCACGAGATAGGTGGCCGCGCGTGGATCGTGCTCGGCTTGGGCCATCAGATCGATCGCGACGAACGCCGGCTGCGTGGTTTCGTCGGCGAGTATGAGCACTTCGGAGGGGCCGGCGAGCATGTCGATGCCCACGTCGCCGGTGACGAGCTTCTTGGCGGCGGCCACATACGCGTTGCCGGGACCCACGATCTTGTCGACGCGTGGAATCGACTCCGTGCCGTACGCGAGCGCGGCGATGGCCTGCGCGCCGCCCACCTTGTAGACCTCGTCGACGCCCGCCTCCGCGGCAGCCGCGAGTGTGTAGGGGCTGATCGAGCCGTCCGCAGCTGGAGGTGCCACCATCGCCACTTCATCGACGCCAGCTACCATCGCCGGAATCGCGTTCATGAGCACGCTGGAGGGATACTTCGCACGACCGCCAGGCACATAGATACCAACACGCTGAAGCGGCGTCACCTTCTGGCCGAGGTAGACCCCGCCTTCCTGCGCGGTGAACCAACTCTGCGGGATCTGTCGGCGGTGGAAGTCCTCGATGGCGCCGGCGGCCGACGACAGCGCGTCGAGGAACTCCGGCTCGACCGCTTCGACCGCGGCCTCGATCTCCTCGGCGGTCACGCGCAAGTCCTCGATCGCGATCTTGTCGAAGGACAGCGTGTGCTCGCGCACGGCCTCATCGCCCCGCTCGCGCACGTCGTCCACGATGCGAGCCGCAACGCCGATGATCTCGGCGTCGACTCCCCCGCTGCGAGCCAGATCGCCCTCGGTCAGCCGCTGGCCTGGCTCCAGCTCGATTCGCCGCATCAACATGTCAGGATCGGTCCTTCCGTGTCATCGGGAGATTCGTTGCCCGGACTCGTCATTCTAGCGGGACTGCGACCGTGATGGCTCTTGCCAGCTCAAGAACTCGCGGATCCGTGCGCGTAGCCGCAGGATTGCCGATGAACCGAGCGGTGGATTCGAGCACCTCGCCGACGACCGTGAGGTTGTTCTGGCGCAGGGTCGTACCGGTGGCCGTGATGTCAACGATCTGCTCCGCGAGGCCGATCAGGGGCGCCACCTCGATGTTGCCGTGCAGCTTCACGATCTCGACCTGCACGCCTTGCGCGTCGAAGTAGGCCTGCGTGACGTTGGGATACTTGGTGGCGACGCGCACCACACCCAGGTGCTGGAGGCGCTCGCGCACCACCGAGCCCGCGTCTTGTGGCTCGGCGAGCACGAATCGGCAGCCGCCGAAACGCAGATCGACCAGCTCGACGCAGTCCAGGCCGGCTTCGAGCAGCACGTCTTTGCCAGCGATCGCGCAATCCGCGCCACCGTAGGCCGCGTAGACCGGGATATCGGTGGGTCGCGCGATCACGAATTCCGCGTCCGGCGTGCGAACGATGAGCTGTCGGCCCGGCTCGGCGAGTCCGGTGGTATCGAGGCCGGCTTGTGTGAGCAGCGCGACGCTCTCGGCGAACAGCGCGCCCTTGGGCACGGCAATCCTGAGCGGACGATCCGCTGCCGAGGAACCGCGAAGCGCCATCACGAGCGCTCACCTCCCTGCGAGGGCGAGGCGTCGAGCACGACGCCCACAGCGTTCGCAGAGCCGTCCGCGCGATCCGCCCACGTCGATGTCGGCGGGCCGGGCACGGGATCTTCGAGCGGTAGAGCCGGCTCTCCGGCGCGGTCAAGTCGCACGGCAGGGCGACCCGCGCGAGCGAGCAGCGCCTCGGCAGCTCCAAGACGCTCGGCTTCGCGTACGAGCTCGGCGCCTGAGCGCCGCGAACGCGCGACCGACCACCCCGCGGCTCGAAGCGAGCGCGCGACCTCGAAGGCGGGCGCGTCGTCCCCGCCGACAACCGCATCGAGCGCGCGAACGTCGACGGCAGCGCCCTGTTCCATCAGCGCGATCATGACGCGTTCCAACCCGACCGCGAACCCGGCGGCGGGAGCGGGGGCGTCGTAGGCGGCAAGCACGCCGTCATAGCGGCCGCCACCTCCGAGCGGCAGGCCGACGCCGGGCGCGTACGCCTCGGCGACCAAACCGGTGTAGTAGTCGAACGAGCGCATGACCGAGAAGTCCACGGCGACGCGCTCGGCGGCACCCGCAGCTTCGAGCAGCTCCCAGGTCGCGACGAGGTCGTCGAGTACGGCGTCGCAGTTCAGCCCGACCGTTGCGGCCCGGCACGCAGCGATGGCGTCTCGGCCACCGCGAATTCGCGGGACCGCCGAGAGCGCCGAAGCCACGCTTGGCGCATCAACCTGCGCGGCGAGATCCTCGATGCCGACGAGGTTGCGATCGTGAGCGGCGGCCAGCACGGCGTCACCCCACTCGCGCGGAGCGTCCGCGGCGGCCACGATCGCGTGCAGCACCGCGACGGTCCCAATCGCGACCGTGAACTCCCGCAACCCGGCCGCTTCGAGAGCGGCGACAAGCAGCGAGACCACCTCGGCATCGGCCGCAGCCCCGCCCTCGCCGATAAGCTCGACACCAACCTGCGTGAACTGCCGAGGCTGACCACGTAGCGACTCGTGCTCGCGGAAGACGTCGGCCACGTAGCGGAAGCGATGCGGACCCTGCGCATCGGCCAAACGCGAGGCCACCAGACGCGCGATCGGCACGGTCATGTCGGGGCGAAGCGCAAGCAGACGGCCATCGAGATCGATCAGTCGAAACGCGGTCCCTTGCAGCGGACCCGCGGCGGCCTCCACTGCCGCAAGGTCCTCGGCGGCTGGCGTCTCAACGAGGCCGTAGCCCCATGCGGACAGCACGTCGCTCATGGCGCGAGTAACCGACTCGCGCTCAGCGGCCTCGGCGGGAAGCACGTCTCTGAAGCCTCGTGCGGTTATCGGCCGCATGGCTCGGCGGTCCTCTCTGGATCGTGCGATCCGGGCTAGGCGTGCGGTCAATGCGCCGATACTCTATCACAGTAGAGTGATGGAGCGCAACAATGGCGGCTGCAGCTCCTGCACCGCCCCTCGCTCCCCGCCCCGCCGAGCACTCACACGGCGCTGATCGCGTCCCCACCGAACAAGTCGATGAGCTCGGCATGCAGCCCGCCGCTCGACTTGTCCACCCGCTCGGGCATCTTGCACACGAGCGTGCGCTGGCCGCCTTCGTCCCACACGTGAAGTTCTACGAAGTCGGCGCCTGGGAAATGCGACAGGATCTTCTTGAGCTTCTGCTGTCTGCCGTTGACCAGCGCATCGGCGTCCGTCGCAATCACAACGCGGCCCGGCGGCGCGGCAAACGCTTCGCCGTCAAACGCCTGGATGTCGCTCACGATGAGCTTCTTGCCGCGATCGGAATCCTCGAGTCGCGCCTTGGCTCGAATGATCTCGTCGACCGCGATCAGGTCCCGATAGCCCTCGTACGTCTGCGGGAACAGCACGGCCTCGATCGAGCCGTCCGGGTCCTCCAAGGTGACGATCGCCATCATCGTCCCCTTCTTGGTGGGCCTCGGCGTCACGCTCGCGAGAATGCCCGCGAACCAGCCCGTCGTGCCGTCGCCAAGTTCATCGACGTCGCCGAGGGAGTAGTCGGCGGCCCTGCGTACCGCATCGGCGATCTCGCGAAGGGGGTGGTCGGAGACGTAAATGCCCAGCATCTCCTTCTCAAACGCGAGCCGCATCTTCTTGTCCCACTCATCCCCGTTAGGCTCGGGGACTTCCTCGGCAAAACCGCTGTCCTCGGCGGTGAACATGTCAAACATCGAGACCTGGCCCGAGTCGACGTCGCGCGCTCGCTTGAGTGCCGAGTCAACGGCGCTGTCCATCATCGAGAACAGGTGCTTGCGAGTGAAGCCCGTCGAGTCGAAGGCGCCCGCCTTGATGAGCGCCTCAAGCGTCTTCTTGTTGACCTGCCGCATGTCGACACGCGCGCAGAAGTCCTGCAGCGACGCGAACGCGCCGCCTTCCTCTCGCGCGCGAATGATCTCCTCGACCACGCCAAAGCCCACGCCTCGAATGCCCGCCAGGCCAAAACGAATGCCTTCGCCTGACACCGGCGTGAAGTCGCGACCCGAGCTGTTCACGTCCGGCGGCAGCACCGTGTAGCCCGCGCGATTGCACTCGGCGACGTAGTGCACGATCTTGTCGGTCTTGCCCGTGTAGCTCGTGAGCACGGCCGCCATGTACTCGAGCGGATAGTGCGCCTTGAGGTAGGCCGTCTGCATCGTGAGCAGCCCATATGCTGCCGAGTGACTCTTGTTGAAGGCGTACTCGGCGAACTTGAGGATGTCCTCCCACATGTTCGCCGCCATCTTCGTGTCAAAGCCGTTCTCGCCGGCGCCGTTAACCCACGCCTCGCGCATCGGCACGAGCACGTCGAGCTTCTTCTTGCCCATGGCCTTGCGCAGCTTCTCGGCCTCAGCCGCCGAGAAACCCGACATCGCCATTGCGATGCGCATGACCTGTTCCTGGTAGACGATGGCGCCGTACGTCTCCTCCAGGATTGGCTTGAGCCGATCGTCGTAGTAGGTCACGGCGCGCCGGCCGTGTTTGCGCTCGACGAAGTCTTTCACCATCCCAGAGCCGAGCGGGCCCGGCCGGTAGAGAGCGAGCACCGCGACGATGTCGGCGAAGGTGGTGGGAACGAGGTCCTTGAGCAGCTGGCGCATGCCAGGTGACTCGACCTGGAAGACGCCGACGGTGTCTGCCCGCTGCAGAAGTGCGAACGTCTCGGCGTCGTCAAGCGAGAACTCGTCTGGGTCGAGCGCCACGCCATGTGCTTCGCCGACGTTCTTGACCGCGTCGGCAATCACGGTCAGCGTGCGCAAGCCGAGGAAGTCCATCTTGAGCAGACCCATGTCGGCCACTGTCGGCCCATCGTATTGCGTGATGACCGAGCCACCCTTGGTGTCGTACTTCACCGGCACGTAGTAGTGCAGCGGGTCTCGGCAGATCACGACGCCGGCCGCGTGCACGCCCTCGCCGCGGACGATGCCTTCGAGCGCGGTCGCCGCGTCGACGATGCGCTTGGTATCGGGATTGGCCTTGTAGTCGGCCATGAACTCGGCGTTTTGCGCGAGCGACGAATCGATGGTGGCCTTGAGTTCGTCGCTGATCATCTTGCTGATCTTGTCGGGCACACCGTACGGATAGCCGAGCACCCGGCCGGCGTCGCGCACCGCAGCGCGTGCCTTCATCGTGCCGAACGTGATGATCTGCGCGACCTTGTCGGCGCCGTACTTCTCGCGCACGTAGTCGATGACCTCGCCGCGTCGCTCGTCGTCGAAGTCCATGTCGATATCGGGCATCTCGGTGCGCTCGGGGTTCAAGAACCGCTCGAAGAGCAAGCCGTTTTCGAGTGGGTCGAGGTTCGTGATGCCGAGCGCGTAGGAGATGATCGAGCCTGCCGCGCTGCCACGTCCCGGCCCGACGCCGATGCCGCGCTCCTTGGCCCAGTGCGTGAAGTCCTGGACGATGAGGAAGTACGCCGCAATCCCCTTGGGCATGACAATCGACAACTCGTAGTCGAGCCGTTCGAGCACCTCAGGCGGGATGGGATCGCCGTAGCGCTCCTTGAGCCCCGCGATGCACTGATCGCGGAGGAAGCCTTCCTCGGTCGTGTCGGCTGGCACCTCGAACTTCGGCAGGATGATCTTGCCGAACTCCATCTCGACATTGCATTTCTCGGCGATGGCAAGCGTGTTTGCGAGCGCCTCTTCGTACTCGCCGATCGCAGTGCGCATCTCCTCGGCAGTCTTCATGTAGAACTCGTCGCACGAAAACTTCATGCGGCCCGGCTGATCGATCGTGGAGCCAGTCCCGATGCACAGCAGTAGATCTTGCGTCTTTGCGTCTTCGCGCGTGAGGTAGTGGATGTCGTTGGTGGCTACCGTTGGCAAGCCGACTTCGCGGGCGATCGCGAAGAGCTCACTGTTGAGCTGCTTCTGGGATACGCCGTTGTCGGCGACAAGCCCCTGTTCCTGCAGCTCAACATAGAAATCACCAGGCGCGAAGATGCCCGCGTAGCGCTCCGCCCACTCTCTGGCCGCATCCGGCTGGCCACGCTCGATCGACTTGGGCAGGATGCCGCTCATACACGCCGACGTGCCGACAAGCCCCGTCGCATACCGCTCGAGCAGCTCGAGGTCTACCTGAGGCTTGTAGTAGAAGCCGGAAACCGCCGCCTCAGAAACCAAGGCCATCAGATTCCGATAGCCCTCGTTGTCCTTGGCAAGAAGCAGCAGGTGATACAGGTCGGGCTTGCCGCCGTCACGCTTGCCGCGCACGCCGGCCGTGAAGTAGACCTCGCAGCCAATGATCGGCTTGATCTCAGCTGCGATGGACGCCTTGTAGAAGTCGACCGCGCCGTACATGTAGCCGTGGTCGGTGATTGCCAACGCCGGCATGTCGAACGCCTTGGCCTGCGCAACGAGTTGTTTGACCCGGGCCGCGCCGTCCAGAAGCGAGTATTCGGAGTGAGTGTGCAGGTGGACGAAGGACATCTTCGCGACGTCCCCTACGCGTCCGGGCCTGCGGCGAGCCTGCCGAGAATGAACGCGTAGCCGTCGGCACCGTAATTCAGCGACTTGCTGACACGCGAGATCGTCGTTGCCGATGCGCCGGTCGCATCTTGAATCGCCGTGTAGTGCTCACCACCCGAGAGCATCTGCGCGACATGCAGACGCTGCGCCATGTCCTGAATCTCGCGGATCGTGCACAGGTCAAGCAGAAGCGCGTACGCCTCGTCGACATTCTCGAGCAGGGCAAATGCCCGAAGCAGCTCTTCGACCTCAGACGTGCGGACGCGATCTTCCGGCATAAAGGCAGACTCCCCAGGGGCGACGGGCAACCACAAGATATCGGGGTCAGAATAGCATGCGGCACCGACATGATGGGTCTGTGGATAGCCGAACGGCCCAGGGGCTGCGATGAGTGGCCACGTGCCTTGCGGCCAGTCGAGTCCGGCCCCGCGAGGCACTCGCCCTACTCCGCCTCCGCGACCACCGGGTTCACGAGCGAGCCGATGCCCTCGATGCGCACCTCGACACTGTCGCCTTCGTGCAGCTCGCCGATCCCTCCAGGTGTCCCCGTGAGAATCACATCGCCAGGCAGCAGCGTCATCACATCGCTCACGAAGCTCACGAGTTCATGCGGCCCGAACAGCATGTCGCTTGTCGGTGCCTGCTGACGGACCTCGCCGTTGACCAGGCACTGCAGCATTAGCTTGCCCGGATCGACGTCAACCACCCACGGGCCAATCGGGCAAAACGTGTCGAAGCTCTTCGCGCGAGTCCACTGGCCGTCGATGTGCTGCAGACGGCGCGCGGTGACGTCGTTGCCGCACGTGTAGCCGAGCACGTGGCTGGCGACATCCTCGACGGCGACGTGATGCGCCGTCTTGCCCATCACGATGGCGAGCTCGGCCTCGTAGTCCACGCGGCCGGCGCGCTTGGGAATGACGATCGGCTCGGCGGGCCCGATCACGGTGGTTGGCGGCTTGAGGAAGATCACTGGGTCGGTATGCAGGGTGTTGCCCATCTCGGCGATGTGGGTCCGGTAGTTCAGCCCCACGCACACGACCTTGGATGGTTGGACCGGGCAGACCAGCTTCGCGTCGCCGAGCGGGACTTCGCCGTTTGCCCTCCATGCCGAGAACGGGTCGCCGGAGATGAGCGTGACCGTCTCATCCTCAACCATCCCGTAGCGCACGCCACCGTCATGAATGATCCGGACGAGTTTCATCCTGCCCCTTAGGATCTTGCCGAACACGCGTCTGTACTCAAGGTTCTGCGAATCTCGGCGTTCTCCTGCCCCCCGTTGCAAAAACTGCTCGCCATCTGCGCCGCCCGCCTCGCCGCTACTCCTTCTCGGCGATGCCCAACCCGTAGTCGATCGAGTCCACCAGCGCCTCCCACGAAGCCTCGATGATGTTCTCCGACACGCCGACAGTTCCCCAGCTCTTCTCGCCATCGGTCGACTCAATGAGCACGCGCGTCACCGCGCCGGTGCCCTTGTGCTCGTCGAGCACGCGCACCTTGTAGTCTTCAAGCGAGATGTTGGCAAGGTGCGGGTAGAAGCGGCCGATCGCGGTTCGCAGTGCCTTGTCGAGCGCGTTGACGGGGCCGTTGCCTTCCGCCATCGCGATGTAGCGATGGCCGCCCACGTGCACCTTGATCGTGGCTTCCGTCGCGACGCGACCGTCCTTGCGCTTCTCGGCGATCACACGGAAGGACTCCAGCTCGAAACTCGGCTCGTAGGTGCCCAACCGCTTCTTGAGCATGATCGAGAGCGATCCGTCAGCTGCCTCGAACGAATATCCGCGATACTCCAACTCCTTGATCGCGTCGAGCGCGGCGGCCACCTCGTCCTGCTCCGCCGAGAGGTCGATGCCGAGTTCGGCCGCCTTCATCGTGAGTGACGCCCGGCCAGCAAGCTCGCTCACCACAACACGCGCCTGATTGCCCACCGACGCCGGCTCGACATGCTCGTAGGCTGCCGAGAGACGCGCGGCCGCGCTCGCGTGCACGCCGCCCTTGTGCGCGAACGCGCTCGAACCCACGAACGGCTGGAACGGATTCGGCGAGATGTTCGCTGTCTCGGCGACGAAATGGCTGACTTCGGTCAGCAGCTTGAGTTGCTCGGCAGTGATGGCATCATCGCCCATCTTGAGCACCAGGCTCGGGATGATCGTGATGAGATCGGCGTTGCCCGCGCGCTCGCCGTAGCCGTTTACGGTGCCTTGCACGTGCACCGCACCCGCGTCGACGGCCACGAGCGAGTTCGCCACCGCGCACCCTGAGTCGTTGTGAGCGTGAATGCCGAGAGGACACTTCACGACCTCGCCGATCTCGCGCACGATCGCGGCGACCTCTTGCGGCAGCGATCCGCCGTTGGTGTCGCACAGCACGATGCAGTCAGCGCCAGCATCGGCGGCGGCCCGCACCACATCAAGCGCGTAGTCGCGGTTGGCTTTGTAGCCGTCGAAGACGTGCTCGGCGTCGAAGAAGACGGTGTCGACCTGCCCCTTGAGGTAGGCCACCGAGTCACGCACCATCCGCACGTTTTCTTCGAGCGTGGTTTGCAGCGTGTCGGTGACGTGCAGATCCCACGCTTTGCCGAAGACGCACAGTGCCTTGCAGCCGGTGGCCACCATCGCATCGAGGCCGATGTCGTCCTCGGCGGGCGTGTCCTTGCGACACGTCGGTCCGAACGCGGTGATCACCGCCTGCTCGAGCTCGAGCTCATCGATACGCTCGAAGAACTCGCTGTCCTTCGGGTTGGAGCCCGGGAAGCCGCCTTCGATGTAGCGCACGCCGAGCAGATCGAGCTTGGCCGCGACACGCAGCTTGTCCTCAACCGAGAGGGAGAGCCCCTCGCGTTGTGCACCATCACGCAAAGTAGTGTCGTAGAGAGTCACCACAGCAAGCTCCAAAGATCAGCGAGGCAGATGCGAAGACATCGTAGCGCACAGACGCGAGGCGGCGAGCAGGCTAGACTCTCTCGAGCCACTCTTCGTACTCGGCGACTTCACCGTGCACGGCCTTGAAGAACGTCTGCTGCAGGTCCAGCGTGATAGGGCCAGCGGGACCAATCACGCGATGATCCACCGAGCGCACGGGAACTACCTCGGCCGCCGAACCGGTCATGAACATTTCGTCGGCAACATAGAGGTCCGTGCGCACAAGTGACTCCTCGAGCACCGGATAGCCGAGATCGTCGGCGATCACCATCACCGAGTCGCGCGTAATGCCCTCGAGCAGACCGTCGGAGACCGGCGGCGTGGAGATGACGCCGTTGCGGACCACGAACAAGTTCTCGCCCGTGCCCTCGGTCACGTGACCATTCTCGTTGAGCAGCACAGCCTCGTTGTAGCCGTGCTGGTTAGCTTCGATGCGGGCGAAACTCGAGTTCAGGTAGTTGCCGGTAGCCTTTATCGCAGGCGGCATCGAGTTCACCGAGCGCTGTCGCCACGAACTGACGCCGACATCGACGCCGGCAGCGAGCGCCTCCTCGCCCATGTACGTCTCCCACGGCCAGCAGGCAATCGTCACGTTGACCGGAGCCTCCAGTGGGTCGAGCCCCATCACGCCGTACGCGCGAAACGCGACCGGTCGGATGTAGCACGCAGGGAGCTTGTTCGCGCGGATCGTCTGCTTGACGACTTCTACCAGCTCATCAACCGTATAGCCGAGATCCATGAAGAGCATCTTGGCGCTTCTCTCGAAACGCTCCATGTGCTCGGTCAAGCGAAAGACGGCGGGACCCTCGGCAGTCTCGTAGCAGCGGATGCCCTCAAAGACGCCCGAACCATAGTGCAGCGCGTGAGAGAGTACGTGGACTTGAGCCTTGTCCCAGTCAATCAGCTCGCCGTCCATCCAGATCTTGTCGACCTTCGGCAAGTCAGCCATGTCGCTCTCTCCTTCCCACGCTCGTGAGTGTAGGCGCCTAGTGTAGCGCAGCAGGCAGGTACGAACCGCGCCTACTCGGCGTCGATCGTCTCGGCGACGAGGTCGCCGATGGCAACCGTACCGGCAATGCGATCCTTGGGTGTCTCGGCAGTTGCGAGGTCGCGGCTGCGCCATCCCTCGATCAGAATGCCCTCGATCGCCATCGCGAGCTCGTGCGCGGCCTGCTGCATGTGGAAGCTGTGGCGCAGCATCATCTCGACTGAGAGCAACATCGCGAGCGGATTCGCGATGCCCTGGCCCGCGATGTCGGGCGCCGAGCCGTGGCTTGGCTCATACAGCGCCGTCCCATCGCCGAGCGACGCGCTCGCGAGCATGCCGAGCGACCCGGTCAGCATCGACGCCTCGTCGGAGAGAATGTCGCCGAACATGTTCTCCGTGACGATCACGTCAAACTGCCCGGGATTCCTTATGAGCTGCATCGCGCAGTTGTCCACGAGCTGGTCGATGAGCTCGACATCGGGGTACTCGGCATCGTGGACGCGGTGCACGATCTCGCGCCACAGCCGTGAGCTTTCGAGCACGTTAGCCTTGTCTACGCTGTGAACGCGATTTCGCCGTGTGCGAGCCGCATCGAACGCCGAGCGAGCGATGCGCTCGATCTCGAACTCGCTGTAGTCCATCGTGTCGTACGCCCGCGAGCCCGCCGAGCCACCCTCGCCCGACCCGGCCACATTGTGTTCCCGCGCGCGATCGCCAAAATACAGCCCGCCCGTCAGCTCGCGGACGATGAGCAAGTCGACGCCTTCGAGGACGTCGGGCTTGAGCGTCGAGGCATCCCGCAGGGCCTCGTAGATCTTGACCGGCCGCAGGTTGGCGAAGAGTCCCAGCTCTTTGCGCAGGCCGAGAAGCCCCTGCTCCGGACGCGGCGCATTGGGGTCGGTGGTGTCCCACTTTGGTCCGCCGATTGCCGCAAGCAAAACCGCGTCGGCGTTGTGTGCTGCCTGAAGTGTCTCGTCTGGCAGCGCACTGCCCGTGGCGTCAATCGCTGCGCCGCCGAGCAACGCCTCTTGAAACTCCCACGTCACGTCGTGCTTCGCGCCGATTCTCGCAAGCACCTTGACGGCTTCGGCTGTGATTTCCGGGCCAATACCGTCACCCGGAAGCAGGCATATCCTGTGTGTCGTCTGTGTCACGGGATCCCCTCTACAAGCTGGCTACGGTGGCGCGTATTCTAGCATGCACGGCAAGCAACCTTGAGCCGCATTTCCGCAGGCGGATGTCTTTGGACGCCGCGCGGCAGCGCCACCCACGCGGCATCGGCGTCACAACGTGCGCCGCAGGCGACTCGCGATCAGCGCAGCCCGCCCTCGCACGCCACCAGCAGAACCTACGCCTTGGCCTTGAGCGACTCCACGAGCCCGCCGCCCTCGATGATGTCCTTGATGAACGGCGGGAATGGCTGCGCCTGATACGACACGCCCGCAGTCTCGTTCGTGATCAGGCCGGTGTCGGCATCGACCGTGACCTTGTCGCCGTCAGAGATGCCGTCGACTGCGTCAGGCGCCTCCATGATCGGCAGGCCGGTATTAATCGCGTTGCGGTAGAAGATGCGCGCGAAGCTCTTCGCGATCACGACAGACACACCGGCGGCTTTGATCGAGATCGGCGCATGCTCCCGGCTCGATCCACAGCCGAAGTTCTCCTCGGCGACGAGGATGTCACCCGCCTCGACCTTGCCGACAAACCCCGCGTCGAGATCTTCCATGCAGTGCTTGCCGAGTTCAACCGGGTCGGACGTGTTCAGATAGCGGGCCGGGATGATGACGTCGGTGTCGACGTCGCGGCCGTAGCGGTGAGCGGTTCCTGTGAACTTCATGACGTGCTCCTTCTTATGTCAGATCGTCCGGCAGCGCGATATGCCCGGCGACAGCGGTAGCAGCAGCAACGGCAGGCGAGCCGAGGTAGACCTCGCTCTTGGGATCGCCCATCCGCCCCACGAAGTTGCGATTGGTAGTCGCAAGCGCTCTCTCTCCTGCCGCCAACACTCCCATGTGCCCGCCGAGGCACGGACCGCAGGTCGGGGTCGAGACCGCGGCGTTCGCGTCGAGGAAGATGTCGAAGAGCCCCTCGTTCATCGCCTGGCGATAGATCGCCTGCGTGGCCGGGATGACGATCAGGCGAACGCCGGGGTGCACCGTGCGGCCCTTGAGCACCTTGGCTGCGATGCGCAGGTCCTCGATGCGCCCGTTCGTACAACTGCCGATAACGACCTGGTCGACGACGACCTCGCGGCTCTCGGCGACTGGACGCGTGTTGCTCGGCAAGTGGGGCCAGGCCACCGTGGGCACGATGTCGGCGGCGTCGATGTCGTAGACGGCCGCGTACTCGGCGTCTGCATCGCTCGCGTACTCGACCCACTCGCGCTCGGCGCGGCCCGTGAGGTACGCGCGCGCGGTGTCGTCGACGGCAATGATGCCGTTCTTGCCGCCAGCCTCAATCGCCATGTTGCAGATCGTGAAGCGATCGTCCATGCCCAGGCGCTCGATGGTGTCACCAGTGAACTCCATCGACTGGTAGAGCGCGCCATCGACGCCGATCATGCCGATGATGTGCAAGATGATATCCTTGCCGCTCACCCACGGGCCAAGCTCGCCGGTGACGTTGAACTTGATCGAGGCCGGCACCTTAAACCATGCCTCGCCGGTCGCCATGCCAGCCGCAGCGTCAGTCGATCCGACCCCGGTTGCAAACGCGCCGAGGGCACCGTACGTGCATGTATGCGAGTCGGCGCCGATGATTACATCGCCCGCGACCACCACACCGCGCTCTGGGAGCAGCGCGTGCTCCACGCCCATGCAGCCGATCTCGTAGTAGTGCGAGATGTCTTGCTCCCGCGCGAAGTCGCGAACCATCTTGGCCTGCTCGGCACTCTTGATGTCTTTGTTCGGCGTGTAGTGATCCGGCACCAGCGCGATGCGGGACGGATCCCACACCTTCTCAACGCCGATCTTGGCAAACTCCTTGATCGAAATGGGCGCCGTCACGTCGTTGGCCAGCACGATGTCGAGCTTGCAGTTCACGAGCTGCCCAGGCTCGACCGAATCCAGCCCTGCATGAGCAGCGAGAATCTTCTCGGTGATAGTCATTGCACGTGTCATGTAAGTCCTCCAAGTCACTCGCACCCTTCGCGGGCGTCGCACTGATTCGGCGAATCGCTCCGGGCGCGAAAGTCGTAACAGCGTATTGCCGGCCGAAGTATCAAGCAAGCGACACTCGGGGGCGAGCTAAACGAGCTGAACCCGGTGTGGCGGATTCGGCCTGTCGCGTCGCCCATCGCGTGCTCGGCCAATCTCGCGCGGCCCAATCGCGAGGTCAGCCGCACTCAACCCTACGTCGCCGACACACCGCCAGCCTGCTCTTTGGAAACCAGGAGCCGATTGAGCGCGTTCGTGTAGGCCTTCGCCGACGCGACGATGATGTCGGAATGCGCGCCTCGGCCGGTGAAGACCTGCCCGTCTTCGGATGTGACGCGGATCGTCACTTCGCCCAGGGCGTCAATCCCGTGCGTGACAGCCTGCACGCTGAACTCCGAGAGATCATTGGGCACGTCAACGATGCGGTTGATGGCCTTGTACACGGCATCAACGGGACCGGTTCCGTGACTCGAATCGATGACGTGCTCCCCATCGCGCGCAACGAGTTCGACCGTGGCTGTCGGAATGCCCGGCTCGCCGCCAGTGAACTGCACCTGCTCGAGATGGTAGATCTCATTGAGCGTGCGCTCACTCTCGCCCACCAACGCTTCCAGATCCTCGTCGTAGACTTCCTTCTTCTTGTCGGCCAGCTCCAGGAACGCGGTGTGAACGCGCTCGAACTCCTCGTCCGGCAGTGTGTAGCCCAGCTCCTCGAGCCGATGCCGCAGGGCGTGTCGGCCACTCCGCGCGGTGAGCACGATTTCCGAGCCACCCGCGCCAACATCGGCGGGATCGATGATCTCGTAGGTGGAGCGTTCCTTGAGCACGCCATCTTGGTGGATGCCACTGGAGTGCGCGAACGCGTTGGCGCCAACAATCGCCTTGTTGGGCTGCACTCGAATGCCGGTGATGCTGCTCACCAGCCGAGACGTGCGCACGAACTCCCGCGTGTTGATGTCGGTTCGCACGTCGCCGAGGAGCGTACCGCGCTGGCGAATCGCCATCACGACCTCCTCCATCGCCGTGTTGCCCGCGCGCTCTCCGAGGCCGTTGATCGTGCATTCCGCCTGCCGAGCGCCCGCGGCCACGGCCGCCAGCGTGTTCGCCGTCGCCATGCCCAGATCGTTGTGGCAGTGCACCGAGATCGTCACGTCGTCGATCCCCGGCACATGCTCCTTGACCCCCGCGATGAGCGCGCCGAACTCGGCAGGAATCGAATAGCCGGTGGTGTCGGGGATGTTGACGACCGTTGCCCCAGCGGCAACCACGGCCGCGATCATGCGGTAGACGAACTCGGGGTTGGCTCGCCCTGCATCCTCGGCGTAGAACTCGACGTCGCCGACAAGACCGCGCGCGTGCTTGACCGCGGCGACGGCGCGCTCGACGGCCTCGTCTTCGGAGATGCGCAGCTTGTCGCGCAGATGGCTTTCGCTCACGCCGATGCCGGTGTGGATGCGCGGACGCTTCGCGGTCGAAAGAGCGTCGGCGGCCACGTCGATGTCTTTGATCACGGCCCGAGACAGGCCGCACACAACGGCAGCGTCGCCTACTTCGGCGCCAATGCGCCGCACGCTCTCGAAATCGCCGGGACTCGAGATCGGAAAGCCGGCCTCGATCACATCGACGCCCAAGCGCACGAGCTGTCGTGCGATCTCGAGCTTCTCCTCGGTGTTCATGGACGCGCCCGGCGATTGTTCGCCGTCTCGCAAGGTCGTATCGAAGATGTAGACTTTCTCGCTCATGAGGACTCCTCCGTCCGGATGTAACGGTCGCTCGATCCGTGGCGGGGCCGACGGCCTCTAGGCGAGGCGCGTCGGCGAGATAAGTCGCTCGCGAAACAGCAAGCCGAATAGCACGTCCGCCGCGCGCACCATGATCCCCGCAGGAACTCCCTGCGGCGTCGCGGCCACTCGGCAACCATCGTGATTGTGCACTCGGCGTGTCATCTCCTCTACAGCTCCACGTACCATGCGCTCTCGACATCCAAGCTTTCCGAAATGCGCGCCAGCGTCTCAGCCGACAGCGACGAGTCAAGGTTGAGCCCCATCAGCGCGGTGCCACCAGCCTCCATGCGGCCGACATCCATGGTCGCGATGTTGACCTCGGCCTCGCCGATGATCGTTCCGATCTTGCCGATAACGCCGGGCCGGTCCTTATACAGGAAGAACGCCATATTCTTGCTGGGCGCCATGTCGAGTTCGTAGCCGAGCAGCGACACAATCCTCGGCTGGTCCCTCTTGCCGAGAAGCGCCGCGCCGATCTCGATCTTGCCACCTGGAGTGACCGCGCGAAGCACCAGCAGCGAGACGTAGTCGTGCGTTTCCGGGCGCTTGGTCTCCGTGATCGAGATGCCCCGCTGCTCGGCGAAGTACTCGGCGTTGACGAAGTTCACGCCCTCGTCGCTGACCCGTGTGAGCAGGCCTTTGACAGCTGCAGTGCGCACGATGCGTGTGTCGTCCTCGGCGAGTGCGCCGATCGTGAGCACATCGAGTTCCTCTACGCCGCTTGCGATCTGCGCAAGCATGCTGCCGAGATCCTGCGCCAGATCGATGAACGGGCCGACCTTCTCCATGACCTCTGGTGGCACCGGCGCGACGTTGACGGCGGTCGGCACCATGCGGCCCTCCAGGCCCAGCGACACATACTCGGCGATCTGCTCGCCCGCGCGATCCTGCGCCTCAGACGTCGACGCGCCCAGGTGAGGCGTGAGCACCACGGTGTCGAACTCGATGAGCTCAGAGTCCGTACACGGCTCAACCTCAAAGACATCGATACCGGCACCAGCCACCTTGCCACTTCTGATCGCGTCGGCAAGCGCGGGGATCTGATAGATGCCCCCGCGTGCGGTGTTGACGAGCCGCACACCGTCCTTCATCTTGGCGAACTGCTCGGCGCCGAACATGCCGATGGTGTCCTTGGTCTTGGGCAGGTGCACCGTGATGAAGTCGGCCTGGGGCAGCAGTTCGTCGACGGAGTCAAAGAGCGTCACGCCCATCTTCGCAGCGCGCTCCTCAGACGTGTAGGGATCGTAGGCGATGAGGTTCATCCCGAAACCGCGAGCGCGCTCGGCGACAAGGGAGCCAATGCGCCCGAGCCCGACGATCGCGAGCGTCTTCTCGTACAGCTCGGTGCCCGTGAACTTGGAGCGCTCCCACTTGCCGGCATGCATCGACGTGTTGGCCTGTGCCGTCTTGCGAGCCACCGCCAGGATGAGCGCCATGGTCTGCTCGGCGGCGGAGACGATGTTTGACGTCGGCGCGTTGCAGACGATCACGCCGCGCTCAGTGGCGGCTTCGACGTCAACGTTGTCGACCCCGACGCCTGCGCGTCCGATGATCTTGAGGTTCGTGCCCGCTTCAATGACCTCACGAGTGGCGCGCGTCGCCGAGCGCACGATGAGCGCGTCGTAGGCGCCAATCTCGGCAACGAGAGTCTCTGGTGTCAGATCGGTCTTCACATCGACATCGAACTTGCCCTTGAGCAGTTCGATGCCGGCATCGGCGATCTTCTCGGCGACCAGTACCTTCATGTGCATGCCCTACCCTTCCATGAAGACGGTTTCGGCCGCCTTGATTCCGGCGCCGCGCTCGAAGGAGTAGCCGAGTTCGGCGAGCGTCATCTCCAGAGCGGCCAGCGTCACGATGATGTCGAACGGCCCGAAGTAGCCGAGATGCCCGATGCGGAATATCTTGCCGGCGTAGTCGTCCTGGCCACCGGCGATCGTGACACCATGCTTGTCCTTGAGGATCTTGACGATCGCCTTGCCGTCGATGCCCTCGGGAACCCACACGGGCGTCACCGCGCTGCCGCGACCTTCCGGCGGGGCGAAGAGCGTGAGCTCCAGCGCCTCGCACCCTTTGCGGGTGGCCTCGGCCAGACGAGAATGGCGGGCGATCGTGTTCTCGATGCCCTCCTCCTCGATCATCTTCAGCGAATCGTTCAGGCCGAGCACCAGCGTGACGGCGGGCGTGAACGGGGTGGTGTCCTTGGCGATGCTCTTCTTGTACTTCATCCAGTCGAAGTAGTACTTGGGCAGAGTCGAGCGCTCATAGGCCCGCCATGCCTTGGGCGAAACGCTGCACGCGGCCAGACCTGGCGGCAGCATCAGACCCTTCTGCGAGCCCGTCATGACCACGTCCAGGCCCCACTCATCGGTCTTGCACTCGACCGCGCCGATACCGGTGATCGAGTCGACGATGAGCACCACATCTTCGTATGGCCGCACGATCTCGCCGATCGCCTTCACGTCGTTGAGCACGCCGGAGCTGGTCTCGGACTGCGTAACGATGACGCCGCGCGCCTCGGGGTGCTCGGCAAGCGCTGCGGCGACGTCGGCAGGCTTGACGACCTCAGTCCAGGCGTAGGACAGGTCGATCACGTTCAGCCCATAGACCTCGGCAATCTGCTTCTGCCGGTCGCCGAACTTCCCGTTGCGACACACGATGACCGTGTCGCCCGCCGAGAAGCAGTTGACGATGGCCGACTCCATGACCCCCGTGCCAGACGCGGCGAAGAGCAGCACATCACTCTCGGTCTGGAAGACGTACTTGAGTCCCTTGATCGACTCGGCAAACGCTGCCGAGAAATCCGGGGTGCGGTGGTGAATGATGGGTTTGGCCATGGCGAGCATGACCTCGGCTGGGACCGGGGTCGGCCCTGGCGTCATCAGATACTTCTTTTGCATGTGGTGCTCTCCTTACAGTCCAGGCATTTCTTCAGGCTATGAACTCCGGCAGTAGTGCGACCTCACGCGTCCTTCTGAATCCAGGAGAACATCGAGCGCAGCTCGGCACCGACCTCTTCTACGTAGGCCTCGGCGTGGATCTTGCGCATCGACTTGAAGTAGGGCTGGCCAGCCTTGTTCTCAAGAATCCAGTCGCGGGCGAAGCCGCCGGACTGAATGTTGTAGAGCACCTCGGCCATGACCTCGCGAGTCTCGTCAGTGATGATCTTGGGGCCCGTGTAGTAGTCGCCGTACTCGGCGGTGTTCGATATCGAGTCGCGCATCTTGGCCATGCCGCCCTCGAACATGAGATCAACGATGAGCTTGACTTCGTGCAGGCACTCGAAGTACGCGATTTCGGGCTGGTAGCCGGCCTCAACCAGCGTGTCGAACCCGGCCTGGATCAGGTGGGTCAGCCCGCCACACAGCACAACCTGCTCGCCAAAGAGATCGGTCTCGGTCTCCTCGGCAAACGTGGTCTCGATCACGCCAGCACGCGCTCCGCCGATGCCCCACGCATACGAGAGCGCCAGCTCCTTGGCCTTGCCCGATGCATCCTGGTGCACCGCGATGAGATCCGGCACGCCGGAGCCTTCGGTGTAGACGCGACGCACCATGTGGCCTGGGCCTTTCGGCGCGATCATGATGACGTCGACGTCTTCGGGCGGCTCGATCGCGTCGAAGCGGATGTTGAAGCCGTGTGCGAACGCGAGTGCCTTGCCCTCGCTCATCGACTCGTGGATCTCGCTGTAGTATGTGTGTGCTTGCGTCTCATCAGGGGTCAGGATCATGACGAGATCGGCCTCGGCCGCCGCCTCGCGCACGGTGAGCACCTTGAGCCCAGCTTCCTTGGCCTTCTCGGCACTCTTCGAGCCGGGCCGCAGCCCCACGCGGACATCAACGCCGGAATCGTGCAGGTTCAGAGCGTGCGCGTGACCTTGGCTTCCGTAGCCGATGATCGCGACCTTCTTACCCTTGATGATTTCCGGGTCGCAGTCGCTCTCGTAATAGATCGTCGCCATGTGTAAATCGCCTTCCCTCTCGAAGAAACGTGCTCTGCCTGTCACTGCAAGATGTGCCTGTCTTGTCACCGCGAGACGTGCTTTGCCTGTCACTGCAAAGCGTGACTGCTTGCCACCGTGGGACTGCCTGTTTGTCACTGCGCGTTCGATGTGCCCTCTCGCGAACCACGCGAGAGCGCGATTTTGCCCGTGCGAGCTAGTTCCTTGATCCCGTAGCCCCTGAACAGATCCTCCATCGCCTGGATCTTGTCGGCCGAGCCGGTCGCCTCGATCATGAGCGAGTTGCGCCCGACATCGACCACTTTGGCTCGAAACACATTTGCGATCTCGATGATCTCGTGACGCTTCTCGGATGCCGCGTTGATCTTGAAGAGCACCAGCTCGCGATCGATTGACTCGGCGGGATCGAGATCCTGGATCTTGATCACGTTGATGAGCTTGTGGAGCTGCTTGGTGATCTGTTCGAGCGGCGTGTCCTCGGCGCTGACCACGATCGTGATGCGCGACAGCGTTTCGTCCTCGGTCGGACCCACCGCCAGCGAATCGATGTTGAAGCCGCGGCGCGCGAACAGCGACGTGACGCGCGTGAGTACGCCCGGCTTGTTCTCCACGAGCACCGAAAGTGTGTGAGTCATCTACTTCAACACCTCCTCGAAGATCTCGTCGTCAAGCATTTCGTCGTCGAGCATTTCTGACACCGGCCCTCCGGGGATCCCGCCGAGCATCTCGTCAATCGAGGACCCCGGCGCTACCATCGGAAACACGTTCTCCTGCCGAGCAACCCGCACATCGACGATCGCCGGCCCGTCGTGCTCGAAGGCGGCCGTGAGCGTCTCGTCGAGCTTCTTGGGATCGGAGACGCGCAGCCCAAGCCAACCGTAGGCCTCGGCAAGCTTCACGAAGTCGGGGCAGTCCTGGGGCAGCTCGCTGGACGAATACCGCTCCTGGTAGAACAGCTCCTGCCACTGCCGAATCATGCCGAGGTACCCGTTGTTCAAGACCACGACCTTGACTGGGATCTTGTTGATCGTGCAGGTCGCCATCTCTTGGCTGTTCATCTGAATCGAACCGTCGCCAGCGATGTCAACCACGAGGTGATCCGGCTTGCCAACAGCTGCACCCATCGCGGCGGGGAGTCCAAAGCCCATCGTCCCGAGCCCGCCGGATGACACCCACGTTCTGGGCTCGGTGATGTGCGTGTACTGACATGCCCACATCTGATTCTGGCCGACCTCGGTGCATATCACGCGCGGTTTGTCCGCCGTCAGCTTGTCAATCGCCTGCACGGCGGCTTCCGGAAGAATCACTTCCTCCGAGGTGTGATAATGCAGCGGGAACTGGAGGCGCCACCCGTCGATCTTGCGCATCCACTCATCGGTCTTGGGCTCGGCACCGGTCTTGCGCAACTCGGCGACAAGCGCTGCCAGCACCGGCTTCGCGTCGCCGACGATCGGCACATCGACCACCTTGTTCTTGCCTATCTCGGCGGGATCGATGTCGACGTGAATGACTTTGGCTTGCGTGGCGAACGCCGAGAGCTTGCCGGTCACGCGATCGTCGAAACGCACGCCGACCGCGATCAGCAGATCGGTCTCCGTGATCGTGTAGTTGGTGTACTTCGCGCCATGCATTCCTGGCATGCCGATGAACAAGTGGTGGTCTTCAGGAAACGCTCCTTTGCCCATGAGCGTCGTGACCACCGGCAGCTGCATTAGCTCGGCGAGTTCCTTGAGTTCCTTGGCACCACCCGATGTGAGTACGCCGCCACCGGCGTAGAGCAGCGGCTTCTTGGCGCGCGCGATGGTGCTCGCCGCCTGCTTGATCTGCTTGGTGTGCCCCTTGTACGTCGGCTTGTATCCGGGCAGGTTGATCTGCTCGGGCCAGACGAAGTCGAGTTCCTGCTTGCTCACGTCGGCCGGTACGTCGATGAGCACGGGACCGGGGCGCCCGGTTGAGGCGATGCGAAACGCCTCCCGGATGGTCTGCGGTATGTCGGCGGCGCTCTTGATCAGGTAGCTGTGCTTGGTCACCGGCAGCGTGATTCCGGTGATGTCGGACTCCTGGAAGAAGTCCGTGCCGATGACCGTGGTGGCAACTTGCCCGGTCAACACCACGATCGGTATCGAGTCCATGTAGGCGTTGGCGATGCCGGTTACGGTGTTCGTCGCCCCCGGGCCGCTCGTCACCAGCGCGACTCCGGTCTTGCCTGTGACGCGAGCGTAGCCGTCAGCAGCGTGCACGGCCCCTTGTTCGTGACGCGGCAGAATCGTCCGAACCTTCTCGGAGTCATACAGCGCGTCGAAGATGGGCAGCACGACCCCGCCTGGGTAGCCGAACATCACGTCGACACCCTCCATCTCCAGGCTTCTTACCAGCGCCTGCGCGCCGGTTATTCGTTCGCTCATGAAAGCACCGCCCCCTTGTCCGCACTCGAAACCAGCTTTGCGTACCGCTCAAGGACGCCAGACGTCGCACGCGGAGCAGGCGGTGTAAGCCCCGCGCGCCGACGCTCCAGTTCGCTTTCGGTGACGTTGAGTGTCAGCGTCGCCGCGTCGATATCGACGGTGATCGAGTCGCCCTCGGCGATGAGCGCTATCGGACCGCCCGCCGCAGCCTCTGGCGAGACGTGCCCCACTGCCGGACCCTTGGTCGCGCCGGAGAAGCGCCCGTCGGTGATGAGCGCGACACTCGAGGAAAGTCCCATACCACTGATCGCCGAGGTTGGCGTGAGCATCTCCCGCATACCCGGGCCGCCCTTCGGCCCTTCGTAGCGGATGACGACGACATCACCGGCCACAATCCCGCCGCCGAGAATCGCCGCGACCGTACTCTCCTCGGAGTCGAAGACGCGGGCGGGCCCCGTGTGCTGCCGCATCTCCTTGGGCACTGCGGACTGTTTGACGACAGCGCCATCGGGCGCGATGTTTCCGCGCAAGACACGCAGCCCGCCCTCAGGATAGAAGGGGTCGGCAGTGCCGCGCACGACCGTACCGTCGGCGGGACGCGCAGCGGCCGCGATCTCGCCTGCGGTCTGGCCGCTCACGGTCATCGCATCCCGCGCGAGAAGCCCGATGCTGTCCAGCTCGTGCATGATCGTCGGAATGCCGCCGACGGCGTAGAGGTCCTCCATGTGCCGCTCACTCGCGGGGCTGATGCGCACCAAGTTCGGCGTCTTTGCCGAGACACCCGCCCAGTCATCGAGCGTGATGTCGGCATCGGCCTCATGCGCGATGGCCGTCAGATGCAGCACGGTGTTCGAGCTGCCACCAAACGCCATGTCGAGCGTCATGGCGTTCTTGATCGCGTCGGCGGTCATGATCTGCCGAGCAGTCACGCCTTCTTCGAGCAGACGCATCACGCGCATGCCCGCGTGCTTGGCCAGCCGAATGCGCTCCGAGTACACGGCCGGAATCGTGCCGTTGCCCGGCAGGCCCATGCCGATGGCCTCGGTCAGGCAGTTCATCGAGTTGGCAGTGAACAGACCGGCGCAGCTTCCGCAGGTCGGGCATGCGTTCTCCTCGAGTTCGAGCAGGTCCTCGTCGCTCATGGCGCCAGCCGTGACCTTGCCGACCGCGGTGAACACCGTGTCCAGATCGACCGCCTCGCCCGCAGGCCCGCGACCGGCCAGCATCGGACCACCGCTGACGACGACTGTCGGCAAGTCCATGCGCGCGGCAGCCATCAGCATGCCCGGAATGATCTTGTCGCAGTTTGGGATCATGACGACCGCGTCAAACGCGTGCGCGGAGACCGCGATCTCAACTGAGTCGGCGATGACCTCACGACTAGCAAGCGAGAAGCGCATGCCTCCGTGGTTCATCGCGATGCCGTCGCACACACCGATGGTCGAGATCTCGAGCGGCGTTCCGCCGGCGATGCGGATGCCTGTCTTCACGGCCTCGCTGATCTTGTCCAGCATCAGGTGGCCGGGGATGATCTCGTTCGCCGAGTTGATGACCGCGACAATCGGCCGGGAAATTTCCTCGTCAATGAGGCCGTCAGCCTTGAGCAGGCTGCGGTGCGGAGCCTTGGACAGCCCACTCTTCATGCGGTCGCTATTCAGCTGCATCGTCCGCCCTTCCACTCACGGGACGGAGGCGCCTCATATACACGGCCGCACGAGATGCGCGAGTGCCGCCGAGACGACTCTCGGCGAGCAACACATGAAGCGGGACACGAAAGCAAAGAACCGCGGTAGCGCGTGCGGTCGCCCCGTGCCGGGACGAAAGCAGCTGCTTCCGCGGTACCACCCCGCTTGGCGCCCGGGACTCTCGGCGATTCAACACGCGAATCGCGAAGCGGGCGCCCACTCGTACGGCAGGTAACGGATGCCACCGACCCGGCCTACTTGTCCCTTTGGCCACGCGAAGGTCGTTCGCGTTTGGCCTCTAGCCGTTTGACCGGATGGCTCAGGGGCGAGATTCGAAGCGTCCTGCGCCGGGCTTTCACCATGACCCGACTCTCTGAAGCGAGGATTGGCCTCTACTGTCCCCGTCATCGCCAAGTTGCACTGTTCGGTTGAACTCGGATACTAACGCATGGCGCGGGCACAAGACAACCGCAGGTAGAAGGCGCAACGCATAAGCAACACCTACCGCTCTTGATCGCGACCAACCAGCAGCGAGGTCTGATCCCCCGGAGACTTCGCGCCCGCGCACCGCGCGCCCTACAGTCTCACCCCAGTGACGAGCACCTTCTTGTGCGTCCCGTCAGCGTCCACGCGCGTCAGTGCCGGCGTCTCTTTCTGAATTGCGTTGCCCTCGACGTAGAGCAGCCCCGAACCGTTCAGGAGCCATTGCACGGGGTACGCGTCACGCCGAGTTGACAGGAGTGTGATCTTCTTGCCAGCTACGTCCGCCACATACATCGCCGAGTACCCGTCGTCGCCAACCATCGCGAAGAGTATCTTCGCGCCATCTGGGCTGGGAAACAGCTGGCCAGGGACCACATTCGTTCCTGTCGGCAATGAAGCGACCACCGAACTCTTCGTCATAGCCGCGTTCGCCGAGCCGAGCCACCCGGCCGTGATGCCCATCGAATCCTTGACGAAGTACAGGACGCCGGTGGAAGACCACGCGTAGTGGAGCGCTCCCTGGGCGCTCGGCACCGTGTACGTCTTGCGCGCGGAGATATCGACGACATGCAACGGGTCAGAGGCGTTCGCAGCGATGTGTCCGGTGTAGGCGATTCGCTTCCCGTCCGCGGAGATCTCAGGCTGCGCGCCACTGCCCACCAGAAGCGCATCATGCGATCCGTTGCGATCGACGCGCCGTATGGAGTACCCCACGTCCGGGCTGCCAGCCGTGTAGGCAAGCCACGAAGAATCAGGCGCCCACGTGGGCAAATCGACGGCCAGAGGCAGCTGTGCCTGCGCCGCCGTCGCAACATCGATCAGAACGCAGTGATCGGTCGCCGGGTTCGGCCCGCCTGCGAGCGCGAGGGTCCGGCCGTCAGGAGACAGCGCAAACGCTCCGGCGTGTGAATTTGCGATCGCCTTGGCGCCGGTTCCATCTTCCTTGGCGACCCAAATGCGATCGTCCTTGCGGTAGGCAACCAGCGCGGCTCGCACGATCTGTTTTGGCTGCGTGCCCGAGTTGGCTCCCGTCGTAGAACTCGCAGTTCCCGACGTCGCGGTCGATCCCGAGGTGCCGCTCGCAAGCACACTGGCCGACGTCGCCAGTGACGACGCGTCCGCCGAGGTCTCCTCGGCAGGAGTGTATGCGGGCGGCTTGTTGCCGGGGGTCCGCGTGGCAAGAACCGCGAAGGCCCCGACAGCAACGAGAATCACGACGATCGACAGCACGCCGACAATGAGGAATACCCGCCGGTGGGCGGCGTCATCAGGGATCGGTTGGTTCATGCCATGATGCCCCCGCCCGCGCCTAGAACGTCGCGATGATAGCGTCCGCGTACGCCTGCGTCCCCACACTTCCCTCAGTGCTGCCGGTGTTGGTGCGTTTGATGTCGTATGTCACGTTGACGCCCTCGCCCAGAACGCTGCGCACGCCAGCCAAGATCTTGTCGGCAGCATCCTTCTCGCCCAGATGCCGCAGCATCAGGACTGCCGAGAGGATCTCGGCGGTTGGGTTCGCCATGTCCTTGCCCGTGTATTTTGGCGCCGAGCCATGCACCGGCTCGAAAACCGCCGCGTTCTCGCCGATGTTGGCTCCAGGTGCAATGCCGAGCCCGCCGATGAGCCCGGCGGCGAGGTCGCTCACGATGTCACCGTAGAGGTTCGGAAGTACAACAACGTCGAACTGCTCGGGATAGAGCACGAACCCCATGCAGGTCATGTCGACGATGCGGTCCTCGAACTCGACGCGGCCTTCGTACTCGGCAGCCACCCTACGCGCGACATCGAGGTACAGGCCGTCGGAGTACTTCAGGATGTTGGCCTTGTGTACGGCGGTAACCTTCTTGCGGTCGTTGGCGAGCGCATACTCGAACGCCCAACGCACGATACGCTCCGAGCCCGTGATCGAGATTGGCTTGAGCGAGATGCCTGAGTCGCGACGGATCGTCCCAGCGCCGTGTGCCTCGACGAAATCGATGAGTTCGAGCGTCTCTGGCTTGCCTTCTTCGAACTCGACCCCGGCGTACAGGTCTTCGGTGTTCTCGCGGACGATGACGATGTCGACGTCGTCATAGCGAGCGCCCGTTCCGGGAATCGAGACTGCTGGCCGCAGGTTGGTGTACAGATCGAGCGCTTTGCGCAGCGCGACGTTGACGCTGCGAAATCCTGTCCCGACGGGAGTGGTGACTGGCCCTTTGATCGCGACCCTGTTCTTGCGAACGGACTCAATCACATGCTCGGGAAGCGGCGTTCCGTACTCAGCCATGACGTGCTCGCCCGCGTCGGCAATCTCCCAGTTGATGTCAACTCCGGTTGCTTCGACCACGCGCCGCATCGCGGTCGTGATCTCGGGGCCGATCCCGTCGCCGGGAATGAGGGTCACGGTGTGCTTCGCCATGCAGTGTTCCTCCAGTTGTGTGTCAAGCGAGGTTTCGTGGTTCGTGCGGTGTCACGACGCAGATCGCGCATTCGAACTGTGCCCGATCCTGCCTCGAGCCGTCTAGGACTTCTTCCTGCCGCGTTTCTTCGGCAGGCAGGCGACGATGCGCGCTGCTCGGCGCTTGAGGAGGCCTTTTGCATTCTCGGCGTCAAAAGCCATGCGATCCGCCGCCGCGATCCGCACCTCGTCAGACGCGCCCGCCGATACCATGCGATAGACGCTCGACAACATTGCGGGAAACTCGGGATCGCCATGATAGCAGCGGATTGCCTCGTCGATGAGCGGCCACACGCGCTCCGAGCGATACGCCGTCGTGGCGCCGTAAGCACATAGCATCCTGAACGCCGCCAGGCGGACCACACCGGACTCTTCGTCATGCAGTGCCGTCTCAGCACCAGCAAGCGCCTTGTCAACAAGTCGCGCATCCACGCCAACGAGCTCTTCGAAGGCGCCGAGAACCTCCCAACGCGTTTGGGACTCGGGGCGATGCAGCGCATCAGCAAGCTGCGCCGAATACGCCTTGAGCTGCGCCGGATCGTGGGACGCAACCTCGTGCACTACCGATGCCGCTACCTGCCGAGATCTCCGGTCATCACCAGCCAACGCGTCAACCACGGCGCCGAGCAACTTGCCGTCCTTGCGAGCTTTCTCGGCAACCTCGTGCTTGTCGGCGTCAGGAGAAAAGCCGGACGCGGTGTTCTCTGCCATGATTGAGCTCCGGAGGTCGGATTCGGCACCAGAAGGTGTTCCCGCTCGAGCGCCAGGAGGCGGGGCGAACGCCGCGAGATTATAGCAGAGGCCGCACCGAGCCGGAATGGCTCGCAGGGGCTATCACACCATCCGTCCGCGAATTCCACACTGGCACAAACCTCTTTGGCCCATCTTCCCGCGAGTATTGCTCGCTACAGTCGATCGCAGCGCGGCGGAGCGAACGTCCAGGTCATGCCCCTAGTTGCGCGCCCAGCGACAGCACCGTGGCCGCGGACTACTTGATCGACAGCAGTGTCACGCGGAACTTGACCGTCGCCTCGGGGGGAACGTCACCCTTGCCTACCTCGCCGTACGCAAACGTTGCTGGGATGATCAGCTCGCGGACGCCTCCGACCTTCATGCCTACGACGCCGTTGTCCAACCCCAGGATCACCTGGTTGGTTCCGATCGTGAACTTCATCGGATGGCCGTCGTCGCTCGACGAACCGAACTTCTTGCCACCATCATAGAGCCAGCCAGTGTAGTCGAGTGTCACGGTCCTGCCTGGATCAGCGAGCATGCTGCCCTTGCCGATCTTGATGTCCTTGATCTTCAGCTGAGTTGGATCGCTATTAGCGCTTGAAGAGGCTGCCGTAGCGGCGGTCGGAGTCGGGTCTGTGCTGCCATACCCACTTCCCATCGTAGCCGCCAGGCTCGCTCGTGAATTCAAGGCCGTTGCTGACGGATCGGCGGAATAGCCCGAACACGCACTTGCGACGAGGGCCACTGCGCCCAACACCGCGAACAAGATGATGATACGAAGTGCTCGGCTCCCGACGGGTGAGGTGCGTCGGTCCGACTGAGACGATCGGCTAGTCACCTGGCTCCTCCTGTATTGAATGGTCGCTCACTTTGCAAACGTCACGCGCAGCACGCGCGGACGCACTATCCTAGCACCATGGGGGCTAGCAGCGTGTCCCAACGAACACATACGACGGCCCGTCTTGCGCCTGCAGCGTGCCATCGATCCCAACTTCAGCAAACATGCTGACCAGGTCGGTTGGGGCGACAAACGCGCCCGGCTCACCCAACACACGCTCAAAGACGGAAGTCATCTTGACACCCACCAAACGTGGATCAGCCTCAGCAACAAGTACGCCACCCCCGCGCTTGAGCACGCGCGCCACCTCAGCCACTGCTTTCCGCTGGTGACTGAAGTGGTGGAGCGCATCCACCACTATCACAGCATCAAACGAGCTGTCGGCGAAGGGAATGCTGGCCGCGTCACCAACTGTCGTACTGACGCGGGGGAGATCCTCGGCATAGCGAAGCATCTCAGGACTTGAGTCAAGCACAGTCACCGTGCAACGAAGTGATATCGCGAGGAGACCTCCCAAGTGCCCCGTTCCCCCACCCAGGTCCAGCACACGGCCTTCTCGCGCAACATAAGGCTCGAGTCTCTTCGTGATCGCCGAGACATCCTCGTGACTCCACCGCCTAGACGACTGATCGAATAGCGGTGCAGCCCACCTGAAGATCGCCCCCGACATCTTCTTCCCCTCCAGCATTGACCAGGCCCGTTTTGCGAGACTCCCCCGAGTGCACCATCCCGCGTCTGATAGCAGCAACAACGGTGTTTCTAACTAGGAGTGTAGCTGACGCGGAACAAATTCACCCAAACCGTTGGTCTACTCCCGGACTCCGCGCGACCCTTCTGATAGCGAACTGGGCAGAACCACTCGAGAATCCCACAACGGGAGTAGAGCCAGCGATCCCGCAGTGGAGTACGATCTCACACGGGAGGGGTGTCTGATGAAGCGATGGGTGTCATGGAGTGTCTTCACGTGCTCGGGCGTTCTTGTCTTGGCAACACTGCTGCTGCTTCAAGGGTGCGCTGGCGCATCCTCGGTCACGCTCGGAGAAGGGGACTCCGGGCACACGATCAAGGTCAACACCGACCAACACATTGTCGTGCAACTTCCCTCAAACCCCACGACCGGATACGAGTGGTCGGTCACCGCTCTTGGCGGGCTTGAGCAAGTTGGCAAGGCGACATACAAAGCAACGGAAGCCTCCGGAGTGGTTGGATCTGGCGGAACGCAGAGCTTCACCTTCACGGGGCACAAACGCGGATCTGGGGAGCTCACACTCGAGTACCGGCGCCCATGGGAAAAGGGCACCCCAGCGGCCCGAACCTGGACTGCCACAGTCTCCGTCGAGTAGGTCTGCGATCGACAAGGTTGGGCCCCGGGGCTCGACCCTCTACGCTGCGGTCCATCCCGCATCGGCTGGAATGATCGCGCCATTGATCATTTTGGACTCGTCGCTCGCAAGGAAAAGGGCGAGCATCGCTATGTCGGTCGCCTGAAGCGTAGCCGGAATCGCGGCATACCACGTGTTGCACCTCGCCGAACCCTTCGCGTCCATCTTCGAAGCATCGACACTCTGCATGATGTTCGTCTCAACCGCACCCGCAGCAATCGCGTTGCAGCGCACGCCTTCCGGCCAGTAGAGGTATGCGGTGTTACGAGTAAGTCCGATGAGCCCGTGCTTTGACGTCGTATAGGCAGCGCCAGCCGCCCCGCCTCCGAGTCCAGCCACCGACGCCGTGTTGACGATGGATCCGCCTCCCTGCCCAACCATGATCGGCACGGCCTTGCGAGACAGGTACATGGGGCCGTTGAGGTTGATGCCGATGACCCGATCCCACGTCGCATTGTCTACGTCCGCAACCCCCTGATTGACATCCATCACGCCTGCGTTGTTGCACAAGACATCCAGCCTGCCGAAGGACTCCACTGCAGCGTTGATGATCTTGTCGCAGTCTGACTCCTGAGCCACGTTGCCCTCGACTCCAACGATCTGACCACCTGCGGCGCTGACCTCATCGACCACAGTCTTGAGTGACTCGCCGTTCCACTCGGCCGCCACGATCTTGGCTCCCTCGGCGGCAAACAGGTTGGCCATCGCCCGACCCATGCCGGAACCCGCTCCCGTTATCACAACGACTTTGCCTGCCAGCCTCATCGCGCGACCTCCTCCGCATCATGTGCCCTCGACCCCAAGGCCCGCTCCACGTTGCCTCGGCAGCCAACTCTAGCGACCTCGACCCTCGAAGCCGACGTGCTGTTTGTCCCCGACTCACCACCAAAACTGTCGGGGACTCGAAAAACACCTCACGGCTTCTGGGCAGAAATCAGCGTTCAGTCGCCCCCGCGCGTCGGCTACGCCTCGATGACCCAGCTTCGAGCGTCTCGGCAAACTCATCAAGAATGCGTCGAGCACGACGTACCTCCATCGGAATGACCAGGTAGACAAGGACGATCACCACAAGCGGAACCACCGACGCCAAGCCGAGCACAATCAACAAGTTCGCATGCGCGCGCCACATCATCAGCGCGATGGTGCCCCATCCCACGAGCCAGCAGCCCACGAAGAGCGCCGGTCCAACAGGGATGCGACCGTCAATGACCGTCTCTTCCTCGCTCCAGCGCAGTGTTCCGCCGATCGCGAACGCATCCAGGACTGAGAGGCCACGAGACCGCGGACGGAAGAGAACCGTTTCCCGCGCGGTTCGCCTGAACTCGCCGTGCTGGGTGTCGAGCGAGGCATCCAGTCCTTTGGGCAGCCTTGGAAGCACCTTGCCCTCTAGCATTACCCTCGGACCAATCCGAAACGCCCACGTTGAGAACCGCAGAAGCGCGACCCATTCCACAATGGCGAAGACGGCCGCTACCAACCCGATAGCGAACGCCACTCCGACAACGATAACCGGCAGCTCATTCATACAGACGCCCTTCTCGGAATTCCCTGGTGCCCAACCACTCGCTGATCAACGCTAGCGGCAACTGGACACCGGAAGCAAGGACGGCCGTGCACAAGGGAGTGCCGAGAGAGCAGCTATTTCGTTGCCGCCCCCGCGAACTGCGGACCCATCTGCTGTGTCAGTACGCCGAGAATCTCCCGGTCGGTCGGGGTGATCGTCGCAGGAGTAGACAGATACAACGCCAACACCCTGTCCCGCCTGAAGAAATGGGGATCGCCCCTCCACCGAACGGGGACCTGTGCGCCCTGCACAGTCAGTGCGCGACCGTCTTTTCGCACCGCGGAAGCGGCGTTGACCGCGTCGCGCAGCATCGGAAACCAGTAGACCTCAAGCGGACGCCCCGCCACCGAGAGTGGTTGGTATCCCGCTACGCCGCTGAACACACCCTGCGTTGCCGTTTCCGACGAAGTCACCGTCAGGTTCTTTGCGTCTAGCGCATTGCGCAGGACAGATATGTCGAATGCGGGCCGAGGGGTCGTCGACTTCTTGGTAGTCGGCGGGCTGCATGAACCAGCCAGCATGAGAGGAACGATCAGCAAGGCGAGCACGAGGCGAGAAGACATGGAAACCCCCCAGCACAGAGGACGGGCCCGGGCCCCGCTTGGGTCGGCCGCCCACCTCTCTTGCCCGAAGCGCCACACGAAGCGTTCCTTTCGTGCTCGCCAAGTGTAACTCCCCCGCTACGGCAACGGAAGATTGATGAGGCACCGGGGATTCAGTCGCTCCACGTCGTGCTTGGGTGAAGCAGGGAGATTCCGACACCGTTCCTTCCTGAGACGGGCGGAACTCACTGAGTGATGATGTGCAGCCAGCGCGCAGCAAGCAGAATGAGACCCAGGACCATGACGCCGCCGAAGAAACGGAATGTCACACGGGTGAAGCCGCTGAAGACGAACGTCTCGAACGCGTGCCCGCGCTGTGCTCCGTACCTGACGGCGAGCGTGGTGAGCGGACACCGCATCCCACCTGCAACAAATGCGACCGCTTCGCCACCGAGCAAGACGAGTGACGTCCACAGCCATGGGCCACGCAAGCCAGTCGCGCCGGCGTAGAACACAACCAGCGTCGCAGTCGCCATCACGACATAGACGGCGGTGTGTACGGCGCGCACGAGCGCCAATCGTTGAGGGTTGCTCATCGCGGTTCCCTGGCTGCACTGGGGGTCATCTTCGTTGGAAGACTCCTACCCACACACCCATATACGCGCTCCGAGAACATTCGCTGTGAGCCGACGAACTGCCAACATCACCAGGTCGTTTCAGCGCACAACAGAAGGAATCGAGAAACCGCCCGCTAGTGCCGAGTCCAGGTCAAGTTGAGCCACACAAGCTGGTTTCCCTGCAAGGTTCCGACGGACGGCGTGTCCTCGAGCTTGGCTCGCATCGTCTTGCCGTCCGCCAGAAGCTGCCACGTGCCAGATGCACTGAACAGCTCACCGGCATCGTCACTCTTCGAGTCGACAGACACCGTGCCGTCCGCTTTGAATATGGCAGTGGTGTGCGCCGGGATGGACATGCCGCCGGCGTTCATCGTGGAATCAGACGTCCACGTGCCCACCATGTTGGGTACAGGAGCGGGGTCGGCCGGACTGGTGCCTGCCTGCGCGACACCCGAATTCTGTTGTGTAAGTCCAGCTCCTTGTTGGCGAGTGTTGGTGCTTGGTTGCGGTGAACTCTGCTGAGAGCACCCAGCGAGAAGCACGCACAACGCAACTGGGACGAGCCAGGCACCCCGCATGACGCCACCTCTTCTTCCAGTTCGGATGTATTCGTATTGCGCAAGCAATGCCGAGCCCGGCACATCTCCCAGATCGTGTCATGCATCGCACTTGACGCCGAGAACGGACGACATCGGCCGAGATCTGCCAACCCCGCCTGCCATCGTCTCTCAGCGCAGCACATGCCAAGCGGCCACCGAGCCCCACTCTAGCAGCTCGGCGATGCACCGCCCGAACGCTTTGCCGTTGTCGGCGCGGATCTCGCCGAGGCAAGCCCGCTACGTTTCAGGCTTCCATATCCTCATCATCTGACGCGCACCACGCTGAAACTCGTACTCCACCTGATCGAGCGACGCGACCCAACCCAACTCCTTGGCACGTTTCATGACTGGCCCAATGTAGGGGGAGAGCTCACCACCGAGCGTGACCAGCGGATACACTCTCACCTCAGAGGCGACGCGACACAGCTCGGTGATTGCTCGCAGATGGAACACCGCATCGAGCTGTTCCGAGTAGAGGAAGAGGAAATGGGAGCACAGCGCCAGGCCAAATGACCCGTCGGCAAAGGGAAGGCTTGGCAGCTCGGCGTTGACGTAGCGACCCTGCGAGCGCCCAGCCGAGAAATCCTCGAGGAACTCATCCATCGCCCGATGCCTGGTCGAAGCAAGCTCGTCGACCGAGCCAAACGAATCCCACACAAACTGGTGAGCGTTTGCTCGCGTTTGCTGCAAGACCTTGCCGCTGCTCGCAGCTATGCGGTCCCGAATGGCCGATGCGCTGAAGCGGTAGAGCGGGTCACACGAGACCACCTCCGTCCCAAGAGAGGAGGCACGCGCGTTGAAGCTCGCCGGTCCATCTGCACAGCCCACGATGCGTGAGTCAAGTTCTGCCTCTCCGAGCGAGAACATGGCTCGGTACTCATCAAATGACCGCCCCCACGCAACGACGTCCTCCAGAGCGAAGCCCATGTTGGTTCCCTAGCGCCACTGCACGTCAGGCTCAGCTTGCATCTGAGATCCAGATGTCCCGCAGGTGATCGCCGACAAACGTGAACTCAGCCCAGTAGTCCGATTCACCGATCTCGTCGTCGTATGAAATGACACGCTGAACCCCTGTGCGCTCATCCCGCATGGGCTTGCCGAGAACCTTGATGAGGTTCGCCGCCGACATTCCCAGCGCGATTCCCTTCGATGCCGTGACCTTGCTGTCGAGCGCGCGTGAGACGACGTTCGGATCGTCTTGGACCACCATCCCCGCAGGCAGCACAAGCCCGTAGGACAGCTCCATGGAACTCACCGTCGAGCCGGTCATGAGCTCGACGTGCAAGGTTAGCGTGTGATTGGCATCAACGTAGTAGCGCGCCCCAGCCTCGCCCTCCTGGTTCGTGAAGAGGCCTTGACCGAAACGTTTGGTGACAGCGGCGTCATCCATCCCAAGGCGTACACCAGCGACATCCTCGACGTATCGGCGCGCCGCCGGGGCGGACGAAGGAGGCTCGTCGGAAGCATCGACGTCTGTCTCATCGTCGGTGGAGTCGCTCGCGTCTTGCGATCCTGCGGTTGCCGTTTGTTCGGACGTGTTCGTCACGGGATGGCGTGATGTTGACGATCCGCATCCGGCAAGGGTGAACGCGGTCACAAGCGCCAGGAATAGCGCCGCGACCACACGGACTCCGCCCCCGCGACTCACCATGCCGCCCTCCCTTTCACCGTTTGGTGTGCCACGCGCCAACGATCCTTGGCTAGGGGTTCGCATCCACGAGGGCCATCCGCACCTTGCCCAGGTCCAAGCCACCCTGCACCCACATGTCTTCATAGCGACTTGGATGCTGGAACGTCTCGATCGGAACCGTCTTCTTCTTGTTCCAGCTCGCCTGCGCTGCTGCGTTGTCGGCGCGCCACACGGCACAAGAATCGTAGTAGTCCTGGGCAGCCTGGGCCAATGCCGCCGTCGCCTTGGGCAACAGCTTGGCGTCCTCAGTCCGCGAGAAGGCCTGCACCGAATCGCGTGCATGCGTCGCCTTGCGGGTGAGGTCATCAAGCGTGGGTGCGGCCTTGACCGTCGACTCGCACACCTCGATATCGGCCATCACGGCTGTCGCGGCATTCCTGGCCGCCTGAAGCCGCTGCGCTTGGGCAGCAGACTGAGCAGGAGACTGTGATGGCGCTGGGGTCTGCACCTGCTTGCTGGGAGCTTTCGAACAGCCGCCGATTGCGCCTGCGAGGAGCAGCGCGCACAACACCAGCGCCGCAGAGAGCGAGCGCCACCCCCGTGCATGCGTCAGCCACACGCTGCGCTCGACGAGCCGGGTACGACGCCGACGAGTCTTGGAGCCCTGCATCCAGTACCCCGCCATGATGGCCTCCCATCGGATTGCGGCCTCGGGTGTGGGGCAGCTCGTCTCTCCGCCCACCCACTCGCAAGCATGCCACGGACGTCGCGTCCTGGCCACCTCGCTGCCGCTACTTACCTGCCAAGTCAACCGCCTTCGCGACCCGAAACGTCCTGACCGCCGCGAGCACACCATAGGCCGCGATCGCCAGAGCATATAGAGCAACTCCGACGGCAGCCCAGTAGCCCCACGTGCCAGATCCACCCGAGACGAAGATCATGATCAGGCCAGCCAGGCCGACGCTTACCGCGCTGCCGAGCACGAAGGCGAGTGCCGTCGAAAGCGAGCTTCTTGCAGCGGCGAGCTGGATCACCGACTGGTAGTCGGTCTCCCCCAGCGCGCGCATGAGCCATCCTTTCGACAGGTTGGAACTCGTGACAAGAAGCGAGAGCACGAGCGCCGAGAGCCCGAGTGGCGCGCTGTAATAGGGAATCAGGCACGCGAGCAGCGTAAGCGCCGCCAACTTCCAGCCACCGAAACGCATCACCGGATTGGATTCCATCCGAAGCGTTGGCGTGGCAACGTAGGTGCTCCCAATGTCGCCGAGCCGGGCGATAAGGATCAAGACAGCAAGTGCGTTTTCCACTCCGCGTGCGTTTGCGAGAAGACCCATGCGCGCTCCAGTTCTCACTGCTCCCAGCGTGCACTACGAAGCCGCGCCTTCATGTGTTCGCATGATCTGTGCCCGCCCCCACGTGCGGCGCCGGTTGCCCCACGTTCGCACGTGTGCCGGTGCGTCAGGTGCTCGAGCGAAGATCCCCTGCGTTTGCCAGAGTGCCGCCGTATTCACGGTAGGAGTTTTCGTCTATCACGCCATCCTGCCAGAGTGACTCAAGTTCTTGGAGTGCCGAGTTGATCTCGTCTCGAGCAACCGGCTTGCCGCCCTGCACGAGTCGTACGACAGCAGCGGCACGCCCGCTGCCGCCAACACCGGTCGTCGGCTCAAGGACGTGACGGTTCACGCGAAGATCCAAGCCCGGGTGCCGACGCGCGACTAGCGCGGCCACGCCCGAACCAACGATGAAGACGGGCGCAGCCGAAATCGTGAACCAACCAAGCACGCACAGCACGGCCTCGAGCACGAAGACCCACGCTGCGCCGTACGGGAAATTCAGTGACAGATAGACGGCGCGAATCCCCAAACCGACAATCAGAAGCGCGAGCAGAGCGATCACAACCGACACGCTTGGTGCAACATCCCAGGTGCTCGCGCTAACAAGCACCGAGATGACCTGGGCAGTCCCCACCACGGCGAATAGCGCCATGATCACCTGGCCCACCGACAGACGCCTGCGCGCAATACCTCCCGAATTACCCACAGCCCCTCCCCTCCCAAGCCCCACACGACGTGTTCCACACGAGCGGCACTTCCGTGCGCTCGACTGATTGTAGCGCCGCGCGCCACCAGGGTGCATCTGCCCGTCGAATGCCCTGCTCAGCCGACCAGATCCTTTGCCGTCAGCACTATGAACAGCGCCACCGCACACTCACTCACAATCCAAGAGTGCTCATTCATCCAACTGCGAACAGAAGGAAGGACCACGGCCGCGCGATTGCCTGACCCCAACACCGTCAGTGCGGGCAGACCGAGGAGCACCACGGTCATGGCGACGAAGACGAGACCCAGTGCCCACGGTTCGCTTCTTCTCGCCAAGTGAGCGCCAACCGTGACAGACGTCACGACGTCGCTCGGGAAGAAGCCGAGCAGCAAGAACCCGAGCCGAAACGACAGCTTCGCCGACGCGCTCTCCAATCTGCCCATCCACGCCGGTGGCTCGGTTCGTCGGCGGTTGCGAAACACCAATACGGCTACCACGAGCAGTGCGAACAGGATCCCCCGGTCAATCCAGTGACCCGCGGTAGGCGACATGTGCCCTGCGTCCTGTGGCACAAATCGAAAGGCGAAGTAGGACACCGAATACACCGACGTCACGGACAACGCCCCACCGCCGACAAACGCCGCCGACGTCTTCTTCCATTCCTCGCTCATAGCAAGAAACATCGCGGTAATCACCTGTGGACCAGCGACCATCACGAACGCGAGCGGCAGCACTGCCAGGAACCCCAACCCGACCATCCCCCTCGGGTATGTGCACACGCTGACATGTCTCTCGCGAGCAGTCTCGAGCATGCCCAGTGATTGTAGCCCGACCACACACGCCAGCGGGTCGATTCCTCACCGACCGCTAGCGCGGAGTCCCGAGCGTGAACGCCGCCAGACCAATCGCTGTCATCAGGGCAAGCACGATGATCAGAACCCCATAGGCCCTGAACCGTGTTCCCCTCCCTTTGCTGGCAACGGCATCCCTGCCAAAGGCAGACCCGGCCTGCGACCAGTACTCGGGCCGAATTACCATGTGAATGCCCAGAGCAAGCATGCCAACCACCAGAATCAAACCGATGTACCAGCCATTGAGACTCGCGAGAGGATGGGGCCGGGCCTCAGATACCTCGGCGGCAGACACGTCACCACGTTGCAGCAGACTCATGAAACGGATCTGGCCCGGGACGTCGAACAGCCAGGCCACTGCCACAGCAGACAGAACTGCAATCAACAGCCGAACGACAATTCGCCGCCAGTCCAGGCGCTTCGAGGCGTCTCGCTTGCCGAGAACGTGGTCGAGCAGACGATCCGCGACAAACACGAGAGGCGCGGCGAGTGCGATCCACACCACAACCAGCATCTTGTCCGCCCTTCGACACGCCACCTGTGTTCGCCTGGGAACGCCCCAGTGCGCAATCAGTCCACATTCCTGCTGTCGGTCAACACGCATGTCGACGGCGTTCTCGGCATATCGGAAACCGCACCTAGCCGAGCATGAGGCTGCTCCACCATACTGCCCCCGGGGTGCCGGTCGAATCGATCCACCGCACAGCCCAGAATCGATCTACCGCACAGCCCATTTGGCGAACTCCTGTTCACCCGAGGACATCGAAGGCGCGTAGATCACCTTTCGCACCCCTGTGGCACCGGAGAAGTAGATGTCCCCTTCTTGGACGTCCCCGGACGCGAGATCACCTGATCCAAGAGTCTCGGGGTTCGCGTCAAACATCGCCGTCCCTTGTCTTCGCGCACCTGTCGCATCCTCAACGCTCCAGTCAAACTCGTTGTAGCTCATGGTGTCCTTGGTGTCGTTCTCGTACCTCACTTTGACATCGAAGCTGGCTCTGCCGTCAGACGCCACAGGGCCCGTTCCTGCCGACAGAACTGTGATCTTGAGCCCGTCATAGTCTGCAATGGTGCCAATCGCCAGATCCTGATGCCCCGTCGCAGTAGAAGCGCCCGAAGACGAGAAGGACACCGTCTTTTCGCTGGTCGCCGGCGGCGACGCACAACCAACAAGTGCGAGACACAGAGAAGCGCCCAGAAGAAGCCTCGCCAAACCCAGATTGTCGGCACGCATTCTGACCACCTTCGGCGACATGATCACGCAGACCCTCCCGGACAGAAGCGCTCGGCTGCTCCCGCGCGCCGACCGATCACATCGCGACAGCGTGCGAGGGCTATCACTCTGCATGGTTCCTTGTACCTGAAACGCGTCTGTTGACTCGCAAGCAATTGTAGCTCGCAAGGTCGATCCGACGAACCGATCGCTTCGCCAATTCGCAGTGGGCCGCGAAGCCCGTCAGCGCGAGGGACGTCGTGCCCCGGCGAGACGTCGCGCTAGGGGTCGGTCCGCGCCGCATTCGGTTGCGGCAAGAAGAACTCCAAGAATATGAACGAGGTCAGCGCCCAGATACCCAAGACACGAGTCGCCGGGCCCCAGTCAAACGGCAGCACAGCAATCGCTGCAAGCGGAGGACTGGCCGCATCGAAGAGGCCCGCCTCATAGGCAATGTAGGCGATTGTGCTCAGGAGTACCTCCGCGCCGAGGAGTACGGCCACTCCCCACCAGCGTCGAGAACCACGGCTCCACTTCGCTCCCAGTAGAGCCGCCACCGCAAGACCAAGCACGAACGAAAACCAACCCGGCATAGGTCCCAAGAGCGAGTTCGACACCATGTTCACGAGCCACGAGGCGAGAGCCGTGCCCATCGCAAGGCCCGCAGCAACAGGAGCCGTGAAGCCCTGTCGCGAAGCCACGAATGCGAAGACGCCGACCAGCCCGGCGTAATACAGAGGCCTTCCGACAAGCTCCAGCGACAGAGATGCCGAGACCACGAAAGACAAGATGGCCGAAAACGCAAAAGCGGCGGCGTAGACGACCAACGCGTCACGCCACTCAAACCCCGATCCCACAGATGTCTCCCCCTTGCCTGTCATCCAGATGTACTGCGCGCGAGGAGCGCGCACCTGCTGTGCATTCAGGTAATTGTAGCTGGCCGAGTCAGGCGGAGGCGACCGTGCGCCCGAACACGCGGGATCTGCAGCGGCTGCGAGCGTGTCTCGGCGTCCCGACCTCGCGTCCCTGTGGCTTCGAGCCGACCCCGCGGGAGTGGCCGACGGCGTTTGTCGGCGTTCCGCCCGTGTCGTCCACAGGGATGCGTCAAGGTCGGCTGGGACAATGCCGATATTTCCCAGAACAATGAGTGCCCGGATTTCCTGAACAGAAGGAACCCGGCACGGGGGAAGGGAGTTGCGATGGACACGGCATACCGGCGCTGGTTCTGCTCGCCCTCCGACCTGGTCGGACTAAACGCCCGGCAGGCTCGGGACCTCATCGTGCGATGCTTCTTCGAGGCACAGCACGAGGCGTTGGTACGGAGCAACGAACTCGGGGGTCGAGACGCCGATTCCACCGCCATTCGCGCACAGGCTCAAGGCGCGGTGCGAGAGGCGTTTGAGCGAACCGGTGGCAACTTCAGGAATCCGGACAAGATGAGTTTGGTTCGCGTCTTGGGAGGACTCGCCGAGAGCGCAAAGGCGCTGGGTACGCCGAGAGACATCATCGAGCACCACACGCAGCAAATCGTGACGGTGTTGGCAGAGCTCCCAGACTGAGTGCGCGTCCGCGCGAGATGAGGAGTACGGACCTCCCCTCAGGCGAGGCATGGTTTCGTACCGCTGGCCCCCAGTCCGATTGCTCGCCACATTGAGGCGATGATGTACGTAGCTCTGCTGCGCGGTGTCAACGTAGGCGGCCACGACACGCCACCCGCGGCTCCACTATCTGGTCAGCGTGATCGAATCGAGGAGCGGTACGACCACCATGAGGTAGTAGAGAACCGAGAACCCCAGATAGGCCAGCGCAGGAACGAATAGCAATCCGAGCCAGTAGCGCCTGGCCAAGACGAGCATCCCGATGAACACAATGATGTCCAGAAGCACCGCGATTACAGGTGTCAGGCCAACGCGATTCATGTTGAAGAGCACTGGCGACGCAGCCGGAACCTCGCCGCCCGCGTTGGCCACCAAACGATCGATCAGACCAGCCGAAGACACCTGCCACCAGTTCAACGCCACGAAGGGCAGCGACACCAAGCCTGCGATGGCCGTCACCACCCAGAAGCCATCGCTCTCGCTCTTGGCGTCCGGCTGCTCGTGACCGGACTCGGCCTGTGAATCGCTCACCCTGTCCTCGGTTCTCCCGGCCTACCCGCGATTGGCCCGGATGAACTCGCCGATCTTCTTGTCCTCGGTGCCGATGTGCTCTTGCAGCCACTGCCGCAGGA
>CAZIPN010000012.1:0-49200 GCA_964541225.1 uncultured Eubacteriales bacterium
ACCGTGCAGGTCATCCCGCACGTCACCAACGAGATCAAAGATCGCATGAACCGGCTCGCCGAGCAGACCGAGCCCGACGTGATCCTGACCGAAGTCGGTGGCACCGTCGGCGACATCGAATCGCTGCCGTTTCTCGAGGCCATCCGCCAGATGCGCAAGGACAAGGGTCGCGAGAACGTGTGCTACATCCACGTGACGCTCGTGCCGTGGATCGGTGCATCCAGCGAGTTGAAGACCAAGCCGACCCAGCACTCTGTCAAGGAGCTGCGCTCCATCGGTATCCAGCCCGACTTCATCGTCTGTCGGTCGGATCGCCCGATCGACGCTGGGATTCGCCGCAAGATCGCGCTGTTTTGCGATGTCGATCCTGGGGCGGTCATCTCGGCACTCGACGCGAAGAGCATCTACAGGGTGCCGCGCAACCTTGCCGAGCAGGGGCTCGATGAGATGGTGATCGACCGGCTGGGCCTGGAATGCGGTGCTCCGGACATGCAGGAGTGGGACGCCTTCGTCTCGCATTCGGCGTCCCTTGCCGACGAGGTCAACATCGCGCTCGTAGGCAAGTACGTGCAGCTGCCGGATGCGTACCTGTCTGTCAATGAGTCGCTGGACCACGCAGGCATCTTCCACGACCACAAAGTCAACGTCCGCTGGGTGGATGCCGAGTCGCTTACTCCGGAAGAAGTCGACCAGATCCTGTCGGAGATGGATGGCATTCTGGTGCCTGGCGGTTTTGGGATTCGAGGGATCGAGGGCAAGATTCGCGCGGCGTGCTATGCGCGCGAGAACAAGGTGCCCTACCTTGGCATTTGCCTCGGCATGCAAGTCGCGGTAGCCGAGTTCGCGCGCCACGTGGCTGGCCTTGAGGGAGCCAACTCCGCCGAGTTCGACCCGGCCACCGAGCACCCCGTCATCGATCTGATGCTCGACCAGCAGGACGTGAGCGACATGGGCGGGACGATGCGACTGGGCACCTATCCGTGCAAAGTTGTTCCCGGCACGAAGGGCGCGGCTGCCTACGGCGAGGATCTCATCTACGAGCGGCATCGTCATCGCTACGAAGTGAACAACGCCTATCGCGATCGTCTCACCGACGCGGGCCTCGTGATCAGCGGACTGTCGCCGGATGGCAAGCTCGTCGAGATGGTCGAGCTGCCGGATCACCCGTGGTTCCTTGGCAATCAGGGGCATCCCGAGTTCAAGAGCCGGCCAACTCGCCCGGCGCCGCTCTTCCGCGATTTCATCGGAGCTGCGGTCAAGTTCAAGAACGGGCGACGGGACTAGATGCCGATGAGCGAGAGCCGAGTGCTTCAGACGTTTCTCGACCTGGTGCGAATCGACAGCCCGAGTGGGTTCGAGGGCGCGTGTGCGGCGTACTGTGCCGAGAGACTGCGCACACTGGGCTTCGCGGTGCGTTTCGACGACAGTTCGCAGCGCACGGGCTCCGACGTCGGCAACCTCATCGCCCAGCTGCCCGGGACTGCGTCCGGCACCCTGGCGCTCTCGGCGCACCTTGACTGCGTCGAGCCCTGCCGAGGTGTCGAGCCGCGAATCGTGGACGGGATCGTGTCGTCGGCCGACGACACCGTGCTCGGCGCGGATGACAAGGCGGGCCTGGCTGCGACGTTGGAGGCATTCCAGCGTCTTGTCGAGAGCGGAGAACCGCGCCCGGCACTGAAGGCCATCTTCACCGTGCAGGAAGAACTGGGGCTTGTCGGCGCCAAACACATGGCTGCCGAGGACACGAGCTGCGATCTGTGTCTGGTGCTCGACGCCGAGGGCTCACCAGGAGCGATCGTCATCGGCGCGCCTACACACTACACATTCGCCGCCGAGTTCCACGGCACCGCGTCGCATGCGGGCGTCGTTCCCGAGGATGGCGTCAGCGCGATCCGAATGGCTGCGGATGCCATCGAGCGCATGCGGCTCGGTCGGATCGACGAAGCGAGCACGGCGAATGTCGGGACGGTTCGCGGTGGTAGTGCCACGAACGTTATTCCCGCGCTGTGCGAAGTCACCGGCGAGTGTCGATCGCTCCATCGCCCCACCGTCGAGGCGCTGAAAGCCGAGATGGACGCTGCGATGAAGGACGCCGCGCACTCCGTCGGCGGATCAGTCGACGTCATCTGGAACCTTGAGTACGAGAGCTTCAGCCTTGCCGAGGACGACCCGCTCGTGATGCTCGTCTCACGGGCATGCGAAGACGCGGGCGTCGCTCCGTCGACGTATCGAACGGGTGGCGGCTCCGACGCGAACATACTCGCCAACAACGGCGTGCCGGTACTCGCGCTTGCCTGCGGCATGCAGGGCGTTCACAGCACCGCCGAGCAACTCTCCGTACAAGACCTGCTCTCGGCAACCGACATCTGCGTGGCGGTCGCTCGGCGCATGGCGGACGGAAGCTAGCGGATGCACCTTCAGTGGGGACAGGTTCTCTGCGTCCGCCGAGACCTCGACGACTTCCAGGAAGTCGAGGTGCAAGCGGGGGAGTTGGTTGGTGAGGCCATCTGCTATCCGGCGCTGTCGGGCGCATGCTCGGTTGGCGAGTCCGTGCTCCTGAACACCACCGCTGTGGAGTTGGGACTCGGCACCGGAGGGAAGCACTTCGTGGTGGCGCGTGCGCAGGCGACTCTGGACGCGCCGAGCCCGGGACACATCATGAAGCTGCGGTACACGCCGATGCAGCGAGACGTTCTCGCCGTCGAGTCGCCCGAGAGTCCGCATCACGACGTCATGGCGCGTGCAGAGTCGCTCGTCGGCATGCCTGTGGTGTGCTGTGGGCTGCACAGCCAAGTGCCTCTCGTTGCGGCGGCGATCAAGCAATCCGACGCGGGGTTGAAGATCGCCTACTGCATGACCGATTCAGCCTCGCTTGCTCTGCCGCTTTCGGACAACGTGCGAGCCAGTGTGGCGGCGGGACTTATCGACACCACGATCTCGTGTGGTCAATCGTTTGGCGGTGAGTTCGAGGCGATCAATCTGCACTCTGGATTACTTGCGGCACGTCACGTGGTCGGAGCGGATGTGGCCATCGTCGCCATTGGGCCCGGCGTGGTGGGGACGACCACCCCGTTCGGCCACGGCGGTGTGGCGCAAGGCGAGGCAATCAACGCCGTTGTCGCGCTCGCCGGTACCCCCGTGGCGGTCTTGCGGATGTCATTTGCCGACCTGCGCGAGCGGCATCGCGTAGTGAGTCATCACACGATCAGTGCGCTCCTTCGGGTTGCGCTTGCCGAGGCGGTCGTGCCGATACCCGCGTTGCCCGATGAGATGGCGCAAGAGGTGGCAGAGGTGCTTGAGGCGACAGGGGTTGCGTCTCGGCACCGATGCGTCGACGTTGCACTGGGGCTCGCGCCGGATTCGCGCGGGGTGTCCGTGACCACGATGGGGCGTGGACCTGCCGATGACCCAGCGTTCTTCTCGGCGGCTTATGCGGCGGGCGAGGTCGCGGCTCGAATCGCCAACGGCGAGATGCTGTAGCGTCTCGCAAACTGGGCGAGATGCGCTCTGCTCGATCACGAGGAAGCAGGCGGGCGGACCGCTCAGCGTGGCGCCGGGCGCCTCAATGGAAGTGCATCGTTTGCGGGAGAGTCGCTACTTGACCTTGAAGGTCGACGGCGACGCGCCGGGCATGGTGGCGGACTTGCCGTTGAGGTATGCGGTGGCGTAGTAGGTATACGTGCCGGTCTTCTTCGGCGCCGAGATGGTCTTCTTCCACGTCTCCGATTTGGAATTGCTCGACGTTTTCTTTAGCGAATATGTCTCGTCGAAGCCATTCGCGGATCGGTATATCCGTACCGTCACTTTGTCCGGGTTGCCCTGCACCTCTGCGGTGAGGGTGATGTTGTCGCCGGTTGCGACGCTTGATGGCGATACCTTGCGCGAAAGCACCTCGAGCTTGGCCGACGATGACGCGGTGTCTTCGTTCGAAGCGTTCTGATCCGTTGCGTCCTGTTGTGCTTTCAGCGCCTGATACTGTTGAGAAACGGCGGTCAGTGATGCACTGACACTATCCAATCTTGCTTGGAGGCTTGCGGTCTGCGACGCAGCTTCGGACGTCTTTGACGCAAGCTGCTGTTTGAGGTCCTCAATCTGTCTTGCGGACGAGGAACGTCCGACGGCGTACGTGACACCAACGCCCAGAACCAGCCCAACTGCGAGTGAAGTGAACACCCAGCCCCAGAACTTGTTCTTTGGGATGCGCAAGTACTGGATCATCTGGCCCCCTCGGAGCTCCGTTCAGGTATATGCCATAGCGATTGTACGACTCTCGCCAGCAACGTGCGTAATATGCAAATCGACGTTGAACTTATGCGTGGAAAGGGTACACTGAACGCGGTTTTCGCGTAGTCGACGTTCGTGCGGCACCTCGGCGACACGTGTCCGATGGCGCTCTTGCCCGGAAAGGGAGTGCACGCGTGATTGTTGGAGTACCTACAGAGATCAAGAACAACGAGTTTCGCGTCGGCATGACTCCAGCGGGTGCTCATGAGTTCGTAGCTCATGGGCACAGCGTCTTGATTCAGAAGGGGGCGGGCGACGGGTCGTCGTTTGCGGACGACGAGTACGCTGAGGCCGGCGCCACGCTCATTGAGTCCGCCGCCGATGTCTTTGCGCGAGCGGACATGATCGTGAAGGTGAAAGAGCCGCAGGCCTCGGAGATAGAGATGCTGCGAGAGGGGCAGGTCGTCTACACGTACCTCCACCTCGCTCCGGACTACGAGCAGACCGTCGGTCTTATGGCATCACGAGCCGTGTGTTTCGCGTATGAGACGGTTGAACTTCCTGACGGATCTCTACCGTTGCTCGCTCCCATGTCCGAGGTTGCTGGCCGCATGGCCGCACAGGTGGGAGCAAACTATCTGCAGAAGCCCTTCGGCGGTCGCGGCGTCCTCACTGGAGGGGTGCCCGGTGTGTTGCCTGCGAAGGTAGTCGTGTTGGGCGCTGGCGTTGTTGGTGCAAACGCGACGTACATCGCCAAAGGCATGGGGGCAGATGTGACGGTCGTGGATGTGAACCTCGGCCGTCTGCGCTATCTCGACGAGATCTGGGGTAGCAGCGTGCGGACCGTATACAGCAACAAGCGGAATGTTCGGGAACTGGTCTACGCTGCAGACCTCGTCATCGGCTCGGTGCTGCTGCCTGGGGCGAAGACGCCATGGCTTGTCACGAAGGAGGACCTGCCGAACATGAAGCGTGGTGCGGTGGTCGTCGACGTGTCGGTCGATCAGGGCGGATGCATCGAGACCACGCATCCGACGACGCATGCGGATCCAACATACGTCGTCGACGGGGTGGTGCACTACGGCGTCGCCAACATGCCGGGCGCGGTGCCCAACACGTCGACCCTGGCACTCACCAACTCCACGTTGCGCTACGGTCTGGCCATCGCCGACAAAGGCTGGAGGCAGGCGGTCATGGATGACGCTGCGCTGGCCAAAGGGGTGAACGTGCTTGCCGGACACGTTACGTATCAGCCTGTCGCGCAGGCCCATGGTCTTGACTTCACCCCGCTCGACTCCCTCGTGAGCTAGAGGCGGCGTCCCCGGGCGATCGGTTCGAAGGCTGCGTCATGCCGTCACCGGTGCACGTCCGCTCGGCACGTCGGACGTATACTCAACCAATGGAGACGCTGGTTGCCGAGTATCTGGGGCACTTATCGGTGGAGCGCGGAGCTTCGCCACACACCATTTCCGCCTATGGCCGAGATCTTGCGGGCTACGTGGAGTTCCTGGCGGCCCGTGGGGTTGACGACCCCGACCGAATCTCGCGCGACGATGTGACGGCGTTCGTTGCGGATCTTCGCGTGCAGGGGATGGCGCCATCGACGGTGGAGCGCCACGTGGCGGCAGTGAAGGGATTCCACAAGTTCCTGGTACGCGAGGGCATTACCGAGAATCACCCAACGGCTCGTGTGCCGCTGCCCAAAGTACCCGAGCGGTTGCCGGACGTGATCTCGATCGAAGACGTCGACCGGCTTCTGGGCCAGCCATTTCCCGACACCCCAGCGGGACTCAGGGATCGCGCGATCCTCGAGACTCTGTACGGAGCTGGGCTGCGAGTCAGCGAACTCACCGGTCTCGAGGTGGCAGATCTTGATCTCGCTGCGGGGTTCCTCCGTGTGCTGGGCAAGGGGGGCAAGGAGCGGGTTGCGCCGATTGGGGGGATGGCCGCCCATGCGCTCAACGCGTACCTTTCTGGGGCGCGGCCGTTCCTAAGGCCGAAGGGCTCAATTCGTGCCGACAACCCGGCCGTGTTCCGCAACGCCCGAGGCGGGCGGATCTCTCGGCAGGCGGTCTTTTCGATCGTGCGTTCGTATGGCAGCAGGGTCGGGCTCGAGCTGCATCCCCACACGCTGCGTCATTCATTCGCGACGCACCTTCTCGAAGGAGGAGCGGACTTGCGCGCTCTTCAAGAGATGCTGGGACATGCCGACATCTCCACGACGCAGGTCTACACGCACGTAGATCGGCGCCACATGCGCGAGGAGTATCTGACGACTCATCCGCGTGCCCTGCTCCGCTGACCTAGCTGAGATCGTCGGCAGAGTCATCGCCACGGGCGTCACCTCGGCGCTGCTCGCAGTTCTCGGAATTCGGCGACTCTGTGTCATCACCACCGTCCGCACCGCCGTGTTCCATGTGCCGAGCAACTGCCACTGCCAGCAGGACCACGACGAAGGCGACGAGCACGATTGCGTCATCTGGAAGATCGGGCCGGAAGTCGAATCCCCGGATCGCGGAACGCGCCAGGTAGGCGAGTAGCACGATGCCTACGGCTGCGGACAGCGGAATGCGGAACTTGGGTCTGGGCAACACGGGCGCAGTCTTCTTCCTGTCGGGCAGCATGGCGGGCCGTCGGTCGCGCGTGCCGAGAGTCGCGAGTGCGACTTCGTGGCCGAAGCGCCTTCGGCAACTACTGGCGGGTCCCCAATACGCGTGATCGTACCTTCGCATGCGGTCCGGCCACAAACCCGCAAACGCATCGTGATTGGCCCTTCGCACTCGGCAAGTCATGAACAACCACAATCCCGCACCGTCTTGCGAAGCAGCTTGCGTGGGGCGGTCCCTCCAGCGTCCTGCGCAATGTCGGCGGCAGTCCTCCTCTGCATCGTGTGACCCGCAATCCGTGGTGCAAATCGACCCAACCAGGGTATGAGGTGTAGCCAGGTGTCATGAAGTCCCATTCAGGTGTTGCATTGTGGGATGAAGTGGCATACAGTGCGGGTGTGCATGAGCGGGGGACCTCACTGTGGGGTGTCTCGTGGTGGCGAGTGAGAGAGGAGGGCAGGGATGTTTCTCGGCGACTATCAGCACACGCTGGACGCCAAAGGACGCGTATCCCTGCCTGCGAAGTTCCGGGCGGAAATGACGGGCAAGCTTGTCATCGCCAAGGGTTTCGAGGACTGCCTCTATGTGTACTCCGCCGACGAGTACAACCACTTCGTCGAAGAGCTGCTCGCCACCGAGGATTTCGATCCAAGGATGCGCCGGATTCGTCGGTTCTTCACTTCGGGTGCGGTGGAAGCAGAACTCGACTCGGCCGGGAGGATTTCCCTTCCGCAGGTCCTGCGTGACTATGCGGGCCTGAAGAAGGACGTTTCTGTCACTGGCAACGGCAACCGCATCGAGATATGGGATGCCCAAGGCTGGGCTGCCTACAACGGCGAGGACGAGGGGTCAATCGAAGACCTCGCGAAAGAGCTGGCTGCAGCTGGCCTGCTCTAGGAATTGAAAATGGAATACCGGCACACCCCAGTTTTGCTGGCCGAGGTCACGCAGCACCTATCGCCGCACCCCGGTTCGATAATCGTCGACTGTACCTTAGGCGGGGCAGGACACGCGAAACGGCTTCTGGATCTAGTGGTTCCCGGCGGAATTCTCGTCGGAATCGACCAAGATGACTCAGCACTCGTCGCAGCAGAAATCACACTCCGCCTCGGCCAGCAAATACCTTTGGAGAACGTCAAGCTGCTCAAGGGCAGCTTCGCCAATCTCGACGAACTTCTCGTCGAAGCCGGCGTGCCCTACGTCGATAATTTCCTCTTCGACCTGGGTGTCAGTTCTCCTCAGCTCGACCTACCTGAGCGCGGCTTCTCTTACATGGAAGACGCGCCGCTCGACATGCGGATGGATCCGGGTCATCAAACCCTAACCGCTGCCGAGGTCATCGCAACCTACTCTGAAGCAGACCTCGCCCGGATCATCCGCACGTTTGGGGAGGACAAGTGGGCCACGCGAATTGCCGCTTTCGTGGTTCGCGCTCGTCATCGGGCGCCGCTTCACACGACAGGGCAACTGGTCGACGTCGTGAAGGCCGCGGTTCCTGCAGCAGCTCGTCGCCAGGGCCCGCATCCCGCCAAGAGGACATTTCAAGCGTTGCGGATTGAAGTGAATCACGAGCTTGATGCGCTTCAGCGTGGACTGGATGCCGCAGTGCGTTGGCTCGTTCCGGGCGGCAAAGTCGCGGTCATCAGCTACCACTCGCTGGAGGACCGTATCGTCAAGCAAACGTTCGCGAGACTGTCTCAAGGTTGCACCTGTCCACCTGATCTTCCCGTGTGTTCATGCGGACATGTGCCGGTACTCCGTGTTCTCACGCGCAGGGCAATTGTGCCAACTGCCGAGGAGATCACACGCAACCCGCGGTCTCGCAGCGCGAAGCTGCGAGTGGCCGAGAAAGTGTAGCGCGCCAACGAGGCGCAGATCGACGTGGAGGAGGTGGGGACGATGGGCGCAGCAGCGCTGAGACACGAGCCGCGAGTGACGGCGCGCCGTCCGCACCTGCGCGTGGTCGAGTCGAAAGCCGCTCATCCCAAGAAGGCGCCACGGAAGCGCTCTCGCGCTGCCCAGCACGCCGCCGCCAGGCAGGCGTTCGTGTTCTTCGCAGTCATCGTCGTGGTCGTTGCGCTTCTTGGTGCTGGGCGTGTGTGGCTCTCGGTTCAGGCCGCCCAAGCCTCGCTTGATTGCAGCAAACTCCAGACGGCAATCAAGTCCGCGCGCTACGAGGGTGACATGCTTGAGATTCAGAAGAGCGTGCTGTCGTCTCCTTCACGGATTCAAGCTACGGCGGTGGGACAATTGGGTATGGGTCCGGCCACTTCCGTCCGCTACTTGCGCATCGACTCGAAGGAGAGTCCTAAGGTTGCTCAGGTTCCGGCCACTCCGAAGGCTGCAGAGCATCCGGCAATGTTCGAGACTCTGATGGGGATCGCGGTTGCCCAAGCACGAATGCTGCTGGTGGGCGATGTCGGTCTCTCGTCGTCGAGGTGAAACGGTAGGAGGACGGGGCGTGGCACTGCGCCGAACGCGGGCATCGGAAAGCGGTCGCTTCGCAGTTCTCCTCGTTCTCGTAAGCATGCTGCTGCTTGTCATTGCGGGCCGACTTGTGTATGTGCAAGTCATTGAGGCGCCGCGGTATGCCGCCAAGGCCACTGCGCAACGCACGCGCGACATCCAAATCCCCCCTCTGCGCGGCACCATATACGATCGCGAGGGGGAGCCACTTGCCGAGAGTGTGGCGGCGCGTACGATCTACGCAGCTCCCAACCAGGTCAAAGACAAGGCTGGAACCGCACGCACCCTCGCGGCCGTGATCGGAGGTTCCGCGAAGACCTACGAGACGAAACTCAACAAGGACACGAGCTTCGTCTACATCGCTCGGCGCGTCGACATGTCCAAAGCAACGAAGCTTGAAGCCCTCAAAATGGAGGGGATTGGACTTCTTGAGGATTCGCGCCGGGTCTACCCTTCCGGGACCCTCGGCGCTCAGATACTTGGTTTTGTCGGCGTCGACGGTCAGGGACTTGCTGGCATAGAGAAGCGCTATGACAGCGTCTTGGGAGGCAAGCCGGGAGTCCTGCTCGACGAACGCGATCCATTTGGGCGCCCGATTCCGGGTGGTGTGCGCAAGGATGTGCCTCCGGTCGATGGGCGTGACATCGTGCTCACAATCGACAAGGACATCCAGTTTCACGCTCAAACCGAGCTTGAAGCGGCAGTGAAGAAGTGGGGCGCCAAGTCCGGTTCGGTCACGATCATGAATCCGCGCACGGGCGAGATCTACGCTATGGCATCCACGCCGGAGTTCGACCCAAACGACTATCAGCATGCGGACCCGCAGGCGTTCCGCAACAGGCCGGTCTCCGATGCCTATGAGCCGGGTTCGACCATCAAGTCCATCACCGCAGCCGCTGTCATGGAGAAGGGACTGTTCACGCCGAAATCGATGTTCCACCTTCCCCCTACGCTTCAGGTGGCCGGACACACCATCCACGACGCCGAAGACCGTGGGACGGTGAACTGGTCGCTGCAGGACATCGTCACAAACTCCTCGAATGTTGGCGCGGTCAAGATGGGGATGAAGCTCGGCAAACGAGGCCTGTACGACGCCTTCCAGGGCTTCGGTCTCACCGAGGTGACTGGCGTGGACTACCCCGGCGAAGCGAAGGGCTGGCTTCCGCCGACGAAGCAGTGGTCCGCGACATCAATCGCCAGCATCCCCTTTGGCCAAGGTGTCTCGGCGACTCCTCTTCAGCTGGCGCGTGCGATCTCGGGCATCGCCAACCAGGGCGTGCTCACGACTCCGCACTTCCTGATGCACGTGACGGGTGACTCAAGCTACAAGACGTCGTGGCCGACGAAGCGAGCGTGCTCCGCGAAGACCGCGATCACCACGACCGGAGTGCTCAAGCATGTCGTGGCCGAGGGAACGGGCAAGGCGGCGGCCGTGCCCGGGTACGAGGTCGCAGGCAAGACCGGTACGGCGCAGGTCGCGCTCCCTCACGGCCAGGGCTATGCGAAAGGGAAGTACATCTCGTCGTTCATCGGATATCTTCCGGCTGATGACCCGCAGCTTCTCATCGAGGTCAAGCTTGATGAGCCAACGGGCGTCATCTTCGGAGGAGTTGTTGCGGCACCGACCTTCTCCTCGCTGGCCCAGTTCTGCTGCGATCACTTGAAGATTCCGGCCACAGCGCCACAAAACGTCGTCATTGGAAACGCACCTGCGGCGTCTGATGCGACTTCATCGGCCGGCGCGGGTGCGAAGAGCGCGAAGACGAAGCCGGCGGCGAAGCAAAACAAAGACGCGTCCACCGATGAGGTAACGAATGATTCCTCCGACCAGGCCAAGAAGCGATGATCGGCATGGTAGAATCGCTCGCTGATGCGGTGGACAAACAATGAGTGAACGAAGCGTGCTTGACCTTCTCGCTGACGTGCCGGTGACGCCTTTGGGGCCTCCAGACGTTGGCGTTACCGGAGTTGCGTACCGTTCCGACGCAGTGGTGCGCGGAGATCTCTTCGTCTGCGTCCCCGGGTTCGCTTTCGATGGACACGATTTCGCGGCCGATGCCGTGCGTCGCGGCGCGGCTGCCCTTGTCGTGGAGCGCCCTGTTGAGGGCGTCGAGGTGCCGCAGTTTCTGGTCGTGGATACGCGCAGGGCCCTGGCCCACGTCTCGGCGGTGTTTTTCGGCGAGCCGAGCAAGCGACTGCGAGTTGTCGGCATCACCGGTACTAACGGCAAGACGACCACGACGTATCTGATGGATTCGATCCTTCATGCAGCAGGCGAACGCACCGGCCTCATCGGCACCATTGAGACTCGCGTTGGCGATGAGCGGCTTCCGGCAGTTCGCACGACGCCAGAATCGAGCGACCTGCAGGCGTTGCTTGCACGCATGGTTGACGAGGGAGTCTCGGCCGTGTCGATGGAAGTCTCGAGCCACGCCATCGATCTGCATCGTGTCGACGCCGTGTGGTTCGCGGTTGCGGCGTTCACGAATCTCACGCAAGACCATCTCGACTACCATCACACCATCGAGGAGTACTTCTCGGTGAAGAAAAGGCTCTTCACCGACTTTGGGATCGGTACTCGTGTCGTCAACATCGATGATCCTTCTGGCGCCGACATGGCCCACGAGATTGACGGCTGTCTGACCGTCGGTCGGTCGGAGGCGGCGGACGTGCGGGCTGTGGGCGTGCAGCTGTCCGCAACCGGCGCCACATTCACGCTCGTGGTCCCCCGGGGCTCGAGCACGGTCAACCTTCCGTTGGCCGGTGCCTACAACATCAGCAATGCTCTTGTGGCAGCGGGCTGTGCGGTTGCACTTGGCTGTGACATTGGGACCATCGTGGCCGGGCTCGAAGCCACATCACAGGTGCCAGGAAGGCTTGAGCGCGTTCAGTGTGGTCAGGAGTTCGCGGTGGTCGTGGACTACGCACATACGCCGGATTCCCTCGAGAAGGCCATTCGCGCGATGCGTGAAGTCACAGATGGGCGCGTCATCGTCGTGTTCGGTTGCGGAGGAGATCGCGATCCTGACAAGCGCCCGCTCATGGGTCGAGCTGCCGGTGAGAATGCGGACTTCACCATAGTCACAAGCGACAATCCTCGGTCTGAGGATCCCGTGGGCATCATCGTCCAGATCGAAGACGGGCTGCGTGGCACCGGGGCCGTGTACGAGGTTGAAGTCGATCGGCGCCGAGCGATCGCACGGGCCCTGGCCGCCGCAGAACCGGGGGATGCCGTTCTGATCGCGGGCAAAGGCCATGAGGATTACCAGATCTTCGCTGATCGCACTGTGCACTTCGACGATCGGGAAGTGGCATGTGAGGAATCGAGGGCGCGATGCTAACCGCGACCGTCGACACGGTCCTGTCCGTCACTGGCGGCGACTTGCTTGCTGGCGATCGTTCGAAGGTCGCAATGGGAGTGTGCGTAGACTCTCGCCGCGTTGCCCCGCGCTGTCTCTTCGTCGCGCTACCTGGCGAGCGTGTTGACGGTCATGACTTCGCGCTCCGTGCAATCGAGGACGGTGCGCAGATTGTGCTCGTAACACGCCCTGCCGAGGAACTCGCGGAGCTTCTTCGGGCCGCCGAAGAGCGCGAGGTGGCGGTGATTCGTGTGGCCGACGGTTTGCGGGCGGTCCAGGACTTGGCGACGTTTCATCGCGGTCGTTTGCACTGCGAGGTGCTGGGCATCACCGGGTCGACTGGCAAGACCACGACGAAGGACCTCGTGGCTGCCGCTTTGTCTATCCGCAAAGAGGTTGTGGCGACCGAAGACAATCAGAACAACGAACTCGGGGTGCCGCTGACCGTCCTTGCGGCGGACGCATCGACGGATGTCCTCGTTGTCGAGATGGGCATGCGCGGCCCGGGCCAGATAGCGGCACTCTGCCAAATCGCGCGTCCGACCATGGGCTTGCTCACCAACGTCGGCGCGAGCCATGTGGAGCTGCTAGGCAGCGAGGATGCCGTTGCTGACGCGAAAGCAGAGCTGCTCCGCTCGCTTGGATCGGATGGGGCGGCTTTTCTCAACGGTGACGACGAACACTCGATGTGGATCGCTGATGCGAGCGAGGCTCCCGTCACGTTGTTCGGCCTCTCAGAGCAGTGCGCGGTGCGTGCCGAGGACATCGCCCTGAATGCCGAGAGCTGCCCGTTCTTTGTCCTCGTGGCTGGTGACGAGCGCACGCAGGTGTCGCTGAACGTGCCCGGTCGTCACAACGTCTACAACGCCTTGGCGGCCGCCGCGGTTGCTCTGCGCTTGGGGGTCTCGGCGGGCGACATTGCGGCGGGTCTGGCGGGCGCTGATCTCACGGCGATGCGCATGGAGGTCTTCAGCTCGGCACGGGGGGTCACGGTCGTCAACGACGCCTACAACGCCAATCCCACATCCATGCGAGCTGCCGTGGAGACGCTGGCCGCGATACAGACCAATGGCAAGCGCTACGCGGTTCTCGGCGACATGGCCGAGCTCGGTTCGCTGACCGAACTCGCGCATTTCAAGATTGGTGAGCAGGCGGCGCGACTCGGCATCTCGGAACTCGTGACGGTCGGGCCTCGCGCGCTTCGAATCGCCGAAGGCGCAATTGCCGAGGGGATGCCTCTCGCACGGGTTCGGTCGTTTGACTCGGCCGAAGAGGCGGGCAAGGACGTCGCCGCCCGGGCGGGTGCGGGTGATGCGGTGCTCGTCAAGGCATCGCGGGTGATGGGACTCGAAGCCGTGGTCGACCAGATCGTGGGTACGCCATGATTTCGTTCTCCCGATATCCGACATACACGATCTTTCTCGCGGTGGTCGTTGCGATGGTCGCGGCTGCGGTGCTCTTCCCGTTCTGGATTCGCTTGCTGCGCGTTCGCAACATCGGCCAGCAGGTGCGAGCCGACGGACCACAGGGACACCTGGTCAAGCAGGGCACGCCGACCATGGGTGGCGTGCTCATCTTGCTGGTCGTGGCCGCTACGTTCCTGCTTCTCGGCAAGCTTTCGCCGCTTTCCCTTCTTGCCCTGGGGACCATGCTCGCGTCGGGCATTCTCGGCTTCGTTGACGACTGGTCCAAAGTCAGTCACGAGCGCTCCCTTGGGCTGCGGCCGCGCGCCAAGTTGCTGTGGCAGGCGGTCATTTCGGTGGCGTTTGGGCTCGGAGTGGTGAACTGGGCTGAGCTCTCGACGTGGGTGCAGATTCCGCTGACCACCTACCGACTCGACTTGGGTGAGCTGTCCACAACGGTGCCTGTCGGTGGAATGCAGATCGTGATTCCGTGGCTCTACTTGGCGCTCGTGTACATCATGGTGACCGGTACGAGCAATGCCGTGAACTTGACTGACGGGCTCGACGGCCTTGCGGCTGGCACGGTCACGATTGTGATGCTCGCCTATAGCGCGATTGCGTTTCGGCAGAACACGCTGCCGGGTGCATTGCTGGCCGCCGCCGTGGCCGGCTCGTGCATCGGTTTCCTTTGGTACAACAGCTACCCAGCTGACATCTTCATGGGCGACACGGGTTCTCTAGGCCTGGGCGCGGTCATCGCGGCGCTTGCGGTCATCACGAAGACTGAGCTGTTTCTTGTCATCATTGGAGGGATCTACGTGGCCGAGATATTCTCGGTGATCCTTCAGGTGGCGTCCTTCAAGCTCACCGGGAAGCGGATCTTTCGAATGGCACCCTTACACCACCACTTTGAGATGAAGGGGTGGTCAGAGACGAAGGTGATGGTTCGTTTCTGGATCATCACGGGGATCTTGTCGGGCCTTGGCTTCGCGATCTACTTCGTCGGCACCATTGTTGCGAGGCAGAAGTGACGACTCTGGGCGACATCGCCGTGCTTGGACTGGGCAAGAGCGGGCAAGCCGCTGGGGCGTACTCGGCGCAGCTCGTCCGTCTCGGCGAAGCGTCGTCGGTGACGGTGCTCGATGCCGCCGACAACAGCGCGCTGTCCGAAGCCGCCGCACTCTTGCGCGATCAGGGCGTGCGCGTCTTGCTCGGGCAGGAGAACCTTGAGGGCAGATACGACCTGTGTATCGCGAGTCCCGGGATACCTCCTCATTCACCCCTGAGGCGTTGGGCCGACCAATCGTGCGCTCGCGTCATCTCCGAGCTTGAGTTCGCCTACACGCGCTCGGCCGTGCCGTGGCTCGCGGTCACCGGCACCAACGGCAAGACCACCACGACCGCCTTGCTTGCGCACCTCTTGCAGGCCGGGGGAATGCGTGCAGAAGCTGTCGGGAACATCGGATTCGCGGCAACCGACGCGCTCGAGCTTGCCGACACGGACATCTTTGTCGCCGAGGTCTCCTCGTTTCAACTCTCGTTGATGGAGACGTTTCATCCCAAGGTCGCAGTGCTGCTCAATATCACTCCCGACCACATCGACTGGCACGGTTCTTTGGAAGCCTACGCCGCCGACAAGGCGCGCATCTTCGAGAACATGACCTCCGAGGACACCGCTGTCATAGACGTTGACGATCCCGGTGCGGCGCCTTTGGCGGCGGTGATCGCCGAGAAGGGCGTGCGGGTTGTGCGAGTGAGCCGCTCGGAGTTCCGAGACGGCGGTGCCAGCGTCGTAGACGGAGTGCTCGCAGTCGACACAGCGGAGGGCCCTGTGAGCCTCCTGCGTGCCAGCGAGCTCAAGATTCGCGGTACCCACAACGTGAGCAACGCGCTTGCTGCTGCCGCTGCTGCCTTGGCATTCGGGGTTTCCCCGGCGGCTCTTCGCGAGGGGCTGCGCACTTTCGAGCCGATCGCGCACCGGTTGGAGCCTGCGGGAACAGTCGGCGGCGTGGAATGGTTCAACGATAGCAAGGCAACCAATCCCGATGCGGTCTTGAAGGCCATTCACGCGTTTGAGGGTCGTCCGCTCATCGTCTTGCTCGGCGGGCGCAACAAGAACAACGACTTCGCGCAGCTCGCACAGGAGGTGGCCAAGATCGCCAAGGCGGCCGTTTTGTTCGGCGAGGCACGCGGGGAGCTGTCTCGTGCGTTCGCGGGCGTGGACCTGCGCGTGGCCGAGGCGATCACGATGGCGGATGCGGTCGAGGTCGCGGCATCTGTGTCCGAGCCGGGCGACGTCGTTCTTCTCTCACCGGCGTGCGCGTCATTCGACGAGTTCACCTCGTTCGAGCACCGCGGCGACGAGTTCAAGCGTCTTGTCGCAAAGATCCCCGGAGGTGGCTCCTGATGCCTGCCCGGGAGTACGCCGGTGGTCCGGTTGCTCGGTACTTGCTCTTGGGATCAGCTGTCTTCCTGACGGTGTTCGGGCTCGTCATGGTGTACTCGGCGTCGTCGATCTCCGCCCTGGTGAAGGAGGGTTCTTCCTACTACTTCGTTGTGCGGCAGCTGATCTACGTCGGCGTCGGCGTCCCGATCGCGCTTGTTGCCTCGCGCTTCGACTACCGGCGCTTTCAGGGCTTTCTGGGCATGCAAGTCTGGGTGATCACCGTTGGGATGCTCGTGGCCACATACGTGCTTGGAGTGGCGCGCGGAGGTGCCCGGCGGTGGATACCGTTCGGCTTCTTCAACTTGCAGCCTTCCGAACTCGCGAAGATCGCCTGTGTGTTGGTTGCCGCCATGCTGGCTGTGGAGTGGAGACGGCGCCGGCTGAGTACGCCGGCCTACCTTCGCAGGCTCGGGATCTTCGTTGGAATTCCAGCCGTGCTCATCGTCTTCCAGCCCGATCTGGGCACGGCTTTCCTGATGGCCATGGGTGTGGCAATCGTTCTGTTCTTGGGTGGGATCGAGCTGCGGTGGGTGTATGCGGCGGGAGGACTGCTCATAACCGTCGGTGTCATCGCAATAGTGCTTACGCCGTGGAGAATCGCCCGGATCTTGGGCGCATTGGACCCTTGGTCTGAGGCGCAGGGTAGGGGTTACCAGGGTGTCCAAGCCCTGCTTGCCTTTGGAACCGGTGGCATCAAGGGCGTCGGGCTGGGGTTGTCTCGGCAGAAATGGTTCTACCTGCCGGAGTCACACACTGATTTCATCTTCGCGATGGTTGGCGAAGAAGCGGGACTGATCGGCACGCTCGCCGTCGTCGCCGCGTTTGCGGTGCTCGTCTTTGCTGGCTTCAAGATCGCTATGGGAGCTCGTGACCAATACGGGCGCCTCATTGCGGGCGCACTGACCGGCATGCTGGGACTGCAAGCGGTGCTCAACATGGCTGCTGTGACGGGGTTGTTCCCGGTGACAGGCAAGCCACTGCCCTTCATGAGCTACGGAGGCTCGTCGATGCTTGTGACTTTGGCGTGCGTCGGCCTCATCCTCTCCGTGTCGCAGTATGGTGCCTGCGCGCCTGGCGCCGTACAGGCTCCGCCGAGGAGAAAGGAGCCGTCCCGTGCGAGTTCTGATGAGCGGCGGGGGAACAGCAGGCCACGTGTATCCCGCGCTGGCGGTCGCAAGCCGGTTCAGCGACGCGCATGACGAGGTCTCCTTTGTCGGGACACCCAATGGGCTGGAAGCAAGACTGGTTCCTGAGGCCGGCATTCCATTTAAGGGACTCGATGCGGCGGGCTTCGATCGCGGTCGTCCGTGGACGCTGATCACGTCAAGCATTCGGCTCGCTGTTTCGACCTTCACTGCGGCTCGGTGGCTTACCACGATCAAGCCCGATGTCGTGATGGGATTCGGCGGCTACGTGTCCATTCCTGTCGGAATGGCTGCAGCGCTCAAGGGCATACCGTTGGTTCTTCACGAGCAGAATTCCGTCCCCGGGATGGCGAACAAGTTCCTGTCGCGATGGGCGATTCGTATCGGAGCGACGTATGAAGAGTCCGCGCGGTGGCTCATGCATCCAGAGAGGGTTGAGTTCACGGGCAATCCCGTACGTTCTGCCGTTCTCGGTGCGAGCCGGGCTGCTTCCAGAGAAGCCCTCGGCGTGGCGGACAACAAGGTCATGCTGCTCGTGTTCGGCGGCAGCCAGGGCGCGCAACATCTGAACTCGGCTTTGATCGGCATCCACGACCGGCTGCTGGCCCTTCCCGATGTGGAGGTATTTCACGTCGCGGGTCCCAGGGATGCCCAGCGCATGCGAGACGCTTTGGACGCTGCCGGTGGGGACGGCGACGGACGATGGAGAGTCATCGACTACATGAACGACATGGGTTCTGCGTTGGCCGCGAGCGATCTTGTCGTCGCCCGGGCTGGCGCCACTTCAATCGCCGAGATCACGGCGCTCGGTCTGCCTGCGGTGTTGGTTCCGTATCCATACGCGACCGATGATCACCAGACCAAGAACGCCTCAGCGATGGTTGAGCAGGGCGCTGCTGAGCGAATAGCGGACTCTGAACTTGACGGTGAACGACTTGGTGACGCAGTGACTGAGCTGCTCGCTGATCCCGTTCGCCGTGCTAGCATGGCAGCCGCATCCAAGGCATTGGGAAGGCCGGGTGCAGCCGAGCACGTTGCACGACTTGCTCGGGCAGTGGCCGCCGGAGGTGCATCGCGCAACGATGACGACGACACGAAAGAGGATCCCGTTGCCTGAGAAGACATACGCGCATTTCATCGGTGCCGGCGGTGCTGGGATGAGCGGCATCGCGCTCGTGTTGGCGGCACGCGGGGTGCGGGTTACCGGCAGTGACCTGAAGGAGTCCCGATACTCGCGTGCGCTGGTCGATGCTGGGATTCCCGTGACGATCGGGCATGCTGCAGAGAATCTCGGCGACCCGGAAGTCGTGGTCATATCGTCGGCCGTTCCTGAGAACAATCCTGAACTCGTGGAGGCTCGGCGACGGAATATCGAAGTGTGGCCTCGGGCACGCATGCTTGCACATCTGGCGGGTGAGCGCCGCACGATTGCCGTCGCTGGAACACACGGGAAGACGACCACGAGTTCAATGGTCGCATCGATCCTTGCTCGACTCGGGCTGGAGCCGACATTTCTCATTGGTGGGCAGGTCACCGATTTTGGCACCAACGCCGTCAACGGCGCCGGTGAGCACTTCGTGGTAGAGGCCGACGAGTCGGATGGTTCCTTCGTCTACCTCGACCCCTATGTTGCGGTTGTGACCAACATCGAGGCCGACCACCTTGACCACTATGGGACGCTCGAGCGTGTCGAAGAAGGTTTCGTCGACTTCATGGCGCGTACAACCGAAGATGGCGTGCTGGTTGTATGTGGGGATCAGCCGAGACTAGTCGAGCTGGCCCGATCGGTTGGACGCCGCGTCCTCACGTATGGGTTCGGCGAGCAGTGCGATGTCAAGGCGGTCGTCAAGGGACGCGAGGGCATTGGGCTGCGCTTCGAGATCGAGATGCCGGATGGTGCGACCGCTCAGAGTGTGACGAGCATTCCAGGTGTCCACATGGTGTCGAATGCGGCGGCTGCTCTCACCGCGACGTGGGCGCTGGGCCTGGATCTTGAGGAGGTGGCGCAGGGTCTACGCTCGTTTCGCGGTGTGCGGCGAAGGTTCAACCTCGTTGGCGAGCACGACGGCGTGACGGTTGTCGATGACTATGCACATCACCCGACCGAGATACGGGCGACCGTGGCTGCAGCCAGGACTCTGGACTTCGAGAGAGTGGTCGTCCTGTTCCAGGCGCACCACTACTCTCGCACGGAAGTGCTTGCTGAGCAGTTCGGCGAAGCGTTCGTCGACGCCGACATCTCCGTCATCATGGACATCTACGCTGGTTCCGAAGAGATCCCGATCCCCGGCGTAACCGGCAAGACGATTCTGGACGCGATTCTGCGCGCGCATCCTCGGGCACAAGCGGCGTATCTGCCACACCGAACGGACATCGTTGCATACCTTGCCGACCGCGTACGCCCTGGCGACGTCGTGTTCACTATGGGCGCCGGCGACGTATCGCTCATTGGGCCTGAACTGCTACGGGAGATGGCAGAGCGCTCGAATAAGGAAGCTGTGAGGTGTCAGTAGAGCGGGCGTCAGGTCGGCTCCGAGACGCTATTTCGGGCCCCGTCAGTGTTGGCGAACCTCTCTCGCGGCATACCACGTTTCGCATTGGTGGTCCCGCCGCGCTTTTCGTGGAATGCGCAACCGTGTCAGACCTCGCCCTCGCATTGGCCGTGCTTGCCGAAGAGGACGTCGACTGGACTGTCTTGGGCAAAGGAAGCAACATTCTCGTTTCGGACTCGGGATATGACGGAGCGGTGCTTGTCCTCGGTCGCGACTTCAAGCGGCATGCGCTTGAGGAGGATCACCTTCGGACAGGCGCTGCCGTGGTGCTCGCGGCCGTCGTTCAAGATGCCTTCAAGATGGGTGTGTCCGGGCTCGAGTTCGCTGTGGGGATCCCCGGCACGGTGGGGGGTGCTCTTGCGATGAACGCCGGTACTCGCGATGAGTGGATCGGCTCGATCGTCGAATCCGTCACCCTGTTCGAGCCCGGGCGTGGTCTTGCCAGCATGCGGGGTCCGGAAGTAGCGTGGGACTATAGACGCAGCGGTTTGGCTGGCCGAGGCATCGTGGTTGAAGCCGTACTGCGGGTGACGCGCAGCGACGAGGTCGGTATTCGGCGCGCGATGGAGGCCAGCTTGCGTCGGCGCAAACGCACTCAGCCTTTGTCTGCGTTGAGTGCCGGCAGTGTGTTCGTGAACCCGGAAGGTGATTCGGCCGGTCGTCTGATTGAGGCAGCGGGATTGAAGGGTTTCCGAATCGGAGGTGCTGCGGTTTCGGAGATGCACGCGAATTTCATCGTGAACGTGGGTGGCGCGACCGCAGATGACGTTGTGGCCTTGATCCATCTCATTCGGGAGACCGTTGGGGAAGCGAATGGCATCGAACTCAGGCCGGAGATCAGGTTCCTCGGGACGTTCGTCGAGCCGTGATCGCGTAGTCATCGGAGCTGATCAGACATCACAGGTTCGGAAGGCGAACACTCGGCTAGTGCGTGAAACCGAGAAGAAGCGAGCTGCGCAGCGCGCATCCGCAGAGCGAACCGGCGCGCGCGTGCCTCGCGTACCATCGGCGAGTTCTCGAGCGTCCTCGGCAGGACGTCGAGTGGCCAATCAGAAGCGCGATGATCGGGACAAGCGACGCCGGCAGATGGCCCACCGACGTGTGCTTGCGTTGGCATTCATCATGGTCGTCCTCGCCGGGATTGTGTGGGGGATAACCTGGCTGTGGCAAGCGCCCCTGTTCACAATCGACACCGTCGACGTGACCGGTGAACACCGTCTGGGGAGGGCCGACGTTCTGGCTCTCGCGGCCATCCCGTCCAACGCGACGCTGCTTCGGTTGCCCAAACAAGAGATAACCGCACGAATCGAAGCTTCACCCTGGGTCGCTTCGGTGCAGATTTCGCGGGAATTTCCCCATGCTGTTGCGATTGCCGTGACGGAGCGCACTCCCGCTGCGCTGGTTGACACTGGATCAGAGGGGCAGTGGCTTGCGTCTGCGGACGGTCATTGGCTTGTGAAGCGGACTAATGAGCCAACCGGGACACTCGTGCCCGTGCAAGACGTTCCGAACCTGCGGCCACTGCCCAATAGGGCCGTTGGGTCGGCGGAACTGAGAAATGCGCTTGCGGTGATCGCCGGGATCAGCCCGCAGACCAGAAGCAAGACGAAGTACGTCTCCGCGGCCACCGTCGAGAAGACGGTGCTGGTCCTCAAGAACGATGTGCAGATATTCGTGGGATCTTCAGAAGACATTGCGAAGAAGGATCTCATTGCGCGAGGGATATTGAGTACCGAGAAGAACGTCGTCTACATCAACGTTCGAGCGACCCCACCTACGGTGCGCGGATTGAGTCCGACACACTAGCGATCAGCGACTCTCCCCGAGCCAGGAGCACCGCCAGCAAACGCCAACGTATGCGACGGTGAGAAACGCTAGACGTTCCCCCCTTGCGTGGGGGATAAGGTTTATGCGAAGATTGACTGTTCTACTCGCACAGTAACGGTCAACTTGAGGTTGATAGTAGCGGAGTGACCGCCTTCGCAGGGAGGGTCAAGAATGCTCGAAACGGGTGCAAACTACCTGGCCGTGATCAAGGTCGTAGGCGTCGGTGGCGGTGGCACAAACGCCATCAACAGAATGGTTGAGGCGGGCGTCAAGGGTGTGGAGTTCATCGCGGTGAACACCGATGCCCAGGCGCTTCTGATGTCAGATGCGGACTATAAGGTCCACGTAGGGGTGAACCTCACGAAGGGCCTTGGCGCTGGAGCCGATCCTGATGTTGGCTTCCAGGCTGCCGAGGAGAATCGGGCTGAGATCAGGGAGGCGCTTCAAGGCGCCGACATGGTCTTCGTCACCGCTGGTGAGGGAGGCGGCACTGGTACCGGGGCTGCTCCCGTGATTGCCGAGATTGCGAAGGAAGAAATTGGGGCGTTGACGGTCGGTGTGGTGACGCGGCCGTTTGCATTTGAAGGACGCAAGCGAGCCGTGCAGGCCGAAGATGGCATCAAGCGGTTGAGTGACGTCGTAGACACTCTCATCGTGATCCCGAACGACAGGTTGCTGCAGGTGGCCGACAAGAAGACGTCGATCCTTGACGCTTTCCGGATTGCGGATGACATTCTCAGGCAAGGGACCCAGGGCATCACCGATCTGATCACGGTTCCCGGTCTGATCAACCTGGACTTCGCGGATGTCCGGACGATCATGCAAGACGCCGGCTCGGCGCTCATGGGCATCGGCATGGCGAGCGGGGACAGCCGTGCGCATGAGGCAGCCAAGGCCGCGATATCGAGTCCGCTTCTCGAGTCTTCGATTCAGGGCGCCGCTGGAGTCCTGCTTTCTATCTCGGGCGGAAGCGACCTGGGGTTGTTCGAAGTCAACGAGGCCGCGGAGGTTGTGTCGACCGCCGCAGCCCCGGATGCCAACATCATTTTCGGCGCCGTGATTGATGACTCGATGATGGATCAGATCCGGGTGACGGTCATTGCGACTGGTTTCGATGGGCGTCGCAAACAGGAGACAATGTCCTTCGCCGCATCAGAGGAAGAAGAAGCTGGCACGCCGTTCGTGCCAACATTTGAGCCAATCAACGAGGATGAGCTGGATATCCCCGCGTTTCTCAAGAAGCGCAGTTTCTAGGCTTCTGGGTCTCGAGATTCGGTTTGGACCCAGTGGTGACGACGGCCGGACCTCGTCGCCACTGGGTCCTCTTGCGTCCGCTCCCCGGGGCGTGCGAGTCCCTGCGGCGTCTGCTCGGGATAGAGAGTCCCGAACTGGATGGAGAGGGGTGCAATGTCGCAGGTACCAAGACCTCGCCTTGAGAGGGTTGAGCGGCATGGCGTTGGGTTCTGGACGGATCTGAGCCTGACGCGCCAGTGCGGCATCACGGTTGCCTTCAGCGAACGCAAGGGCGGGACAAGCGATGGACCATATCGGTCACTGAATCTCTCTTCACGCGTGGGAGATGATCCCGCTCGTGTCGACGCGAATCGGTCGGTGTTTCTCGGTGCGGTGGATCTGGCAGCCCTCCGCGACCGCCTGACCACGGCCGAGGAAGTCCATGGCATCCATGTTGCGGCGGTCGGAGCGCGCGACGCTGGCGCTGGGGCGTTTGTCGGCGGGCAACATGGTGCGATACCTCACACTGACGCGCTTCTCACGTTGGAGAAGAACATCCCTTTGAGCCTGTGCTCGGCGGACTGCGTTCTCATCGTCCTCGTCACGCCTCGTCCGGCCGTGGCGGTTGTGCACGCGGGGTGGCGAGGAGCGCTGGCGTCGATTCCGGGGAAGGCCGTCGCGGAGATCTGTGCCGCGAGCCAGTCGGAGCCGTCAGAAGTCACGGTCTACATCGGCGCCCACATTCGCGCGTGTCACTATGAGGTGAACGAGGATCTCTTGTCGCAATTTGCGGAGGTCTTCGGGCCTCAAGTGCAGCCTCAGCCGCGACATCTCGACCTCGACGTTGCCGTGACGACAAGCCTCGAGTCCGCGGGTGTTCTCGCGTGCAACATCGCGCGCATCGGCGTTTGCACTGCCGATGACTCTGGGCACTTCTTCTCCTATCGAGCAGAAGGGGGCTTGACGGGACGTCATGCGGCGCTGGTGTGCATACGGTGATGCGGGCAGGCGACCGAGTGCCTCGGGGGCAGTAGGAGATCAGCCTTGACGGGAGGTCAAGGCTTTGGGCCATTACGCAGCTTTGTCACAAACTCACTGCAACAAGGCCCCCGAGCACGTCTATACTGTTCGGACAGACAGACGCACCTTGAGGAGCGGGCATGCGCGATCAATTCCGAAAGGAACTCAAAGCCATTCACGCCGAAGTCGTGGGGATTCTCGAGTCGGTGATCGAAGCGACCAGAGATGGAGTCACCTCTCTCATCACGGGCGACGAGGATCTGGCGCTCAAGGTGATCTCGGGCGATCAGGCGCTCGACAACCGGTGTGCGGATGTCGAGGAGCGAGTCATCGAGACAATTGCGACTCAGTCTCCCGTTGCACGGGATCTGCGCCTGTTGCAGTCGCTGGCATACATGGCGATCCGCCTTGAACGCATGGCCGATCTTGCCACCAACATTGCTAAGGCAGCGAAGCGCACCGCCGGTCGTCGTGGCCCGCAAACGCTCTACGATCTCATCCAGGCGCAGGGGAACCTTGTCTATCGGGTGCTCGACGCGACGCGCGAGGCGCTCGATAACCGCGATCTTGAACTCGCGCGCAAGCTCCCAGAACTCGACGAACCGATCGATCATCTCTACAAGCAGTTCTTCCGCGAACTTGCGCGACTTTCCAACGAAGAAGACATCGAGTGGGCGTCGCTGATGGTGCTGGCGAGCCGGTATCTGGAGCGCATCGCCGACAACGCGGTCGATATTGGCGAGCGTATTGCGTACTTGATCACGGGTGAGCGCGGGCTTCACAGCGAGCCCATCACGACTCCGAAGTCGGAGTAGCGCGTGAACACGGTCGCCTCGCGCTACGGGGCGGTCCAGCGCCAGATCGGCGATGCCGCGGATGTCGTGGGGCGTGACCCGCGCGATGTCCTCACGGTAGCCGTCACCAAGACGCATGGGATCGATGTCATTCGGCAGGCGCTGGAGGCTGGAATCGTCGAGTTCGGCGAGAATCGGGTACAGGAGTTCCTCGGCAAGTACGGCTTGTTTCCCACGGCGCACTGGCATTTCATCGGCTCGTTGCAGACCAATAAGGTGAAGGACGTTGTCGGCAAGGCGCGGCTGATTCACTCGGTCGACTCGATCAAGCTCCTCAACGAGATCGATCGGCGCGCAACGGCGGCAGGACTAGTGCAGCCGGTGCTTCTCGAGGTCAACGTGTCCGGTGAGGAGTCGAAGCACGGCTTTCGACCCGAGGACATGTCCGACGCATTGCTCGAAGTGTCGGGCGCGCGCGGTGTCTCCATCAGAGGGTTGATGACGATGGCGCCATTCGGCAGGCCAGAGGATGCTCGGTGGGTTTTTCGCGAGCTACGCGAGCTTCGCGACTCGCTCAGAGAGATGCCGCTCGATGGTGTAGAGTTAGACGAACTTTCGATGGGCATGAGCAACGATTTCCGCGTGGCCGTCGAAGAGGGTGCGACTATCGTGCGCGTTGGCAGCGCCATCTTCGGCAGGTAGCCCCGGCACAAGGAGACACCAGTGAGCGTTTGGCACAATCTCAAGGTGCGACTTGGTCTTGAGGACGACTGGGACGACGAGTACTACGAAGAAGAAAGTGGTGGCTACCACGAGCCGGACGAGGACGAAGCGTTCGCGCCTGCTCGTGGCGAGCCGCCCTATGAGTCCCCGTATGGTTCGGGAGCTGGCCCAGGCGCCGTGCGTCGGCTCGACCGCGGGCCCGATCTTGAGCGCGCTCGCAGCGGTTCGAGAGACATGGGTCGCGGCCACGATTCTTCTCGAGGGGATGTGTCTTTGCGCAGCGTGCCGACAGGTGCGACTGCTGCCAAGCCGGTCTCCGGCAACATGAAGATGCACATCGTGGAGCCGAAGAGCTTCACTGAGGCGCAGAGCATTGGAGACAAGTTCAAGCAGGGGACTCCGGTGATCATGAATCTCTCGATGACGTCGCCAGATCTCGCCAAGCGCCTGCTCGATTTCGCATCGGGGCTGACATACGGTTTGGATGGCGGCCTGCAGAAGGTTTCCGAGCGCGTCTTCATGCTCACCCCGCACAATGTGGATGTGTCTGATGCTGATCGGCGTCGTTTGCGCGACACCGGTCTGTTCTCAGTCGACTAGTACGCTCGTCAGAAGGACGTCACTGATGACCGATCAGACCTCGCGATTCAAGGGTTCCCTCGTTGTGATCGGCGGAGGCCGGATGGGCGAGGCAATTGTCGGCGGGCTGACGGAATCTCGCGCCGTGTCAGCACAGTCGATTGTTGTCGCTGAACCGGCGGCGAAGCGCCGAGAGGCGCTTGCTGCGTCGCATCGGATCCGCACGGTGGCTGACGCCGCTGAGGCTTTGCCGGCCGATCTCGTCATCCTGGCAGTGAAACCTCAAGTCATCGACCATGTAGTATCCGAACTCTCGAGTCGGCTGGGCGACTCACTCGTTGTCTCGATCGCGGTCGGAGTGTCGTGCGCTCGGCTCGAAGCGCTGCTTCCTGCAGGCACTGCCGTGGTGCGTGTCATGCCGAATACGCCCGCCCTTGTGGGCGAGGCGATGTCGGTGGTGAGCGGTGGGACCGAGGCGAGTGAGGAGCAGGTGAAGCTCGTGACCGCGCTCTTCGGAGAACTCGGCGCGTCGCTCGTGCTTGAGGAACGGTTCCAGAATGCAGCGGCGGCTATCTCAGGTTCGGGGCCGGCCTACTTCGCACTTGTCGTGGACGCTCTCGCACGCGCTGGCGTGCGTCAGGGCCTGTCGCGAGACGTTGCCCAGACTCTCGCGATTCAGACAATGCGCGGCACCGCCACAATGCTAGCGGAAACGGACATGCACCCCGAGTCTCTGGTTGACGGCGTGGCAAGTCCAGGCGGAACAACAATTGCCGCGGTTGAAGTCCTGGAGAGTCGCGCTGTGAGGGCCGCGTTCGCCGATGCGGTCGCCGCGGCGGTTCACCGAGCCAAGGAGCTTGGCTCGTGAGCCCGGATCTCTTCAGCATCATCAACACGATCCTGCGGTTCTACGAGGCACTGATTGTGGTGTACGTGCTCATGTCCTGGTTCCCGATGCGGGGTATGCTCTACGACGTCTACCGAGTACTAGCGAGCGTCGTCGAGCCCTATGTCGGTATCTTCCGGCGGTTCATTCCGCCTCTCGGCGGTCTCGACTTTTCGCCTTGGGTGGCGATTCTCGTGCTCGAGTTTGCTAATGTCGCGATAATGAGACTCGCATGAGACTGTGGCACGCGAGACGAACTGGAAGGACCGAACGATGAAGCTCACCGCGCTCGACATCCACCACAAGGAGTTCCGCCGCTCGTTGCGCGGCTACAGTGAAGAGGACGTTGATGAGTTCCTCGATCAGGTGGCCGACGAGTTTGATCGCCTGTTCAAGGAGAACATCGACTTCACCGAGAAGCTTGAGCAGGCAAACGAGCGAGTTCGAGCGTACCAGTCCATGGAGGCGACGCTCAACAACACCCTTCTGTCGGCACAGCGATCCGCCGAGGAAATCGTGAACAAAGCCGGTCTTGAGGCCGACTCGATGCTTCGCGATGCGGAGTTGAAGGCTAAAGAGATCATTCACAACGCGCTTCAGAAGAAGCAGACCGTTGCCAATGAGCTCGTACGAATCAAGCACGCCGAGGAGGAGTTCCGTGCGCGCTACAAGTCGCTGCTCGAAGGACAGTTGCGGGACGTGAGTGAGATTGCGTTGCCTGATGATGTCGACGTGCTCCTGGATGACTCGGACGGCTTGATAGGCACCATAGATGTGCGACCGAGCACACAACAACTGGTGGCATCGACCTCGGCATTTCCGCCGCCTTCGGCTGCCGCACCGGTGCCAGCCGAGACAGCGCCGCATCGAGAGGCTCCTGCATCCGATGGCGCTCCACCGGTATTTGACTACGCATCTGAAGCAGAATCCTTCGCAATGGTGGGGACTGCTTCTGGCGACGCATCAGAAGTAGTGGCCGAATCAGCTGCTGAGACTGGCGTGCTCGAACCGCCAGAGTCAGGTTTCGTATCCAGCGTGTCGCTCGGCGAGGTCGGAGCGCCTGATCTGCCGGACGGCCCGGTCGAGCTGACGGAGCCCGGGGAGTTCGAGCTGCCTGGCTTCGAGGTCTTGGGTGAGCGCGAGGCCGACACCGACATCGAGGAGATCGACTAGCCTGACGTGGCGACCCTCGCCGTACACGTGACTCCGAAGTCCGGCCGAGACGAGTTGGTCGGCTGGAAGGGAAGCGAGCTGTATGTTCGGGTCACGTCAGCACCTGAAGGCGGAAAAGCGAACGCGGCGGTGTGCAAGCTGATCGCCAGCGAACTCGGAATACCGAAGTCGTCTGTTCGCGTACGCAGGGGAGAGACTTCGCGGCACAAGATCCTTGAGGCTGACGGCGTGGAAGAAACAGACGTAGCGGTTCTGTGCGGTGGTCCGGACGCAGCGTTGTTCTAGGCGGATGTGACGAGGGGAGGGGACTTCGATGGACGGGGCGCAGTTCGAGCGGGTCGCCGTCGTGGTGGAAACCGCGGAGCGGACATTTCGAGGCTATCTGCACAAGCCGGTTCTCGAGCCCAATCACAGGCTTTCGGACTACCTGAACAACTACGACCGGACGTTCTTGTGTCTGTCGGAGGTGGCGATCAACGATCGCGGGCAGACGCATCGCCCAGGTGAGAAACGTGAATTTGTGGCCATCGCGACGACGGCAATTTCTTTCATTGCTCCGATGCAGGGTGGTGACCATTCGGGCGTGTAGGTCGTTGACCGGCCCAATCGGCTAGGCAATAATGCGGCACACCGCGCGCTTTGCGGACAGCTGCATAGCACCAATAGGCGAAGACGGGGACGAGTACGCGTCGACAGCGCCATCTCAGCGAGCGGGGACAGTGCAAGCCCGCATGGAGCGCGCACGCCGAAGATCACCCCATCAGCCTCGAACCGAACCGCTCACGCGCAGTAGGCTTCGACGGGAAGCTCCCGTTATCGAGCAACCGAGTGGCGCATCTCGGCGGGTTGGCCGTGACGCAAGCTGGGTGGTACCGCGGAGCGGCTTTGCGATCTCGAAGCGTGCTTCGTCCCGGCGATCGAGGACGAGCGCGTTTTTTTGTGCCCGCATGTGGCGGGCCAGGGAAAGGGTGAATACGTCGTGGCGCAGGACTTCAAGCAGACCATGAATCTCCCGCAGACCGAGTTCCCCATGCGGGCGAAGTTGGCTACGCGCGAGAACGAGTGGCTTGCGTTCTGGAACGAGATCGACTTGTACAAGGAGTCGCTCGCGGCACGGGCCGGAGCCGAGGCGTTCGTTCTGCACGATGGACCGCCATACGCCAACGGACACATTCACATGGGGACGGCGTACAACAAGGTGCTCAAGGACCTCGTCGTCAAGTACAAGTCCATGCGAGGCTATTTTGCGCCGTACGTTCCGGGCTGGGATTGTCATGGCCAGCCGATTGAGCATCAGGTTGAGAAGAACCTCGGCCCTGCCAAGATGAGGGAGACTTCCCAGGCCGAGCTCAGAGCCATGTGTCACGACTACGCCTTGGAATTCGTAGACGTGCAGCGCGAGGAGTTCAAACGTCTGGGTGTGCGGGGCGATTGGGATGACCCGTACCTCACCCTTAAGCACAGCTACGAAGCGGGCGACGTCAGGGTGTTCTCGATGTTGTACGCGGCGGGTGCAATCTACAAAGGCCGCAAGCCGATCCACTGGTGCAAGCGATGCCACACGGCTCTTGCTGAGGCTGAGATCGAGTATTCCGACGAGCAGAGTGACAGCATCTACGTGAAGTTTAGGTTCGCCGATGAAGTGCCTGCGTTTTCCTCGGCAGGAATGCCGGTGAGCGTGTTGATCTGGACCACGACCCCGTGGACGCTTCCGGCGAATGTGGCGGTCACCCTATCCGATGATGCCGACTACGTTGGCGTGATCGTCGACGGCGAAGTACTAGTGTTCGCGGAAGCGCTCGTCGAAGCAGTCAGTGATGTGGCCGGATGGGAGAGCGTGACGCTCGTGGCCGGATCCGATGGAGAGCCCGTGCGGGTCAAGGGTCGTGAGCTCGCGGGTCTGCACTACCGTCAACCCGTACACGAGAGTGTGCTCGGCGTGATCATCACCGGGGAGCACGTGGAGCTCACGACGGGAACAGGTGCTGTGCATACGGCGCCGGGCCACGGTGAGGAGGACTACCTGGTCGGGATGAAGTTCGATCTTCCGATGCCGATGCCTGTTGATGACAGCGGCGTTTTCGACGCAGGTGGCGGACCATTTGCCGGGCTCTCGGTAGACGATGCGAATCCCGTCATCATTGAGTGGCTGAAGGAACAGGGCTCACTTCTGGCTGCGGGCACGATGAGCCACAGCTATCCCCACTGCTGGCGTTGCAAGCAACCGGTGATCTTCCGCGCGACTGACCAGTGGTTCGTCTCGATGGATGCGACCCACCTGCGTGAAGCGGCGTTGCGCGAGATTGAGAAGGTGGAGTGGATCCCCGGATGGTCGATCAATCGCCTTTCATCGATGGTCGCCGATCGCCCTGACTGGTGCATTAGCCGTCAGCGTGCCTGGGGCATCCCGATTCCTGTCTTCGAGTGCGCGGCGTGCGGAGAGACGGTTGCCACGCCACAAACCTTCTCGGCGGTTGAAGAGCTGTTCGCGACCGAGGGGGCAGACGCGTGGTTCACGAAGCAACCGAGCGAGTACCTGCCGGCGGGAACAGCGTGTCCGCGCTGCGGCGGCACGGAGCTCAAGACAGAGACTGACATCCTGGATGTGTGGTTCGAGTCGGGTGTGTCCCACACGAGCGTGCTCGACGCCCGTCCCGAACTGTCGCGTCCTGCCACGATGTACCTGGAGGGTAGCGACCAGCACCGCGGGTGGTTCCAAAGCTCGCTGCTCACCAGTGTCGGGGCCTACGATGCCGCGCCGTTCGAGAAGGTTCTCACGCACGGCTTCATTGTCGATGGCGATGGGCGCAAGATGTCGAAGTCTCTCGGCAATGTGATCTCTCCGCTCGACGTGATCGCGAAGTCGGGCGCCGACATCGTGCGCCTGTGGGTGGCTGCCGCCGACTACAGTCAAGACGTGAGCGTCTCTGACGAGATCCTCGACCGTACGAGCGAGGCGTATCGGCGAATCCGCAACACGTTCCGTTTCTTGCTCTCGAACCTCAACGATTTCGACGTGGCCACGGACTCAGTCGATTGGGCCGACATGCCCGAGCTCGACCGGTTCGCGATGGCGACGCTCGCAGCGACGTTCGACGCTGTGACCGCTGCCTACGATGAGTGGCGCTTCCATGCCGTGTACCGCACGATTTACGAGTATGTCGGCGAGCTGTCTGGCGTCTACCTCGACGTGCTCAAAGATCGGCTCTACGCCGATGCGGCCGCGAGCCTGTCGCGGCGCAGCGCCCAGACAGTGCTCTCAGCGATTCTCGGCGTACTCGTTCGAGTCCTGGCACCGATCCTGTCCTTCACCTGCGAGGAAGTCTGGCAGTTCATGCCGGATTCCTTGCGCGATGCCAAGAGCGTGCATCTCTCGGACTGGCCGAGTGTGAGCGTTCCGAGCGAAGAGGCTGCCCAGCTCAGGACGGCGTACGCGAGTGTGCTGGAGGTTCGTGAGGTGGTCACCAAGGCGCTCGAGGAGGCGCGCAACGCCAAAGTGATTGGCAAGAGCCAAGAGGCCGAGGTGCACGTGGATGCTCCTGTTGGCACACACCAGATCCTGGAGGCTCGCGGAGCGACCGCACTCGCGGAGCTTTTCATCGTCGCGAGGGTTCATCTGCGGATCGCCGATGAGATAGGGGTTCAGGTGCACCCGGCTCCAGGCGAGAAATGCCCCCGCTGTTGGAACGTGCGAACGCTGGGCGTGGACGAGAGACACCCCGAGGTGTGCGAGCGCTGCGCCGGGGTCTTGGAGTTGCTGGGCGGCTAGTCTCGGCCGGTGATGGTCGCACTCGGCGGGCAGAGGATGTTGGCGGACAGGATTGCCACGATCCGAGGCGAAGCCCGATAGGTGACTTCTCGCAGCATATTGAGCAAGACCGGGTGCTACAATCGTGTGCGTGAATCCTCGCGCCTGGCATTCGTGCCGGGCGCGTGCAGCAGAGAGAGGGATCCGGAATGATCGACGATGCGGTGCTGGCAGGCATTGCCGCTCGGCTTGAAGCTGACCGCGAGCGGCTCGAGGCCGCAATCGCTGACCTGAGCCATCGGGAGTCTCTCTCGGAAGCAAGTGGCGAGAATGCGTATCGGGATCACATGGCCGATCAGGGGAGCGCCACTTTCGAGCGCGACCTCGAGATGACGTTCGAGGAAAACGAGCGAGAAGCTCTCGAGGAGGTCGTTGCAGCACTCAACCGACTGGAGGCCGGAACGTACGGCATTTGCTCGCGCTGCGGAGCCGAGATACCCCGAGCCCGACTTGAAGCCATGCCCACGGCTACCCTGTGCGTCACGTGCAAAGCAGCAGACGAGACCCGCTGAACCTGACCCACCCGGGCTGGGTCTTCGTCGCGACCGGAATCACGTGGTTAGTCGTTGACCAGGTGACCAAGATGGTAGTGCGCGCAACGATGCACACTGGCGAGACGATCGACGGCTTCGTCCCATACCTCATCAACCTCACGTTCGTGCGCAATTCAGGCGCGGCTTTTGGACTGTTTCCCGGCCAGCGGCCTGTGTTCGTCCTCACATCGTTGCTTGTGCTCTTCGTGATCGCGGCATATTGGAGACGAGCGCGTCCTCGGCAGTGGCCCGTCGTGATTGCGTTCGCCCTTGTCGCAGGCGGCTCTGTGGGAAACCTCATCGACCGTGCCTTCATTGGACGGGTCACCGACTTCTTTGAGTTTGCCTTCGTCGAGTTTCCCGTTTTCAACGTCGCAGACATCGGCATTGTGCTCGGAGTCGCCATTCTCATGGTGTGGATTCTGTTTGGGCCGGAGCCGTTGGGGGCTGGCGCTCGGGATGGCGAGTCATCAGGCGATGAGTCAGGCGCGCATGAGGGAGAGACAGATGCGCGTCCCGGTGGCGAAGCGAGCGGACGTGCATCTGTGCAGCGTGCGGACGACGTCGGCCGGGTTCGTTCGAGGGCAGACGCTGGCAACACCTCCTCATGAGCGCGTCGGAGTACTACGAGCACATGGTGACCGCCGAGGAGGCAGGCCAGCGCATTGATGCGTTCCTCGGCACCTTGGGGTTCATGGCGTCGCGTTCGGCGGCTTCTCGTCTGATTGAGGACGGGCACGTGCTGGTCGACGGCGAGGTCGTCGCGAAGAAGCACTCTGTGCGGGCGGGGGAGCGCATCGAGGTTGAGATCCCGCCGTACGATCGCGGGGATCTTGTCGCCGAGGACATTCCGCTCGACATTCGCTTCGAAGACGCGCACATGATCGTGCTGTCGAAACCGGCGGGGCTGGTGGTGCATCCTGCCGAGGGGCATTGGTCGGGGACGCTCGTTCACGCCCTGCTGGCGCATAGCGATGAACTTGGCTCGCTTCAAGGTGACGAGCGTCCAGGGATCGTGCATCGGCTCGACAAGGACACGAGCGGACTCATGTTGGTGGCCAAGACCGACAAAACGCAGGTCGCGCTCCAAGAGGCGATCAAGATCCGTGCGGTTGGTCGGCGCTACCTTGCGCTCGTGCATGGTTGGATCGCGCCGGACACCGGGCTCATCGATGCGCCCATCGGCAGGGATCCGCGCGAGCGCATGAAGATGGCGGTATCCGAGTCGCCCGGTGCCAAACAGGCCGTAACGACGTTTCGTGTGCTTGAGCGCTTCGAAGCAGGTCCCGCCGACGAGGGCTACACGCTCGTGGAGTGCAAGCTCTATACCGGCCGGACGCATCAGATTCGCGTGCACATGGCCTACATCGCTCATGCGTGTGTCGGCGATCCAGTCTACGGGCAGCGAAAGGCCAAGGCCGACCAGGGACTGGAGCGACAGTTCCTGCATTCGTATCGGCTGCAGCTGGAGCACCCCGTGACCGGCGAGGCGATGAGTTTCATAGACCCGCTCCCCGAGGACCTGGCGAGCGTGATGGCCAAGATCGCATCGTACTCGGTGGGGCGAACTGAAGCCGGCGATGAGGTGTACCGCCTTGTCGGCGAGGCCGGGGTGCGCTAATCTCTCGGTGACCTTTAAGCCCGGTCCCGTGAGGCTGGCAAGGATACAGATTCATATCGCAGACCGCGCTCGTTTCGCGCACCTGCACCCACATGATGATGTGCCTCCTTGCCGAGCAGCGGGGAGGCGTTCTCGTGTAAGGGGTGCGTTGTGGTGGAGTACCGCAAGAAGGCGACGGTGATGGACTCCGAGGCGATCTCGAGAGCCGTCACGCGCGTTGCGCACGAGATCCTCGAGGCCAACAAGGGCGCGGCCAATGTGGCGCTGGTCGGCGTCGTGACGCGTGGCGCCACGCTTGCCGAGACGCTTGCTGCCAAGATCCGCGAAATCGAAGGCGCCGAGGTTCCGGTCGGCACGCTCGATATCAGCTTCTACCGCGATGACCTCGCCATTCGGCTCTCCCCGGAAGTGCACCGGACGGACATCCCCTTCGACGTCGAGGGACGCGATGTGGTGCTCGTCGACGACGTGCTATTCACGGGGCGCACAATTCGTGCCGCAATGGACGCGATCATGGACTACGGACGTCCTCGCTGCATCCAGCTTGCGGTTCTGGTTGATCGGGGACACCGCGAACTGCCAATTCGCGCCGACTATGTTGGCAAGAACGTTCCGTCCTCGGCCAAGGAACGCGTGAAGGTGTACTTCGAGTCGATCGACGGACGCGATGCCGTGGACATTCTCGAGCTGGTCAACGGAGGCGAGGAGTAGTGCTCTCCACTCCCCACATCATCGATATTCAGGACTTGAGCAGCGAGGATGTGGCGATTCTGCTCGACACGGCAGCTTCTTTCCGGGAGGTCAACGAGCGCCGCATCAAGAAGCTGCCGACACTTCGCGGTCGCACGATCGTGAACCTCTTTCTCGAGCCCAGCACTCGCACCCGCACTAGCTTCGAGATCGCGGCCAAGCGCCTTTCAGCCGACGCCATCAATTTCTCGGCGTCGGCAAGCGCTACATCGAAAGGAGAGTCGCTCACCGACACTGCCGAGACACTCTCGGCGATGGCGTGTGACCTCGTGATCGTGCGGCACAAGTACGCCGGTTCGCCGAGGATGCTTGCCGAGCACATGGACGCACATGTCATCAACGGCGGCGATGGGATGCACCAGCACCCGACGCAGGCGCTGCTCGACCTGTTCACGATGAGAGAGCGGCTTGGCAGGCTTGAAGGCTTGACGGTCGGTGTTGTGGGCGACATTGTGCACTCGCGCGTGGCGGGATCCCTCATTCCGGCGCTCAAGATGGTCGGTGCGCGCCCGATCGCGATCGGACCTCCGACACTCATGCCGGCGCGGCCTGACGTTCTCGGCGCCGAGGTCAGCCACTCGCTGGACGACGTCTTGTCCGAACTCGACGTCGCATACATGCTGCGAATCCAAAGCGAGCGCTCCGACGGCCAGCCCTTCCCGGGCGTGCGAGAGTACTCGCGGGTGTGGGGCATGAACGCGAAGCGGCTGGCTGCGATGAAGCCTGAGGCTATCGTGATGCATCCCGGCCCGATGAACCGCGGCGTCGAGATTACTTCGGCGGTGGCGGATTCTGATCGCGCGGTCGTGCTCGATCAGGTGAACGCCGGAGTGGCCGTGCGGATGGCCGCGATGTTCCTGCTGCTTGGAGGTGACGCGAGTGACGCTGCTGCTTAGGGGCGGGCGGGTCATCGATCCGAGCATCGGCCTCGATGAGGTCTGCGACGTGCTCGTCGACGGCGAACGCATCGCCGAGGTCGGCGCGGGGCTCTCGGCAGGCAAGGCGACGGTCATCGAGTGCGAGGGCACGATCGTCGTGCCTGGACTCGTGGACGTGCACACACATCTGCGCGAGCCTGGATTCGAGTACAAAGAAGACGTCGAGAGCGGGACCCGTGCGGCGGCGCATGGTGGATTCACGGCCGTGTGCGCCATGCCGAACACGAATCCGGTGTGCGATGAAGGCGCAGCGGTGCGCTTCTTGGTGGAGCGTGCTGCCGAGCGCGGACGTGTGCGCGTGTATCCGATCGGCGCGCTCACCGTCGGGCAGAAAGGCGACGCAATCGCCGAGATGGGCGACATGCTCGCCGAGGGCGCGGTGGCATTCTCCGATGATGGCAACGGCGTACAGGACGCTGGCATGCTGCGGCGAGTCATGGACTACGCCAAGGCGTTCGACGCGATTGTCGTCTCGCACTGCGAGGATAGAGCGCTTGTCGGCAGTGGAGTCGTGAACGAAGGCGTCGTGTCGACCCGCCTCGGGTTGCCTGGCTGGCCAGCCGCGGGCGAGACAGTCGCGGTGTCGCGCGACATCGCGATCGCCGAGCTCACCGGTTGCCGGTTGCATCTGGCCCACATCTCGACCGCAGGCTCCGTTGAGGCCGTTCGGCAGGCCAAGGCGCGTGGTGTTGCGGTGACATGCGAAGCCACGCCGCACCACCTGTTCCTCGACGAAGACGCGCTGACGGACGCATATGACACCAATCTCAAGATGAACCCGCCCTTGAGAAGCGCCGCCGATCGTGAAGCCCTTGTGGCCGGCCTGGTCGACGGAACCATCGACTCCATCGCTACCGATCACGCGCCGCATGCGCCGCATGAGAAAGCTGTCGAGTTTGAACTGGCTCCATTTGGTACTGTCGGACTCGAGACTGCTTTGCCGCTCGTCATCACGCATCTCGTGGCGCCCGGGGTTCTCGGCTGGCCGGAGGTGGTGCGGCTCATGGCGATTGGTCCGCGCGCTGCACTCGGCCTGCCACCTGTGGCCATCGCCGAAGGATCGGTCGCCGACATCACCGTCATCGATCCTGCCGCTCGCGTCGATGTTGACACCGCATTCTTCGAGAGTACGTCTTCGAACTCCGCGTTCCTCGGGGACACACTGATAGGCAAGGCACGTGAGGTTGTGGTTGGCGGCAACGTGGTACTACGCAACGGGAAGGTGGTCTGAGCGTGGCGCAGAGTCCGGCAGCTCTACTGGCGCTTGAGGACGGAACGGTCTTTCGCGGCACGGCGTGTGGTGCGCCGGGCGAAGCCGCCGGCGAGCTGTGCTTCAACACATCGATGTCCGGCTATCAAGAGGTCCTGACCGATCCAAGCTACGCCGGCCAGATTGTGACGATGACGATGCCGCACATTGGAAACTACGGCGTCAACGGTGCCGACATGGAGTCGCGTGGCGTCTTCGCCAAGGGATTCGTCGTGCGGGAGATGTGCTCCGAGCCCTCAAGTTGGCGCTCCGAGCAGTCGCTTCCCGCATTCCTTGCCGAGAAGGGCGTCGTCGCCATCGAGGGCGTCGACACCCGGCGGCTGACGCGCCACCTGCGAGAGCGCGGTGCGATGCGCGCCGTCATCTCGACGACTGACCTTTCCGAGGAGTCTTTGGTGGCCAAGGCCGCCTCATCCGCTGGGCTCGTCGGTCGCGATCTTGTGGCTGATGTTGCAATCACACAGCCGTATCGCTGGGGTGCCGAGATGCCTCCAGGCTGCGAGTTGCCCGTCGATACCGGAGTCCTGCCGGTTCAGGCGAGATTTCACGTCGTGGCCATGGACTCGGGCATCAAATACAACATCTTGAGGCGTCTGTCCGACGCTGGCTGCGCGCTCACGATTGTCCCACCAACGACCTCGGCGGCAGAGATTCTGGCGCTTGACCCAGATGGGCTCTTCTTTGCGAATGGACCGGGTGATCCGGAGGCTGTCGAGTATCTGTACGGCACGCTGCGCGAGCTACTCGGTGTCAGGCCGGTCTTTGGGATTTGCCTCGGGCATCAGATGCTTTCGCTCGCGGTTGGCGCGACGACATTCAAGCTCAAGTACGGGCACAGAGGTGGCAACCAGCCGGTCATGAATCTGCTGAGTGGACGAGTTGAGATCACGAGTCAGAACCACGGCTTCTGCGTCGACTTCTCGGCGATTGGGGAACTGATCCCCGCCGAGAGCGGTGGGCTGTCTCTCGACGCAGCTGACTTGGGCGCATGGGTCGCGGCTCATGTGGCGCCGGTTGTGCACAGCGAGCGTTTCGGGCGCGTGCAGCTCACGCACGTCAATCTCAACGACATGACCGTGGAGGGTATTCGGCTGCTTGATCTTCCGGCATTTTCAGTCCAATACCATCCGGAGGCTGCACCAGGACCGCACGACGCTCGCTACCTGTTCGCCGAGTTCACCAAGCTCATGCAAGGCCGTGTCGATCATGTACCAGGGGCCAAATAGGAAGGGGACGAAGATGCCGATCAGCACGATGCTCGTACCGATTGGAAGCGATTCGTACAGCCAGAAGATGTTGCGCTACGTGTGTGGGTTGTCGGTGCAGTCAGTTCGTCGCGTGCTCGTGGCGACCGTCGTCGATGACTCGGGCATGGAAGCGCCGGTTGTGGCTGCCGAGATGGACCGCGCACGCGAGCGGCTTGCGGCCTGGAACTGCACGCTGGCCAATGAGTGCCCGATGCACATCGAGGCTCGAGTTCTTACCGGAGACCCAACCGGATCCATTCTTGCGCTCGTGCAGCAAGCTGACATCGATGTCTTGTGTTGCGGAACGGAGGGGAAGTCCATTGTCGAGGCGCTGTTTGCTGGCAGCATCTCCGAGGATCTGTTTACGTCCGGCAAGGTCCGTACGATGACGATTCGCAACGAGTTGCTCGACTCGGTTGACGATCCCGCTCAGCTTGGGCGCGACTTCGCGCGACGCCTCGTCATCCCAACGGACTTCTCGGCGTCGGCGACGCGCGCGTGGCTGTCGGCGTTTGAGCGTCCGGTTGAGGCGATCGGCGAGTTGCACGCGATTCATGTGCTGACCGTTGACGACCCCACACGGCGGCGCAACGCTGAGGTGCTGCTCCAGGGTCTGATGGACATCGCCCGCGAGCACGGGGTACAGGCCAAGTACGAGATCCTTGTGGGAGCCAACCCCGCGCAGGTAGTGCTTGACTACCTCGATGCAGTCTCGGCAACCGGCGTGATCACTGGTCAGCGGGGAAGAGGCCCGCTGCGCAGCAACCTGCTCGGCAGTCTGTCATTGCGCCTCCTGCGCGAGGCGAATTGCCCGGTCGTCGTTCAACCGTAAAGGCAAACTTTACCCTGATGCTTCTGGTCAGCTAGGAGTCAGATGCCCCGCCGCGAAGATATCAAGAAGATACTAGTGATTGGCTCTGGGCCGATTGTCATCGGACAGGCGTGTGAGTTCGACTACTCGGGAGCTCAGGCCTGCAAGGTGCTCCGGGACGACGGATACGAAGTCGTACTGGTCAACAGCAATCCCGCCACGATCATGACTGACCCGGATCTGGCCAATCGTACGTACGTCGAGCCGATCACCCCGGAATTCGTCGAACTAGTCATTGCGAAGGAACAGCCGGACGCGCTGCTGCCGACACTTGGCGGACAGACGGGCTTGAACTGCGCCGTCGCCCTTGCCGAAGGCGGGATTCTGGAGCGGCATGGCGTTGAGCTGATCGGCGCGAAGCTCGACGTCATCAAGAAGGGCGAGGACAGGAAGTTGTTCGCCCAAGCGATGGAGCACATCGGGCTCGACGTGCCGAGAAGTGGCTATGCGTATTCAGTGACGGACGCCGAGGTGCTCGCGGACGATCTCGGCTACCCGGCGGTCGTACGCCCCTCATTCACCCTCGGAGGCGCCGGCGGAGGTATCGCGTACAACGTCGGCGAACTGCGCGACATCACATCTCATGGCTTGGCCCTCTCGCCCATCAGCGAGGTGCTGATCGAGGAGAGCGTGATCGGCTGGAAAGAGTTCGAGATGGAGGTCATGCGCGACGTGCATGACAACGCCGTGATCGTGTGCTCCATCGAAAACGTCGATGCGATGGGCGTGCACACCGGCGACTCGATCACGGTGGCGCCAGCGCAGACGCTTACTGATCGTGAGTATCAGGTCATGCGCGATGCGTCGATTGCGATTCTGCGCGAAATTGGCGTCGAGACCGGCGGCAGCAACGTGCAGTTTGCGATCAATCCTGACAACGGCCGGATGGTCGTCATCGAGATGAATCCGCGCGTCAGTCGCTCCAGTGCGCTGGCTTCGAAAGCCACCGGGTTCCCGATCGCCAAGATCGCGGCCAAGCTCGCCGTGGGCTACACGCTTGATGAGATCGACAATGACATCACGAAGGTGACACCTGCGTGCTTCGAGCCAAGCATCGACTACACGGTTGTCAAAGTCCCGCGCTGGGCATTTGAGAAGTTTCGCGGCACGGATGAGACGCTGACCACGCGCATGAAGAGCGTCGGCGAGGCCATGGCAATCGGCAGGACCTTTGAGGAGGCGTTAGGCAAAGCGTTCCGCTCGCTTGAGAACGGCAGGGCCGGTCTGGGTGCGGACGGCAAGGATGCGATTGTCGAGAACAAGTTCGACGAGCGCTTGTCGGTGCCCAATGAGGCGCGCGCCTTCTACATCGCTGAAGCTTTGCGCCGAGGCAAGAGTATCGACGACTTGTATGGCATGACGAAGATCGACCCCTGGTTCCTGCGCTGCATCAAGAATGTCGTGGACGCGCAGGAGAAGCTGCGCGGTCACGATCTCGCCGGCCTCTCTGCCGAGGAACTCCTCGAGGCCAAGAGGATGGGACTCTCCGACATCCAGATCGCCGAGCTCACCGGATCGGCCGAAGGCGAAGTTCGTAGTGCGCGCGGTTTCCTCGGGGTCAAGCCCACCTTCAAGTCTGTCGACACGTGCGCGGGGGAGTTCGCGGCGTCCACGCCTTACTACTACAAGACCTACGAGGACGAGGACGAAGTCGCTCCCGCCGACAAACCCAAGGCGATGATTCTGGGAGCCGGTCCAAACCGCATCGGTCAGGGCATCGAGTTCGACTACTGTTGCGTGCACGCAGCCTATGCGCTGTCTGATGCCGGATACGAAACCATCATGGTGAACTGCAACCCCGAGACCGTCTCGACCGACTACGACACGAGCGACCGCCTCTACTTCGAGCCGCTCACGTTCGAAGACGTCATGGACATCGTCGATGCCGAGCAACCCGCGGGCGTCGTGGTGACCTTCGGCGGGCAGACCCCGCTCAAGCTCGCCAATGCGCTGGAGGAAGCCGGCGTCCCGATCATGGGCACGTCTCCCGAGGCCATCGATCTTGCCGAGGACCGCAAGCGCTTCAGCGCGATCCTCGATGAGCTGGAGATTGCCTATCCGGCAGCGGGCACGGCCAGGAGCTTCAACGAGGCTGTTGAGGTAGCGGGCCGGATCGGTTTTCCGTTGCTTGTCCGGCCGAGTTACGTGCTCGGCGGGCGAGGGATGGTGATCGCCTACAACGAGCAGTACCTCGAGAAGTACATGGCCGAGGCGGTGTCGATCTCACCCGAACATCCAGTGTTGCTGGACAGGTTCCTTGAGGGTGCGGTCGAGGTCGATGTCGACGCGGTGTGCGATGGCGAGACGGTCTACATCGGCGGCGTCATGGAGCACATCGAAGAGGCTGGCATCCACTCGGGGGACTCGGCATGCTCGATACCTCCGTACACACTGACAGAAGACATCGTCGAGCAGATCCGAGCGCACACGCGCGCTCTTGCGATGCGCCTGGGAGTTCGCGGATTGATGAACGTTCAATTTGCGGTCAAGGATCAGCGGGTCTACGTGCTCGAGGTCAACCCAAGGGCGAGCCGGACGGTTCCGTTCGTGAGCAAGGCGACCGGCGTACCGCTTGCGAAGGTTGCAGCGCTGGTGATGGCGGGCCAGATGCTTGCCGAGATGGACCTGCCGCGCGACGACCGTGAGCCGCAGCGGTTCTGCGTCAAAGAAGCGGTCATGCCGTTTGGGCGCTTCCCTGGGGCGGATTCGGTCCTCGGTCCTGAGATGAAGTCGACTGGCGAAGTGATGGGGGTCGCGGCTGACTTCCCCGCCGCGTACGCCAAGTCGCAGCTCGCCATCGACTACTCGCTGCCGACGAGCGGCACCGCGTTCATCTCGGTGTGCGATCGCGACAAGCGACAGATCGCGTCGCTCGCCAAACACCTGCAGATACTAGGCTTCAAGATCATGTCGACGCGCGGGACCGCGAAGCTTCTGCGCGCGGCGGGTATCCCCGTCACCGAGGTGCGCAAGCGTCACGAGGGTCGGCCGAACATCATTGACCACATCGCAAACGGTGAGGTCCAGCTCGTCATCAACACTCCATTTGGCCAGGAGACTCGCTCGGACGGCTACCACCTTCGTGCGGCGGCAATCCGCCACGGGATCACGAACGTGACGACGATCTCAGCGGCGGCGGCTATCGTGCAAGCCATCGAAGCCATCAAGGAGGGGCGTCTCGACGTGTATGCGTTGCAGGACTTCGACGCGCCAGAATCCGCGAACGATGAGTCTGCCTACGACGACGATGTGTTTGCGGAGCCGATGTGAACGCTGCCGCCATCAAGCCTGCGGTTGAGACCGTGCGCGTGGTGTCTAATGATCGTGTCGCCGAGGGTGTCGGGTTGATGGTCTTGCATGCACCTCGGACTGCCGGTCTCGTGCAGCCTGGGCAATTCGTGCACGTGCGGGTGACGACGGACTCTGCAGCGATCCTGCGACGACCGTTCTCGGTTCATCGCACCTCCGAGGACCGCATCGAGATTCTCTATCAGATCCTCGGCACGGGAACTCTGCAACTCGCCGAGAAGAGGCCGGGCGATTCGATGGACGCCGTTGGTCCCCTCGGCCATGGCTGGGAGATTGAGCCGGGCACCACCCACGCGCTTCTCGTGGCCGGCGGTCTCGGCGCCGCCCCGCTTGCCATGCTTGCCGAGCGACTCGCTGAGCGCGGCATCGCCGTCGCGGTTGCCCATGGCGCGCCGACCGCATCGCGATTGGTGGCTCGGCGGGTGTTTGAGCAGGTGGCTCGGCGGGTGGAACTGGCCACCGATGATGGGTCGGCGGGGGAGAAGGGCTTCGTGACCGGACCGGTCGCGCGCTTGCTTGCCGAGGAGCGCTTCGACGTCGTGTACGCGTGCGGTCCCGAGCCCATGCAACGCGTTGTGGCCAGCATGGCGCATGACGCCGAGATTCGCTGCCAGGTGTCGCTTGAGCGCCTGATGGCGTGCGGGGTGGGGGCGTGCCTCTCTTGCGTCGTGAGCACGCGCGGGGGACTGAAGCGTGCGTGCGTGGACGGCCCCGTCTTCGATGGTGAGGAGGTAATCTGGGATGCGTCGCAGACACCACCGAAACACTAGGACGGCGATCGGGTGCGGCCGCGTGTTCTGGGCTTGCGCGCCAGCCGCCTGCGTGCCAATTCTGAGGAGCGTACCCGGGAATCAGCGCGGAGTTCGCACGCCGAGTGGACTGCGCGGGAAATCGCGGTGAGCAGCGCCATCGACATGCGCGTGAGCGTCGGAGGGCTTGAGCTTCGCAATCCCGTGCTCACGGCGTCGGGCACCTTCGCGTCAGGACGCGAGTTCGCTGACTTCGCGGACATCTCCCGGCTCGGCGCGATCGTGACCAAGGGGGTGTCGAACGAACCCTGGTCTGGCAACGACAGCCCGCGAATCGCCGAGACCGCCAGCGGGATGCTGAACTCGATTGGCCTGCAGAATCCTGGGGTCGAGGCCTTCGTCGAGCGCGACCTTGCCTGGCTTGCAGAACACGCCCCCGACACCCCGGTGGTCGTGAACGTGAGCGGCCATACCGCGCAGGAGTATGCGGCGGTGATCGAGCGTCTGGAATCGGAGTCTTCGGTTGCAGCCTACGAGATCAACATCTCGTGCCCCAATGTGGACGCGGGCGGAATGACCTTCGGGACGGATTGCGTTTCAGCTGCAGCCGTGACTCGGGCGTGTCGGGCGTTGACGCGACGCACACTCATCGTGAAGTTGACCCCCAATGTGACCGATATTGCCGACATTGCCCGTTCGGTTGAGGCCGAGGGCGCCGATGGCGTCTCCCTCATCAACACGCTGCTGGGCATGGCCATCGACGCTGACCGGCGCCGACCAATGCTCGCGCGGGTTGTCGGCGGCCTGTCCGGTCCCGCAATCAAGCCGGTTGCGCTGCGGATGGTGTGGCAGGTTGCGCGCGCCGTGCAGGTGCCCGTGGTCGGCATGGGCGGGATCATGGATGGCACGGACGCAGTCGAGTTCTTGCTGGCCGGGGCGAGTGCCGTTGCGGTGGGCACGGCGAACTTCGTTGATCCCGCCGCCACAATACGGGTTCTCGATGGAATCGAGGCGTACTGTCAGCGACAAGGGGTCGCGCGAGTTGCTGACCTGATTGGCGCGTTGGAGACATGAGCGGCCGGGCTGATCGTTTCATCGAGAGGTTCGGGAGACTGCCGGAGCAACCGCCCCGAGAGATCATTCCTTCGCGGTGGCGTACGCCGGTGTTCGTGGCGATGATCATGCTCGGCACGATCGCCCTGGCGCTGCTCGCGTGGCTGGTCGTACTGCCGGCTATCTATGACCAGGCGGCAGGTGGATCGTCGCGAGGATCCGTGCCGAGCGGTGCGCAGGGTCCGGGGCAGAGGACTTTCAGTGAGTAGTTGGGACGTGCGATGAACGACAGCGAAGCGGATGCGAACCACATGGGTGAGGGACACGGTGCGAACCTGGCACACAGGACCGACGGGGCCCATGCGCCCGACGGTGGAGCCGGCGTGTACTCCTCGGCTGGTGTGAGCGTCGACGATCGCGTGATCGTGGCACTCGACCTTCCTGCCGGCGATGCGCGGGCGCTTGCCGACACACTGCGCGGCCGTGTCCGATGGCTCAAGGTCGGGATGACGCTCTTCGACGAGAGTGGTCCGCAAATTGTCGACGACCTGCGCGAGAGAGGTTTCGACGTCTTCGTTGACTTGAAGCTCTACGATATTCCGCACCAGGTGGCAGGGGCCGCGGGAAATGTGGCGCGTCTGGGAGCGGGGATGCTCACGGTCCACGCATCGGGCGGTCTTGCGATGATGCAAGCAGCGGTGAACGCGGCGCGCCGAGCCGCCGAGGAGGTCGGCCTGCCAGCTCCTGCCGTTCTAGCTGTGACGGTGTTGACGAGCACTGATGACGCCGGTCTCGCCGAGGTGGGCGTCGGACGACCCGCTCGCGAGCAGGTGAGCTTGCTGGCGGGACTGGCCAAGGAGGCCGGCGTCGATGGCGTCGTCTGCTCACCGCGTGAAGCTGCCGAGATGCGCGGGCTTCTCGGCGATCGAGCCCTCGTGGTGACACCTGGAGTCCGGCCGCAGTGGTCCGAAGCCAACGATCAGGCGCGCGTCGCCACGCCAGCCGAAGCGCTCAGCGCGGGCGCGAGTCATGTGGTGATCGGGCGGCCAGTTGTGGCGGCACCAGTTCCGGCCGAAGCGCTTGCGAGGGTTCTCGGCGAGATAGAAGGGGTTGGGCAATGACAGAACTCACCGACGCGCAGATCATCGAGGCGCTCGAGAAGTCGGATGCGATCCGGCACGGGCATTTCGTCTTGACCAGCGGACGGCATTCGGACACGTACGTGCAATGCGCTCGCATCTTGGAGGACCCCAAGCTGACGACAGAGCTCGCTCAGACCGCCGTGGCGCGTCTGCCCAAGAATCTCGAAATCGACATGATCGCGGCACCGGCGGTGGGCGGACTCGTCATTGGGTTCGCGGTCGCCCAGGTGCTGGGTGTGAAGTTCATCTTCAGTGAGCGCGAGCATGGGAAGATGGCGTTTCGCCGAGCGTTCACGGTGCCAGCGGGGGCTCGAGTGCTCGTGGTCGAAGACGTAGTTACCACAGGTGGGAGCGTCGCAGAGGTCGTTGACCTGGTGCGTTCAGTGGGCGGAGAGGTCGTCGGCGCAGTGGCGTTGATTGACCGCGGTGGAGAGAAAGCCTTCAACGTTCCGTTCTGGCCTCTCCTTAGACTCGAGGTTGAGTCTTGGGGGGCCGATTCGTGTAGCCTGTGTACGGATGGGATACCGGTCTATTCGGCTGGCAGTCGTCGACTTTCGTAGGAACGGTTGGCATATCCGCAGGTCACGGCGTAGCATAGTGCTTGTGTTGAGTTGCTTGCGGCGTCTGCCCATACCACGATCGCCCCAGGTGACTGAGCCCCGCCTGTGAGACGAGGAGGAACCATGGCACTTCCGAACCTGTCAGACGCGGATCGACAGAAGGCGCTGAAGAAGGCGGCCGAGGCCCGTCAGAAGCGAGCTGCGCTTCGTGCGGAGATCAAGGGCGGCAATCTCTCTTTCGCCGCTGTCATGAAGAAGAGTGACGATCCTGTTGTCGCTCGCATGAAGGTGTCCACGTTGCTTGAGTCGCTTCCCGGCTTCGGCAAGGCCAAGGCGTCGAAGATCATGACGGAACTCGAGATCTCTCAGAGCCGTCGTGTACAGGGTCTCGGCGCTCGCCAGCGCGAGCAGCTTCTGGATCGCCTGGGCTAAGGCATGCTGCACCGGCGCGGCCCGCGCGCTCGGGGCCCGTCGATGCCGTGCACGCATGCGCAAAGGCAATCTCCTCATCATCTCGGGGCCGTCTGGCGCCGGCAAAGGCACGCTGGTCAAGGCAGTAGAGGCTTTGGTGCCAGACGTGTGGGTGTCCGTGTCGGCAACCACTCGAGCGCCGCGCCCTGGTGAGGTTGAAGGTCGTCACTACGCGTTCGTCACGGAGGAGGAGTTTTCCTCACTTGCCGATGGCGGGGGTCTGCTTGAGTGGGCTGAGGTCCACGGCAACCGCTACGGTACGCCGCGAGCTGCAGTAGAGAACAAGGTTGCCCAGGGCCATCAGGTCATCTTGGAGATCGATCCGCAAGGCGCGTTTCAGGTCAAGCGAGTGTGGCCCGAATCGGTGCTGATCTTCATCATGCCGCCGTCAATGGACGAACTTGAGCGGCGTCTTCTCGTTCGCGGAAGCGAAACCGAGGCACAAGTTGAAACGCGATTGGAGACAGCGAAACGTGAGCTTGAGCTTGTCGGCGAGTATGATCATGTGGTAATAAACGACGACGTGCCGCGAGCAACAAATGAGCTCGTGGCAATCATCGACTCCCACGCCAACTCAAAGGATGAGTAGGACCTATGTCTGTCATCAATCCTGAAATAGACGCGCTGCTTGCCACCGTCGACTCCAAGTACACACTGTGCATCGTGGCTTCCAAGCGCGCTCGGCAGATCAATGACATGATTCACGGCGTTCGCGATCAGGCACTGCTCACCATGCCGACGAGCGAGATTGCGAAGTTGACGAGCACCAAGCCGCTGTCGCTTGCCATGGAGGAGATCGCCAATGGCGACGTCGCGTACGAGCGCACCAAGGACAGCTACAAGTAGCGCGGCGCGGTAGCCCTGTGTTTGAGAGGGTCTGCCTCGTCCACTTTCACGAACTCGGCCTCAAAGGTCGAAATCGAGCGCAATTCGAGCGTCGGCTTCGGGAGAACATCGAGGCGGCGCTCGTTGGCTTTCCGGTGGCCGGTGTCGAGCGAATTGCTTCGCGTGTGCTGGTGGTTGTCGAAGACCCCGAACGCGTTGCCGAGGTTGCTCGGCGCGTTGCCGTGCTCCCAGGGGTGCAGTCGATCTCGGTAGGCTACCGAACCGCGCGGGAGCCCGCGCAAATGGAGCAGGCTGCGCTCCTAGCGATCCGCGATGCCGGGGCGTTTTCCACGTTTCGCATCGAAGCGCGGCGAAGCAACACCGATTACCCCGAGCCGAGTGTCGAGATCAACCGGCGCATCGGTGCGTCGGTTCAGCGAGAGACCGGGGCTGCGGTTGATCTCACATCGCCGGACGTCACCGTGCGGGTCTCGGTGGTGCAAGGGAGCGTCTACGTGTCGTCTGCCGAGATTCCGGGCATTGGCGGGCTTCCCGCCGGCATCTCCGGCCGCGTGGTGAGCCTGCTCTCCGCAGGAATCGATTCTCCGGTAGCAAGTTGGAGACTGCTACGTCGCGGCGCCATGGTGATCGGCGTTCATTTCTCGGGCAGGCCGCAGACGAACGACTCCAGCGAGCGGCTCGTCCGCGAGATAGGCGAGCGACTCGCGCTTACCGGTGGTCTCGCGCGCATCTACATCGCGCCCTTCGGCGACCTGCAACGTGAGATCTCGCTGGAGAGTCCGCCGGACTTGCGCGTGCTGCTCTATCGCCGCCTGATGGTGCGAGTCGCCGAGGAAATCGCGCGGGCCGAGCACGCCAAGGCGCTGGTGACCGGCGAGTCTCTCGGCCAGGTTGCATCGCAAACGCTGGAGAACATCGCCGCCATCGACGAAGTCGCCACCCTGCCGATCCTGCGTCCGCTCGTCGGAAGCGACAAGCTCGAGATCATCGACGACGCCCGGCGCATCGGCACCTATGAGATCTCGACGACCGACCACATTGATTGCTGCACTCTGTTCATGCCGCGCACCCCCGAGACGCATGCCAGGCTTGCCGAGGTGGTGGAAGCGTGGGAGTCGCTTCCGCACGAGCGTATGGTCCACGACGCGCTCGCAAGCGTGTCGTGGAGCGATTTCGGCGCTCGCGGGTATCGGCCGCCGAAGGCCTGGCCGACGGCGGGTGACGGCACTCAGCGCAAGGCTGGGCTAGCTCCAGACGACGGCGCTCAGCCGTGAGCCGGCCGCTGCGCATTCTGGCGCTCGAGCCCTACTACGGAGGCAGTCATCGCGCTGTCCTCGACGGGCTTGTGGCCCGCGTCGAGGCCGACTGGACGCTGCTGACGCTGCCTGCGCGCAAGTGGAAGTGGCGCATGCGTGGCTCGGCGATCACGATGGCCGAGCAGGCGCGCTCCATCGCCCGCGAGCGCGCGACCGATCGGCCGTTCGACGTCATCTTCGCGTCGACGTTCATCAACCTCGCCGAGTTCCGCGGGCTTGTCGGCGGCTTTGTCGCGCAGGTGCCGGCGATCGTGTACTTCCACGAGAACCAGCTCGTCTA
>CAZIPN010000012.1:49300-57922 GCA_964541225.1 uncultured Eubacteriales bacterium
TGGCCGCATCGCTGGGAGCATGACAAGGATCCCGACGCGTTCTTCTCGGCGGTTGCGCAACTTGCCGCCGAAGGGCTCGACTTCGAGGTCGCCGTCGCTGGACAGGCGTTTCGCGACGTGCCCGACGCGATTGCGGCAGCCGAGCGCACGCTGGGTTCTCGGCTGGTGCATGTGGGCGAGCCTGCGTCGCGCGAGGAGTATGCGCGCCTGCTGGCGAGCTGCGACATCAGCGTGTCGACCGCCATCAACGAGTTCTTCGGCATCGCGATGATGGAATCGGCGTACGCTGGCTGCTTCCCGCTCGTGCCCGATCGGCTTGCGTATCCGGAGCTCTATCCTGCAGAGATGCGCTACTCAGATGCCGAGCAGCTTGTCGCCATGCTGCGCTCGCTCGTGCTCTTGCCCCCGCCTCCGGGAGCGGCGCGGGGAATCGCCGAGCACCGCACGTTCGACGCGCTGACGGGGGCATACGAGCGACTGCTGCGCGAAGTCGCCGAGGTGGACTCGGCGTAGCGGCAAGCAGGTGCTGCGGAGGCAGGTGGCCAGCTGCAGGGGTGGGAAGGGGCCGGGAGCCAGCGCGGTGGCGGGCGGTCGGCTGCCGGGGCAAGCCGAGGCGTGCGATTCCTTGCGAATCGTACTGCCAGTAGCCATGAAGAGCGGGACCGGTCATTCTGATGCGAGTGTTGCGCGCGATGTGTGCAGGCAGGGGGAGTGATTCACGATGGCCGACCACGATTCCGGCACAGCTGACGATGGCGAGCTGATTCTCGCTCAGGAACCCGCAGGCACCACCATCGCGATTCCGTCCGAACCGGCGCCAGAGAGTTCGTCGCATCCCGAGCCGACCCCGGACGAAGTCCTCGCGGAGACCGAGCAAGAGGATCCGGATGTTGGCATCGATGGCACGGGAGTAGGCGAGCTTCCGTAGCGGAGAGCGTGCCGCAAGCAAGTTGACGCAGTCGAGCGCACGCGGCGGGCGAAAACTCCCACAGTCGAGCGCCGATACATTCCTTTCGGCGGGCACTTTGAGGGATACTGTACGGTGGCGTCCGGGAAGCTGCCGACGCGTTCGCGTGAGCGATGGGACCGGCACCCGGTGACCAACAATGCGTGCGGGGTCCTCGGCGTGGTGGGGGATTTCGGCGGACTTTGAGCAGCCGCGGCCGACCGCGACGCAATATGGGGACGGCGATGCAGAACACGACAGCGCAGACAGAGCGACCTGGGAATGTGCTGTCGGCAGCTTGGGTGCTCCTGCCCGTGGTCGTCGTCGTCTACCTCGTGCTCCGGGAGATTCCGGGAGTCGTACCGTTCGCCGCGGCGCGAGCGGTGTTTCTGGTCCCGATCGCCCTTGCCGCCCTCGCCGCGGAGGCCGCCTATTCGCTCGGTCCTCATGGCGTGGAGCGCCGGGCGTGGGCGATGCTGGCGCTTACCCTCGCCGTGGTACTGCTCTCGCAGTGCTACTACACGTGGTATCAGCTTGCCGTTTCGATGGACGGGCCATCGTCCCCGTCCGTTTTCGACCTGCTGAACTCACTTGCCGCCCTGATGATCATTGCCGGTGTCGCGCATATTGCGGGAGTCGCCCAGCTCTCTCTTGCCGAGAAGGCGCGTCTTTCCTTTGACCTGGTCGCATTTTGTGCGGTGACGTTCATTGGGCTCTACCGTTTCGCGATCAGACCGGTAAGCCCCGACTTTCCGTGGTATCAGTCCGCCGACTGGGCGGCCTACTCGGTGCTCGGCACGTTGGTGATCCTCGCGAGCGCCTGGCTCGTCGCCAGCTCGCATGCAGGACCCGAACGCAACACCACGTCGCTTGCAGGCATTGCGCTCGGTATTTTCGGCGCAGGGATGGTGTTGTGGCCCGTCTGGAAGGCCGCAACCAGTCAAGTGTCGGTCACGTTGGACGCCGTTGTCGGCGCGGTCTACCTCATTGGCTGCTACATGCTGATGCTGGCTGCGCTCACGCGGATCAGGTGGTCGGATGCGCCCTGGCGCGTGACGAGCGTGCATGGCGTGCGCACACAGAGTGTCTGGGTCTCGACGCTGCTTTCGCTCTACGTGCTGATCGGCGTCGGATACGTCGGCTGGTCGCTGTATCATGGCCAGCCTGCTGCAGAAGCCACCGCGTATCTGTCGTCGGCGATGATTGCGACGCTGGCCCTCGTGTCGAGCACGGGCGTCACCGCGCTCGAGACCGTGCTTGCTCGCACCGAAGTCGGCATCGATCCCGTGACAGGTGCCATTGGGGGCGCGTCGTTTCGGCACCGCTGCGAGGATGCACTCGCGCATGCAGAGCGGGTTGGACACCCGCTTTCGCTCGTCGTCTTCGACATTGACGCCTTCTCCCGCGTCAATGCGGCGCTAGGGCACACTGGCGGAGATCGCGTCCTGGCCGATGTTGCGGCCGCGGTGTCCACGCTTGCGGCTGAACGCGGCGAACTGTGCCGACTCTCCGCCGATGAATTCGCGCTGATATGCCCCGGACCGGAGTCAAATGCGATGGTGATCGCCGCCGAGCTGCTCGCGGTGATCCGCGGACTGTCTCCTTTGGGGGGCGAGTCCTTGTCGGCCTCTGTAGGTGTCGCTGGCTGCGCGTCGGGCGAATGCGGTCGCGAGGAACTGGTTCGTCGCGCCAAAGCCGCCGAGGCGTGGGCGAAATACCATGGGAAGGGGCGAGTGGTTCGCTTCGACGAGCGAATCGTGCGTGCTCTCGGTGTGGAAGAGCGACTTCGGGCGCATGAGAACAGCACGGGGCTGAACATGGTCCGCGCCATTGCGTTGGCGGCTGATGCACGCGACCCGCGCAACTACTATCACTCACGAAACGTGGCGGCCCTCTCGGTGTTGTTCGCCGAGACTCTTGGCATCGAGACCGAACGCGTGCGACGCATCGAAGTCGCGGCCCTGTTGCACGATTGTGGCAAACTCGCGCTTCCGGACACGTTGCTGGCAGACGTGCTGCGGACGTCTCGGCAGCAGATGGCGGCGAGGGAACACGCCGAGATGGGCGAGACGCTTCTGCAATCGGTGGGGATGCCTGGTGTCCCGGAGTGGGTGCGCCATCACCACGAGCGATGGGACGGTGCCGGCTACCCAGATGGGCTGAGCGGCGAACAGGTTCCGCTGGAGTCGCGGATCATCGCTTTGGCCGATGCCTACGACGCGATGACGTCGGGAGCCCGAAACCACTCGCCGATGTCGCGCGGGGCGGCGCTCCAAGAAATCGACCTGGGCATGGGTTCTCGTTTCGATCCGATGCTTGCCGAGCATTTCATCGAAGTTGTCGGCGAGACGGCTTCTCTGGGCTGGTCCGATGAGTGGGCGATGTCATGAGCCGGCCTCTTGGTGGTGCGCGCGCCAAACGGATTCGCGTTGGATGGTGGGTGATTTACGGCCTGCTGATGCTGCTCGAGCTCTCGCTCGTTCCGCTGCATCTTTCTACTGACACGGAAGCGCTCATGTCCTACGCGCTGATGTATCTGCTGCCGATGTACCTGACCGTTGCCGCTACTGCCTTCTTGTTCCTGCGGCTCTCAGGGGTCGAACGTCGGTTCTGGGGTTTCGTGGGGCTGTCAGTGGCTTTGCTCGTTGCCACGGATTCCTACTGGATCTGGTATGAGACGTTCGTGAACTTCCGGGGTCCCCAAGTCCCCAACTGGGCTGAACTCGGGCATCTCGCGGCGGCGTCGATTCTGTACGTCATGATCGTCTCGATGACGAAGTTCGGCGAATCGCCGGCTATCAGCCGAGCGCGGTTCTACCTGGACCTGATCGGTGGCGGGATTGTCGCCTTCGCGCTTGTGTACTGGTGGTGGACGCTCCCGCTGTTCGAGAACTTGCCGATGGGTCACTGGCCGGTGGCGACCGTAGCCGCGATCTATCCCGTCGGCGGCATCCTCATTCTTCTTACCACGCTGCTCATCGTGCTTGGGTGGAAGCTGTATCGATGGCGCCCGTGGGAGCGGCTCATCTCCATTACGTTTGCGGCCTACGGCATCGCTCTCATCACGTTTCCGATCATGTATGCGGGGTGGCTCGCGTCTCCAGTCCAGCCGAGGTTTGACTGGTACACAACAATCTGGGGATTCGGCCACTACATGATGCTTACGGCGGCCATCTACCGCGCCACTTCCGATGACGAAAGCGTCCGGGCGAAGCCCTGGTCGGTTCCTGAGTTCAGCGCGGTTTGGTTCCCGACGGCGTATCCCTCGTTCCTTGCGCTCGCCATGTTTGCGATCGGGTTTCTCGCGTTGCGGGTTGCCGACGCGACTGGAGGCTTCGTGCTGGTCGTCGCGGTGGCGCTTCTGGCGCTGGTGTTGATTGTTCGCTCGTGGCTCACCAGCCTGGAACTCGCCTACCTCAAGGAGCGCTCCATCACCGACCCCGTCACCCATGCGTTCAACCAACGGCACCTCTACGATCGCCTGCCGCGCGATATTGCCGAGGCGGCAACGACTCAGACGTGTGTCTCGGTGGTCGCGTTCGACATCGCTGACTTTCGCAATGTCGTTGGCATGTCCGGAGAGGCCGAAGGTGATCGGGTCCTGTCCGATCTCACGGCCATTCTGCGCTCGGAGTCGCCAGAGAACTCCGCCGTCTACCGCGTGGGGCGCGACGAGTTTGTGGTCGTGGTGCCGAGGTGTTCGGGCGCCGAGTCAACCACACTCGCGCACCGGGTGTGCGCGCTGGCAGCAGGGACGATCTCAGTCGACGGCGTGCCGATTGCGCTCTCGGCAGGTGTGGCGAGCTATCCCGCTAGCGCGAAAGATGCAGCGACGCTGGTCTCACGTGCGCTGCTGTCCCAGCAGATCGCTCGCTCGGCCGAGCGCACGGACGTGGTTGTCTACGACGCCGACGTTGTCGAATCGGCCGACCCGCTCGTTCGCCTGGAGCGAGCGCGTCGCAGGTCGCACCGATCGCGATTGCGGGCGCTTGCTGCCGCTGTTGACGCGCGTGACACGCACACGACCTTCCACTCGGAGACGGTTGCTGAGATTGTGAGCGCCTTCGCGCTCTTCTTGGAACTTCCGGTCGATCAAGCTCGCATCATCGAGACCGCCGCCCAGGTGCATGACATCGGGCAGATCGGCCTTCCCGATTCAATACTGCTGAAGTCAGGACGTCTCTCCACGGCTGAAGAGACGCTCGTCGAGAAGCATCCGATTCTGGGCGAGCGGCTTCTTGCTCCGGCGGGCGTGCCCGAGATCCTGCCTGTTGTGCGCCACCACCATGAGCGCTGGGACGGCACCGGCTATCCCGACGCGCTCGTTGGCCTGGACATCCCTTTCGAGGCGCGCGTGCTTGCGATATGCGATGCGTTTGAGGCCATGACCAGCACGCTCAGCTACCGGCCAGCGCTCACGACGCCGCAGGCGCTCGCTGAGCTGAGCCGATGCGCTGGCAAACAGTTCGATCCCCAGCTGGTGGACGCGTTCACGCGCATGGTGGTGCGGATGCACGGCGCGATCTCCGAGCGCATGCCGGACGGTCGACGCACGGTGCACCTCACGAACGCGTAGTCGAAACCTCCCAGGTCCTGTCGAGGCCAGCCGAGTGCGTGGGTGAGGTCGTCGGCAATCCTGCCGGGCTAGCCGAGTCCCGCCATGATTGCCGAGACATCACGCGGTTTCTCGGCGCGCAGATACCCGGGCTCGGAGGCGGCGGGGACTTCTTCCTCGTACGTCGGCACGCCTTCTTGGCGGTAGAAGACGCCGATAGGGATTCGGCAGGTCTCCGGAGTGCATGTCAGGTCGTGGAAGGTCGTCATCGAAAGCTCGAAAGCCGCCGAGCGATCCGTGGGGTCCCAGTCGGTTTCTTCGAGCCGGTAGACGCGCTCGCGGAACCACTTGAAGGTGTTGAGCGGGTTCCACGTGACGCACGGCTGGAACACGTCGACGACGGCAAGGCCCTTGTGGGTGAGCGCTTGCTTGTAGAGCTCGGTGAGATGCGGGATATCGCCGGCGAAGCCGCGCGCCACGAACGTGGCTTCCTCGGCGATGGCCAGTCCGATTGGGTTGATCGGCTGTTCGAGCACGCCGGTGGGAGTCGAGACCGTGTGCATGAGGTGGTCGGTGGTGGGTGACGCCTGTCCGGTGGTCAGGCCGTAGATCTGGTTGTTGTGTGTGAGCACCGTGATGCCTGGGTTACGCCGAAGCGCGTGGACGTAGTGGCCGAGTCCGATGCCGTAGCCGTCGCCGTCGCCCTGTTCGACGATCACGTGCAGGTCGGGGCGCGTGAAGCGCAGCGCCGTCGCGGGCGGGATTGCTCGGCCGTGCAGCGCGTGGATGCCTGAGGCGTCGAGGAAGTCGGCGCCATTGCCGTGGCAACCGATACCCCACACGACAGCGAACTCGTGCTTGGCCCAGCCGAGGTCGGCGAGCGCGCGTTTGAGCGCCTCAAACATGCCGAAGTTGCCGCATCCCGGGCACCACGTCGGCTTGATGGAGGTCGTGAACTCCTGTGCGGTGGCCATCAGCGGCCTTCTTCCGACGTGGCGGACGAGACAGTGTTTGCGCTGACGGCGGACGTAGCGGTGCCAGCGCCGACGACGGTCGTGGCCGTCGGGGTCGTGGCCGCAACGACACGCTTGGCCGCTTTGGCGACCGCCCCCGCTGGCGTGAGCTCCACCCGCGTGCCGAGAACATCATGCGCGTACGCGTAGACCTGCTCGGGCGAGATCGGTCGGCCGTCGTAGCGATTCAGGCGGTGGCTGGGTTCTCGGCGGGTGTATTGGCGGATGAGTCCGTCGAGCTGCCCGCCGATGTTCTGCTCGACGACGATGTCGTGTTTCGAGCGCTCGAAGAACTCGCGCACGGCGGCTGCGGGGAAGGGCCAGACGGTTCGAAGCTGCAGCACGTTGACGGTGATGCCCTCGTCGGCAAGCCACTTCGCGGCCTCGAGCACCGGCCGCTTCACGGTACCGAAGAGCACGAACGACACGTCGGCTTCGCGCGGGCCAAACTCGGCGGGCCTTGGCACGATCTCGCGCGCCAGCTTGATCTTGCGCCAGCGCTTCTCGTGTTGCGCCATGCGATTGTCGATCTGCTCGCCCGGGGCACCCCAGCCGTGCTCGTCGTGGTCGTAGCTGTTCACGATCTGCGTCGCGCCGAGCACCCCGGGCAGCACGCGCGGTGAGACGCCAGAATCGGTCACGCGATAGCGCGCGTAGTCGGTGACCTCACCGGTCGTCTGCAGCTGGCCGCGATCAATCGTGACCGCATTCACGTCGAACGGCGCCTGTGTCTGGCGATTGTCCGAGAGGTAGCTGTCGCCGAGGATGATGACCGGCGTTTGGAGCTGATCGGCGAGGTTGAACGCCTGCCACGTCAGCTCGAAGGCGTCAGTCTGGTCGCCCGGTGCCAGCACGACGCGCGGAAACTCGCCCTGGCCGGCATGGATCGCGAAGCGCAGGTCGGACTGCTCTGTCCAGGTGGGAAGGCCTGTGGACGGCCCGGTGCGCGTCATCAGCCCCACGACCACCGCGCTCTCGCTCACGCCCGCCATGCCGAGCGCCTCGACCATGAGCGAGAAGCCGCCGCCAGACGTCGCGCACATCGATCGCGTGCCGCCAAACGCTCCGCCGATCACCATGTTCATGGCGGCGAGTTCGTCTTCGGTGTGCTTGACGACGACGTCCTGCGAGTCCGCATGCTTGGCCATGAAGTGCAGGAGTGATGAGGCCGGCGTCATCGGGTAGGCGGCGTAGAAGCCGATCCCGCCAGCCAGCGCGCCGAGGCCGACCGCCTCGTTGCCGTCGGCGAGTACGAATGGCCGCGCACTGTCGCGAGGCGCGAGCTTATAGGGGAAGTCGCATGCGCTGTCTGCCGCGCTCTGCCAGCCGCGTGTGGCGGCGGCCACGTTCTGCTCGGCGATTTCGGGCTCTTTGTGCGCGAACTGCGCGCGCAGCGAGTCGAGCAGGCCGTCGAGAGGGAAGCCCATCTGGCCGAGCACCGCGCCCAGCCCCACGACGTTGCGCATGATCTTGATGCCGCCGACGTCGCGCACGATGTCGGTGAGCGGGATTGGCAGCAGGCAGATGTCGTCTCGGCCGCCGAGGTCGATCGCGTTGGCCGCGATGTCGTGCGGGTCGAACACGATCGCGCCGCCACGCGTGATCTCGCCGAGATGCAGCGGGATGGTGGCCGCGTCGAGCGCGAGCAGGATGTCGGTGGGCATGACGTGGCTGAAGATCTCGTCCTCGCTCACGCGCAGGTGGTAGGTGTTGTGGCCGCCCTTGATAAGCGAGGGGTACTCGGTGAGGTCGAACGTGTGATAGCCGGCGCGGGCGAACAGGCGGGCGAGCGTCTGACCTGCGGCCTTGACGCCAAACCCTGCAGGACCGCCGATCCGGACGCGCACCTCGCGCCCGTACGGAGCTTCGTGGGGCATTGCGAGACCTCCTAATAGAATCGCGATGACAGCCGACGATGGCGCCGACCCGCTCTCGGGTTTGTACCCGAGGCGCCTGCGCGGGGACGCTCGGCCGCTCTCAACGTGCGATACTGGCCGCATGAACTCACCCGCCGACAAACCCACCGTCGTTCTCGGCGTGACCGGTTGCATCGCCGCCTACAAGGCGTGCGAGCTGGCGCGCGCGCTGATGCGCGCCGACTGCCGCGT
>CAZIPN010000013.1:0-45029 GCA_964541225.1 uncultured Eubacteriales bacterium
GCGTGAGGGTTCTGGTGACCGGAGGCGCTGGCTACATCGGTTCGATCACAACTCGGGTTCTTCTGGATGCAGGACACGAGTGCGTGGTGCTCGACACGCTTGAGCGAGGGCATCGGGCGGCCGTCGACGAGCGAGCCACGTTCGTTGAAGGCTCCGTCGCAGATGCCGCGCTTGTTGACGAGGTGCTCGGCGGGTGCGACGCGGTCATGCACCTCGCGGGCTACATCGAGGTTGCGGAGTCCGTGGCCGAGCCAACCAAGTACTATCGCGCCAACGCAGAGGATCCTGCCATAATGCTGGATCGAATGCGGGAGCAGGGGATAGACGCCATCGTGTTCTCCTCGACTGCGGCTGTCTACGGCGAACCCGAATCGGTACCGATTGCTGAGGGTGCTCCTACGAGGCCAGTGAACCCCTATGGCGCGAGCAAGCTGGCGTTCGAGGAGATGTTGACCGAGTGCGAGGCGGACTGGTCACTGCGGTCGATTCGTTTCCGCTACTTCAACGTCGCGGGTGCTTGGCCGGACGGGTCCATGGGAGAGGCACACGATCCAGAAACGCACATCATCCCGCGGGTGCTGGAGGCGTTGCGTGACGGCCAACAACGCTTCGAGGTCTACGGAGGAGACTACAACACACCGGATGGCACCTGCGTTCGCGACTACATTCACGTTCAAGATCTCGCCCGGGCGCACCTCTCAGGACTCGAGCGACTTGCAGGCGGGTTACCGGGTGGCACGTACAATCTGGGAAATGGTTTGGGCTACAGCAATCTGGAGGTGGTGCGCACGTGCGCCGAGGTAAGCGGCCGCACCGTCGAGATCACGGTGGGACCACGGCGTCCGGGAGATCCGGCGGTTCTGGTCGCTTCCTCCAAGAAGGCCCAAGCGGACCTCGGCTGGAGATCTGAGCGCGGGCAGCTTCGCCAGATCATAGGCGACGCGTGGCGTTGGCACCTTGAACACCCGAGAGGGTATGAGTAGAATCACGTTCCGCCGCTTGAGCGGCCAATGGGCGATTAGCTCAGGGGGAGAGCGCTTCCTTCACACGGAAGAAGTCGTAGGTTCAAATCCTACATCGCCCACCAGCGCAATGATCGGGGCCTCGGCAGATGCCGGGGTCCCGTGTTGTACGCGGCCTGCGCCGAGGGCGTCTTCGGGCAGGCTGCGCAGGTTGTGTTCAGGCTCCTGTGGTTTATGCCGACAATGTGGTTGTGCTTGGGGGCTGTCCGCGGCAAACCCAAGATCACGCTTGCAGTGATCCAATGCGGCGGCGATTCTGTATGGTGCGGGGATAGACAACATGTGGTCGCGCGACGAAGGAGGTTCGGAGTGATGCATACGCGTCGAGTGCTGACGTGCCTCGCTCTAGCTGGTGCCACGACGGCGCTGGCTGCTTGCGGGTTCAATCCTCTGGGTGGCAACACCACGTCTTCGTCAACGACTGGGCCGACTTCAAAGACCGCGACGCAGTCGACTGCGCCCACACCCACGACTCCCGTGCAGACTGCGAGCTTCGCCAAGTCACCGCCTCCGGCAAACTTGGATCCGCTTCTGGCATCCGGGTCGTGGGGGTATTTCGACGATCGGTCCACGGACATAAGGAAGCACGTCGGTGACGACGACTTCGCGTTTCACGATATTCTTGAGAAGGACGAGATCGACGATCTCACCGTGAACCAGTACTACTCGTTGCTGAAGATCTTCCGAAAGAGCGCGAAGATTCATCGTGCTATCAGGTCGGCTGGCGGGGACTACGACGATGCCGACTACAGGGTTCTCGCCATCCAAGCAAGCGATGACGTTGGCATCGACACTCCATGGGTATATGCGACGCTGGTCGCGGTATTTCCTACGAGCGACGGCATCAAGGAGATCCAGTGCAGCGTGTATCGCCTCAAGACCGAGAAGGGTCTCGACGAGAAGCCGTTTGTCTCAGGGACGCTCGTTGGCTACCTGGACAGCGGCGGCGCAATGATGAATCCAAAACAGGTGCGCATCCACTGATTTTCTCGCTGCTGGGGCAGTAGTGGAGCGCCTCGGACCGCCTAAGGTTCCGGCTGCAAATCGCCGATAAAGTATCAGGCACGTCTGCGTGGGGGACATCGTAGGCAGCCAGACCGTCATTCGCCGCGCATCGTGGGGGTGCTGAAAGCGATGAAAGACCTGCGTACTGCGAGCCGCCGGGAGATCCAACTCGACGCGATATCCACGCTGCTGATCATCTCGATGATGCTGGTCGTGGGGCTCCTTCTGTACTTCATGTCTTTTGCGGGGATCAACCTGCCCGACTGGGTTCCTCTGGCGCACTACGTGCCTCAGATTCTGCTGGCGGGTTTCGTGATCCTCGTTGTGATCTATCTCTGGGATGAGCGGCGTCGTCTTCGGCAGGAAATCAAGCAAGCCTGGACAACCGCCGAGGGCGCTGTCGAAGAACTCAACACCACCGTGAGTTGGCTCCAATTCTCGCACCACGCCGCGTCGCGTTTGGGTGCCGAGGGAGTCAAAGCAGGCATGCGCAGCGTGCTCGGCGAGGCCGCCGAGCAGTTCTCCGCTGACGCCGCTGCGGTGCTTGGCGAGGAAGACGAGTACACCTTCATCGCACCCGACGCGCCCGCGCGAGAGGCTGAACGTGCGCTGACCCACGTGGCGCTCGTTGCAGCCGGACACGCCACGCCGCTCCTCATCCAGTCGCTCGGCGCCGAACAGGGTCAGGCCATCGCCGTGCCACTCCGTGTTCAGGACGACTTGAGGTATGTGCTGTGCATGTGGCGGCGAGAGAATGATTTCTCTCCGGAGCAACTCGACGCCTTGGGACTGATGGGGCGCATGGTCGAGCTTGCCATCGAACGCGAGGAATCGTTGGCCGAGGCACAACAGCAGCTCGAAGGTACTCTGCGGGTGTTGCAACACCTTGTGGTCGACAAGAGGCCAGACTACTCGCGACATGCGGTTGGCGTGGCGGAGCTGGCGGCTGCAATCGGACAAAGACTCGGAATGCGTCCGCAAGCACGGAGGCAGCTGAGGCTGGCGGGTCTTCTCCATGACGTGGGGATGATGAGCCTTCCGGAGGACATCGGAGACTCTGGGCGCGCCCTGTCTCCAGAAGACAGGAAGATCGTGGAACAGCACCCGCGCATTGGGGCCGAGATTGCCAAGGCGGCCAACTTCGATCTGGTCGTTCAAGAGGCTATTGCCGGACATCACGAGCGGATGGATGGAAGCGGCTATCCGGCCGCTGCGCGTGGCAACCGGATCTCTCTCGAAGGCAGAATCATCGCTGTCTGCGAGGTATTCGACAGCATGACGCATCATACGTATCACGGAATCAGCAAGACACAACAGCAGGCGCTTGCTGAGATTAGCCAGGGTGCAGGGGTGCTGTTTGACAGTCAGGTCGTCAGCGCGCTTCTGGAGGTGCTTGGGGAGACCCAGTCTCACGAGACGACGGATAGATTCTCGGCTGTGAGTGCGGAAGAGGCGGTTGTTCTTGCGGCGGCACCCGCGCACTAGGACCGCGTGCGACCCGTCCTCAAGTGGGGGGCACCCTCTGCCGACACATGGTGGGACGATTTCTCGCTGGCTTGTAGTGTGCCCTGGCCAACCGGGGGCTATACTGCCGATGGTCTGTCGCACGTACACTTCATCCTGGCACGCGACAGCCGGATCACATGAGGTGACCCGAATGGCTCGCACGCTTCACGCGTTTCGTCCTCGGCGCTCTGCGCGGTTTCTGGTCGGCGCTGTCACCGCGACTATGCTTGTGTTGTTGGTTGCACCTGCAGCGTTCGCTGCCACATTCGATCCAACCAAGATCGTCTCTGACGACAACATGCGGGCGTATGACTGCATGTCTCAGACAGACATCCAGGCCTTCCTCAACACACAGTCCGGGCCGCTCAAGTCGTTGGTCACCAATGACTACGCTGGGAAGAAGAAGCCAGCGGCCCAGATCATTGCCGAGGCATGTCGGCAGTGGCACATCAGTCCCAAGGTCATGCTGACTTTGCTCCAGAAAGAGCAGAGCCTACTGACACGGACTACGTTGGCCAAGAACACGCTGAACAGAGCGATCGGCGCTGGGTGTCCAGATGCGACGACCAACAAGTATCCAGGCTTCGGGAAGCAGATGTGGTACGGAGCTCGCCTGCTCGACGGCTACGGGGAAGGCAAGAACGGCTCGACAGTCAAGCTGTGGAAGGCGCCGTACACAACGTATGCCGGTGTGAACACCGCGAATCTTGCGACGTACAAACTGTACGTCTACAACCCGAGCATCGGAGCGAAGGCGCCGTACGGCGACTTGTCGAAGCAGGCAGCCAACCTGTCCGGCAACGCGGGCTTCTGGTGGATCTACACGAAGTATTTCGGCAACACGTTCGCAAATCCCGCGATACGGACGATCTATCGTTTTCGAGACACCAAGACGAAGTCGTACTTCTACACCGCGTCTCCCGCAGAACGGTACCGGCTGCTCAAGAGCAAGCGGTTCAAGTCAATGTCGGTTGCGTTTCGGTGGAACACCGCCGCAGCGGCGAACTCTCACCCGGTGTATCGCTTCCAGAATCGGAAGACCGGAGGATACCTGTTCACATCTTCTGAGAGCATGCGCCGAGGTCTCAGGACCAAGAAGAAGGCCAAGACCTGGCGCTACCAGGGGGTCGCCTTCCGGTGCTCGTTCACTCGTACATCAGCTACGCCGGTATATCAGTTCAACTACAAGAAGACTGGCGTTCCGTTCTACACGACCTCGTCTTCTGAGAGGAACAAGTACCTGACGAAGTCGTATCGAAAGAAGTGGGCGTCTAAGGGTGTGCCCTTCTCCTTCGCGAACTAGGAGCTGAATTGCTGCCGGGCGTCAGCTGACCACGGAGGGTGGTAGACTCAACGGCCGTGGTTCTGTCTGTCGACAACATCTCGAAGTCTTTCGGGGCGCGCGTTCTGTTCAAGGGCGCGCGTCTTCGCGTCGGCGCGCGCGATCGGGTTGCGCTGGTCGGTCCAAACGGCGCCGGGAAGACGACCCTTCTCGACATCATCTGTGGACGTCAGGACGCAGACGAAGGCAGCGTGAATCTTGCGCGAGGGGCCGTCGTTGGCTACCTGGAGCAAGAAGCGATCGAGATGTCGGGCCGCTCGGTTCTCGGCGAAGCGCTTAGCGCTGCTGAGCACGTGACCTCCCTGGAGCATCGGCTTTCGCTCTTGCAAGACGAACTTGCCGCAAGCGAGCAAGGCGAAGATCAGGAGCGTCTTGTCGGCGAATACGGAAGGCTGCACGAACGGTTTGAGGCACTCGGCGGCTACACGCTGGAGTCCGAGGCGCGAGCCGTGCTGTTCGGTCTGGGCTTCAAGGAGACCGATCTTGATCGGGATACGTCGGAGTTCTCTGGTGGATGGCAGATGCGGTTGGCACTCGCGAAGCTGTTGTTGCGCCAACCCGATGTGCTTCTTCTCGACGAGCCGACGAACCACCTAGACCTTGAGTCGGTCACGTGGCTGGAGGATTTCCTGCGCGCCTACGATGGCGCAATCATTCTTGTGAGCCATGACCGAGCGTTCATGGAGAATCTCGTTGATCATGTGGCCGAGATCGACCTCGGCCAGGTGAAGGTGTACGCGGGAACGTATGGGGCGTATCTCGCAGCTCGTGAGCTGGCGATGTCTCAGCTCCAGGCGGCATACGAAGCGCAGCAGAAGGAAATCGCTCACATGGAAGCGTTCATCGAACGGTTCCGCTACAAGAACACCAAGGCCAAGCAGGCGCAAGATCGAATCAAGAGACTTGAGAAGATGGAACGAATCGTCTTGCCTCAAGGCCGCAAGACAGTCACCTTCCAGTTCCCTCAGCCGCCGCGCACGGGCGACCTGGTGATCCGACTTGCCGGCGTCGACAAGTCATACGGTGACAACGCGGTCTACAAGGATCTGGATTTCTCACTCTTCCGCGGAGACAAAGTGGCGCTTGTTGGCCCCAACGGTGCGGGCAAGTCGACGCTTCTCAAGATGCTCGCCGGCGTTCTCGATGCGGATGCGGGAGAACGGACCCTGGGGCATCACGTGGAGGTTGCGTACTTCGCGCAGCACCAGCTGCAGGCGCTCGACTTGAATGCGACGGTCTATGCAGAACTCGACTCTCTGGCGCCGGGCTGGACCCAGAGTGAGGTGCGCTCCCTTCTAGGGGCGTTCCTCTTCCACGGCGATGACGTCAACAAGAAGGTGCGCGTGCTCTCAGGCGGAGAGAAGGGGCGTCTCGCGCTGGCACGCTTGCTGGTCAAGCCAGCCCCGTTCCTGTGTCTCGACGAGCCGACAAATCATCTTGATATCGCATCGTCAGACGTGTTGGAGCAGGCGCTGCTCAGGTTCAGCGGCACGCTTGCCCTGATCACCCACGATAGGCACCTCATCCGTTCTGTCGCGAACAAGATCGTCGACGTTCGAGACGGGAGGCTGAGGGTATTCGACGGGGACTACGACTACTACCTGTACAAGATGGCGCAGGAGAGCCAGCTTGTGCAGGGCGTTGATGGAGACGTGAGTCGGGGATCCTCTGGAAAAGGCACTTCGCGGCCGAATCTGAGTCCCGAAGGTCTGTCCAAGCCGGAGGCGTCAAGCGGGAGGGGACGAGGTCCCGTTAAGCGCGTGCACGGCAGCATGGGCGCGGGTGCGAAGACGAACGGTGCGGCGAGTGCGAGCGGTGACGTAGATCTGTCTGGTCCCAAGAGCAAGGACCAGAAGCGCGCCGAGGCTGAGCGCCGCAACAGGGCCTACCGTTTGTCGCGCGAGCGCGTGGAGCGCTTGCGCGACGTGGAGTCGGAGCTTGATGCTACACAGAAGCGCTACGACGAGCTCGTGGCACTGATGGCGTCGCCGGATCTCTACGCAGACAAGCTGGCCTTCGAGAGTGCCATCGCCGAGTACAACTCTGTGAAAGCAAGGTTGCCGCGTCTGGAGGAGGAGTGGGTCAGACTCTCCGAGGAGATCGAACGTCTGGCCCGCCAAGAGGAGGACGCGACGTCCGCGTAGGTCACGTGCGTTGACCGAGACCGAGCAGTTGCAACGTCTGGCGCATCGTGTCTTGCGCGCGCGAAATCGGGGTGCTAACATTGCTTTCGAGTTGCATGCGAATGCAACCCCTTACCCCTGAGCCTCAAGGTGCCGGCCTTGGGGCTCCCCCTTTTGTGGGACACTTCTTCGCGCATCCGGGTGCCTGGTGTGCTTGGCACAACGTGCCGCCACGGGAGCGCTTCTGACCCCCGCTGTGACGGGTATCACAGGGCATTTGACCTGCGGGTTTGTCATTCTCAAGTCGCTTCTGTGCGCTGCCGATAGCATGGGCATGACTACCTCAGTGCAACAGGGGTTGAGCAAAGATCACGGCAGTCATTCGCCGCACAGTCAGGAGTTCGTGATGAGTCACGGTGTCTCGCGAGAAGTGCTTCGAGCTGCACTTGTAGCCGCCGAGAACGCTCCCGATCCGAGGAACGAGCGTGTCAATCTGGCAATCGCACATCTGCATGCCGGGACACCCGACGCAAGCGCAGTTGCGCAGGCTATCATTGCCCGCATCTTGGCGGAAGCCGGCAAGTAGCTCGTCGACCCACGTAGCGCGCTTCGACGACTGCACGCATACTTGTAGCCGTCGGTGTCATCCTCTTCTTCCAACAGGAGGACCTTCGTGGCCGGAAGAGCGTTGCGCGCGGTACTCACAACAATCGTCTACCTGCTCGTCGTCGTGCTCATTGCATTGTCCCTCCGAGAGATCGTCCTTTTCTCAGGACGAGTAGCCTCTCAGAGCTGGGCTCAAGCTGTCGACATGGTTGCAGGACATCTGGTTCTGCCTTTTGGGCAATCCAACGTCAACACGCCATACCACGGGGTGTTCGACGTGAACAACGCGCTCACCATCATCGTCGTGGTGCTTGCCGAGTGGGGGCTCTCGGCTGTTCGTGATCGGGCATAGTCTCTGTGGCTGTCCGGAACCGGCTGCACGCAACCGGGCGGCCCCTGCGTCCGCCACACACCCGAGGCTGGTGACATAGCATGCCGAGAAGCCCGCGCGCGATCGTCGTTGTACTGGACAGCGTTGGAGCCGGTGAGCTTCCAGACGCAGCAGCCTACGGGGACTGTGGCTCCAACACGCTGGCGAACACGGCGCGGGCAGTCGGAGGATTGGCTATGCCGAACCTCGGCGCGATGGGACTCGGCAATATCACGGATGTTGCGGGGGTCTCGGCGGTCGAGGTGCCAACCGCATCGTGGGGACGGTGTGCGGAGGTGTCGGCGGGCAAAGACACGACCACCGGGCATTGGGAGATGATGGGTCTTGAGCTGGACCGACCGTTTCCGACCTACCCGGACGGATTCCCTGCCGAGGTGATGGACGCTTTCGTGAAGGAGACGGGGCTCGGGTGGCTCGGCAATCGCGCAGCGAGCGGGACCGCGATCATCCAGGAGCTTGGCGCTGAGCACGTCCGCACTGGCAGGCCGATCGTGTACACCAGTGCAGACAGTGTGTTCCAGATAGCGGCGCATGAAGACGTCATCGCAGTAGAGAGGCTCTATGAGATCTGTGAGATCACGCGCGAGAGGGTGGTAGTCGGGCAACACGCGGTAGGGCGGGTGATTGCGAGACCGTTTGTTGGGCCCGATGCCGACGACCGCTACGTTCGCACCCACCGACGTCGTGACTTCGCGATCAAGCCATTCGAACCCACGGTGCTGGATCGGCTCGAGCAAGTCGGCGTCAAGACGTATGGGATCGGCAAGATCGGCGAGATCTTCGCGTGGCAGGGCGTGTGCGAGTCTCCGCATTCGACGGACAACATGAACGGGTTCGACCATCTGCTTGCGCGAGTGAGCGACGCCGAGAGCGGGTTTGTCTTCGCGAATCTGGTGGATTTCGACATGCTCTGGGGGCATAGAAACGACTTCGCCGGCTACGCTCGTGGTCTCGAGGCCATTGACGCAAGGATCCCTGAACTTCTGGGTGCGATGATACAAGGCGATCTGCTCATCGTGACAGCCGATCACGGGTGTGACCCCACGACGCCATCAACGGATCATAGTCGCGAGTACGTTCCGCTTCTTGCCCACATGAAAGGTATCGATAGCGGTGTGCCTCTCGGCACTCGCTCGACGTTCGCTGATGTTGGCGAGACTGTGTTGGACTTCTACGGCATTGCCGGTGCTTGCGCTCGCGGCACGTCGTTTCTCGCCGAGGTGCGAAGCGCATGAGGGATGTTCCGTTCGAGGAGCTGATCGAGGAGAAACGCGACGGCCACGAGCATTCCGCTGATGAGATTCGGCGCATTGTGCGGGCATTCACCAAAGATGAGGTGCCCGAATACCAACTGTCGGCATGGCTGATGGCCGTCGTGTTGCGCGGCATGTCTGCCGAGGAGACCATCGCGATGACTAACGCGATGGTGCACTCCGGCGAGGTTGTGGATCTCTCGGCCATTACAGGGCACAAGGTCGACAAGCACTCCACTGGGGGAGTCGGCGACACAACGACGCTGGTTCTCGCGCCGCTTGTCTCGGCGTGCGGAGTGCCTGTCGCGAAGATGAGTGGGCGTGGACTCGGATTCACCGGCGGGACGCTGGACAAACTTGAGGCGATTCCGGGGTTTGAGACAGAGCTGTCCGAAGCCGCGTTCGTCTCCCAGGTGCAGCGTGTGGGCATTGCGGTGATGGCACAGTCGGCCTCGATCGTTCCGGCCGACAAGAAGATCTATGCGCTGCGCGACGTCACGGGCACCGTGCCGTCGATTCCGCTGATTGTGTCGTCGATCTTGTCCAAGAAGATCGCTGGTGGGGCCGACGGAATCGTCGTTGACGTGAAGGTTGGCTCCGGAGCGTTCATGAAGACGGAGGCGGACGCCCGTTTGCTCGCTCATGAATTGACCGCGGTAGGAGAGTCGCTCGGCCGGTCGATTGCGTGTGTGATGACTGACATGGACCAACCACTCGGCAAGGCGATTGGCAATGGGCTTGAGGTTGCACAAGCTCTCCGCGTCCTGCGGGGAGAAGGGGACGGCGATCTCGTCGACGTGTGTCTTGCGCTTGGCGCCAAGATGCTCGTGCTTGCCGAGAAGAGCGCAGACGAACCGGAGGCTGTGCGTGAGCTTCAGGCGGCGTTGGCGAGCGGCGCTGCGCTTGAGCGCTTTCGCCAGTGGGTGGCCGCGCAGGGTGGCGACCCGAACGTGGCCGATGACATGGCGCTGCTGCCGCGATCTGCGCACGAACGCAGCGTACGCGTAGACGAGACCGGGTACGTCGCGCGACTCGACGCTGAGGCGATCGGCCGAGCAGCTATGGAGCTTGGAGCGGGGCGGCGGCGCGCGCAGGATGTGTTGGACCCGGGTGCTGGCGTGGTGTGTGAGGTTCGCGTCGGCGAGCAGCTGGACGCGGGCGATGTGGCGTTCGTGATGTACGCGTCAACTGAGGCCTTGCTCGACGCAGGCGAAGAGCGGTTGCGCCATGCGGTGCACGTGAGCCCAGAGCCTGTCACGCCGCCCCGGCTCCTGCGAGACCTCGCTGCCAGAGATGCCGGCGAACTCACATGAGGGTCATCGTTGGACACGCGAACCCTGACTTCGACGCGTATGCATCCACCGTCGCGGGGACGAAGCTGTTTCCCGGCGCGCAGGGTGTGTTTCTCGGCAGTCAGAACGCCAACGTGCGGGCGTTTCACAACCTGCACGAGGAATTCCTGGATTTCGTGGACCTGAAGTCACTGGATCTCGCATCGATCGATTCCGTCGTGATGGTGGATACGCGCGACCCGGATCGGCTGGCCGAGCTCGGCGATGTGGCCCGCCGAGATGACGTCGAGGTGATCGTCTACGATCACCATCCGCGTCAAGAGGGCGACATCGAGTGTCCGGAGGATCGCTCGCGTGACACGGGTGCTACCACGTCGATTCTGGTACACGAGATTCGCGATCGCGGCATCGGGATCACGCCTCTTGAAGCAAGCGTGATGCTTCTTGGCATCCACGAAGACACAGGATCGCTGACGTTTCCGGGCGCCACCGCCTATGACGCCGATGCCGCGGCGTGGCTGATGGCTAACGGTGCCGACATTGAAGTGCTGAACCAGTATCTGAGTAGGGTTCTCGACGCCGACCAGCGCGATCTGCTCGATCAGCTCACCTCGACGCTTGAGACGTGGGACGTGAACGGACAGGCGATTGGGGTCGGGACCGCACAGGCGAGTGAGTACGTCGACTCGGCAGGAGTGCTCACTCACTACGTGGTTGAGGATCTGGGCTACCGTGTTGCGATCGCCCTCGTAGGAATGCCCGGACGCGTGCAGGTCGTCGCTCGCAGCAGGCTTGCCGAGGTAGACGTCGGCGCGGTGATGGCGCGCCTCGGCGGTGGAGGTCATTCGCAAGCTGCCTCTGCACGCTTTCGTGACGAGTCCATCACCGAGGTGCGCGACCGACTTCGCGATGCGCTTGCAGACGTTGTGGCACCGCCGCTTCGGGCGCGCGACGTGATGTCTGCTCCCGTGCGTCATGCGACGCCAGAGTGGTCGATGCGACGTGCTGGAGAGCTAATGTCGATGTGGGGACACAGCGGCGTGCCAGTGATCGATCACGGAGCGCTTGTCGGCCTCGTGACCAGGAAGGACGTTGACAAGGCGACGCGCCATGGTCTCGACCACGCACCCGTGACGGGGTTCATGACTCGCGAGGTGATTGTCGTGACGCCGCAGACCAAGCTCTCCGACCTGGAGACTCTCCTCGCAACCCGCGGAGTTGGCAGGCTGCCTGTGGTCGAGGACGGACGGGTTGAGGGGATCGTGACTCGCAAGGATGTGCTGAGCGCCGAGCATGGGGAGGGCTATCTCGCTGGACGGGTCGCCAGCGTGCATCCGGTTGCCACGCAGCGTTTTCGCGCGGGCGTAGCGCGCCTGCTGCCGCAAGAGGTAGCCGGTGCGCTCCATCGTCTTGGTGAGCACGTTGCCCAGAAAGGTCATCGTGCCTTCGTTGTCGGTGGTTTCGTACGCGACATGATTGTGGGCGTGAAGAACCTCGACATCGACGTGGTTGTGGAGGGTGACGGTGTTGCCTTCGCCGAGACGCTCGCTGCCGAACTCGGAGTGCGAGTGAAGATCCATCGACGGTTCGGGACGGCCGTGATCGCGTTCTCAGATGACTTCCATGTGGACGTTGCGAGCGCGCGCACCGAGTTCTACGCGCGACCCGGAGCTCTGCCAACGGTCGAGCGCTCCTCGCTGCGCCAAGATCTCTTCCGTCGTGACTTCACCATCAACGCAATGGCCGCCTCGCTTGCGCCGGCAGCGTTCGGGACTGTGTCGGACCCATTCTCGGGATTGCGCGATCTTGACGCCGGGGTGGTTCGCGTCTTGCATGGTCTGTCCTTCGTCGACGACCCGACGCGCGTGCTTCGCGCCGCACGATTTGAGTCGCGCTACGGGTTCGCGATGGACGAGGGCACCGAGCGCCTGGCCCGTCATGCCGCCGAGACGGGGATGCTCGCCGAAGTGTCGGGCGCTCGCGTACGCGAGGAGCTCCTCGACATTCTTGCCGAGAAGGCGCCAGCCTCAGCGCTTGCCAGGCTCCAGGACCTTGGGGCACTCAGCACGCTGCTACCCAGCGGAGCGCGAAGCGAGGGCGTTCCCGACGCTGTGCGAGAAGGCGAGCGCGGGTTGTCGTTGCTCCGAGAACAGTTCCGTACTCTGTCGGCAGATCGGATTCGGGTGCTCTTCGCTGTCATGAGCAAGGGCGCAACGAAACGTGCTGTCCAGAAATGGATCACACACCTGCACGCGGGCAGGTCGCTTGCGCGCGTCGTCGAGGAGCTTGCCGAGAGGCGCAGGTCGGTTCTGAGCATCCTTGAGAACCCAAGGGGATTGCGCGACAGTCGCTTGTACGGCGCTCTTCATCCACTCGCTGCCGAGACAGTCGTTGTGCTGTGGGCTCAAGCCAGCGCGCTCGGTCGCGAGAGGATCGAGCGCTACCTCGGCGAGTTGGCCGATGTGCGTCCAGCGATCGGTGGCGCGGACCTCATCGATATGGGGGCAACGCCTGGCGATGCCTTCTCGGCTATACTTGCTCGTGCTCTGGACGACCGGCTTGACGGTCGCGCGATCGGACGCGAGAGCGAGCTGGCTAATCTCCGAAGGTTGGCGATCAAGGCCGGCGTCATCGGACATCGAAAGGATCGTGTGTGAGTATCCCCTTGTTTTCGGTCATCTGGCTCGTGATGCTCATCCCGTCCATCACGTTTCATGAGTTCATGCATGGCTGGGCCGCCTACAAGTTGGGGGATCCCACGGCCAAGAACGCGGGGCGACTCACCCTCAACCCGATCAAGTCGATCGACCCGTTCGGCTCCATCCTTCTGCCGCTTGTGGGTTTCTTCCTTGGTGGAGTGATCTTTGGCTATGCGAAGCCGGTGCCGTACAACCCGCGCTACTTCAAGAACCTCCGGCAGGGGGAGATCATCGTCGGGTTCGCTGGACCTGCGGCCAATTTGCTGCTTGCGATATTTGGAGCGGCAATGGCGTGGGCAGGCATGGGGGCGCTCGTGCTTTCGGCTACGTTTGGGAGTGCCCTCGTACTAGTGGGAAGCACACTTGCCGCGGCGAATCTCGTGCTCATGTTCTTTAATCTGATCCCGATTCCACCCTTGGATGGATCGAGCATCGTTCCGCTGTTCTTGCCCAACGCGTGGCTTCCAGGATGGTACGGCATTCAACGGTACGCGTTTGCGATCTTCATCGTTCTCGTTTTCGGGATCCCCTACCTTTCCTCCCTCGTGGGGCTCGGCAGCTTCAGCCCGTTTGGCTGGTACCTGGAGCACACCGCACTTGCACTGCTCCAGTTCGCGCTTCCACCGGGTGTCGCGTCGGCCTTGGGCCTGATGTAGTCCGATTGGACGCGGCGTCGCGCTGGTCGCAACGTGCCTGCGTTATCATGAACCGCGCCTGTCCGCCGATCTTGGAGAGCCACACACGTATGGCCAAGAAACGCACCCTCACCGGCTATCGCCCAACCGGCAAGCTGCACATCGGGCATTGGTTCGGCAATCTGCAGAACATGCTGCGCATGCAGCATGAATACGATGCCTACTACTTCATCGCCGACTGGCACGCGCTGACAACGCACTGGGCGGACCCCTCCCATGTTCGGGAGTCCACCGAGGAGATGGTCCTCGACTGGTGTGCCGCAGGTCTCGATCCCGAAGTGTGCACGATCTATCGGCAGTCTGATGTTCCCGAAGTCGCCGAACTCACGCTGTACTTCTCTATGGTGACTCCGAAACCGTGGCTCGAGCGTGTGCCTAGCTACAAGGAGCAGCGCGAACAGGTCACCGACAAGGACCTCGGGAACTTGGGCTTCTTTCTCTATCCGCTGATGCAGGCCGCCGACATCACCATCGTGCTGGCCGACGCGGTGCCGGTGGGCGAGGATCAACTTCCTCACCTGGAGCTAACGCGTGAGATTGTGAGGCGGTTCAACAACACGTACGGCGAGTTTCTCGTAGAGCCGGAAGGAATCACCCCGAAAGAAGGTGCCCGTGTTCCTGGCACGGATGGTCGCAAGATGTCGAAGAGCTACGGCAACGCCATCTACATCTCGGATACTCCTGAAGAAATGCGCGCCAAGGTGATGTCGTTTGTCACCGACCCTCAGCGCAAGCTCAAGACCGATCCAGGAGACCCCGACATCTGCCCGCTGCACGCGGTGCACCGGCTCTTCGCACCAGCTGACGAGATCGCCCAGTGGGATCAGTGCTGCCGGACTGCCGAGTGTGGGTGCGTGGCTCACAAGCGCAAGCTGGCTGACGACCTTGTCGCGTACTTCGCGCCGTTTCAGGCTAGACGGGCGGAGCTAGCCGCCGACCCGGAGTTTGCGTGGAAGGTGCTTGAGGGTGGCGCTGCCAAGGCGCGTCCGGTGACGCGCGGCGTCGTGAGCACGTGCCGCGAGCTGATGGGTGTGGACTCACGCACTGAACTCTCGGCCGGTGTGGAGCTACGCGACCCCAACGCAGTCAATCTCGTGTCCGCGCCGTCGTTTGCCGACGACGACGCTTCAGACGCCGACGCGTAGGACAGTCGTGGCGTACACGGTCAAAACCGACGTCTTCGAAGGTCCGTTCGACCTGCTTCTCCACCTCGTCTCACGGCAGAAGGTGGATGTTGCCGCGATTTCTGTTGCCGGCGTCGCGGATCAGTACCTCGAGCACATCGAGCGAATGACGGACTTGGACCTCGATGTTGCGAGCGAGTTCCTGCTTGTGGCCGCGACTCTCCTCGAGATCAAGGCCGCGTCGCTGCTTCCCAAGGAGGAAACGTATTTCGGTGATGAACTCGACGACCTGTCGCCTGAAGAAGCGCGCGACATCCTCGTCGCTCGCCTAGTTGCCTACAAGCAGTTCAAGACGGCTGCCGCCGAGCTCTCTGCGCGTATGGAAGCCGAGGACCGCATGCACCCTCGGCAAGCTGGGCTGGAGCCTCAGTTCTTGAGCCTGATGCCAGACTATCTGGAGGGTCTGACATTGCGAGGGCTCGCGGTGATATGCGCGGATCTGATGTATCGTCGCGAGGTCTTCTTGCTCGAGGCGGAGCACGTTGCCTCCATGCCGATCTCGCTTGAACTGCATGCGGAACATGTGCGGCGCAGGTTGCAACGGGAGGGTCGTGCCCGTTTCAGCGATCTTGTCGGCGAGGATGGCTCGGCGGAGGTGATAGTGGTGACTCTGCTTGCGATTCTTGAGCTGTACAAGCGTGGCTTCGCCGACGTGGTGCAAGATGCCGTCTTTGGCGACATTGTGATCACGCATCTGTCCGCGAAGGAAAGCTCTCGGCGGGGAATTCACCGCGAGGAGGACCACTAGATGACTGCTCCTGACAATGTCCGCGGTGCCCTAGAGGCGTTGCTGTTCGCGTCTGACGAGCCAGCGAGTGCGGCGCGGCTTGCTCGGCTGCTCGATGCTTCGCCAGGCGATGTCGAGGCGGTGCTTGCAGACCTAGCCGAGGAATACCGCGAATCAGAGCGAGGGTTCCAGCTGCGGGAAGTTGCCGGAGGGTGGCGGCTGTACACCCACCCGGCGTACCACGACGTCATCGAGCAGTACGTCCTGTCGTGGGACACGCGGCGGCTGTCGCAGGCTGCGCTCGAGGCACTCGCGGTTATCGCCTACCACCAGCCCGTTGCGCGTGCTGGCGTGAATGCGGTCAGAGGCGTCAACAGCGAGGGCGTTATCGCGTCGCTGGTGGAGAAGGGACTGGTGCGCGAGATCGGTCGCGACAAGAATTCCGGAAACGCGATTCTGTACGGGACGACGCGTACCTTCCTTGAGAAGTTCGGATTGAAGGACATCGCCGAGCTTCCACCGCTCTCGGAGTTCGCGCCCGATGCCGAAACCGAGCACACCATACGCGACCGACTCTCAGGGGGCGAGACTCCCGTGGCACGTGGCGGCGAATCTGAGGCCGATGAAGTTGAGATGATCGACTGACGTGGCATCGCCACCGACAAGCGACCGTCGGGAGACAGGACGCGCGCCTGCCGAGCAACCCGGTGACAGGCGGGTTCGAATGCGACTGCAGAAGTTCCTTGCGCGGGCGGGAGTGGCTTCTCGGCGAGGGAGCGAGGACTTGATGACAGCGGGGCGTGTGAGCGTCAACGGCGCGGTTGTCAGCGAGCTGGGAGCCAAGGTGGATCCGTCCTCTGATGTTGTGGCGGTCGACGGTGCGGTCGTAGCGCTCGGAGAAGAGCCGGCATACCTGGCCCTGAATAAGCCCTCCGGTGTTGTCACGACCATGAGCGACCCGCGAGGCCGTACCACGGTGGCGTCCTTGGCTCCTGTGAAGCAGCATCCGGGGCTGTTTCCTGTCGGACGGCTCGACTACGAGACGACTGGCTTGCTCCTGTTCACCACCGATGGCGAGCTTGCGCACCGTGTCTTGCATCCGCGCTGGAAGGTTGAGAAGACGTATCGGGTCTTGGTTGATGGCAGACCTACTGAAGCCGACCTCGACCGGTTGCGGGAAGGCGTATCGCTTGACGACGGATTGACTGCCCCTGCACGAGTCACCGCTCTTCGCCTCGGACCCACAAGCTACTGCGAGATCTCGATCCGAGAGGGGCGCAAACGTCAGGTGCGTCGGATGTTCTCGGCGATCGGGCATCCCGTCATAGAACTGCAGCGCACGGAGTTCGGACCGGTCGCACTCGGCGACTTGCCAAAGGCGTCGTGGCGGTATCTGTCCGGAACCGAAGTTGACGCGCTTAGGGCTGCGGTCGGACTCAAGGAAGGGGAGTGAAGGCGTGGCGCTCGTCCTGATCACGGGTGGTGCTCGAAGCGGCAAGTCGAAAGTCGCCGAGCATCTTGCCTACGAGCGCAGCCAGCTTGGCGCCGGAGTCGTCGTCGTTGTGTTTGGGCACTCGGCCTCCAATACCGACCTTGAGTTTGCCGAGCGCATCGCGCGGCATCAGAGTGCACGGCCAGCGGCGTTTCAGACCCTCGAGGCGTCAGGCGACATGACGTGGCTCGAAGAAGCAGACGCTGATGCTCTCCTGGTGGTGGACTGTCTGGGCACATGGCTGGGACGCGTGATGGAAGAGGTGTGGGAGACACTCCCGACGTCGGAAACCCTTCATGCGGCGGATGCGGCGAGGCTGCCTGAGGGGTTCGAGACGCAGTGTACGGCTCGGCTGGACCGGGCAGTCGACGCACTCGCACGCCGCACCGGGGACACGATCGTGGTAACGAACGAGGTTGGAGACGGGCTGGTGCCCACCCACGCGACCGGTCGCTTGTTCCGGGATCTTCTCGGCAGGGCGAATCGCGCGCTCGTGGCCTCAGCCGATGCTGCGTACGTGGTGATCGCGGGACGCTGCGTGGACTTGACCGCGCTTCCCAGCCAGGCGTCATGGCCACGAGACTGATACGCTGCTTCGACTGACTGTACGCGAAGGGGACCGCGTGGCAAACATTCATCCCATCAGACGACTTGCGACGGCACTCTCGCTGATGTCTATTGTGCCGGTGAGAGGATCGGTGTCTGAGGAGTCGGACCCGGCGGTCGCGGGCTGGTTTCCTGTCGTGGGTGGATTCTTCGGGCTTGTCGGCTACGGAATCGTGAAGCTCTTTGGGCTGCTGCACGAGCAGATGCGGGTGCCGTTCCTGGTCAGCACCGTAGTCGTGGTCGTGTGGGCGCTGCTTAGCAGACTCCTTCACTGGGATGGACTCGCGGATGTCGCCGACGGATTCTGGGGCTCACACAATCGCGAGCGCCGTCTCGAGATCATGGCCGACAGCCACACCGGCGCATTCGGCGCGACAGCCATCGCGCTGGCGGCGATTCTTGAGGTGGTCGCCATTGGGATCGTTGTCGGAGCGCCTCACGAGCTTTTTGTTCTGCTGGTTCCGGTGATGTCACGGTTCTCGGCGACCGCTGCGGCGTGGTTTGGGAGGCCGGCTCGCCCCGGGGGACTCGGGCGCTCCGTGATGGGCACTCCGAGTGTGGCAAGCGTGCTTGTCGCCTTGATCCCGCTTGGTCTGGTCCTCGCCGCGCTGTTGCGTGGATACGATACGGCGGGGCTTGTTGCTGGAGCCGTGGCCGTGGTGTGCGCACTCGGCGTGCCGCTAGCGCTCTCTCGGCGGTTTGGCGGCGTGACGGGCGACGTGATGGGCGCGAGCGTTCTAATCTCCGAGGTCGCCATCGTCACGGTCCTCGCTGTGATCGTGTCCGCGAGGTAGCGATGGCGGACGTAGAAATCCTCGTGGTGCGTCACCCTGAGACTGAGGCTAACGTCAACGGCCGCTTCGTCGGGCAGGGGGAGTCAGCGTTCACTGAGGAAGGCCGCCGACAAGCCCGCAGGCTTCCTCGCAAGATCGCGGCGTTTCAACCTGAGGTGATCTGGTCGTCGCCGCTCAAGCGCGCGGCAGTCGTTGCTCGTGGTGCGCAGCGACTTGGAGGTGCGCAGCTCAGAGTCGATCCACGGCTGATCGAACTGGATTTCGGCGACGCTCACGGCCTGACGTGGGAGGAGATCGTTGAAGCGGGGATTCCCTTCAACTATCGCGCGGCCGATGAGCCAGTCGCTCCGGGAGGGGAGTCCCGCAACGACTTGCTTGCCCGAGTGGGTGCGGTGCTCGAAGAGATCGTCGCTGTCGGCGGACGACACGCCTTGGTCTGCCACGCCGGCGTCTTGAGAGGTGTGCTTGCCTACACCTTGGGGCTTCGTGCAGACCAGCTCTGGCTCTTCGGCGTGCACAACGCACAGCTCGCGCGAGTGCAGGTTGTTGACGGGCACGGCCAGCTGACAGAGTACACGCAGGGATAGCGTCGCCTCACCCACAGTGACGAAGCAACCCCGAGCATCGCGACACCTGGGGATGCGACAGACCACGTGACGTGGGGACACGACAGACTACGTGAGTTCGTGCAGCAGCTCGAGGTAGTGGCCGAGCAATCGCGTCACCAGAAAGTGCTCGCGGACGTGCTCCTTGCCTCGGCTGGCCATCTGCTTGGCCATCGCCGGGTCTTTGAGGATTCGCGTGATCCGATCCGCAACTTGGTCGTAGTCAGTCGGATCAACCAGGAATCCAGTCTCGCCGTCAATTACCTGCAGAGGTATGCCGCCGACGCGAGACGCCACCACCGGCGTCTCCTTCCACATTGCTTCGGAGACGGTAAGGCCGAACCCTTCGCGTAGCGATTTCTGCAGAACTACAGATGAGACACGTTGCAGCGCATTGATTTCGATGTCGCTCGCGCCAATGATCAGAATCACGTGGCCGGAGTCAATCAAGTCGGCGGCGTCGTCTTTCACGGCCTCAAACATCTCGATGCCCTCAGGATCGTCAGTCGCCATGTTGCCCGCGAGAACGAGTCGGCAGTCGACCGTTTCGAGCACGCGCCTGAAGACCTCGATGACGCCTTGCGGGTCTTTCCACTTGTCGAAGCGAGAGACTTGCGTAATCAGCGGCTTGTCGAGCGGTATCTCAAACCGATCGATGTACTTGGCGACGGTCTCCTTGGGGAGGTCAATGTTCTTCTGGTTGAGAGGGTCGATGGCGGGATTGATGACCCTTTGCTCCACTGCCAAGTCGGGACGGACGTAGTTCTCGTGACTCACGATGACCATGTCGTATCGCATGATGTAGCCCTTGAGGAAGTTCCACAGCTCGGGATCGGGCTCTGTCAGATCGATGTGGCATCTCCAGATCCACGGTTGCCGCTTCTTGTAGAACCTGATCATCGGCAGTGGCTGCGGGTCGTGGATGACCACAGCGTCATGCGTGACGAAATGCGTGTAGGCGGCGAAGTTCTCGTTGGCCTCCGTGTAGACGCGCTTCTTCTGATCAGTGAGATCGAGCGGCTCGCCCTGCAGGCCGTTGTGAAACGCCTTCGTGACGTTGAAGAAGTCCGTTCCGCCGACAAGCACACGCCATCCGCAGTCGACTCCGACATCGTTCATCAGTGGCATGAGGGTGTAGAGCATCTCGGCGACACCACCGCCCTGAGCGGTGGAGTTCACGTGCACGATGTGACGGTTGTAGAGCTTTGAGGCGCGCTTGTGCAGATCGGCAAGGATTGCGTCGGACACGATTCCACGATAGTCCTCGAGGTGCTTCACTCGGCATCAGCCTCCGCGAGCTTGGTCAGAAGGTCATGAACGTCTGAAATTCCGCGTACCGAGAAGCTTGCGTGCGTCGATCCGTGGCCCACCTTGATGGTCCAGGCGTGATCAGGAGCAACCTTGAACATGTCTTCGTCCGTGCGATCGTCGCCAATAGCCAAGACAAACCCATCATGCGTCTGAGACATCCAGCGATGCACGGCGGTGCCCTTGTTAGCTCTGGCGGACTTGATCTCAAGTACTTTGTTCCCCTCCATCATCATGAGATCCATGCCGCCGATGAGCCCGACCAGAGCACTCTTGAGTTCGGCGACTCTGCCTCGCGCAAGGCTTGGATGTATTCCCCTGTAGTGCCACGCCAGCGAGAAGTCCTTTTCCTCGACGAACGTTCCTGGGGTGCGATCTACGAAGGATTCGAGAACCGGACCGACACGCTGCTTCCACTCGTCAGTGAGTGGTTCGGCCGTAATCCACCGGCCGTCTCGTTCACGCAACCACATACCATGCTCGGCAACAATGTCGATCGGCAGGTCACCCAGCCAACCTTCGAGTGAGGCGCGCTCGCGCCCCGAAACGATGACCACTTCATTTCTTGGATTGCTCGCAAGTGTCAGGAGCAAGTCGTGGACTTCCGCTGGAGGTGCGGCCTGCTGAGGCGTTGCGGCGAAGGCAACGAGGGTGCCGTCGTAGTCGAGAATGATCAAGCGCTTGTTGGCCTTGCGATAGGAGTCCATGAGGCGGTCGCGCGAAGGCTCATGAAGCAGATGAGAGTCGTAGCCAAGCTGCTTGAGTTTGACGTTCTCGAGAGAGTCGAGGAACTCGTCGGCCCACCGCGTGATGGTGTAGCGGCTGGCGCGACGCTGCATGGAGGCCATGCGTTCCCGCTGCTCGGTCGGCGACATAGTGAGGGCTTGCACGAGAGCGTCAACGGTCGCATCGAGGTCGTAGGGATTGACAAGGAGCGCCTCGCCAAATTCCTCGGCGACTCCAGCCATCTCGGAGAGCACGAGCGCGCCTCCAGTATCGCCTCGTGCCGCCACATATTCCTTGGCGATGAGGTTCATCCCGTCACGCAGCGGCGTGATGAAAGCGACATCTGAGGCCGCATACATGCCGGACAGCGTGGGGAACGACAGCGAGCGGTACAGGTAGCGAACCGGCACCCAATCGATCGTGCCGTGCTTGCCGTTGATGGCGCCAACGAGCCGCTCGACGCGCTCTTTGAGCGAGCGGTATTCCTCGACACGCGTCCGCGACGGCACGGCGACACAGGTGAAGGACACCTTGCCCCGCCACTCCGGGTGCCGGTCGAGTAGTTCGTCGTAGGCCTGCAAGCGTCGGGGAATGCCCTTTGTGTAGTCGAGGCGGTCGATTGAGAGCACGATCTTGCGATCACCGGAAGCTTCTCGGATGCGTTCCACTCGCCTGCGGGCCTTGGCCTCGTTGGCCCCCTCGAGATACCGGTCGTAGTCAATGCCCATCGGGAAAGCATCGACCGACACGAGCCGATCGCCGATCACCATATTGCCGTACTGCTCCTCGACAGCCAGAATGCGTCGAACGCTGCTCAGGAAGCCCCTCGCGTAGTCGTAGGTGTGAAAGCCGATCAGGTCCGCGCCGAGAAGTCCCTCGAGGATTTCGCGTCGCTGCGGAAGCACCCGAAACACCTCGAAGCTCGGAAACGGGATATGGAGGAAGAAACCGATGCCGGCCTCTGGCAGCTTCTCCCGAAGCATGTGAGGCAGGAGCATGAGCTGGTAGTCGTGGATCCAGATGGTGTCGCCGGGTTGGGCGACTTCAAGGACGGCATCACAGAATTTCCGATTGACGCGCTCGTATGCAGCCCAGTTGCCCGAGTCGAAGACCGCGTATCGCATGAAGTGATGGAAGAGGGGCCATAGCGTTGCGTTGGAGAAGCCGGCATAAAAACCGCGAACCTCGGCGGCAGTGAGAAAGACCGGGACGCAGTTGTGCTTCTCGGCGAGCGTGGACTTGATCTCCTCGCGTTCCTCTGAAGAGAGGCGTCCCTCGGGTACCTCACCCCAGCCAACCCACGTGCTGCCGTACGTCTGGTGGAAGGCGCCCAATCCGGTTGCGACGCCCCCGACGCCACTTCTGACCGAGATGGAGCCCGCTCGCTTCTCCACTGAGACGGGGAGTCGGTTGGATACGATAATGAGTCGCTTCAAGCTACCTCCTGCGATCGCCGCGTTTGTGGCGCGCCGGTCGCACGATAGTGCGGCGGACGACTGACCCTCGGGCTATGGTACCTCGCCTGTCTGATGCGCTCACATCCCACTGGTGAGGCTCGCTCCCGTGCCCCTAGCATAACCTGTCGTCTTGTCCGCGCGGGGGTGTCCTGCGACAATACACGGCACTAGCTGCGCTTTCTTGAAGGACTCTCATGGACTACGATGCGCTCATACGACCGGGGATTGGCCCCATGGTGCCGTACGCTCCTGGCTTGCGTGCGAGTGAAGTCCGTCAACGGTCCGGCAAGCGCATCATCCACAAGCTCTCAAGCAACGAGAACCCGCACGGGCCTTTCCCCACGGCGATTGCGGGTATGCGCGCGGTTCTCCCACACCTCAACCGCTATCCAGACGGCGCAGCACGCGCGCTCAAACGTGCCCTTGCCGAGAGACTCTCGGTCGATTCGAGCAATCTCATCGTTGGGAACGGCAGCAACGAGCTGCTTGTCTTGATCGCGCAGGCGGTGCTCGGCGAAGGTGACGAGATGCTGTTCGCGTGGCCAAGCTTCGTGGTCTATCCGATGGCCGCTCAACTGACTGGCGCGACTGCGGTGAAGGTGCCGCTCACTGATCGGCATCACCACGATCTGTCTGCTATGCGCGAAGCGATCACCGAGAAGACCAAGCTGGTCTTCCTGTGCAACCCAAACAACCCGACAGGCACCATCTATGAGCGGGACGAGTTTGATGAGTTCCTGTCAGACATCCCCGACCACGTGCTCGTTGTGCTCGACGAGGCGTACCGCGAGTTCGTGACATCCGCGGAATTTCCGGATGGCCTGGACTACTTCGACGCAGGACGTCCCCTCGTCGTGCTGCGAACGTTTTCGAAGATCTACTCCCTGGCGGGTGCCCGTGTCGGCTATGGTGTCGCGCCAGAGCCTCTTGTCGCTGCGGTAGACAAGATCCGTGCGCCGTTCAACGTCAGTTCGATCGCTCAGGTCGGGGCGTACTACTCCTTGAGCGACGACGCGGAGCTTGAACGGCGACAGCGTGAGAATCGCGAGCAGAAGGAATTGCTGTACTCGGCGTTCGATCGGCTCGGCATTTCCTACGTGCCGTCAGAAGCCAACTTCATCTACATGCTTACTGAGAAGCCAGAGGCGGTGTTTCAGGCCTTGCTTTCCGAAGGCGTCATCGTCAGGGATTTCGGAGGCGTGCCGGCTTTGCGAGTGGGAATCGGCACCCTTGAGGACACTGAGGCGACGATCGGAGCTCTGCAGAGCGCCGTCGCGCGCCTTGGGCGGTTGTAGGTTACGTGAGGACCTGCGAAGTTGTATGTGTGAGGCGTCTCGATCGCACAGCGACCAAGAAGGGACCGCGATGCCAGCGGAAATTCGTGATGGCCTCATGAACAATGTGGGCTTCTCCCGCGTTGTGATCGTTGGGCTTGGGCTTATCGGCGGGTCGCTCGCCGCGGCACTGAAGCGTTTCGCGGACGCGCCTTCGGTCGTTGGCATCGACGTCGATCCCGTCGCACTCAGGGTCGGGCTGGAGCGGGGCCTCATCGACGAGGGCTCGCTGCCGGACGGGCTAGGCGCGCAGACATGGCTGTGCGCCGACGGCGCCGACCTCGTCGTGCTCGCGATCCCCGCTCGACACGTGCGCTTCTGGCTGGAGACGCTGGCTCAGCGCGGCTACGACGGCGTTGTGACCGATGTGGCGTCGACGAAATCGGGTGTGCTCGATGCCGTGCATGCAACGCTTCCCAACCCATCCCGTTTCGTGGGCGGGCACCCGATGGCTGGAAGCGAGCTGTCGGGTGTCTCGGCAGCGAAAGCCGATCTGTTCGAAGGCGCCTACTGGCTTCTGACGCCGTTTACTGACACGGATCCTGACGCGTTTCGCGCGATGCACTCACTTGTGACCGCGATTGGGGCGCGGGTGATCTCGGTGGACGCTCAAGCGCACGACGAAGCCGTCGCCATCGTGAGTCACGTGCCGCACGTCACCGCGGCCGCGCTTGTGGATCTCGCCGCGGCGCACGCTGGCGAGCACGGAGACCTGATGCGGCTGGCGGCGGGCGGCTTCAAGGACACGACGCGCATCGCCGCAGGAAGTGCGGAGCTGTGGACCGGCATCTGTCTGGACAACGCCGAGGCCCTTTCCGAGGGCATTCACGAGCTGCGCCAGCGTCTTGAGGGGTTTGAGAACGCCGTTCGTGGTCGCGACGCAGACGCCGTGAAGACGTGGCTTTCCCAGGCGGCCGAGGTTCGTCGTTCGCTGCCCACGCAGTGGGTACCCGCGACCACTCGACTCACCGAGCTTGCCGTTCCGATGCTTGACCGCACTGGTGTCGTCGCCGAGATCACAGGGGCGGCTTCTCGTGCCGGCTGCAACATCGAGGGTATCGACATCGACCATCAAAGCGAGTCGGCGGCCGTCCTCGTGCTCGTCCTGACTGATGAAGGCGACTTCGAGGCGCTCGTAGCCGAGCTCGCGAACCTCGGGTACGAGCCTGAACTCCGACCGCTCGAAGAAGCGGGAGAGGATTCGTGAACCGCACGTTTGCACCCGCAGCTGCTCCGCTGCGAGGGACGGTACACGTCCCGGGAGACAAGTCGCTGTCGCATCGTGCCGTGCTGTTCTCGGCGATGGCCGAAGGTGTCACGCGGCTGGTCGGCGTGCTGGACTCTGCCGACGTGCGCTCGACGATCGCGGCGGTGAGCGCCCTCGGTGCGCATGTCGACCTCGCCGAGCAGGCCGACGGCTCGTTGGCGGGGAGCGTGCGGGGGTGGGGCGAGTTCGGGCCGCACGCACCGGGCGCACCGCTCGACTGCGGCAACAGCGGCACCACCGCTCGGCTGTTGCTCGGCGTGTTGGCTGGATGGCCCATCGAGGTCACGCTTCGCGGCGACGAATCGTTGTCGCGCCGCCCCATGGGCCGCGTGACCGACCCGCTGTCGAGAATGGGCGCGACATTTCAAGCGGCCGAGAACACCACGCTGCCAATCACCGTAAGAGGCTCGGATTCGCTGAGCGCCATCGAGTATCGTTCGCCCGTTGCATCGGCCCAGGTCAAGAGCGCGGTACTTCTCGCGGGGCTGCGCGCTCATGGCCGAACCACCGTCGTTGAGCCAGCCCTGTCGCGGGATCACACCGAGCGGCTCCTGCCCGCGTTTGGCGTCGGCGTTGATGCGCGACCCGAGGAGCTGACGGCGAGCGTCGCCGGGCCTGCGGTGCCGATGGCTCCGGACGAGATTGCGGTGCCGCGCGATCCGTCCTCGGCGGCCTTCATGGTGGTGGCCGGCTTGCTCGTCGTTGGCAGCGAGGTCGTGTTGCCCGGCGTCTCGCTCAACGAGACGCGTACCGGATTCTTGCGAGTGCTCGGACGAATGGGCGCCCGCATCGAGGTGGTGCCGTGGCCCGAAGCGGGCTCGGAGCGCGTCGGCGAGCTGATTGCGCTGCATACGCCGACAATCAGCGCAACCACCGTGACCGCCGATGAAGTGCCATCGCTCATCGACGAGATCCCCGTGCTCGCGCTGGCGGCGACTGCTGCGCACGGCCAGACTCGCTTCGAGGGCATTGCCGAGCTCAAGGTCAAAGAGTCCGATCGCCTGACCGCCATCGTTGACGGGCTGAGCGCCCTGGGCGCCGACGTCGAGAGTGATGGGGAGACGCTTGTTGTGCGCGGACCTGCGGCCCTCGGCGGCGCGGTGCTGGAGTCTCTCGGCGATCATCGCCTCGCGATGACGTGGGCGGTTGCGGGTCTGGCGGCGCAGCAACCAGTGACGGTCGAGGGGTTCGAGGCAGTCAACGTGAGCTATCCGCGCTTTGCCGAGGATCTCGCGGCTCTGCAGATGCCTCAAGCGTGAGGCTCTCCAGTGTCAGAGCGCTGCGCTACAATCCGAGCGCACCCATGACCTCGCACGAAAGAGATCTCACCTGATGATCATCGCAATCGACGGGCCGGCTGGGTCCGGCAAGTCATCCGTCGCCAAGGCGGTGGCGAGCCTCCTGGGCTTGCACTACCTCGACACTGGCGCGATGTATCGCGCCGTCGCCGAGCAGGCGCTGGAGGCCGGCGTGTCTCTTGACGACGAGACCGCCGTTGCCGAGATCGCGCAGAGGCGCCCGATCGAATTCATCCACGTCGAGGGTGAAGCGTTGGCGAGCCGCGTTCTTATCGGCGGGAAGGACGTCACGAAGGCGATCCGTACACCTGAAGTCGATGACGCGGTGAGTCCGGTGGCGCGGCTGGCTCTCGTGCGCCACGCCATGGTCGCACAGCAACGTCACCTTGCCGAGGGCAACGACATCGTCGTTGAAGGCCGGGACATCGGCACGGTTGTCTTTCCCGATGCGACGCTGAAGGTGTTCCTGACAGCGACGCCACACGAGCGCGCTCGCCGGCGCACGGCTCAAAACGTGGAGCGCGGAATCGCGACGGAGCACGTTGGCGTTCTCGATGCGCTGGTCCGCCGAGACGAAGCGGACTCTTCGCGAGCTCATTCGCCGCTCGCGGCCGCGTCTGATGCCATCACCCTGGACACCACCGGAATGTCGTTTGAGCAGGTGGTCGACCGTGTCGCGGCCCTCGCTCGGGAGCGGGGCGCATGAGCGCGCCAGCTCTTGGGACTCCTGCGCGCGGCGAGGGCTCGGCACCCTGGCGCCTGGCGCGCTTTCTGCGCAGCACGCTTGGGAAGCTCTTTGTCCGCGTGTATCGCACACGTTTCTTTGGTGAGGAGAACCTTCCGTCTGAAGGCGGCTACATCATCGCCGGCAACCACCTCAGCTACCTGGACCCGATGCTTCTGTGGTGCGGCGCGCCACGTCCGACGCACTTCCTTGCCAGGGCCGAGCTGTTCTCGGCGCCGTTCTTGCGCTGGCTGCTGCCTCGTGTGTGGTGTCTTCCAATCAGTCGAGCCTCGGCGGACCGAGAAGGCATTCAGCGCGCGACGACGCTTCTGAAACGCGGAGAGTGCGTCGGCATCTTCCCCGAGGGCACTCGGCAGGTTGTCGGCGAATCTGGCGAAGCCACACTTGGCGAGGCACATGCTGGAGTAGCCTTCATCGCCATGCGCGCTGGAGTCCCCGTTGTGCCCGTCGGCCTCTGGGGAACGCAATACGCACTTCCGCGCGGGGCAAAGATCCCGCGCTTTCCCCGAGTCACGATTCGCTATGGGGAGCCGGTCCAACCGGAGGCGTTTGCGGAGTACGATCGACAGGAGCGCATGCAGGCAATGACCGCCGAGATAATGCGCCGCGTGGCGCGAGCACGCGACCAAGCCGAGAAGGAGTGAGCATGCGGGTCGAGGTCGCCAAGCACGCCGGGATCTGCTACGGAGTGGAACGCGCACTCCGGCTTGCAGGAGAGGCGTCTTCGAGTGGCGTCGACGTGCACACCCTCGGCCCGCTCATCCACAACCCGCAGGCGGTGGCGGCGCTGCGTGAGCGTGGTGTCGAGGTCGCCGAGACGCTGGAGGATGTCACCGATGGCACGCTCGTGATCCGGAGTCACGGTGTTGAGCCGACGATCATCGAGCGAGCTCGGCGTCGCGGTCTGCACGTGGTCGACGCCACCTGTCCGCACGTCAGCAAGGCTCACGAGGCGGCGGCAGAGCTCTCACGCGAAGGCTACATCGTCGTGATCGTCGGAGAGGCGGATCACCCCGAGGTCACTGGGATTCTCGCTCACGCGGGCGGCCATGCGGTCGTGGTCTCCTCGGCAGCCGAATTGCCCGAGTCTCTTGGTGGGCGCAAGATCGGCGTGGTCGTGCAGACGACGCAATCTGCCAGGCGCCTGGCAGAGGTCGTCGAAGCGATCCTGCCGCGCGCCAACGAGCTGCGGGTCTTTAACACGATCTGCTCGGCGACCGAGAAGCGCCAGCAATCTGCAGAGGAACTCGCGCAGACCGTCGACGTGATGGTCGTAGTTGGGGGCTACAACTCCGGCAACACGACGCGGCTCGTGCAGATATGTGCCGACGTGAATCCGCGCGCCTACCATGTCGAGACCCCTGACGACTTGGACCCCGCGTGGTTCGTCGGCGCGAAGAGCGTTGGCGTTACCGCTGGCGCGTCTACGCCGGACGAGCAGATGCAGGCAGTGATCCGCGCGATCGAAGCGATGGCCTAGCGAGTGGCCCTGGGACCCCACGCCGCATACGGCGCGAGAACCTCCCGGCCGAGCGGCGGGGGAGTCATCGTCTCGGTTGAACCTGGAAGTCCCGCTGCACGCGCCGGACTCGTCGTTGGCCAGACGGTCGTCTCAGCGGACGGCATCTCATTGCGCGACATCATCGACTGGCGCTGGATCGCCGACGGCCTGGCGGTGACCCTCACCATTGCCGCTCCCGATTCCGTCGGGCGATCGGTCGTTCTGGAGCGCACTGCGGGTGAGGGTTGGGGGATCGAGTTCGCGGATGCCGTCTTTGACGGTGTGCGCACGTGCCGCAACGACTGCATGTTCTGCTTCGTCTCTCAACTGCCGACAGGACTGCGGCCCGCACTGTACGTGCGCGACGACGACTATCGGCTGTCCTTCCTGCAGGGCAACTTCATCACGCTCACCAACCTCGATGACTCCGACGTCGAGCGAATCGCCGAGCAGCACCTCTCGCCGCTGTTTGTTTCGCTGCATGCCGTCGATCCTGATGTGAGGCGCACTCTCGTGTGTGCGAGAGAAGACCGTGGACTGGAGCGTTTCGACGATCTCTTGTCTCGCGGAATCGAGGTGCACGTCCAGATCGTGCTTGTCCCCGGCGTCAACGACGCCGAGCATCTCGAGGAGACGCTCACCTGGCTCGCCGAGCGTCAAGGAGTGTTGTCGGTGGGCGTCGTGCCGCTCGGCTACACGGCGCACCAGACTCGGTTTGCGGCGTCGTATGCGGGTGACTCGGCGGGACACGTCGTTGGGCAGGTCGAGCGCTGGCAACGCGCGAGTCGCCAGCGCGACCACGTGACCTGGGTCCACCTTGCCGATGAGTTCTACCTCAACGCGGGCATCGAACTCCCGCCCGCCGAGCACTACGACGATTTCCCGCAATTCGAGAACGGTATCGGGATCGTGCGAAGCCTCGTTGACGAGCTGGCAGCCGCGGCGCGCGAGATTCGAGACGCCGTGGCCGCGCTGCCCGCCGACACTCGAGTCGCGCTCGTGACCGGTGAGCTTGCGGGTCCACTCCTCGCGCAAGAACTTCGCGCGCTGCTTCCAGAGTCGCACTACGATCGTCTTGAGGTTCTGCCGGTGGCCAACGAGTTCTTTGGCGGCAATGTCAGCGTGGCTGGGCTGCTCACTGCTCACGATCTTGTGCCGGCCATCGCTGGCCGCACTCACGCTTCGGTCTTTCTCGTGCCAGACATCGTCGTCAACGCCGACGGGCTTCTCCTCGATGACGCGTCGGCCGCCGAGCTGGGCACAACTTCGGGCAGGGATGTGCGTCTGATATCCTGTGACGCCGGCGGCCTGCTCACGGCGTTGAGAGAGCTTGCCGCAATCCCCCCGACATCGAGGGAGTGACGCGCCGATGGCGCTACCGATCGTCGCCGTAGTTGGCCGCCCTAATGTCGGCAAGTCCACATTCGTGAACCGGATCACCCAGACCACTGACGCTATCGTGCACGAAGCGCGTGGCGTGACTCGGGATCGAAGCTATCATCACGCCGACTGGAACGGCGTTGACTTCATGCTCATCGACACGGGCGGCATCGAGGCGGGCAACGCCGATGCCTTTCAGTCTTCCATTCGCACGCAAGCACTCATGGCTGCCGAGGAGGCAGACGTCGTTGTCTTCCTCGTTGATGGGAAGAACGGCATGGCGCCTGACGATTCTGAAGTCGCGCGCATCTTGCTCAAGTCCAAACGCCCGACGTTCCTCGCGGTCAACAAGATGGATACCCCCGGCAGGGAGGACGAGATCCACGAGTTCTGGTCGCTTGGGCTCGGCCAGCCGTGGCCTGTCTCGGCAACTCATGGGCATGGGACCGGCGACTTGCTCGACGAGATCGTGGCGGCACTGCCACAGTGCGAGCTCGAGCTCGAGGATGCGGCCATTGACGTCGCCATCATCGGCAGGCCCAACGCGGGGAAGTCATCGCTGCTCAACCGCCTTGCGGGAGCAGAGCGCTCGATCGTCTCAGAGGTGGCGGGCACGACGCGAGACGCTATCGACACCCTCGTTGAGCGCGAGGGAGTGCGGTATCGGCTGGTAGACACGGCCGGGATTCGACGCAAATCCCTCATAGACGAGGACGTCGAGTACTACGGGTTCGTTCGCGCAATGAGAGCAATCGATCGTGCTCAGGTCGCACTTCTGGTGATTGACTCGACGATCGGGCTCACGGATCAAGACCAGCGAGTCGCCTCGTTCGCAGTCGAGCGTGGCTGCGCGATGATCGTGCTTCTCAACAAGTGGGATGCGCTGGAATCGATCGAGGAAAAGGATGCGGTCGACACGCGGGTGGCCGAGCGCCTCGGATTCGTAGGGTTTGCCCCAGTGCTCAAGATTAGTGCGCTGACCGGCAAGGGCGTCGGTCGAATCTGGGCGGCGGTAGACCTCGTCTACCACAACTATATGAAGCAGATCTCGACAAGCGCGCTCAACAAGCTGCTGACAGAGATGCGCGATTTCGGGCACACGGTGAACAAGGGCGGCAAGACGCTGAGGGTCAACTACGTGACTCAGACGCGCGTCGCACCGCCAGGCTTCACGTTCTTCGCCAATCATCCCGCTCTTGCTGACGACAACTTCAAACGCTACGTGGAGAACAGAATGCGTGACGCATTCGACCTCGTGGGCACGCCCGTAATTTTGCGTTTTCGCAAGAAGGACTGACGTGTGGATCTGACGGTGATCGTCCGCATAGGCGCTGGCGTCGTCGTGGCATATCTGCTCGGCGGCGTGCCGTGGGCGCTCATCATTGGAGTGTGGTTCTTCAAAGTCGACGTGCGCGAGCACGGCTCAGGCAATCTCGGAGCCACCAACGTGATGCGGGTGCTCGGGTGGAAGGCGGCGCTCGCAACGTTTGCGCTCGACATCGGGAAGGGCGCACTGGCTGTCTTGGCGGCTAGCACGCTTGTGCCAACGTCGGTCTTCGGATCCACCTCGCACGAATGGGCGACGATAGCCGCGACGCTGGCGGTCATGGCTGGCCACTCGTTCTCTCCCTACATCGGCTTTCGAGGTGGAAAGAGCGTGGCTGCTGCGGGAGGCGCCCTTCTCGTGATGGTGCCACTCGTGTTCGTCACGTTGTTCGCCACGTGGGCGATCGTGTTCGCGCTCACGCGCATCGTTGCAGCTGGCTCCGTTGTTATCGCGGTTGAGTTCCCTGTTCTGATTGCGCTGCTCTATCCAGGTGATTGGCCACTGCTTGGGCTCGCGATTGTGGCCGCCGGGCTTGTCATTGTCCGCCACTCGGCGAACATCGGCCGCATCATCAAAGGGGAAGAGCCTAGGATATCGTGGAGTCAGCAGAACCCGTCGGGGCAGAAGGGCGGCTCGTAGGGCATGCGCATCTCAGTCATAGGCGCTGGTTCGTGGGGTACCGCGGTAAGCTGGCTTCTCGGCGGCAAGGGCCATGATGTGCGACTGTGGTCGCGTGAGCCTGAAATCGCCGAGGGAATCAACGCCGAGCACAGAAATCCATCCTTCCTCAAGGAAGTCGTGCTCAACCCGAGCGTCTTTGCGACCCCCGATGTGCAAGAAGCCCTCGTTGGCGCCGAAGCAGTCGTGATGGTGACGCCCTCTGTCGGGGTGCGCGAAACCGCTGAGTCCATGGCGCCGCATCTTGACGCACAGACGCCTATCGTCATCCTCTCCAAAGGCGTGGAGGGCGGGACGAACATGCTCATGACCGAGGTGCTCGCCGACGTGCTCGGAAACAAGCAGCGCGTCGCAGGACTCTCCGGTCCGAACCATGCCGAGGAGGTCAGCAAGGCCATCCCGTCGGCGACCGTAGTCGCCGCGTATGATCCGGACATCGGCGAGCTGTTTCAGAACATCTTCATGACGTCATTCTTTCGCGTCTACACCAACCCGGATGTCGTCGGCGTCGAGCTATGCGGCGCCAGCAAGAACGTAGTGGCAATAGCCGCCGGCATGTGCGACGGACTGGGCTACGGTGACAACACGAAGGCGACGCTGATGACTCGAGGACTTGCCGAGATGACGCGGCTCGGGCGCGTGCTCGGCGCCAACCCGCTCACGTACATGGGTTTAGCCGGCATGGGCGACCTCATCGTCACCTGCACGAGCCGACACTCTCGTAACCGCGGTCTCGGCGAACTGATCGCGCGCGGGGGGAGTATGGAGGAGTTCTCGGAGAAGACGCACATGGTTGCCGAGGGCGCCGTCGCATGCATTACCGTGGATGAACTCGCGAGCCAGCATGGTCTCGACCTGCCGATAACGCGCGAAGTCAGGGCCGTGCTCTACGAGAAGAAGCCGCTGGCAGGAGCCGAGGAGGCGTTGCTCGGCAGGGAAGCGAAGGATGAGCTGCACGGTCTGGGACTCGTCGAGGACTGAGACGAGCGATCCCGCGGGCGGCTTTGAGCTCCTCGCCCACGGCTGCGGAGTACCGACTGAGAGGACATGACATGAGCGACCGGATCACAATCGCGCCGTCCATTCTGTCGGCTGACTTCGCGCACCTCGCCGATGCCATCGAGCTCGTTGAGCGCGGGGGCGCCGATCTCGTGCACGTGGACGTCATGGACGGCCACTTCGTGCCAAACCTCACGATTGGGCCTCCTGTTGTCGCGGCTCTCAAGAACATCGCGACCGTGCCGCTGGACGTCCATCTCATGATCGACAACGTCGACTCGACCGTGGACTGGTATCTCGACGCGGGGGCCGATCTCGTCACCGTTCACGCCGAGGCGACGTATCATCTCCACCGCGTCGTGCAGCGCATTCGATCCGCTGAAGCGTCGCCGTCGGTGTGCGTGAACCCGGCGACGCCGGTCTCGGTGTTGCGCGACATTCTCGCCGATGTGGACATGGTCCTGCTGATGAGCGTGAACCCCGGCTTCGGAGCCCAGACCTTCATCCCGCACGTTGTCGACAAGGTGCACGATCTCGTGGCTCTGTGCGCCTCGCTTGGCATCGAGGTCCCGACCATACAGATCGACGGCGGCATCAACACACAGACCGTGGTGGCGTGCGTGGAAGCGGGCGCTCGCTGCTTCGTTGCCGGCAATGCGGTGTTTGGTGCGCCCGACCCAATCGCGGCGATTGCCGAGATCCGCTCGGCAGCCCAGGCGGCGCTGGGCTGAGGGCGTGGCCTGCGCGTTGTCGCGTCGTGCGCTATACTGACGGAGCTTTCTTCAGGGCGGGGTGAAAGTCCCCACCGGCGGTGATAGCCCGCGAACCCCGAAGCATCGGGGCCGACTCGGTGAGATTCCGAGGCCGACGGTTACAGTCCGGATGGGAGAAGGAAGGTCGCATTCGTGCGTCTGTTTGGCGATGTCTCCTCACGGGTCAGCGACCCGTATCTCGCACGTGCTGCCGCGCTCGCGGAGCGCGCACGCGGACGTGTTGCCCCGAATCCTCTTGTCGGTTGCGTCATTGTGAAGAATGACGTGATCGTAGGCGAGGGCTTTCATCCCCGGGCGGGCGAGCCACATGCCGAGATCTTCGCACTCAAGGACGCCGGAGATGCGGCGCGCGGCGCCGATGTCTACGTCACGCTGGAGCCCTGCTCGCACTACGGCAAGACCCCTCCGTGCACCGAGGCGCTCATCTCGGCAGGTGTGCGACGCGTGGTGATCGGCACGCGCGATCCTTACCCCGAGGCGGCCCACGGTGCCGAGCAACTCACGGCTGCGGGGATCGAGGTGGCGTTTGCCGAGGACCCAGCTCCGTTTGAGGAACTCAACGTCGGGTGGCTGCATCGCATTCGTACCGGAAAGCCCTTCGTAACGGCGAAGGTCGGGGTGTCCCTGGACGCGCGCAGTGCGCTTGCTGCCGGAAAGCGCGCGAACATGACCGGGCCATCCGGTGCCGAGGTCACACGGCAGCTTCGCGCCGCAGCAGACGCCGTGCTTGTCTCGGCGGCTACCGTGATTGCCGACGACCCTGCGCTTACCGTGCGCGATGCCGATGGAGTCCTCGGCCCCCACCAGCCGCAAAGGATCGTCCTCGTGCGAGACCACGCACCGCAGCCGGACGCACGCGTTTTCACCGACGAAGCCGCGCCCACCCTGGTACTGGCAGTCGGCGCTAAGGCTGGCGTCTGCGACGCGTTGCCGACGGCCGTTGGCGTTCACTACTGCTCCGGGGAGCCGCTCGAGGATGCGCTCATGTCGCTGGGAGATAAGGGAGTCGGCGAACTCCTTATCGAGCCGGGGCCGCGTCTACTCACATCCTTGTGGAGCGAGGGTCTGATCGATCGGTTCGTCACGGTCGTTGCTGGAGGTATGGCGGGCGCGGAGTCGCCTGCGCTGTATTTTGGCGACGCGGATGCCACTGGCGACAGCCTTACTCGGCGTGCTCTCCCTGCTGAAGCAGGTATCGTGGGAGATGTGTCAGTCACCGTCTGGGAGCCCCTCGCAGGCTCCAGCGTTGCGTAGGAAAGGGAGCCATGTTCACCGGTCTGATCGAAACACAAGGCGTTGTGACCCACGTTCAGAAGGTCGCTGGCGGTGCACAGATTCAGATCTATGCACCGGAATTTGGTCGCGACATGGCGCTCGGCGACTCAGTCGCCGTGGATGGCGCATGCTTGACGGTGTCGCAATTCCAGCGCGGAGCTTTCGTGGCGGACGTCAGCGACGAGACACTCTCCAAGACGACGCTCGCTCAGCTTCGGCAGTCGAGCAAGGTGAATCTCGAGCGGGCGCTACGCCTGTCCGATCGGCTCGGCGGACACATGTTGACGGGCCATGTCGAGGGTGTTGGACGACTTCTCCTTCGCCATCCTGCAGGAAACTCCACGGTCTACCAATTCCAGGTGCCCTCGTCGCTCATGGAGTACGTCGTGCCGAAGGGCTCGATCGCAGTCGATGGCATCTCGCTCACGGTGGCGCAGATTCGCGGCGACAGCTTTGCCGCTGCGGTGGTTCCTCACACCGAGGAGGTCACCACGCTCAAGGACAAGCCGATCGGCGCACCGGTCAACGTCGAGGTCGACATCATGGCCAAGTACGTGAAGCGCTTCGTTGACCTGTACGCGGCTACTGGCGAAGGCGGACCCGAAGCGCAGCGCCGAGGTCTCGGCGACATGCTGCGCGACTTTGCGGAAGGAAGGTGAATCCCGTGACCCCCACCCAAGTGCACCCCCCATTCTCCTCGATCGAGGACGGGATTGAGGAGATCCAAGCTGGTCGAATGCTGATCGTGGTCGACGACGAGGATCGCGAGAACGAGGGCGATCTCGTGATGGCCGCCGAGAAAGTCACGCCTGAGGCCATCAACTTCATGGCCCGCTTTGGACGCGGCTTGATATGCCTGCCTCTCACCGGTGAGAGGATTGACCAGCTCGGCATTCATCCGATGGCCGACGAGAACACGAGCGAGCAGGGGACCGCATTCCACTGCGGTATCGGAGCGAAGGGCAAGATAACGACGGGTATCTCGGCGGCGGACCGTGCCGAGACCGTTCGTACTGCGATCGCGCCAGACACCACGCCATCCGACCTCTCAATGCCGGGGCATGTGTTCCCCCTGCGAGCCAGGCCGGGTGGGGTGCTCGAGCGCGCGGGCCACACCGAGGCGGCTGTAGATCTCGCGCGAATGGCGGGGTTGAGTCCAGCTGGTGTGATCTGCGAGATCATGAACGACGACGGCACGATGGCGAGGCGGCCGCAGCTCGAGGAGTTTGCAGAGCGCCATCAGCTCAAGATGATCACCGTCGAAGACCTCATTCGCTACCGACGCCGTACCGAGAAGCTCGTGGTGCGCGAAACCCAGGTCCACCTCCCGACGCGGTTTGGCGACTTCGTCGCGTATGGCTACCGCAGTCTCGTGGACCAACGGACCCACGTCGCCTTGGTGGTCGGTGAAGTGGCTGGCCAGGAGGACGTGCTCGTTCGCGTTCACTCCGAATGCCTGACCGGCGACGTCTTTCACTCCATGCGCTGCGATTGTGGTGCGCAGCTCGAGGAAGCCATGAGGCGCGTTCAGGAAGCCAAGCAGGGAGTCGTGCTCTACATCGTCGGCCACGAAGGCCGCGGAATCGGCCTGGGCGAGAAGCTCAAGGCCTACGAGCTCCAGGAGCAGGGACACGACACGGTCGAGGCGAATGTCGCTCTCGGCTATCCAGCAGACCTGCGGGACTACGGTATTGGCGCACAGATTCTGTGTGACCTGGGCCTGCATTCGATTCGTCTCATGACCAACAATCCACGCAAGATCGTGGGTCTGGAAGGGTATGGGTTGCAGGTCACCGAGCAGGTTCCTCTCGAGGTGCCTGCGTGCGACACGAACATCAAGTACCTCCGCACCAAGAAAGAGAAGATGGCGCACACGCTTCAGCTTGATGCGCCGCACAGGGAAGGGAAGCCCGCATGAGCACCTACGAAGGAAATCTCGTAGCCACTGGACTGAAGTTCGGCGTCGTTGTCGCGCGCTTCAACGAGCTTCTGAGCACGCGGTTGCTCTCTGGGGCGCAGGACGCCTTGGTCCGACACGGAGTCGCCGAAGCCGACATCGACGTTGTGTGGGTTCCCGGAGCTTTTGAGATCCCCCTCGTCGCCAGCCGGTTGGCGGCATCCAGCAAGTACGACGCGGTCCTCGCCCTCGGAGTTGTGATCCGCGGGGGCACGCCTCACTTCGAGTACATCTCGTCTGAGGTCGCCAAGGGAGTCGCCAAGGTCATGCTCGATACCGGCGTTCCGGTGACGTTCGGGGTCATCACCGCCGACACGATCGAACAGGCTGTCGAGCGCGCGGGAACCAAGGCGGGGAACAAGGGCTGGGAGGCCGCCGAGGGAGCCATCGAGATGGCCAACCTGGTCAAAGCGATGTCATAACAACGGTGACCGCGTGATCGCGGCATGCGCTGATGGAGTCTGTGCACAAACGAGGCCCGGCTGTCGGAAACGACGGCTCGGGCCTCGTGATAGAACGGGTCGGGCTCAGCGGGTTCTCGCCACCCTGTGGCTATCAACCATGGGCCCTGTTCCCCGTACAGGGCTCCATCTCATCCGAGACGGAGGCCACATAGTAGCGAACGGCTGAGGGCCCAACAAGCGAACACGTGCTCCTATTTGATGGACGGTCGCGTCTCGGGTTTGTCTGCCGCCGCTAGATGCCAAACGGGCGCATTCTTGCGACGATCGCCTGCCCCATATCCCTGTCGGAATCTACATGTTGACAGTCAGGATTGTGTCGTTATGATGCAATCATGAGTTAAGTAGTAGGAATTACGCGTTGGGGGCACCTGATGAGACTGACGGCCAAGAGCGAATACGGAGTTCTGGCCGCTATTGACTTGGCGTGCAACTACGGGTCGGGACCGACGAGCGCACGCGAGATTGCGGAACGCCGTGAGATCCCCCCGCGCTTCCTTGAGCAGATATTCGTGTCCCTGCGCCGAGCGAACCTCGTCACAGCCATACGCGGAGCGAAAGGCGGCTTCGTCTTGAGCCGCGAGCCCAAAGACATCACGGTTCTTGAGGTCGTTGAAGCTCTTGAGGGGTCACTGGCCTCAAGTGTGTGTGATCACGGCCGAGAGGCGACCTGCTCCAAGACCGCGGTGTGTGCCGCCGCGCCTCTGTGGGCGAGGGCGACCGAGGCACTGCGCGATGTCTTCGCGTCAACGACCCTGGCTTCGCTCGCCGGAACGCAGGGTGCGTTTGACAAGAGTGTGAACGCCGAGGCTCGGTAGGAGGGCACGATGGAGACTGTCTACTTCGATTCTGCGGCCACGACTCCCACAGACGAACGAGTGGTCGAGGCGATGCTGCCCTTCTTCACCGAGCGCTACGGGAATGCGAACTCCCTGTACGCACTCGGTCGCGACGCGGCGGGCGCGCTCGAGGAGGCGAGGGCGTCGGTGGCAACCGGCATCAACGCCCAACGCCCCGACGAGGTCATCTTCACGAGTGGTGGAACCGAGTCCGACAATAGCGCGCTCATCGGCATTCTGAGCAAGGCGGCTCCGTCCGGTGGAGGTCACCTGATTGTCTCTGCGTACGAGCACCACGCGATTCTCGAGCCCGCCGAGTTCCTCGGCAAGCATGGATACGAGGTCACGGTGCTTGCTCCTCGGTCCGACGGGCACGTCCATCCCGAAGATCTCAGGGCGGCCATGCGGCCGAACACGAAGCTCGTGTCGATCATGCATGCAAACAACGAGATCGGGTCGATCAACCCCATCAAGGAACTCGCCGAGGTCGCGCATGAAGGCGGCTCGCTCTTTCACACGGACGCCGCGCAAACCCTCGGCAAGATACCCTTTGACGTGCAGGAGCTGGGTGTCGATGCCGCGTCGTTTTCGAGCCACAAGATCTACGGCCCCAAGGGATTCGGCGCGCTGTACTTGAAGAAGCGCACGCCCTTCGCGCCCTTTCAACGTGGCGGCGGGCAGGAGTTCAAGAAGCGCTCCGGCACCCAGAACACACCCGGAGCTGTTGGCTTCGCCAAAGCGCTCGAACTCATGCTGGTCGACCAGGAGACCGAGATTCCTCGGCTGACGGCGCTGCGCGACAAGATCGTCAACGGCGTGCTCGGCTCGCTTGAGAACACGCAGCTGACCACGACGGCTGACCCGAGGCTGCCGCATATCGCATCGCTGCTCATCAACGGCGTTGAGGGCGAGGCGATGCTCCTGCAACTGGACAACAAGGGAATCGCAGTTTCGACCGGCTCGGCCTGCTCGTCCGGGTCCCTTGAGCCGAGCCACGTGCTCCTGTCAGTGGGCTGCAAACCAGAGATCGCTCACGGCAGCCTGCGAATTTCCATCGGCCGCTTCACGACCGAAGCGCACATTGACTACTTCCTGGAGGTCTTTCCTCCAATCGTCGAGCGTTTGCGTTCGATGTCGCCCGTCTACGAGAAGATGTTCGGCTCGGCGGCGAAGCAGGGCATTTGAGCCGAGGTATCGGATGTGTGAGGAGAAACGGTGCAGTATTCCGAGAAGGTGCTGGAGCACTTCAACAACCCGCGCAACGTTGGTGTGATTGAGGATGCCGACGGCGTGGGTGAGGTTGGAAACCCCATCTGCGGCGACATGATGAAGATCTCGTTCAAGCTCGATGACACCGAGCACATCAAAGACATCAAGTTCCAAACGCTCGGGTGCGGCGCGGCTATCGCCACCAGTTCGATTGTGACCGAAATGGCGAAGGGTATGTCTCTTGAAGAGGCTGCCGCGATCTCGAAGCAACAGGTCGCCGACGAGCTCGACGGCTTGCCTCCCGCCAAGATGCACTGCAGCGTGCTAGCCACTGACGGCCTGAAAGTGGCGGTCGACGACTACCTGAAGAAGCATGGCCGGGAGCCAATCTCAGGGGAGATACTCAGCGCGAATCCCGACTATGACCCGCACGCCGAGGAAGACTGAGCGGTCGGGCACGAACACGCACGGGATTCCGGAGGATCATGATCCTGAGTCTCGATCCTGAGTCTCGGCAGTACTTGCCTATGCGTCGTAGCACGACATCGCTGATTGGAGGTGTTCGTGGCGCACGTATTCGTGGCGATGAGCGGCGGCGTTGACTCAAGCGTTGCTGCAGCACTCCTGCTTGAGGCGGGCCACAATGTCACGGGCGTCACGATGCGCTTGCATGAAAGCGGCACGGACGAAATCCCTTGTTGCTCGCCGAGTACGGTTCACGATGCGCGCCGAGTGTGCGACCTCTTGGGCATTGCGCACGAGACGCTTGATGTTCGCGATCTCTTCGACCGAGAGGTCGTGACGTATTTCTCCGATGAATACGCTGCCGGACGCACCCCGAATCCATGCGTCCGCTGCAACGAGACGGTGAAGTTCTCACACCTCATGTCAGAGGTGACCGCGAGAGGCGCTGAGTACCTGGCCACAGGTCACTACGCACGTCTTGTGAGAGACAGCTCGGATGTGGTGTGGCTGGCCCGCGCCAAGGATCTTGCGAAAGACCAGTCGTACTTCCTCTACCGGCTCACCCGGCCTCAGATGGAGCGCATCCTGTTTCCTGTGGGTGACTACACCAAGAAGCAGATTCGCGAGATCGCGATGCGCCTAAGCCTGCCAATTGCCGAGAAACCCGACAGCCAGGAGATCTGCTTCGCCCCAACAGGAGAGCACGCAGACGTTGTTCGGGCCCGTCATCCGGAGGCGTTTGAGCCTGGTGACATCGTTGATGCTAGCGGTGCGGTGCTCGGCCGACACGCTGGGATCGGGAACTACACAGTTGGGCAGCGTAAGGGGCTTGGGATTGGCGGGGGAGAGCCGCTGTATGTCCTTGAGATCGATGCGCAGAACAACCGCATTGTTGTTGGCCCTCGCGACAACCTCGCAGCACGGGATGTCTTCGCTTCCGATCCTATCTGGTACGGCGCCGACGAAGAGAGGGTTCTTGCCATGGTCCGCTATCGGATGGAACCAGCTTTCGCGCGGGCCCGCCGGAGCGGGGGCGATCTCGAGGTGCGATTCGACAACTCCGTTGACGGCGTAGCACCGGGCCAGGCTGTCGTATGCTACCGAGACAACCTGGTAGTTGGTGGAGGAGTGATTCGGTGCGCGAGCTGATCGATTGCCACGTTCACACCGCGCGATGCGGGCACGCGAGGGGCACTGTCGCCGAGTGTGTTGAGCATGCCGTTCGTGGCGGTCTGGCAACGATCGCTTTCACCGAACATCTCGCCTTGCCCGAGCAGCTTGACCCGGATCGGCGATTGTCGATGCACCCATCTCAACTCGGCGAGTATCTTGCGGAGGTTGCCGACGCGCGACAGCACTACCCTCAAATCGACGTGGTCACCGGCCTTGAGGCCGACTTTCTTCCAGATCGCGCAGACGAGACCGCTGTGGCCGTTAGCGAGGCCCGTTCGGGTGGCGTGACAATGGTCCTGGGAAGCGTGCATTTCATCGGAGAATGGGCCTTCGACGATCCCCATTGCCTGGACGAGTGGAGCCGTCGCGATGTCGATGAGGTGTGGCGAGAGTACTTCGACCTGTGGATCCGGGCGGTTCGCAGCCAATTGTTTGACGTGATGGCGCACCCAGATCTCGTCAAGAAGTTCGGTTACCTTCCCTCGTTTGATCCCCTGGACCTCTACGACACGTGCGCACGCGCCGCCGCAGAGTCTGGAGTGCGGGTGGAGGTGTCGACGGCGGGGCTGCGTAAGCCAGTCGGAGAGGTGTATCCCGGGCATGCGTTCTTGTCGGCGTTTCGCTCGAATGGCGTGCCTGCCACGATAGGATCTGACGCTCACGCGCCAGAAGAGGTTGGCTATCGCATCGATGCCGCCTACGAGGCGTTGCGCGCTGCCGGGTACGTGAGCGTTGCTTGTCCGAGCGCGGGCGGAGACTGGAAGGAGCTGCCCATATGAGCACGTTGGTGGTCGCCGACATTGAGCGTGCACTGGGGCGTGCATTTCCCCACGAATGGGCCGAGGAGTGGGACAGGGTAGGTCTGCTTGCCGGAAATCCCGAGCGTGAAGTCACGGGGGTGACAGTCGCACTTGACCCATCATTGGCAACCATTGAGAGTGCGATCGCGAACGGTGACAACGTCGTGGTCACACACCACCCGGCGTTTCTTGAGCCCGCTCGCTGCTTGACGCCAGGTCCCGGGCCTGCCGGTGTGCTCTATGCGGCGCTTGACTCGTCGATCGCGCTCCTGAATGCCCACACGAATCTCGATCGCGCGCCGCGCGCGGGGACTCTTCTGCCCGATGCGCTGGGCCTTTCGCCCATCAAGCCAATCGAGCGGGCGCTTCAGCCTATGACACTCATTACGGTGTTCGCTCCGGCAGCGCACTCCGATCGCATCGCGGCGGTCATGTCGGCAGCTGGTGCGGGTCGCATGGGAGACTACCACGGTGCAAGCTTCACCTCCGCACCGGGGACCGGCATGTTCGTGGCCGATGCGTCTGCGTCGCCGTTCACCGGCCAAGCCGGTGGTGCGTCGTCCGTCTCGGAAGTGCGTATTGAGATGGTTGCAGCGAGAAGCAACGCGCAAGCGGTGGTGGGTGCCGCACGAGGTGCCCATCCCTACGCGGAGCCGCTTGTTGTTGCTCAAGATGTCGAGATCGCAAGATCGTCGGCGCGACTTGGCATGCTCAGCCGCCCTGCCGAGACGCTCACTCTCGGTGCACTGGTGGACCGAGCGAGAGAGACCTTTCGCATCACGCCTCGGGTCTGGGGCAGACCAGATACTGAGATAGAGCGGGTTGTCACCGCGACAGGTTCCGCGAGCTCACTCATTCCTGACGTCATTGCTTCGGGCGCCACGGCGATGGTCGCCGGCGAGGTGCGCTATCATGACGCCTTGAGTGCGATGGAGGCTGGATTGGCCATCGTGGAACTCGGTCACGACGTCTCAGAGTGGCCGCTCGTCGGTTTGCTTGAAGAAACGATCCTCGCCATCGGAAACGTCGATCCCTCGACCGTCCATGTGATGCCAGCTACGGTCGGTTGGTGGACGCCATAGAAGGAGAACGAATGAGCCAAGCCGACGCGCTGCTCGAGCTTCAGTCGGTAGACCTGGAGATTCTCAGGTCGGCCAAGAAGCTGGAGGAACTGCCCGAGAAGAAGGCCATCCTCGAAGTTCGAGCCAAGCAGCACGAGGTACAGGTTCTTCGGGGCAAGGCCGATGTGCTCATCGGCAAACTCCGGGGTGAACTCGCCGCACATCACGATGAGATCACGATGCTTACCGGCAAGATCGAGGACGAGCAGGCCAAGGTCATGCAGACGACCGACCATCGAGCGGTGACCTCGATTACCCGAGAAATGGACGGGCTCAAGCGTCGCCGAGACAAACTCGAGATGGAGTCTCTGCAGCTGATGGAGCGCGTTGAGAAAGCGACTTCGCAGGCGGCAACGATCGACGGAGCCCTATCGCAGCTTGCCGAGAAGGAGACGTCCCTCATCGAGGAATTCCAGTCGGTTGGTGGAGCTCTTCAGGCTCATATCAATACCCAGCAAAGGAAGCGGAACAAGCTCGCCAAGTCGATGCCGGCGGACTTGCTCAAGCAGTATGAGGCGGCACGAGAGAGCAAAGCCGGCGTCGGAGTGGGCGAGCTGGACGGCGACACCTGTACCGCGTGTCGCATGGCACTTCCAGCCGAAAGAGTCAGGGAGCTCCTTGGGGGGCCTGCCATTGGCACGTGCCCACATTGCCACAGACTGATCGTGATCACGTCGGGGAGTGATGAATGAGCACGGGGATTCTGCGTACCGACGGGGGGTCGCGAGGGAATCCTGGTCCGGCTGGCGCTGGGTTCGTCATCGAAGGCGGTGGCGAAGTCATTTGCAGTGGCGGCCGCTATCTTGGCTCACAGACGAACAACGTCGCCGAGTACCAAGCGCTTATCTGGGGTCTTGAGAACGCTCTGGCGTTGGGGTTCTCGGCGCTTCGTGTGTTCGCTGACAGCGAGCTGCTCGTCAAGCAACTCAATGGCCAGTATCGGGTCAAGAGTCCTCAGCTGAAGCCCTTGTTCTCGCGGGCGCTAGAGTTGTCGCGCCACTTCGATGCCTTCGAGGTCACCCACGTGTATCGCGAAGACAACGAGCTTGCCGACGAGATGGCGAACCAAGCGATGGATGAACGCGCGACGGTGGGAAATCCGAAATGCGATCCCGGTGGTTCAACACAGCAGAAATCACTCTTCTAGCGAAGGGAGCGATGGGTGTACGAGCTTACTGTCAAGTCTCACTTTGATGCGGCCCACGCCTTGCGAGGCTATCCAGGGGTCTGCTACAGGCTTCACGGGCACACGTGGGAGATTGAGGCCACTGTGGTCGGCTCGGAACTTGACGAGATCGGCATTCTCTACGACTTCAAGCTGCTGAAGGAGGATCTCAACGAAGTGCTCGATCGCTACGACCATCTCTACCTCAACGAGATCCCTCCGTTTTCCGAGATCAGCCCAACTGCCGAGAATCTCGCGCGGGTCATCTTTGAGCGCCTCGCCGAGAAGATCGCTCCCTGTGTGACTTTGCTTGAAGTGTCGGTGTGGGAGTCGCCTGTGGCGAAGCTGACCTACCGGCCCTCAGCGGATACGCCGAAAGCTGAGTTGCAACCAGACGGGGACAAAGCCTAGCCAGTGAGTCTGGTGCGA
>CAZIPN010000013.1:45129-52710 GCA_964541225.1 uncultured Eubacteriales bacterium
CTGAGTTGCAACCAGACGGGGACAAAGCCTAGCCAGTGAGTCTGGTGCGAGGGCGAGGGAATCGGGCGATGCGGCCTCTGCATGCGTCCGGGAACGCAAGTGTCCCGAGAGACCTCGCCCGCGGGGTTCTCCCTACTCGAGCGGCTTCCCATTTCTTACCTTTGCTGGCTCCGGCTCTGGCGAACCACCTCACGGTTCGTCGCCTTCCTCGGTGCCCTCGCCGGCAGCTACTGGTACGCCGTCTTTCTCGGAGTCCGCTGCGTTCGACCTCTCGGGACAAGAAGGAATGTACCCACCTGAGAGTGAGGTGTCAACGGGGTTTCGCGAGAAACCACAGTTTAGTGATAGACGGCTGCCGAATGGTGCCCAACGGCACCGTCTGGCCGCTTGGCGGCTCTGGACGGAGTAGAGTACGACCCCGGCGCAAAGGGAGCGTGTGACGTGGGTCACGCATGCTAGACTAAGGGCGTTGTTAGCCTATGCGAATCATTGAGCAAAAGGAGGCCAGCGAACGTGCCTACGGCGACTCTCGAAGAGTATCTTGAGGCGATCTACAAGCTCGCTCAGCACGGCGCGGTTCGTCCCACACAAGTAGCGGAATGGGTCGGCGTTTCGGGTCCGACGGTGACAGCGACCCTTCGACGACTGGAAGCTCACGGTCTGATCGTCCGTGATGGCACAAAGGTCGTCTTGACCGAGGAGGGGGCTCGGCGTTCACTCGACATCGTGAGACGTCATCGGATTGCCGAGACGTTCTTGGTCAAGACGCTTGGTCTGGATTGGAACGCAGCACATGAGGAAGCATGCCTTCTAGAACATGCACTGTCTCCGCGCGTTCTGACCGCACTCGAAACGTTTCTTGAAAACCCCTCAGTGTGCCCACACGGACATCCCATTCCTGGGGCGGACGGGACCGTGGTTGCTATCGGCGGCGTACCGCTCTGCGATATTACGAGTGGCTTGACCGCAACGGTTCTTTCTGTGGCAGAAGACGACGAGAAGATTCTCGGGTACTTGGGTGAGTTGGGTCTGCGGCCGGGTGCCCAGGCCAGAGTCATCGAAGTGGCTCCATTCCAGGGTCCGCTCACCGTCGAAATTGCCGGCAGCCGCACTGCGATCGCGCGTGAGGTTGCTCGGCTGGTCACGGTCGAGCCACTGTCTGAGGCAGTCTGACCGAGCACCCGTAAGAGCCCATACCACGCGAGCTTCATGGTGATGCGCGCATCACGTTCCTCGGCGTCGTGTTCTTGTGGTATCGAACATATGTTCGTATACTGACGGAACCGAAGCCTCTCGGCCAAAGAGCCGATAAGGAGTGGCACGCATCACGTGGGTCGCAACGCCGACATCAAACGGTACTCGACGTCAAAAGCCGGTCAGCCTCTTGAGCTGTTCGACTCCAAACGTGGACGCTTGCCGGTCATTCTGGAATTGCTCGCGAGCCCGTGGATTGTGCGCGCGTCCGCCCTCGTACATGGCGATGGTTCCTGTGCCGCTAAACATGCCGAGGAACCCGTCGACGTTGCCTGGGCCGCCGAGCGCCAGTATCCAGCGTCGTTTACGCGCAATGGCCGCGTCTATCGTATCGACGCCATCGTGCAGATCTGGGCTGCCGAACGAGCATGGTGGGATCCTCGGCGGCGCGTATCGCGACGGTTCTGGCGAGTACTCGCGCGCGGCGGAGTGTATGACCTGGCCTACGATCGCGAACAAGGCGAGTGGCACCTCGTCGGCATTCAGGATTAGCGGCGACGTGTGATGTCGCAGTCGTTCGTGCACTTGCATGTGCACTCGCAATTCAGCTTCATGGATGGCGCGGCTCCGCTTCAGGGACTTGTGGACCGTGCGGCTGAACTCGAGATGCCGGCGATCGCGCTTACGGACCACCAGGGCATGAGTGGCGCGATCCGCTTCTACAAAGCGTGCCATGCGGCCGGGATCAAGCCGATTCTCGGCTGTGAGATCGTGGTCGAGACCGCAGGCATCTTCGGCGAAGAAGCCGACCTACCGCCAGAACGGCGTCTCGTGTTGCCTGCGAGTGTCGGGTTTGGCCGCGCGGCCGGTGTGGGCTATCACCTCACGCTCCTCGCGCGAAACCTCGATGGCTACCGCAACCTCTGCCGACTGCTCTCGCGCACACACCTGCGAGGACCCAGCGAGCCATCAGTCGTCACCTTGCACGACCTCGCCGCACATGCCGAGGGACTGATCGCGCTTTCTGGTTGCTTGAGCGGCGAGGCAGCCAGCGCGATGTTGGCTCGCGCATCCGGGCGCGCACGCGAAGCACTCGTGCGGCTCTCGGCATGTTTTGCGCCGGGCGACTTCTTCGTCGAACTCATCCATCCGCTTACCGCCGACGGTCCTTCGCTTGTCGGCGGCTTGATAACGCTTGCCGAGGAACTCTCGCTGCCCGTCGTAGCTACCAACGACGTCCACTACCTGCGCTCTGCCGATCACCGGCTGCACGATGTGCTCTCGGCAGCGGGGGCGAGGATGGCGCTGCCGGGGCCATACGATCGGCCCAATGCCGAGCTGTGGCTCAAGCCCGCCGCCGAGATGCGTCGGCTGTTTGAGGGGCTGTCGCGTGCCTGCGACGCCACGCTCGAGATTGCGGCGCGCTGCGATCTTGAGTTGCCGCTTGGCGAGTTTCACTTTCCGGCGGCGGAGATCCCACGTGGCGAGACGCCGTACTCGGTACTTGCGAAGGAGTCGTGGCGAGGACTGGAGCGTCGCTATCAGCCGATGACACCGGAAGCGATTTCGCGTCTTCAGCACGAGCTTTCGCTCATCAATCAGATGGGCTTTCCGGAGTACTTCCTTGTGGTCAAGGAGATCGTGGATTTCGCGAAGTCACAGGGAATTCGCTGCTCGGGACGGGGGAGCGCGGGAGACTCGATCGTGAGTTACGCACTCGGCATCACGGACGCCGATCCCATCCGTTACGACCTGCTCTTCGAGCGCTTCTTAAACCCCGCGCGCCGACAAATGCCCGACATCGACGTCGACTTCGACTCGGCGAGGCGCGATGAGGTTATCGACTTCATCTACAAGCGGTTTGGCCACGAGCACGTGGCGATGGTGGCGACCGTCAATACGATGACGGCGCGAAGCGCGGTACGCACGGTCGCGCGCTCATTCGGATTACCGATCGCCGAGGTCAACCGCCTCTCGCGTCACCTTCCGTGGGTCGCCGCGCGCAAGATCCGCGAGGTGCTCGCAACCTACCCGGAGTGCACGCACCATCCGCTGCGCGACGAGCAGCGCTGGAGCATGCTGCTCGACCTCGCCGAGGGGCTCGATCACTGCCCGATGCACCTCGGCACGCATCTGGGCGGCTTCATCATCACGCGCGAGCCGATCGCAAGTTGGACGCCGCTTCAGTGGGCGGCGAAAGGCACCGTGGTCTCGCAGTACGACAAGGACGATATCGAGGCACTCGGGCTGGTGAAGATGGACATCTTGGGGCTGCGAATGCACTCGGCGATTAGCGATGCGGTCGAGCTGGCTCGCACGCGCGTGGGCGATGCGGCAGTGCCGGAGCCCTTCGAGCTTGCGCACGACGATCCACGCGTCTATGAGCAGATCGCAAGCGCGGATACCGTCGGCATGTTTCAGCTGGAAAGCAGTGGCCAGCGAAACCTCTCGACGCGGCTGAAATCATCGACTTTCGAGGACATCATCGCGCAGATCTCGCTCTTTAGGCCCGGCCCGCTCGAAGCCGAGATGATCACGCCGTTCATTCGCCGCCGACACGGATTGGAGCCGGTGAGCGTGCCGCACGAGGGCATGGCTGAGTGCCTGCGCGATTCCTACGGCGTCATCGTCTATCAGGAGCAGGTGCTGCTCGTGGCGCGCGCGGTGGCCGGCTTCGATCTTGCCGAGGCCGACTCGCTTCGTCGTGCGATGACGAAAGGCCGCAGTCGAGAAGAGATGGAGCGCATCCGCGGGCACTTCCTCGCACGAGCGCTGGCCCGAGGGGTCGATCCGGGCGTTGCCGAGGAGGTCTTTCGGCAGCTTGAAGGCTTTGCGGCGTACGGCTTTAACAAAGCGCACGCGGCGTGTTTTGCGGTTGTGAGCTACGCGAGTGCATGGCTGCGCACGTATTTCCCCGCCGAGTTCGCGGCCTCGATCATGAACAACGAGCCAATGGGCTTTTACACCGGTCGGCTCGTCGTAAACGACGCCCGCAGACACGGCATCGAGATTCTGAGCCCGCACGTCAACGCATCCGATGCACGCTACACCGTCGAGTGCGAGGGCCGAGCGATTCGCGTAGGACTTGCCGACGTGCACCGCATGACATCTCGGCTGCTTGACGCGATCGAGCGCGAGCAGGGGGTGCGGCCCTTCCGCGACCTCGCCGACTTCCTGCGTCGCACACGTGCCGAGAGCCCGGCCGCAGAGTCCCTCATCCGCATCGGCGCGCTCGATGGACTCGGCATTACCGAGGAGGACCGGCCGCCCACGCGCGATGAGCTTCTCGCGCTGCTGCCGGAGCTCAAAGCAGTCATCGCACGCGAAGGCGTGGCGGGGGACGACACGCTGTGCCTCGCACCGGCGCCAACGCGGCCACCAGAGGACGCGTCGCATGTGAGTGGCTGGTCGGCGGCTCGGCGGATCTCGGCGGAACTGGAGCTGATCGGCCTGTCGCTTACGGCGCACCCGCTGACACTCGCCGAGAAGGATCTCGCGAACCGTGGTGTGACGTTCGCTCGCGATCTGGCGGCGTTGCCGGATCACGCGCGGGTACGCGTCGTCGGCGTGCGCGAGCGTGCGCAAACGCCACGCACGCGCTCGGGAAAGCGGACGTGTTTTCTGACGCTTGAGGACGCCACGGGACTGCTCGACGTCGTCGTGTTCGAAGACGCGCTCATGAGGAGCGGGGAGACGATCGTCAAGCACCGTGCGTACCTGGTAGATGGGGTGTTGCAGAACAACTACGAGCGAGGATTGGCGATCGTCGCCGAGACGGTCAGTCCCTATATCGTGCGTGGCGAGGCAGGCGATCGCGTGCGATTGCGGCGTGGCGTGCCCGCGGGGCCGATGGGACCGGCGCTTGGCGGTGCAGGGGCGCCGGAAGAGGAGAGCTGGGAGGCTGCGGGGTAGAGTGTGCGGGTGTGCTTTGGTGTGGGTGTGTGGCCAGACGGGCTGTCGCTCCGAAGACATACGTCGCGCCATCCCGCCCGGCCGCACGCCCACACCCAGGCCGCCTTGCGCCATCCCGCCCGGCCACGCACGCCTCAGCCACGTCGCGCCATCCTGCTTCAGCACACACCCACGCTCTCAAGCGCACTACTCGGCAGCGCTCTCGTGGCTTCCGTCTTCCTCGGCCTGCGGGACTTCAGGCGTCGCGTCCTCGCCGGACTGCGGTGGCGCCTCAATCTCTCGGCCGCGGCGCACAGCTTCATCGCCGAACTTCTCGCGCACCGCGTCGATACCTCGCACCAACCGAGCGCGTGTCTCGGCAGGAAGTGTGAGCTGCTTGGCGGCGTCAGTGCTCGGCGTTGGTGCTTGCTGCCGCGTCGCCGTCTCGCTCTCGTCGGGCATCGAGGTCGCAGTCGTGTCCTCGTCGAACAACCCGAGCTGCTCGGCACGTTCGTCGAAGCCTGACACTCCAACGCCGAGAAGGCGCAGCCCAATGCCGGGCGACCACGCGCTTCGCAGCAGTCGGCGCACAACCGGCCCGAAGACGGCCTCGTCGTCGGTCGGCGAGGGCAAGGTTCTGCGAACGGTCTTGGTCGTGAAGTCAGAAGACCGCAGCTTCACGGTTACGGTGCGGCCGGCGACACCCTTGCGACGCAGCCTCTGTCCGACCTTGGCCGCCAGACCAGCGAGCGCCTCGTCGACTTCCTCAAGCGTGCGCACGTCAGTCGCGAAGGTTCGCTCGTTGCTCACCGACTTCGCCGCTTCGTTGTCATGCACTTCCCGCGCGTCGTGCCCGCGCGCTCGGGCCGCCAGCCCAGGGCCGTGCGCGCCGAGCAGTTGCGTCGCGGTCACGTCGTCGAGAGCGGCAAGCTCGCCCAGCGTTGTGACGCCGAGTGATGTGAGTCGCTCGGCAGTGCGCGGGCCGATGCCTGGCATGGCTCGCACGGGCATCGGCGCGAGGAACGCGGCCTCGGTACCAGGGCAGACGATGGTGAGTCCGTCGGGTTTGTCGTGATCGCTCGCGATCTTCGCCACCGACTTCGACGCCGAGATACCCACCGAGCAGGTGATGCCGAGCTCGGCGACTCGCGCGCGAATCCGTTTGGCGATCGCCACGGGATGCTCGGCAGTGTATTGACCGGGAGTGACGTCCAGGTACGCCTCGTCGATGGACACCGGCTGAACGAGGGGGGATTCCTCGGCGAGAATGGCGCGCACCTTCGCCGACATTTCGCGGTACCGCTCGAAACTGCCGCGCGTCCAGATCGCGTTGGGACACAGGTACTGCGCGCGGGCAGACGACATCGCCGAGCGAACACCGAACACGCGCGCCTCGTAGCTGCAGGTCGCGACCACTCCTCGGCGAGTCGCGTCGCCGCCGACAATGACCGGCTTGCCGCGCCACTCGGGATGGTCGAGCTGCTCGACGGCAGCGAAAAACGCATCGAGATCGACGTGGAGAATCGCTCGACCTCTCCAGGGCCCCTCTTCGCAGCTGTCACGCGCATCGGTCATGATTCGAGTGTACCGTGCAACGCGACAAAATCCGCGCTGCAATGCGTCGACGAGAAGGGCCACCCGTGATCTTTGGCGCGCACGTGTCGGTAGCTGACGGCTACCTGCAGGCTCTGGACTACGCGGAATCAGTTGGCTGCGAGTGCATGCAGATCTTCGCGAAGAGTCCTCGGCAGTGGAATGGACCGGCCATCGACCAGCACCGCGCCGAGGGCTTCATCGCGAAGCGCGAAGCGCGCGGCTTCGGCCCGGTGTTCACGCACGCCGCGTACTTGATCAACCTCGCCACCGACGACGCAGCCATGCGTGAGCGCTCGATCGCTGCCCTTGCCGACGAACTCATTCGCGGCGCAGCGCTTGGCGCGGCTGGAGTTGTGACGCACGTCGGCACCGATCCGCTTCTAGACGCGGGAGCGGCGGCGCAGCGCGTCGGAGAAGCCGTGAATGAGGCGTTCGAGATTGCCGGGCCGATGGGTGAAGGCACGCGGCTGCTCCTCGAGAACACCGCCGGAGCTGGGCGGACTTTCGGCGGGAGCGTGCAGGAGTTGGCGGCTTGCTTGCACGCGAGCGAGCGTTCCTCGGCGAGCCTGGGTATCTGCATCGATACGTGCCATGCATTCGCTTCGGGGATGGCCCTGGACACGGCCGACGGGTGGGACGACCTCATCGGCGAGATTCAGGCGGGCTGCGGATTGGAGCGCTTGGGACTCGTGCACGCCAACGATTCGCTTCATGAGCGCGGATCTCGGCGAGACCGCCATGCCTGGATTGGCGACGGCGCGATCGGAGTCGAGGGATTTCGCGCGATGGTGGCTCGGCCGGAGTTGGCCGACGTGGCTGCGTGCACCGAGATGTCGGGCGAGAAGCCCGAGAAGGACGCGATCAACATCGCTCGCCTGAAGGCATTTCGCGGGCGCTCGT
>CAZIPN010000013.1:52810-54469 GCA_964541225.1 uncultured Eubacteriales bacterium
CTGAAGGCATTTCGCGGGCGCTCGTGAACCGTCCGGAAACCCGCCCGTTCAAGCAGTTGCCCACGTCGCCGGTCAGCTCTAGGATGGGCGGTGTGTGACAACTCACGCCAGCAGGCCTTTCGAAACGAAACGAGTGAGGACAGACATGGCGTTCTTTCTGATAGGCCGAGGGCCCAACGAGGAACTCGAATTTCTCAGTGCCAGCATCTTTGAGTCTCGTCAGGAAGCCATGAGTGAGCTGTCGCGACTCTCGGCGGATCCCTCCTTCACTCAGTGGGATGCGGACGTCTTTGTCATGAACCTCGAAGACGGCGTGCCCGTGTTGCTCGTGAGGCCTCAGGAGGCAGGCCTCGCCGCCGAGTCGGCCTCGCCGATGTCGGAGGGGAGCACTCAGCTGCCCGAAGAGCCCGCTGGCGAGCCATTGCTGGTGGCCGAGCCGAGCGCGGTTGAAGCTCCCGAGGAGACTCCCGCTGCGGAGAGCGCTGCTACCGCTGCTCAGGGCACAGCTACCGCTGAAGAGGCTCCTGCTGAGGAGGCTCCTGCTGAAGAAGTGCAGCCCGAGGAGTTGCGCGATGCCCTCCTTCGCACGGCCGAGCACATGACGTCCCAGGGCGTTGTCGCACCCGAGTCGGCGGGGCTCGAGGAGGCAGCTGGCGTCTCGGCGATGCCGGTCTCCGAGCCCTCCGATGCCGAGGTGCCTGAGATCGGCTTGGATGCGCCGGAAGAGGCCGCTCTCGAGGTGCCCGCCGAAGAAGCGCCGGTCGAGCCCGAGGCAGTGCCCGTCGCGGAACCAGCTTCTGCCGAGTGGCCATGGAACGCGCAGGTTGGTGCCTCAGAGGAGCCTGCGAACATGACGTCGCCTGACATCGCCGGCGTCTACGAGGCGCTTGAGGAGCCGCAAGAGGCCCCAATCATCCCTGAAGAGTCCGCCCCCGGCGAAGCGGAAGAAGCCGATGACGAGGTGGACTCCGACTTCATTCTCGATCTCGACGCCATTCAGCCGGTCTCCTTGGAAGACTCGGAGTCTACGGCGGGCGAGATGGCCGAGGCGGCTACGTCAGGCGCATCCGCAGAGCCGACAGCACAAGATGCTGCGCCGTCAGGCGAGGACTACGCGTCGCCCCTGACCGACTACACGTGCGCGGATTGCGTCTACGTCGAGACGTGTCCGAACCGTGACCAGCGCGCGCCAAAGGACTGCGGCAGCTTCCAATGGAAGTAGTGTAGGCGCGCCTTCGCTCGCCCTGGCCGACACCGCGCCCCTGGCGCTCAACAACTCCGCGCCCTCCCGATCCCACAACGATGAAAGCGACCACAGAGGGTCGCCTTCATCTCGAGGTTGGAGCGGGTCGGTAAGCGGGGTTCTGTCGTTGGACGACCATTTATCTGGGACCACCGTCGCCGATGGCCTCAAGCGGGCATACCCGAGCGTTGGCCGGGCCAGCCTCAGCCGCTCCTATTTGCCCTTGCTCCGGGTGGGGTTTGCCAAGCCGCCATGTTGCCATGACGCTGGTGCGCTCTTACCGCACCGTTTCAGCTTTTCTCCTGCCGAGTTACCCCAGCAGGGGAGTCTTCTTTTCTGTGGCACTTTCCGTCGGCTCACGCCGCCCAGCCGTTAGCTGGCACCCTGCCCTGTGGAGCCCCGACTTTCCTCACGCC
>CAZIPN010000014.1:0-26217 GCA_964541225.1 uncultured Eubacteriales bacterium
ACGAGGCATCGATCACAGAGTTCGTCAGCTACAACCTGCGCAAAGAGGGCTACGACGTTGATGTCGCCGCAACCGGCGATGACGCTTTGGAGCTCGCACACAACCACCCGTTCGACCTCGTCGTGCTCGATGTGATGCTGCCGGGTATGGACGGCTACGAGGTGTGCCGACGGCTCCGCGCCGACTCCACCGTGCCCGTGCTGTTTCTCTCGGCACGCGACACCGAGCTCGACAAGGTCGTCGGCCTCGAGATCGGCGGGGATGACTACCTCGCCAAACCGTTCGGAGTTCGCGAGCTGCAGGCGCGCGTCAAGGCGCTGCTACGCAGGGCTCCGAGCGGAGGCCGCGAAGGCGGAACTGCCGAGAAGATAGAGCTGGCCGGCATCACGCTGGATGAGGCCTCTCACGTCGCTGAGACCAAGGACCGCCCGATCGATCTGACTCCGCGAGAGTTCGAACTGCTTGCGTGCCTGATGAGGCACGGCGGCAAGGTTCTCTCTCGCGACCAGCTCCTTCGCGAGGCGTGGGGCTGGGAGTACCTCGTGGAGACCAAGACCGTCGACACGCACGTCAAGCGCCTTCGCGACAAACTTGAAGCCGCAGGCGTCGACCCCTCGCTCGTCGAGACTGTCCGAGGGTACGGCTACCGCTTCCACGTCGTGTAGGGCCAGCCGATGCGCTCGGCGCTGAGAACGCGCATCACGTTCACCATTGTTGGCTTCGCGCTGCTGGGCGTAGTTCTCGGCGCCGCGGTCACGTTCCTCGTGCAGGGGCGGCCGGTTGCGCTTGCCGTTGCGCTCGCGCTCGTCGCCATCGTCGCATGGGCTGTCGGGAGAGGCGCGGCGCGTTCGTTCGTTTCCCCGCTTGAGCGCGTTGGCGTCGCGGCAACCGCATTCGCCTCGGGCAACCACCAGATGCGCGCCGACGTCGAGGGTCCGCGCGAAGTGCGGATTGTGGCGGAAGCCTTCAACCACATGGCTACCGAGGTGGACAACGCGGTCGACGAGCTCAAGGCCGAGGAGCGACGCAAGACGCAGTTTGTCTCCGACGTCAGCCACGAGCTGCGCACCCCCCTCACCGCGATTCGCGGCGCCGCCGAGACCCTGCTTGACGGCGGCGTGGAGCCTGACGACCAACAGCGCTTCCTCTCGACAATCGCGCTCGAAGCCGAGCGTCTCGGCAGGCTTGCAAACGACCTGCTCACCCTGCAGCGCATCGAAGGAGCGACCGGCGAGCTGCCGCTGCACCTCGTCGACTTGCGCCTTGCCGCCGATCGGGCGGCCACGATGCTCGAGCCGCTGCTGGAAGACCGCAACGTCACGCTGTCGGTGAACGGCCGACCGCCGCTCGTTCTCGGCGACGTGGACAGGCTGCAGCAGGTGGTGCTCAACCTCGTCGACAACGCGAGTCGAATCGTCGGCGAGGGAGGACACGTCGTTGTCGAGCTCACAGCCGAGGGCGACCGCGCGGTGCTGTCCGTGATCGACGACGGCCCGGGCATCCCCGAAGCTGACCTGCCGAGGCTCTTCGACCGCTTCTACCGCGCCGACTCCAGCCGCACCCGCGCGAGCGGCGGCGCCGGGCTTGGGCTCGCGATCGTGCGAGCGATCGTGCGCGCTCACGGCGGGCGCATCGAAGCCGCGAACATGCCAAGTGGGGGCGCAAGGATGACGGTCGTGCTTCCCGCAATTGCCGAGGAACCGTACGTCGGCTGAATGCGCTAGGTCGAGGTTGCTCGGCGCACGGCCGTGGCCACGACAATGGCGACCGCTCCCTTGATCAGATCCGGGATCAAGAACGGCGCGACGCCGCCGATGAAGGCCGCAATCGCCGACATGTGCGTCGGCCCAAACGCGAGCCATGCCCAGCCGACGAGGTAGACCACCGCGACGGTCACGACACTCGCCGCGACATCGGCGATCGCCCTCTCGAAAGCCGCGGCGATCGCCCTGCGCGTCAGCGCGCCCGCGAGCGCCCCGAGCACGAACCCGACGATGTAGCCACCCGTTGGGCCGAAAAGAACGCCCAGCCCGCCGGCTCCGTGCGCGTACACGGGAACTCCCGCGGCGCCCAACACCAGGTAGACGCCCATGGCGAGGGTCGCCCACTCGGCGGGAAGCAGGAGCGCCGCGAGAACGACGGGGAAGATCTGGAGCGTGATGGGGACTGTCCCGACCGTCACCGCAAATGGTCCCAATGCCGCCATGATGGCAGCGATGAGCGCGGCAGCCACCAGGTTCTGCACGCGAGAGCGCGCCGCGATGCCACGGCCCGGCTCAACCCCAACCGCGCTTGGGACTCCGGAATCAGACGCTACTTCCTCGGCGGGCATAGATCCTCCGTTAACCATCGCGGGAACGACGGTTAACGGTAGCGGCACCGGTGCACAGCGTCAACTCACTGCCGCAGGGTAACCTCCCCTGCCGCGATCCCGAGGGTCGAGCCGCTGTCGTCCTTCAATATCAGCCAACCATCGTCATCGACGCCGAGCACCTCACCCTCAGCGCGCACGCCGCCGCTAGCATCGCTGACCCGCACGGACTCTCCGGCGAGCGCGAACCGCGCTTCGTACTCTGCGCGCATCGCCGAGAAGCCGTCGCGCGTCCAGGCCCGGTACGCCTCGGCGATCCCATCCAGCTCGGCTGCCGCGACCTGCGCGAGGCGCACGGGACCCGCGAAATCCTCCAGGTAGGACGCACGAGCCGCACCGCCTTTCGGATCGGGAATGGCGGGCTCGCCCCGCCGCACGTTCACGCCGATTCCCGCGACTACCCACGTCACCGCATCTGACTCGGCCGACATCTCATGCAAGAGCCCCGCGAGCTTTCCCTGCCCGAGCAGCACGTCGTTGGGCCACTTCAGCTGAGGCGAAACGCCCAGCGTCTCGAGACCGCGTGCAACACCCAGCGCCAAAGCAAGGCTCAGCGACGCCACCTCGGCAGGAGCCACACGCGGCCGGAGCACGACGGAGAGGTAGACGCCGCCGCTCGGCGACTCCCATGACCTGCCGAGCCGACCCTTGCCAGCCGTCTGCTTGGCGGCCAGAAACACGCTGCCTTCTGGCGCTCCCGCGCGTGCCGCCGCACGGGCGTCATCGTTGGTTGACCCGGTCGTGAGCCCGCCGTGCAGTTCGCTCCAGAACTCCGACGCGAGCAGGGGCCGAACCTCGGCGGGCAGCGGCAGATCGGGGCTCGCGATGAGGCGGTAGCCGCTCCCAGGAACCGCCGCGATCTCGTAGCCGAGATCCCTCAGCGCTGAGACGTGCTTGCTCACGGCAACCCGGCTCACACCCAGCTCGGCCGCAAGGACCTCGCCGCTCATGCTGGCGCCGTCGGCCATCCGTAATGCCGACAGAACCTCATCCCTATTGGTCATCGTCGGCGCGCTCCTGCTCGTATGCGGCTGCGTTCCTCGCGATGACCCGCTTGTCACGTCGACGCTTGGCGAACCACAACAGCGCGCCTACCAGCACTGCGGCCGCAAACAGGAGCCACGAGACTGCGCCAAAGACCTTGAGTCCGGTCCGGAAGTTCTCGCCGAGGAACCATCCAATGCCGACGAGCGCCGACGCATAGACGAGCGCGGAGAGCAGCGAATAGAGCTCGAACCAGAAGAGGTTCATCCTCGACGCACCCGCCAGGGCTGGCACGACGTTCTTGATCACCGCTACGTAGCGCGCGAGAAACACCGTGGCAGATCCGTGACGTTCGAAGTACTCCTCGGCAGCTTCGATGGCCGTCAGACTCATGCCGAAACGTGGCCCCACGCGCTGGATAAGACCGCGTCCGCCGCGATGTCCGATGGCGTAGCTCACGTTCATGCCGACCATCGACCCGGCTGTCGCCACTAGGATGAGCCACCACGGCGAGAGGTGCGACCCCGGGTTCGTCACCGCAGCCACAGCTGCAGCTGCGGTGATCAGATCGCCCGGAGTGAAGCTGCCGACAACGAAGACGCTTTCCAGAACAGTCGCCGCGAACACGATCGGATAGCCCCAGGTGGCCAGGGTGTAGAGCGCCCACGCAACGACTGTCTGCAGAAGCTGACTCATGCTCGATACTCTCTCATGCCCGATGCGCGTGCGCGCGGCCCGCGCCTACTACACCTCATCGAGCCCGAAGTCGATCGGGGACACACCAAGCGTCAACGCACTGGCGCTCACTCGGTCAACGCCTGTCGCCGCAAGCGCCCCCAGCCGCGAGAGGGTGATGGTGCCGGAAGCCTCTGTCGCCACCGAGCGGCCCACCTCATTCGCCGCCTGCCTGACCGCCTTGACCGCCTCGGCAAGCACGTCGTCAGGCATGTTGTCCAGAAGGACGAAGTCGGCGCCGGCCCCAACGGCTTCCAATGCTTGCGCGATTGTGTCGGCCTCCACCTCCACCAACAACTCCCCGTGCGCCGCCCGCGCCGAGGCGACAGCGGAGCCTATCCCGCCTGCAGCACGGATGTGATTATCTTTCACGAGAACCATGTCGTGTAGCCCCATCCGATGGTTGGTCCCGCCTCCAACCGCGACAGCGTACTTCGAGAGCGCACGAAGTCCCGGATAGGTCTTGCGCGTGTCGCACACAGCGAGCCGGGGCCCCGCCGCCTCAACCCAGCGCGCCGTCTCGGTAGCGATTCCCGAGAGCACCATGAGGAAGTTGAGCGCGGTACGCTCGGCAGCCAGCACCGCCGCGGCCACACCCTCGATCTCAAGCACCGGCGTCCCAGCGGCGACGTGCGCTCCTTCGGCCACTAGCGGGAACGTCTCGATCGGTTCGAACAGGCCCGCAGCAGCCGAGAGCCGATCGAACACCGCTGCGGCAACCGGCAAGCCAGCCACCACTGCGTCTTCGCGAGCGACGACGCGTCCCGCGAAGCGCATGTCGAGTCCAACTGCCGAGAAGCTTGTTGCGTCACGTTGTAGCAGCGCGGTGGAGCCCATGGCGTGCGCCGAGAACCGCTCCAGCTCTACCCCCAGGTCCTCGGCGAGTGCCACAGCGATGATGTCGTCGAAATCGGGTGGCGTGAACATGCGTGTGCCTCAGTCCGATGTCTCGACGTGCTCGGGTACGGATGCCGGGGCAGCGCATTCGTGAGCAGCATGGATTGGCGCGAAGCGAGGCTCGCTTCCTCGGCACATGACCGTTCGGCCGAGCCAGTGCACGTCATCTCGCTCGGGATAGTCCAGCCGATAGTGGCAGCCACGCGATTCAGTGCGCAGCCACGCCGCATGCGTGACGAGGGCGGCGACGCTGGCGAGGTTCCTCAGCTCCAAGTCCTCCGAGTTCACCGACGCATTGGGCAGGCGCGAAGCGAGGGACTCAAGCACATCGGCGGCTTGCGCAAGTCCCTCGTTGGTGCGGCTCACGGCGACGTGACGTTGCATCGTGCCGCGCAGCTCGCGCAATGCCGACGCACAATCCTCGGCATTGCCGATTCCCTCAACGCCTTCAACGGCAACACGATACGACGAGTCCGATGCAGCGATCTCTTCGAGCGCTCGCACGATCCGCCGAGAAAAGACCAGGCCCTCAAGCAGCGAGTTGCTCGCGAGGCGGTTCGCCCCGTGCAGGCCAGTCGCGGCAACCTCGCCGGAAGCGTACAGGCCGGGCAGGCTCGTGCGTCCATCGATATCGACTCTCACGCCGCCCACAACATAGTGCGCGGCCGGAGCAACGGGGACCAAGTCGCGCGCGAGATCGTAGCCAGCATCCGCGCACGCCGCCCAGATCGTCGGGAAGCGCACCCGCAGATGCTCCTCGCCGAGGTGACGCGCGTCGAGCATGACGTTGTGACGATCCGTCTGCGTCATCACGCGTTCGATCGCGCGAGAGACAACATCGCGCGGCGCGAGTTCGGCGAGCGGATGAACGCCGAGCATGAAGCGATTGCCATCGGAATCCAGTAGATAGGCTCCCTCGCCCCGAAGCGCCTCGGTGATGAGGAAGCGGGGCGCGGCTTCGTGATCGAGCGCCGTGGGGTGAAACTGCACGAACTCGAGGTCAGCGACTTCGGCTCCGGCTCGCCAGGCCGCTGCCAACCCATCGCCGGTCGCGATGAGCGGGTTGGTGGTGATGCCGTATGCCTGGCCAGCACCTCCGGTGGCAAGCACCACAGCGTCGGCCCAGAAGACCTCGAAGCTCCCGTCTTCTGGATCGAGCACCAGAGCGCCGACACAACGCTCCTCCACCGTGAGCAGATCAACCAGAAATCGACGCTCGAACACGTCGACCGAGGACGATCCCAGCGCCTTTGTGAGCGCGCTCTGAATCGCGGCTCCCGTCGCGTCACCCGAGTGAAGAACACGCGGCAGCGAATGGCCGCCTTCGCGAGCGAGCGCGACTTCCCCGCCCTCCTCAAGATCGAAGCGCACGCCGAGATGCTGCAGATCAGCAAGCGCTTCAGGTGCCTCGCCGACAACCGCGCGCACTACGTCCTCGTCGCACAGTCCCTGGCCGACGACAAGGGTGTCGGCGAGGTGCAATTCCACCGAGTCAGCTTCTCCCACCGCACCGGCGATGCCGCCCTGCGCGTACCACGTGTTGGTCTCGGTGATCACACCCTTGGTGACGAGCGCGACGGTACGCGAGCGTGACGCCGCCAACGCTGCCGTCAACCCGGCGATTCCGCTGCCAACGACCAGCACTCCGCATTCGTGTTCGGTGCACTCGGCGGTGTCGAATGGCAGCAGATAGCGCCGAAGCAGCGCGTCAGGTACGACTCCAGCCCTAGCCAATCGAGATCATCTTCTCGACCGCCGCAAGTGCTCGCACACGAACGTCCTCGGCAACAGTGACTTCGCCGGTTCCGTTCGCGATGCAGTCACGAACCTTCTGCAGAGTGGTGAGCTTCATGTTGGGGCAGATCATCTTGGGCGCGAGTTCGAAGAATCTCTTGCCAGGTGCCGCCTTCCCAAGAGCATGGATGAGTCCCGATTCCGTGACGACGATGAATTCCTCGGCCGAGTTCGATGCGGCGAACGCCAGCATCTGTGATGTGGAGAGCACCGCGTCGGCGAGATCGACCACCTCTGGTCGACACTCCGGATGCACCATCACGAGCGCGCCGGGATGCGCTTCTCGGGCAGCTGTGACCTGATCGGCACTGACCTCGTCGTGCCTCGGACAGCAGCCTTCCCAGCTCTCGACGGTGACGTCCGGCAGCGCTCTGGCCACCCAGTCACCCAGGTTCTTGTCGGGCGCAAACAGAATGTGCTTGGCGCCGAGCGCCCGCACTACCGCGACCGCGTTGGCGCTGGTCACGCACACGTCGCTTTGGGCCTTGACCTCCGCCGATGAGTTCACGTATGTCACCACTGGCACGCCAGGATGCTCTGCCTTCCATACGGCAAGCTGCTCGCCCGTGATCATGTCGGCCATGGGACAGCCCGCCTTGGGCTCGGGCAGGAGTACGCGTTTCTCAGGCGCCAGAATCTTGGCCGTCTCGGCCATGAAGTGAACACCCGCGAACACGATAGTGCTGGCGTCGGTACCCGCCGCCTGCCGAGACAGCCCCAGCGAATCTCCCACGAAGTCGGCAACGTCTTGCACCTCGGAGCGCTGGTAGTTGTGCGCGAGGATGACGGCATTTCTCTCCGCCGCCAGGGCGCGAATCTCGGCCGAAAGTGCTGTTACATCTATCACAGAGTGGCTCCTGTCGCAGGTGCGAGTTCGCAGTTGTCTATGAGCCGAGTGCCGCCGACACGACCCGCAATGAGTGCGCGGGCCTGCCGGTCGACGATGAGGAGCGGCTCAAGCGTATCGGCATCGACCACAGCCGCGTAGTCCAACCGAATCGCGCCGGGCGCAGAAGCGGCTGCGGCCTGCCGCATGACGATATCGAGGGCATCGCCGCTGCGTTCGCCGCCCTCAAACGCTTCTGCCGCCGCGCGAAGCGCCTCGGGCAGCGCAAGCGCGTGGTCGCGTTCCTCGGCAGACAAGTAGGCGTTGCGGCTGGAGAGCGCCAGGCCGCGCTCGTCGCGAACGATCGGATGGCCGACGACCTCGATGTCGAAATCGAGATCGTGAGCCATACGTCTGATGATGGCCAGCTGCTGGAAGTCCTTCTCGCCAAAGAACGCGAAGTCGGGCCTGACCAGATTGAAGAGCTTGGCGACGATGGTGGCGACACCGACAAAATGGCCCGGCCGTGCCTCGCCCTCCCAGCGCTTCGCGGCTGGCCCCGGATCGACGGTCACAAGCACGCCAGAGCCGTACATCGTCTCGACGCTGGGAGCAAATACGAGGGACACGCCCTCGGCAGCCAGAAGCGCCAGATCGTCTTCGACATGCCGCGGATATCGCATGAAATCCTCGTCGGGACCGAACTGCGTAGGATTCACGAAGATCGAAACCACAACGACGTCTGCGCGCTCGCGTGCCGCGCGCACGAGAGCGATGTGGCCATCGTGCAAGGCGCCCATAGTCGGCACAAGGCCCACACTCTTGCCCTGCCCGCGTGCCTCGGCAATCACCGAACGCAACTCCGCTTTGGTTGCGATCATCTCGATCACGGCAGGAACTCTCCATCCCCGTCGTTGGCCTCGGCATATTCTGCCGAGTACCGCACTTCCGCCTCAGCGAGAGTGCCGGAATCCAGGTGGGTACTTTCATCCTCCCCCGGAAACGTCCGTCCGCGCACGTCACGCGCATAAGCGGAAACAGCGGTCTCGATCTCCTCGGCAAGCGTGGCGTACTTCCTGGCGTGCCGCGGAACGAAATCGCCCAGCCCCAGCAGGTCGTGATAGACCTGCACCTGGCCGTCGCATCCAACACCGGCGCCGATCCCAATCGTCGGGATGTCCAGAAGCGCCGATATCCGTTCGCTGAGTTCAACCGGAATGCACTCGAGTACCACGCCAAACGCACCCGCATCTTGCAGTGCGGCAGCGTCAGCCATCAGTCTTGCGGCAGCTGCCGCATCCTTGCCCTGCCCCTTGTAGCCACCAAGAACGTTTACCGACTGCGGAGTCAGGCCTAGGTGCCCCATCACGGGAATGCCAGCGGCGACCAGACCCTCCATCAGGATCAGCGTGTCGTCAGTCGCGCCTTCGACTTTGACCGCCTGCGCGCCGCCCTCGGCAAGAAGACGCGCGGCGTTGCGCATGCCCTCGGCGTAGTCGGCCTGGTAGCTCATGAACGGCATGTCGCCGATGACAAGCGCGCGCGAGACTGCGCGAGACACTGCGCGGGTCGCACGCACCATGTCGTTGACGGTTACCGGCAGCGTCGACGCTTCGCCGAGAACGGTCATGCCGAGAGAATCGCCGACAAGAATGCAGTCCACACCGGCGGCCTCGGCAAGACGCGCCGAGTGATAGTCGTAAGCCGTCAGCATGACGATCGGCTGTTGGGCTTCCTTGAGCGCACGCAGTGTTGGTGCCGTGACTCGCGAGACGAGCTTCGATCCGCTTTCTGTGCTCATGAACTCCTCCAAACGGTCCCGTCGTCGCAGCCGGGCCGGATGCCAGGTCCACGCGACGCCTCCGAACAGGGAGCACAGTATAGCGCTATCGGTGCAGGCCCTACTCGGCAGGCGCGTCGAGTTCTGCAGGGAATTCGGGCGTCGCTTTCATGACTTCGTCGATGAGCTGCTTGGCCTGCTCGGCGTAGTCGGCTGGCACGAGGATGCGGAAGGTTCGCGGCATCCCCCACGGGTCCATCGCGGCGTCAGGCTCGTAGGGATCGAATGCGTAGGGAATGCCAGCGTCTTGCAAGACCCCGCGCTGCAGGCTGATCGCCGCATCCCACGCGCTGACGACATCGTTGCCCGCGTCATAGCTTGAGATCTCGACCCAGTCCGGCCTCGCAGCGGGCTCGTTGCGCGCCGCCCCGAGGTCGGGCACCGGCCCCAAGTCGCCGACGATCTTGCCGAGTGTGGCTTGTGCGCGCGTGACAAGCGAGCCGTCGGGCATGCGCACACCGGGCGCGATATCGAGCAGCGGCGCGACAACGAACTCGCGCTCAAGCAGACGCGGATGCGGGATGGTGAGCTCGGGAGTCACGAGCTCCTCGTCGCCAAACAGCAGGATGTCCATGTCGATGATGCGTGGACCGTTCTCGACATCCCGCGCTCGACCGAGCCGGTTCTCAATATCGGCGAGATACGCGAGGAGCTGCTCGGAGGAGAGCGACGTCGTCAACTCGGCGACGGCATTGGCGAACTTCGGCTGGTCTTCCACGTACGCCGGTTCTGACTCGTAGGCATCCGAGACCTGATCCAGATGCGTCTCCGGGATCTCGGAAAGAGCATCGATCGCTGACGCGAGATTGGCGAGACGGTCACCTTCATTGCTGCCGAGTCCGATGTAGGCCGTGGTCATCGTCGATCTCCTTCCGAGTGGCTGAGCGGATTGGCTCCGCTCTGTCATCTTTCCCCAGCGCGAGCGAGAACGGCGCGCGACACCTCGCGCAGTGCGCTGCGCCCCGCCCGAATCTCGTGGCGGGGCTGGTCCCGCGTTTGGCTCACCCGACGCGGCGGACCGCACACCGCGCGGCAACAGAAGTGACTCCTCGACATCCGCGCCGAGGAGTCACTCACGAGATCGAACATGTTGGGCCGATACTAGCCGAGCATCTTGATCAGCACCGGCACCAGAAGGAGCGACAGGATGTTGATGACCTTGATCATCGAGTTCAGCGCCGGGCCAGCGGTGTCCTTGTACGGATCGCCGACGGTGTCGCCGGTGACAGCGGCCTTGTGGGCATCAGAACCCTTGCCGCCAAACTCGCCGTCCTCGATGAGCTTCTTGGCGTTGTCCCACGCGCCACCGCCCGACGTCATGGAGATTGCGACGAACAGGCCTGAGACGATGGAGCCGACAAGCACGCCGCCGAGGATCGTGGCCGATGTCTGCGCCCCAATCGCAAGGGCGAGCAAGACAATGAGGACCGGGGTGATAACCGGGATCAGCGCCGGAAGCACCATCTCGCGTAGCGCGGCCTTGGTGACCAAGTCGACCGTCGAGCCGTAGTTGGGCTTGCTGGTACCGGCCATGATGCCGGGATCGTTCTTGAACTGGCTGCGAACGTCTTCGACGACCGCGCCGGCAGCTCGGCCCACTGCGGTCATGGCCAGTGACGCGAACAGGAACGGCAGCCCGGCCCCGACGAACAGGCCGACAATGACGTAGGGATTCGAGAGATCGAAGGTGACATGCGCGCCACCCTCGGCGAGCTTGCGCGTGTACTCGGCGAACAGAACGATCGCCGCAAGACCTGCCGAGCCAATCGCGTAGCCCTTGGTGACCGCCTTCGTGGTGTTGCCCACGGCGTCCAGAGCGTCGGTGACGTTGCGGACATCCTCGGGCAGCTCGGCCATCTCGGCGATTCCGCCGGCGTTGTCGGTGACGGGACCGAAGGCGTCGATCGCCACAACGATGCCGGCCATGGAGAGCATTGCAAGCGCAGCCACACCGATGCCGAAGATGCCACCAAGGCTGAAGCTCACGATGATCGCGACGACAATGACGAGCACCGGAAGCGTGGTGGCCTGCATGCCGATCGCGAGGCCCTGGATGATGTTCGTGCCACTACCCGTGACCGACGCCTTGGCGATCGACTTGACGGGTGAGTAGTGCGTCGACGTGTAGTAGTCGGTGATGAAGACCATCGCGACGGTGACGAGCACGCCTACGATCGCGCAAATGTAGATGTTGAGCGCCGAGACGGCCGCGACGCCCCCGAGCAATGACGTGGTCGCGGGATAGAACGCGATGAGCGCGAGGATCGCTGCGGCCCACATTCCCTTGTACAGCGCTCCCATGATCGTGCCCTTTTCGCTCTTGCGAACGAAGAAGGTGCCGATGATCGAGGCCACGATCGAGATCGCGCCAATCATCAGCGGATAGGCGATGGCGAGCTCCTTGTGAGCCTCGCCGAACGTAACCGTGCCAAGCAGCATCGTGGCGACGATGGTCACGACGTAGGTCTCGAAGAGGTCTGCGGCCATGCCAGCGTCGTCGCCCACGTTGTCTCCAACGTTGTCGGCGATAACGGCCGGGTTGCGCGGGTCGTCCTCGGGAATGCCAGCTTCAACCTTGCCGACAAGGTCAGCTCCCACGTCGGCAGCTTTGGTGTAGATTCCGCCGCCGAGACGCGCGAACACCGAGATGAGCGAGCCACCGAAGCCAAGACCGATGAGCGCGTTGAGATCGCCCGGGAAGATCAGGGTGAAGATCGCGATGGAGAAGATGCCGAGACCGGCGACGAACATGCCAGTCACGGTGCCAGCTTGGAACGCAACACCGAGCGCGGGGCCCATGCCTGAGCGAGCTGCCTCTGCGGTACGGACGTTGCCTCGAACGGCGATGAACATGCCCAGGTAGCCTGCCGCGGCAGATGCGACGCCACCAATCACGAAGCCGACCGCAGTCACCCAGCCGATGAACACGGCCAGGAGCACCGCGATGACCACGCCCGCCATGCCGATCGTCGTGTACTGGCGCTTGAGAAACGCTTGCGCGCCCTCCTGGATTGCAGCCGCGATCGACTGCATGCGCTCGTTGCCGGCCGCCAGGCCGTTGATGCGGGCAATCAAAAAGGCCGCATACGCGACCGCCAGAACGCCAGCACCAAGCGCGGCGTAAACGCTGAGCTGAACCACGATACCTTCCCTCCGCAGACGACACAGGCACAGCCATCCGATCAGCCGCACCCCTCCAAGTCGCGGACATGATACCAGAGTGGACGAGTAAGGAAAGATGAATTGCCGAAGCCGACGAAACGCGTTCTTCACGCACGAGACACGCCTGGGTCAGGTCGCCCCTGCACGAACAGCGCGAGCGCGAATCGAACGTCTGCGGCATATGCCCGAGCGCGAGAGTGGACCTAGATCCCTGACAGCACGTGCTCAAGCGCCAGCGCCTGCACGGTCGCGGCAACATCGTGCACCCGCACCACATGTGCGCCGTGCTCGACCGCGAAGAGCGCGGCGGCGACCGACCCTCCCAGGCGTTCGGCAGGTTCCTCAACAGCGGTGATCGCACCGATGAATCGCTTGCGCGACGCACCGACGACGACCGGATAGCCGAGGGCCACGAGTTCCGGCAATCGACGCAACAGTTCGATGTTGTGCTCGACCGTCTTGCCGAAGCCGATCCCTGGATCGATCGCGATACGTTCGCGCGCGACCCCCGCAGCTTCCAGCGTCGCAGCTTGAGCCATGAGAAAACCGCCGACCTCACGCACAACATCATCGTAGTGCGGGGCGTCTTGCATCGTCTTGGGCTCGCCGAGCATATGCATGACGACGAGTCCCGCGTCGCATCTGGCCGCAACGTCGATCATGGCGCGGTCGCGGAAACCCGACACGTCGTTGATGATGCTCGCTCCCGCTTCAACGCACGCGGCGGCGACTTCGGCGTGACGGGTGTCTACCGACACTGGAACCTTCTCGTTCGCGAAGCGCAAGATCAGCGGGCGCACGTGCGACAGCTCGGCGGGCACAGGCACAGGCTCCGCGCCGGGACGAGTGGACTCCCCACCGATATCAAGAATCGCGGCTCCCTCGGCAATGAGGCGTTCGCCGTGAGCGACTGCGGCCGCCGGGTCGTCGAAGTTGCCTCCGTCGGAGAAGGAGTCCGACGTCACATTTAGTACACCCATTACGAGCGGCTTCTCTCGTGACAATTCATGGGCGCCGCATCGCCATACAGATGGACTGTTCGCCGCAGCCGTCGGCACCGGCTGCCCAGTCGTCTCGACAGTGTGACTGTCAGCCAGCTCGCTCATCCGCCGGCCTCGATTCTCTCCACTTTGTCCTCCCCGTCCCGCACTCGCGCCTTAGCGGCGTACACGCCCAAAGGTACTCGAACGCAGGTGAGCTCGCGTCTTACACGAGCTCACCTGATCACTTGAATTCTGTTGCGCTACGAACCCAGCACTGGAGGCGTCCCCGGCGCCATGGGCGGTTCCACCACTGGCGTCTGCCGCTTCTCGACAGGCTCGCTCTCAACCGGCTGATCCCCCCCGCCATTCGAGTCCTGCTCGGCGGCCTTCGTCTCCGATTCCTTCTTGAGGAACTCGTCCCACTTGTCGGCGAGAAGCGCCTCGAGCTCTTCCTTGTCCACGGTCTCTCGCTCGATGAGGACGCTGGCCATCAGATCGAGTTGCTTGCGCCGCTCGGTAAGAATGCCTCGGGCCTCCTCGTAGGCCTCGTCGATCAGACGCGAAACCTCCTTGTCGATTTCGTAGGCGACTTCTTGCGAGTAATCCGCGTTCGCCGAGAAATCCCTGCCAAGGAAGACCTCGTGGCTAGCTTCGCCAAACGTCTGCGGACCGAGCTTCTCGCTCATGCCGAAGCGCGTGACCATCTGCTTGGCCATCTTCGTGGCGCGCTCGATATCGTTGCTCGCACCCGTCGTGATGTCTCCGATGGCGGTTTCCTCGGCGACGCGCCCGCCGAGCATCATCGCGAGGTTGTCCGTCATCTGCTGCTTGCTCGTGAGGAACTTGTCCTCAGTCGGCAAGGCCAGTGTGTAGCCAAGAGCCTGTCCCCGAGCAATGATCGATATCTTGTGCACCGGATCGGTGTTGGGGAGCAGGTGGCCGACAAGCGCGTGCCCGGACTCGTGATACGCGATGACCTTCTTCTCCTCATCCGAGATCAGGCGACTCTTGCGCTCCGGGCCCGAAATCACGCGCTCTATAGCCTCGTCCAGCTCGGCCATATCGACCTTCTTCTTGCCATGCCGAGCAGCAAGAAGCGCAGCCTCGTTCACGAGGTTGGCAAGGTCGGCGCCGGTGAAACCAGGCGTGCGACGCGCGAGCACCTCGAGATCCACATCATCCGAAAGCGGCTTGCCACGCGCGTGGATCTTCAAGATGCCGAGACGGCCCTTCAGGTCCGGGCGGTCGACAACGATCTGCCGATCAAAACGGCCCGGGCGCAGCAGCGCCGGATCGAGAATGTCAGGTCGGTTCGTGGCCGCGATGAGGATGACGTTGTCCTTGATGTCGAAACCGTCCATCTCAACCAGCAACTGGTTCAGAGTCTGCTCGCGTTCATCGTGCCCGCCGCCCAAGCCGGCGCCACGCTGACGGCCCACAGCATCGATCTCATCCATGAAGATGATGCACGGGCTGGCGGCCTTGGCCTGCTCGAACAGGTCGCGCACGCGACTAGCGCCCACGCCAACGAACATCTCGACGAAATCGGAGCCGGAGATGCTGAAGAACGGCACGGCAGCTTCGCCAGCGACCGCGCGCGCGAGAAGCGTCTTGCCTGTGCCCGGAGGGCCGACGAGCAGCACCCCTTTGGGGATCTTCGCGCCGAGCGCCTGGAACTTGCCAGGGTTGCTCAGGAACTCCTTGATCTCCTGTAGTTCCTCTATCGCTTCATCGGCACCGGCCACGTCCTTGAACGTGATACGCGGCTGATCCCGCGTCATGCGTTTCGCGCGTGCCTTGCCGAAGTTCATAATCTTGGAATTGCCACCCTGCATCTGGTTCAAGAAGAAGAACATCACGAAGATCAGGAGCAATATGGGCAGCACGGAACTCAGGATGCTGATCCAAATTGGCGGTCCTGTTGCATCCGTTGTGAACTTGACCCCCGGATGCTCCTGCATGAGCGTGTTCAGACTGTCATTGCCGACGTAGTACGATGTGAACTCAGTCGTCTGACGCTTCTCTTTGGCAGCCGCATTCTTGTAGTAGTGGCCCGTCAAATGGTCGTCGCGCACAACGTACGTGACATCCTTGATCATGCCGCTCTTCACGTCTGAGACAAACGCGCTCGTCGACAGCTCGTCTGGCTTGCCCGGCGCCTGCCGGTTCATCTGCGCCATGACGATCCACACGAGGACGGCCAGCAGCACCAGATAGAGCAGAACCGTTCGGAAGTTCTTGTTCACCTTGTCGCGCTCCTCACAATGAGGCGGTGCGGCGCTCCCGCGTCGCTAGTCTGCGTATATCTCTGGTTTGAGAACACCTACGTACGGTAGGTTCCTGTAGCGTTCTCCGTAGTCAAGACCGTAGCCAACCACAAACTCATCCGGGACCTCGAATCCCACGTACTTGCAGCTGATAGGTACCCGCTGCTTGCCCTCCTTGCTCATCAGCGCAACCACCTCAAGGGAGCGCGGCTTGCGTGATGCCAAGTTCTTGAGCAAGTACTTGAGGGTCAATCCTGTGTCCAGAATATCCTCACACACCAGAACGTGTCGTCCTTCGATTGTCTCATCGAGGTCTTTCAAGATCCTGACCACGCCTGACGACTTGGTCGTAGAGCCGTAGCTTGATACCGCCATGAAGTCGAGTTCGACCGGCGAGTCGATTGTTCTGGCCAGATCGGCGACGAAGATCGCGGCGCCCCGCAAGACACCGACCAGCAGAACCGGCTCCTCGCCATAGTCCTCTGATATCTGGGCGCCGAGCTCACTGACACGCGTTTCGAGGTCATCCTCGCCGAGGATGACTCTTGAGATATCGTCGCTCAGCGCCATGTGCGTCGGCCGTTCCTTCCGTCTCGCTTCTTTGCTCGTGCCCCGCTTGCTCCGGCCCGCGTCGTGCCTATGGCCCCGGCGCATTCTTCGACCTACGTTATGCTCGTTCCCACGTGAGGCGCACTGCCCTCGTCGTAGTTCCTGTCACTCGATACTCTTCGCTCATCCTAACGCCCGCGAGCCACACAATCCGTTCCGCGTCGCGCACGACCGGCGTGAGCAGTCGCTCTCGGCGAGGGACCTTCGCGTCGATCAGTAGGTCCGAGAGCTTGCGGCTCCCTCGCATGCCGAAGGGCTGCATCCGATCCCCCGTTCGCACCGAATCGACCACCAGTGTCTCGATCGAATCGGCCGCAATGGTGACCGAGTCCGGCGTTCCAACGATGTCTTGGGGAGCGACGATCTCGGCAACGATCCGTCCCGCCGACCCTAAGTCCACCGTGCCCGGAATCCTGAGCAAGGAAGGTGCCACGGACAGCGGTTCGTCCCCCGAGCGCGAGACGACCAGTTTATCGTACTCAGTCTCAGCTCGCAGAGAGCCGGGCAAGTCGCGCGCGAAGATGTCGTCCGAAAGCCCGTCAACGATGGCCTCGACGTGCGAGGTTTCCAGCCGAGAAGCCTCCGGGAACTGGGCAATCAGCGCCGATCTGACCGTGCGACGAGCCATCGCGCGTTCCAGCGTTCCCATAAGCTCGCGGTCGAATGCTATCCGGCCCTCGGCAGTGTCGGCGAAGGTCCGGCCGAACTCGTGCGCCATGCGGGAGAGCAGCGCGTCATCGTCGGCAAGAAGATCGACCGCCCGTGAGAGCGCCGTGCGAACCGCCGGATTGATGCGCTCGGCGACAGGAATGATCTCGGCACGAACAAGAGCTCTCAGGCGCGTGGTGTCGGTGTTGGTCTCGTCCTCTCGCCACTCCTGCCCAAGCTCGCCGAGCCACTCGCGCAGCGCGGCGCGGTCACAGTCCAGTAGGGGGCGGACGATGCGATCGCGCTGGTACGGGATCGAGGAAAGCCCGCCCGCCCCGGCGCCAGTGATCGCTCGCATCAGGAACGTCTCGACTCTGTCGTCGCGATTGTGAGCCGTCATGATGCGGCCGACTTCGCGGTGCACGCGCGCCGCCGAGCATGCGGCATCGAGCGCTTCCTCGGCGAAGCGATAGCGAACCCGTCGGCCCGCGTCTTCAAGATTCAGGGAGTGCTCCCGCGCATATGCGGCGACGTCGAACCGCACGACCGAGCAGGCCACGCCGAGGTGGGCGCACAGATCGGTCACGAACGTGGCGTCGGTATCGGCGTCGGCACCGCGGAGCATGTGATTGACGTGCAGGATCGAGAGGCTCCCGACCTCGCCGAGATCGCCTGCAGCAAGCAAGCGTAGAAGCGCGACCGAGTCGGCTCCCCCGCTCACCATTGCGATGACGGGTGCGCCAGCGGGCAACAGCGACCGAGATTGGGTGGTGGCGCGGGCGATGTCGCGAACAGATGGCATTTGAGAAGCCTACACGAATCGTGTCGACTTCGGCGGGGCTACTGTCCCGCCCGCGAGGCCGGACGGGACAGCGCCCCGCTCCCTGAGGGGGGCCGCTGCACGCTATGAGGGGAGGCGTGCAGGGACGCACTCAGACGACAGGAGGGGCCCATCGTCTGGGAGTTGCCGATCAGTCAAGATCTCGCTTCGCACGGTGCCTTGGGCGGTGGCGTGTTCCCACCACGCTCGGCCGAACACTGTGGACTGCTTGGCTCCAGTTCACTCGGGGGACCGATGTGCGGAGCCTGGCGAGAAAGAGATATCGATGGGTCGAACGCCGAGAGCCCCCGCCAGCCGAACTATCACCCCTTGATCTTTGTACTCCTCGTCACGCTTCAAGACAATGAACAGGTCGGCAACTTGAATCGCGGCTTCTGATGCCAGCTCCTCAACGCTCATGCCCTGACGCTCGCGCTCACGCTCGAGCCTTTCGATGTCCAGAATCCACATCGACGGGATCCCCCTCCTGTCGGCGTAATAGAGTATCTCAGTAAGTCGCTCGATTACGCAATACGTAATACAACATCCAATCACGAGGGGCACCAGCATTGTCGCAGCGTGGTCTGACATCCAAGAAGAAGGCGGCCTCAGGAACCGGTACAATGCACGTCAGTCGACGAGAACAAGGTGGCCAGTGACAGACTCCAGTGAACAGTCGGGCAAGCTCGGCCCGTCCGTCACCCTCGCTTATCTGGGCCGGCGGCTTCGAGGCGCGCGCGTCATCGCTGGCTACGATCGCATGACCGATTTTGCGTCAGCGATCGAACGCGTATGTGGCGTTTCGATCTCGGCTCGCACCTTGTACGCGATCGAGCGCGGCGAGCAGATGCCCTCCTTGGAGCATACGATCTGCATACTGAGCGTTCTTCCGCCTGAGGAGCAGGAAGCATTGCTGCAATCCGCCGTCAGGCCCGACGTGCACGAACGTCTTTGGTTCGCCGCCGACAAACCCTAGGTCCGCTCTTCGGGGGTTCGCGTGGCGATGCCGATCCTGCCGAAAGGCACGCCGCCGATCGTGGGACGAGCACGTCGGGTTCAGGCGAATGACGGTCACGGGCGCCCGTACTACTCGGCGATTCCCCGTGGTGTGATCCACATGCCGGCCACCGCGAGCGCGCCATCGAGCACAAGCGCGAGCGCCGATACCGCCACAGCGCCCGTCAAGACGTAGCCCGTGTTCTGCGTCGAGATGCCGGTGAAGATCGGCAGGCCCAACCCGCCTGCGCCGGCGGCCGCCGCCACCGTGGCAGTACCGACGCTGTAGATCACCGACGTGCGAACGCCGGCGACGATCACGTCGACAGCCAGGGGGAGTTCGACCGCAAAGAGGATGCGCCAGCGGGTCATGCCCATGCCGCGTGCCGCGTCGACGATCACCGTCGGCACCGCGTCCAATCCGGCAATCGTGCTGCTTACAACGGGGAGCAGCCCGTAGAGAAACAGCGCAGCTACCGACGGCTTGAGCCCCAGACCGAGGATCGGGAACATCAGCGCAAGCACGGCGATCGGCGGGAACACCTGCCCGAAATCCACCGACGCCGAGACGATGTCCCGGAAGTCGCGACCGCTCTCGCGAGTGACCCACACGCCAAGAGGCAAACCAACCGCGACGGTGAGCCCGACCGCAATGAAGACGATCTCGAGATGCTGCAGCACAAGATCAGACAGCGGCGTCTGAAACACCGGATCTGGTTGCGTGCCGAAGACGGCCACGAGGGCATGGGCGACTGCGGCTGGACTCGCAACGACGACGGCAAACGCCGCGACTCCCACCGCCAAACCGATAGTCGCAATGGTGCGCTTGCGCGCGCGAGGTAGCGGCTGAACGGCGCGGACTGTCTCGGAAGCCTGCGTCACGGACGTGCTCCCTGGCCGGCGACATCGGCGCCAGGCGTCGACGCGACATCGGTGCCAGCCGTCGACGCGACATCCGCAATGTGAGCGTCGCCGCCCTCCATCGTGTGCTCGACATCGGCCAGCGACACATCGCCCAGCAGCACGCCCACATGATCGGTGACCGGCACCGTGCGAAAGCCCAACGCGAGCATGCGCGCGAGCGCCTCTTTGAGCGACGTCTCGGGCAGCACTGCGGCTTCGCGCCAATCCACGTCGGTGGCCGCGTGCTCAAGCGGCGTTCCCCGGTCGAGCACTCGGCAGTCAATCCAGCCGACGAGCGTGTGGTCCTCACGCGTCAGGTACACGAAGCGCTCCGGACTGCACGCGGCGGCTTCGATGGCCGCCCGATCGCCAAGAAGCGCGACCGGCACCTTGTGCCGCATCACCGAATCCACGCGCACGCGCCCGAGCCTCTTGAGCGCCGCGTCGGCACCCACGAAGTCGTGCACGAACTTGTTCGCGGGGTGGTCGAGCAGCTCCTCCGGAGTGTCGAATTGCTGCAGACGGCCGTCGCGCATGAGCGCGATCTTGTCGGCAAGGCGGATGGCCTCATCGACGTCGTGCGTCACGAAAATGACGGTCTTCTTCAACTCCCGCTGGATCTTCACGAACTCGGTCTGTAGCCGGTCGCGGTTGAGCGGGTCGACGGCGCCGAACGGCTCGTCCATCAGCAGCACTGGCGGATCGGCCGCCAGAGCGCGCGCCACACCCACACGCTGCGCCTCGCCACCGGAAAGCTGGCGCGGATACTTGCCGGCGTACTGCGCGGCGTCCAGACCGACCAGCTCCAGCAACTCGGCAGTTCGCGAAGCGATACGCGCGGCCTTCCAGCCGAGGAGCTTGGGCACGGTCGCAATGTTCTCGGCGACGGTGAGGTGCGGAAAGAGGCCGACGGACTGGATCGCATAGCCGATGTGGCGCCGCAGCTCCTCGGGACGCAGAGACGTGACGTCAGTGCCATCGACTGAGATGCGTCCGCTTGTGGGCTCGATGAGACGGTTGATCATGCGCAGCGTCGTGGTCTTGCCGCATCCCGACGGCCCGATCAACACTGCGACCTCTCCCGCCGGCACCTCGAAGGTCAGGTCGTCGACGGCGAGACGATCGCCATATCGCTTGGTGACGTGCTCGAGCGAGATCACGCGACGTTGCCTCCCTTGGCGCCGTGCACTTTCACGCCGCTCCATCCGTGCACTCCCGGTCGCGTCATGCCGCCCTGCCTCCTCTGATACCAGGCGACACGAGCGCAGCCTCAAGCGCGCGCATCGACTGATCGGCAATGATAGCGAGCACGACCATAGGCAGAGCGCCGAGCAGAACCTGGTCGTCGGCCTGCGATCCGAAGCCGAGAAAGACCAGCGTGCCGAGATTGCGCGCGCCAACAATCGCCATGACCGCCGCGATACCGATCGTCAGCACGAGCGCAGAGCGCAGACCCTCAAATATCAGCGGCAACGCTAACGGCATCTCAACCTGCCATAGAAGTCGCGTGCGGCTCATGCCCATCCCCAGCCCGGCGTCGACAATGGCCGGATCGACTGCGGCGATACCGAGGTAGGTGTTGCGCACAATCGGGAGGAGCGCGTACAGCGTCAACGCGATGAGCGCTGGAAGCGTGCCAATGCTTGGCAGGTTGAGCATTGTCAGCGGAACCATGAGCAGGCCGAACAAGGCCAGCGACGGCACTGTCTGCACGACGCTCACCACGGGAATCGCCGCGGAACGTATGGCCTTGTTGCGCGCAGCCGCGATACCGAGCGGCACGCCGATGAGTGCGCCGATCCCCATGCCGGCCGCCGACTGCGCGATATGCCCGCCCACCAGCATCCAGAACGCGTCCTGATTGCGATACTCAATAGCAAGCGAGAGATTCGACAGGCCCCCGGAAGTACCGGCGAGCACCGCGAACGCGCACGCTGCCGCAGCCGCCAGCCACTTCGCGCGACGCCTCGGCACTTTCCGCGCACCCTGGAACCACACGATGCTCACACCCGCCAACGCAACCCACGCCCCAGAGCCCACCGATACCCGAGCGGCAGTATCTCCGGAGGGCATCAAACGCAGCGCAGCTCCGCCAACCGCAAACAGCAGCGCACCGAAGGACACGACCGCCGTCGGCAGCACGAGCGAAGCGCGCCAACCGGCAGGCGCAAACGCGGCAAGTGCGCCGAGCGCAAGCAAACCCACGAGGAGGCCGCCCATGGCCACGCCCGCCGCCGAGAACAGCCCCATCGGGGCGCCATCGACGATGCGATTGGCCCGGAAGGTCACAAATGGCAGCAGCAGCAAGCCCGCGAGGCCGATGAGCGAGCCAGCCAGCGCAACCCGATCAAACGCCCTATCAGGCATGATGTCTCGGCTGTCTGTGAGGGAGGCTACCGTCAGCGCCCTGCGCTACTTGATGAACCCGGAGGATTTCAACCAGTCCGCAGCGACGACCTTGGGATCTCTGCCATCGACCGAGACCTGCTTGTTGAGCGACTGCAGCGTAGCCAGATCGAGACGCACGAACACCGGGCTCAGCCACACTTTGATGTCGGGGTACTTGTTGATCACCGCAGTCCTGAAGATCGGTGCTGGCTGGTAGAACGGCTGCGCGCCCTTCGGGTCAGTCAGGACCACCAGACCAAGCGCACTCAGCGTACCGTCGGTGCCATACGCCATAGTCGCGTTCACGCCGTCGGTACCCTGGGCGGCGGTCTTCTCCGGGAGCGCTGTGTCGCCGGTTCCCACTTGCACCTCCTGAGAAGGTTTGAGCGCAAAGCCGTACGCCTTCTCGAAAGCGGGGAATGCAACATCGCTCGTGAAGAACTCCTGCGAACCGGCGATCTTGAACTTGCCGCCGCCGTTGATGTACTTCGCGAGATCTTCAAGCGACACCAGCTTGTTCGCTTTGGCAAACGCCTGCGGGACGGCCACGGCCCACGTATTGTTCGCCGGTGCCTCGTAGAGCCACGTGATGCCGATCGCCGCGTCTTCAGCCTTCGCCTTCTCGTAGGTGAGCGTTGCGCTCTGCAGAACGGACGGGGATACCCTGATGTTGTTGTGGAAGACCAGAAGCGCGTTCGCCGTGTACTCCGGATAGGCATCGATCTGCTTGCTGAGGAGCGCCTGGCGCACCACCTTCGTTGCACCCGTGCGCGTCTTGTCCACGACCGTGAAGCCGTGAGCCTGCAGTACCTGCATCATGATCTGGGCAAGCAGCACACCCTCGCCGTCGAGCTTTGACCCAATGACAATCGGACCCTTCTTGACGTTCTTGGCCGAGGTGGATCCGGAGCTGGAACCAGACGTCGATCCGCAGGCGGACAGCAGCAGCGCGGCAACAACAAGCACCGCGACCAACGCTGTCACGCTTCTCCAGTACTTGCGCATAGCATCCTCCCGCATTGGTCATTTGATGAGGCGACAGCGGTCAAACGCCGAGAATCGGCATGTAGGCCGTGTTCCCACCCGACCTGCGCTGGTAATCCTACCCAACATGTGGACGAATGGTGCCACGCACGAGAGAGTGGCGCGGGGCCGCGACGCGTCCTATCCTTGGGAGGTTGTCCCCCCGTCTCGACAGGAGCCCTTCCGTGACCGCTTTCAACCTTGCAGATCCCTCTCTGGCTTCAATCGCCGAGAAGGTGCTCGCTGGGACCCGTCTCTCACGCGAGGACGGCGCCGCGCTGTACGCAAGCCACGATCTGCTCGGCATCGCCCAGATGGCCGATTTCGCGCGCAACCGGATGAATGGGGATCGCGTCTACTTCATGGTCAATCGGCACATCAATCCCACGAACATCTGCCGCAACCGCTGCAAGTTCTGCGCATTCGCCCGCACCAAGGGTGAAGAAGGCGCCTACGAGATGACGCTCGATGAGATCGCGAAGGCAGCCCAAGAGGGAGCCGACGACGGCGCGTACGAGATCCATATCGTGAGCGGGCTGCATCCTGACTGGGCCTACGAGTTCTACATCGACATGGTTGCGCGCACGCGAGCGGCCGTCCCCGACAGCGTGATCGTGCAAGCGTTCACCGCCGTCGAGATCGAGCACATCGCGCGCATCGGCGGCAAGAGCACCCGAGAGACGCTCGCCGATCTGAAGGCCGCTGGTCTTGACGCGCTTCCCGGCGGCGGAGCCGAGATCTTCTCGGATCGCACGCGCACGGCCGCGTGGGAGAAGAAGACGAAATCCGACGTGTGGCTGCGCATCCACGGCGAGGCGCACGAAATGGGAATCGCCACCAACTGTACGATGCTCTACGGTCACATCGAAACCGCCGAGGAACGTATCGATCACCTCATCCGCTTGCGCGAGCAGCAGGACAAGAGCGGGGGCTTCTTGGCCTTCATCCCGCTCGCATTCCATCCCGCCAACACCGAGCTTGCGGACCTGCCGGCGACAACCGGCTTCGACGACCTGAAGACGCTCGCGATTTCGCGCCTCATGCTCGACAACATCCCGCACATCAAAGCGTTCTGGATCATGCTCGGCTTGAAGGTCGCCCAGATCTCGACCGCGTTTGGCGTCGACGACTTGGACGGCACCGTAGTCGAGGAGCGCATTACACACATGGCTGGTGCAACGACGCCCGAGGCGCTCTCCAAGCAGGACCTGGTCGGCATGATCGAGGAGACGGGGCACGTGGCGGTCGAACGCGATACGCTCTATCGGGTCGTGCGGATGTACGGCGAAGAAGCGACCGCTCCTGCCTGGAACGCCGGGCCGATCGGCGCTCCGCCGTCAGCTGGCGTGGCGCGCGGCACGGTCGCAGCAGAGCACTGATGCCGGTTCGCTGATGCCCTCTGTGGCTCACCGCGACCTGTGTCGCTCATGGGCCGACCATGGCCACTGCCAGCGTACGCGAGTTCGAGCGTGTTCCGGAGGTCGCCGTTGAGATGTGGTCGGACGCGGCGACTACCTGACGGCGGCATCGGACAATCCATCGCAGGCCCTCGCCGAAGCGGTCGCCTACTCGTGCACGAACGAACGCAGCCCCTCAACCGACGCGATCTCCGTGTGACCGCGAGCCACCTTCACCAGACCGGCGTTCTCCAGGTTCCGTAGATTCCTGGACACGACCTCTCGCGCGGTGCCGAGATGAGACGCAATCTCCTCGTGGCTCATCGGCAGGCGCAAGTCCGAGTCGCTCTTCTTGAGCAGGAAGTTGGCGATTCGACGATCCATGGGCAGTGTCGTCACGTCTTCGAGCGTCGACATGAGGTCGAAGATGCGTGCCGAGAGCACGTCGAACGTGAACTGTTGAACGCTCTTCTCGGTCTCGTGAAGCCTGCGATACACCGGTGAGGGGATCACGGCGAATTTCGCGCCTTTGCGCCCGCTTTCCACCCACGCCGGATACAGGATGTTAGAGAACACGCAGTTCATCGCAAGGATGCAGGACTCACCGGGCTCGATCCAATACAGCGTGCTCTCTCGGCCGTTCGCGTTCATCGAGTAGACCCGCAGCGCACCCTCGTAGACCAGATAGACCCCACCGACCGTGTCGCCCTTCTGGATCAGGAGCTTCCTGCCCTCGACCGAGAAGGAGAGCAGGTCGTGATCCACCGCCGATTTCGCTGCGGGCGACAGTTCCTGGGCGAATCGGAAGCGTGACAGCATCAGGTCTCTCCGAGAGCCGGTCATCATCCGCGTCGTCATCAGTCTACCCTTCACTCGAGTCCACCCGGCCTCCGCACCGCCGAGGCCATCTCAGCGGTGCGGAGGCCGTGCGAGGGGGCTGCTGCTCGGACTACTCGTTGAGCAACAGATCGGTCGGAGCCACGCCGTTGACTTCGCTTATCGAGTCGTATGGCAGTCCGACTCGCGCGTGTGCTCTCCTGACCGCATCCTCAGAGGTGGCCATGTTGATGCAGAATGCGCGACCGTCCTTCATGTCGACGTACGTGCGGACGATGACGACACCCTCGGCCTGGCAGGCTGCCGCGTACTTCCCGTAGAACGCGTTGAGATCTGCCGCCGAGATGGACGCAGGCCACGTGCCGTCCCGCTTGTCGTGGGTGTCGATGTAGACATGCATGGCGGGCTTCGTACAGGTTGGCGGCTGCCAGTGGTTCGGACTGGCCGTATTTGCCCACGCATAGGCGGCTCCAGCGCTCAGAGCAACCGCGAGAATCGCAACAACCAGCACTACCTTCTTCTTCATTTCGAACTCCTCCCCGAGATGTATGGACTTCGCCTCTAGCGCTAGTGGCATGCGGTGAGGATCGCCGACTCCTCGGCAGGTGGTCTGTAACTCTAGTCACCGTGAATGCAGAATCTCGCATCACGTCGTCGCGCGTAGTCGGCGCGGCGAAGGCGACCTACCTGGTCTCACGTGCCCGCTCACGCCCCTGCTCACGTGCCCGCTCACGCCC
>CAZIPN010000014.1:26317-28994 GCA_964541225.1 uncultured Eubacteriales bacterium
GCTCGGGCGTCCCTCTTGCCGAGATCGCGTCGGACACAAGACGCACAGCGTCCGTGGCGATAGGATGTCGGACAACACGTAGCACACCTCGGAAAGGACGAAGACGCTGCCTCGCCCACGCCTCGGACACATCCAGTTTCTGAATTGCCTGCCTCTGTACTACGGGCTCGTGAAGAACGACGCACTGCTCGATGTCGATCTCGTCAAAGCGGATCCCGCCGATCTTGCGGTCACGCTGGTCGACGGCGACCTCGACATCGCGCCTATCCCATCGGTTGAATACGCGCGCCACGCTGACGAACTCGTCCTGTTGCCAGACATCGCTATCTCCTCCTTCGGCGAAGTGCAATCGATCCTGCTGCTCTCGAAAGTGCCCGCCGACAAGCTCGGCGACGGACTGGTGGCGCTCACGAATGCATCGCGCACGTCGCAGGTGCTCGCGCGCATCCTGCTCCAGAAGCGGTGGGGCGTGACACCGACCTATGCCGAAATGCCCTCCGACCTCGCGAGCATGCTGCGCGAAGCTGACGCCGCGTTGCTGATCGGCGACGACGCTTTGCGCGCGTACTGGGATACGCCCGCCCACCTCATGAGCTACGACCTCGGCCGCGAGTGGACAGACTGGACCGGCCTGCCCATGGTCTACGCCGTGTGGGCGGTTCGCCGAGAGTTCGCCGAGAAGGAGCCGACCGCCACCCAAGCGGTCGTCGACGCACTCGGCCAGTCGCTCACCTACTGCCGCGCGCATCTCGACGACATCAGCGAGTATGCGTCGCGGTGGGAGCCCTTCCCGGCCGAGCGGTTCCGCAGCTACTTCGACGCTCTGCAATTCCGTTTTGAGCCACAATACCGCGAGGGTCTGACACGCTACTTCGAGGAGGCGCGCTCGATCGGGCAGCTCGACGCCGTCCCGCGCCTCGACATCTTCGGGGAGGCATCGTGAGCGGACCCGCACGACCCCAAGACGCTGCGGCCGCGCTCGCCTTCTCGGCGGCAAACGGCGAGCTGCGCCTCACGCCCGAACAAGCGCTCACGCTGCTTCGCGATGGCGACCTGCTTGCGCTCGGCCAAGCGGCCAGCGTCATGCGCCGACGCCTCGTGCCCGACGACGACGTCACCTTCATCGTCGATCGCAACGTGAACTACACCAACGTTTGCGTCTCCGGCTGCAGCTTCTGCGCTTTCTACCGCGACGAATCCGACGCTGATGCCTACGTGCTTTCGCGTGAGGAACTCGCCGCCAAAGTCGCCGAGACGATCGCGCTGGACGGCACCGCAATCCTCCTGCAGGGTGGCATGCATCCGCAGCTCGAGATCGGCTGGTACGAAGGGATGTTGCGCGACATCAAGGCCGACAACCCGGGCATCCATGTGCACGGCTTCGGCCCGCCCGAGATCGTGCACATCTCGCGCCTCTCCAACATCAGTGTCGCCGAAACACTCGCGCGGCTGCGCGACGCCGGTCTCGACTCGCTTCCCGGCGGAGGCGCCGAGATCCTTGTGGACCGCGTGCGCGGACACGTGAGCCCTCGCAAGGCCACAAGCGACGAGTGGCTCGGCGTCATGCGCGAAGCGCACAGACTCGATATCTCGACGACCGCGACAATGATGTTCGGTGGGCTCGAAACGCTGGAAGAGCGCGTCGAGCACTTCGCGCGCATCCGAGAGGTGCAAGACGAGGCCGTCTCCACAGGGCATGTCGGCTTCCGCGCCTTCATCCCGTGGAGCTTCCAGCCCGGCAACACCGAACTCGCCGAGGACGAACTGGCGACGAGCGGCGTGCCGATGACCGCGGCCAGCGGCTGGGAGTACCTGCGCACGCTCGCGGTCGCCCGCCTCTTCCTCGACAGCGTGCGCAACATCCAGGCAAGTTGGGTCACCCAGGGCGGCAAGGTCGGGCAGGTCGCACTCGCATTCGGCGCCAACGACATGGGATCGACCATGATCGAGGAAAACGTCGTGGCCGCAGCCGGAACCAAGTTCATGCTCGCGCGCGACGAGCTGGTGCGTCTCATCCACGACGCAGGCTACGCGCCGGTGCAGCGAGACACGCTCTATCGCGAAGTACGGAGGTTCTAGGGATGGGAGATTCGTTCTTCGAGTCACTGTCGGCAGCGGTCGAGCGCTTCCTCACGGACTACGCGGGTGACGGGACCGCGTCGTCTCGCTCCATCGACATGCTGTTCGATGTCATGAACGCGCCCTCATCGGCCCTCGAAACCACGGGGGCCGTTGGCCTCGGCCGCATTCGCGAACACGACCCGGACTTCGATCTCGGCACGCTGCTGCGCCGCGTCGGCGAGATGTTCGCCGCCTACCACGAGGCCGCCGACAATGGCGACTTGCAGCCGGCTCGGCGTTTTGTCGCCGAGGAGTCGTGGTCGGCGCTCGACGAAGCCGCCGAGAACAAGGGCCGCAGGCACGGCGGTCCGCGCGCGTTTCACATCGACGCTATCCGCCCCATGACCGCGACTCACGAGGATGGACTCGACACGGTGCGCGTGCTCATCAACGCACACGAGACGCAGGGCGACGCCGACCCGATCTGCGAGTACTGGGAGCTCGTCCGAAGCCGCGGCACGCAAACGAAGGCGGGGCTCGACCTCACGCACTGCCCAAACTGTGGCGCGCCCATAGACGGGGACGACCCAACCCGCTGTGCGTATTGCGGCCAGCG
>CAZIPN010000014.1:29094-48847 GCA_964541225.1 uncultured Eubacteriales bacterium
GTGGCGCGCCCATAGACGGGGACGACCCAACCCGCTGTGCGTATTGCGGCCAGCGCCTGGCAGACCCGGCGCTCGACTGGGTTGTGCGAAAGATCACCGAGCAGTAAGAAGCCCAACGGCGCACCCGCGCACCATCGAGTTGGTTGCACACCGACCACGCCAACTGCCGAGAACGACCGGCATCGCACGCGGCTGCCAGGATCAGTGTCCGCCTATTGGGGTTGCGCGGCCTCGTTGTCGTCCTTCGGTTGTCTCTTGCATCGGCTGCAGAAACCAAATACGCATGCAAGCACCATCAGACCAAAAGCCACATACCCAGAGCAGAAAATGAGCACGGTCCAGATGTTGGCCCTCATCGCCAATCCCTCTTTCCACTAGCAGTTCGGCTTCCACTAGCAGTCCCGATTGCCGACCGATGAAACCCAGCCCTATCTTCTAGTTTGATTGTACACCCCCCGTCCCCATCTCTGGCCCCCAAGCGAGACGCCGGCTGGGGTGGACTGCCGGGACGGCCCCTCGGCCTGCCCCACACCCATTTCTCACCAGGGGGAGTTGAGTGTCCGGAGCCGACACGAGATGATGTCGCTCGAGGATCGCCACTGTCTGCGGTCCCCTGTCATGTACTCAACGCACTCGGCGATGGACCGGAAGGCGGGGCTCATGGGACTCATGGACGGCTTCAAGGGCGAGGTGCAACAGCAATTCATCGCTCGCCCGGATTCCAGCAAGGATCTCGTGCTCTACAAGTGGCCCGAGACCAACATCCGCATGATGTCGGTCGTCACGGTCCAGCCCGACGAGTGGGCGTACTTCATCAAGCAAGGTCAGGTCGTCGGCTACCTGCAAGGCGGTCAGCACAAGCTCGACGGCGCACAGATCCCGTTCCTCGGCGGGCTAATCGACAGCTTCACGGGCAGCAACGTGCTCATGGCCGAGCTGTACTTCATCTCCAGCCGAGAATTCGCCAACAACAAGTTCGGCGGATCGATGGGCGAGGTCGAGGACCCCGCCACCGGCGAGGTCGTTCGGTGCGGTGTCTATGGCGAGTTCATCTTCAAGGTTGTGGATCCCGCCAAACTGATCTTGAACCTCGTCGGCACGCAAACGATCAGCAGCAACGACTTCATCGTCGACGCGATCAAAGACCAGCTCACCAAGATCCTGCGAGCGACCGTCAACTCGAAGCTCAAGGCCGAGCAGTGGTCGCTCATCGACGTGACGTCAGGCACGTACACGCTCGACTTCGAGAAGGCGATCGTGGACACGGCCATCGGCTACCTCGAGCCGTTCGGCCTGCAGATCACGCGTATCGAGGACTTCCTCGTCAACATGGACGAGGAGGATCGCCAGCGCCTCCTGGAGCTCAAGGACCGGATGGCGAAGATGCGCCTTGCTGGCGACGCACGCTATATGGCTGCGGCGCAAACTGAGGCGATGTTCGGCGCTGCCGAGGGCATGGCGCAGGGCGGCGGCGGCGCGGACATGGCCGGACTGTTCGTCGGCGCGGGTCTCGGCCAGGCGGTTGGGGCCGGGATGCAAGCGGGCCAGGTGCAGCAGGCGGCGCAAGAAGCCGCGGCTGCCGAGAAGGCAGCCGCTCCGGCTGACGCGCCTGCGACCCCCGCAGCGGTCGCGGGTGCAGCACCCGCGACCATCGCGTGTCCGAAGTGCGGAACCGCCAACCCCGAGGGCTCGAAGTTCTGCTCGAACTGCGGAACTGCGCTCGGACCGAAGCAGTGCTCGAACTGCGGAGCCGAGCTGGCGCCTGACGCCAAGTTCTGTCCGCAGTGCGGCACGGCCCAGGGTTAGTCCGGGAGGAACCTGATGCACACGTTCATCCGACAACATCGGCGACTCGCCCTCGCGATGCTCGCACTTGCCCTTCTAGGGCTTCTCTTGGTTCCCGCAGCCGCGCTCGCGCGTGCCGGAGGCGGTCAGAGTTCGAACCCCGGCTTCAGCGGTGGCGGTTCTTCCGGTGGCGGTTCGAGCGGTGGCTCGATAGGAGGGTTCGCGGGCGGAGCGCTTGCTGGCTCGGCGGTCAGTGGCGGAGGTGGCAGCTTCTCCTCCGTGGTCGTGATTATCATTCTCATCGTCGCCTTTCTGATCGTCAGGGGATACCTCCGCAAGAGCGGCGTGCTGAGCGGGCCACAAACCGGGACGCCGACACCCGCACCGGGGCCGACCACATTCGACCAGCTCAAGGCCGACGATCCCAACTTCTCCGAGCAGGCGTTTTACGGCCGAGTCAACGAGATGTTTCTCACGATCCAAGAAGCGTGGGAAGCTCGAAACCTGGAACCGGCACGACGCTTCTTGTCTGAGGCTCAGTTCCAAGTACTGGCCCAGGGCGTTGACGAGTACGTGAAGAACGGTCAGATCAACAAGCTCGACAGTCTGCACGTCGATCGCATGGAGCCCGTGTCGGTTACGCGCGAAGGAGATTCGGACTACGTCAGGGTGCTCATCACGGCCTCGGTGATCGACTACACCGTCGACGAGCGCACGGGCGAGATCGTCAACCCCTCGGTGCTCGGCGACGGCAAGACGGTCAAGACGTTTCAGGAGTACTGGACGCTTGTGCGCAAAGTCGGCGCGCAGAGCAAGTCAGACGCAACCATCAAGAAGTGCCCCAACTGCGGTGCACCAGTGACCGACGGCAACTACGTCAAGTGCGCGTACTGCGGCACGATGATGAACGACCCGGCGCTCGATTGGGTGCTGTTGCGCATCGAGCAGCCGTAGGCGTCAATCGAGACGAGCAGCGCTCGGGTGCATCATGCCGGAAGGCGAACAGACCCCGCCAACAGGGCGGGGTCTGTCTGTTCGGGGTCACTCGGCTCGCATGTCGCGTGAGCTCGGATCACCGTGCGGCTCGGCGGATGATCTACAGCCACCACGCGTTGCGGGTGATCCACGCCAATGCAACCGTGCGATCCATGAACGTCCCAACAGCGTCACCGTTTCGGTCGATCACGTTGGAGCGAAGTGAGATCTCGGCCTTGTACGCCTGAGACAGCTTCGCGTTGATCTTCGTGACCTCGGCATCGCTGAGCGACTTCGACCTGGCGTCCGCGTACAGGGTCTCAGCAGCCGCCTGAGCGGTGTCTCGCGCATGCACAATCTTGGCGATCTGGTCGGCGGCCCCGTACTGAAGCGTGCCCGAACCAATCGGAATCACCTGTGGTCTGGACGTAAGATGCATTCCTCCCGTGTACTCAGTGGGTACGTCCGTCACGTAGCACGGAGATGTCGTCTCGAGGAAGAGGTAGCCTGTATCGGGGTAGACCTTTCCCGGGCCGAGCACCCCAACCGCCATGTGCTTCTCGGGGTTGAAATCCAGCAGTGCCACGGCATAGCCTTCGTGCGAGAGCAGATCGGCGAGCAGCACAGACTTGTCGCCGCACAGTCCCTTGCCGTCGATCAACGTCTCCACTGGGAACCGCTGATTGCCAGTGCCCGCCTGATAGACCGCCCAATCGTACGGGATCGACTGAACGTACTTGGCAATGAGTTCGAGATACTGGTCCTGCCCCAAGTGAGAGCGCTTCTTGATTGCACGCAACTGTGAGCAGACGTCGTCGATAGTGACGCGCTGCGCGGGATCGTCGGCGAAATCGTGGTAGTAGGTGCTCGTCCACGTCTCGTCTGATTCGCCCGGGTACTGCACGAGTAGACGCGTCGACTTTTTGGCTCCCCAGTACACATCAGTAGCGACGTGAGCCGTGACACTGTACTTGACGCCGTCAAACGTGAAGTGCTGCGTCTTGGGACTGACCGCCTTGCCCTTGGTCGGGACAATGTGCGGATGCACTCCCGGCACTTTGACGGCTTTGGCAATGTGTCCGCCGATTGGGAGCACTGCGCGGGCCGACGTAGCGACCTCGCTGCCGAGCCGCTGAGCCGCGCGCGACATGGCCGCTTGGAGGTCTTGCGAACTCTGCAGGCCGGCCGCGCCGAAGAACCCAAGCCCCCACGCGGCAAACCCACCCACTATGAGAAGCACGATAAGTGCTAGCAGCAAGCCCCGCTCGTGAGACGGTTCGTGTTCGTCTTCTTCGTGCCATTTCATAGGCTGGCTGTCTCCCGCCGCGTCAACTGCGCTGTCACCCTGTGATCATCCATCTGCACTGACAATGCCACCGCAACTCCAAGAATCACCGACTGCACGATATCTCCAGCAAATCCACGTGCCGCCGCCAATACCGCCGGTGTCGCTGTTCAGGTAGTCTCTTGCCAAAGGAGGTCACTGCCATGCCCGAGGTCCCTGTTCCATCCGCTGAGTTCGGCGTCTGTGGCGGAAGCGGCTCCCTCAGTTTCGATTTCCCCCAAGCGCTCGCCGACGAACGCGTCGAGGTCCTCGGCACCAATCTGGTCTTCGAGACTCCATTTGGCGTTTCGCCGATGTTCACACACTTCCGAGTCACCGGTCCACACGGATCGCGCGAGGCCCTCGCCGTGAGAATGCATGGATGGCGGCGCGGCGTGAAGCGGGCCGACGCGTCTTTGCAGGTGTTCTGGGTGTTCGCGGAGGCAGGCGTGCGCAAAGTGGTTGCCGACGGCGGCGTCGGCTCACTCAACCACCTTCTCGACCCTCGTGATGTGGTCATCCCGAACGATTTCATCGACTTGACCATCAAGCAGGACATCTACGTCAAAGGCGATCACCTCCTCATCATGCGCGAACCGATCTGCCGTGACTTGGCCCAGCACCTGTACTCGGGCGCCAGCCAATCGTTTCCCCGCGTCTTCTCACGCGGAACGTACCTCGTGACGGACGGACCTCGATTTGAGTCCGTCGCCGAAGTCGACTACATGAAACGCCTCGGGTCTGACATCATCGGGCAGTCCCTGGCACCTGAGGTCTTCCTCGCACGCGACATTGGCGCCTGCTATGCAGGTATCTACATCGTGGTGAACTACGGTGAAGGTGTCGTTCGTGAATGGGAGCATGCCGAGATGAAGGCGATCTTCTTCGATGAATCCCATGCAATCGCGCGAATCGTTCTGGACACGATCGCAAACGCGTCTGTAGACCAGACCGCCTGCAACTGCATGTCGCATCGCAAGCCCAGTCTCCTCGGCATCCCTGACGAGCGACCAGGAAGCGACGCCTCACGGTGAGATCACGGCTCGTCTCCGCAACGTGGGTCCTGCCCGTCTCGCGCGAACCGTTGCGCGACGGTGCCGTGCTCGTGGATGACGGCCGCATCATCGCGCTCGGTAGCCGCGCCGAACTCGAAGCTATCGCGCGACCCGATGCCGAGCGCCGTCACTTCGACGGCGCCACGATCATGCCCGGCCTCGTCAACGCACACACCCACCTCTCGCTCACAGATCTGGCCGGCGCCATACCGCGGATGCCGTTCGCCGAGTGGCTTCACCGTGTCGTGGACAAGATGCGTTCCTGGGAACTCGGCGACTTCGCCGCTTCTGCCGAGCACGGCACGCAGCAGCTCCTCGACTGCGGCGTGACGGCGGTCGGCGACATCGTCTACGGCCCCGCCGAGATCAACATCGCCGCAGGAAATGGGCTGGCAGGCGTCTTCTACACCGAGGTCCTCGGCGTGTCGGCCGATGGCCTGGATGATGCGCTTGAGCGCGCGTACTTCCCCGCAAACCCGTCCGCACTCGGCGCCGCCCGTGTTGTGCTCGGCATCTCGCCGCACTCGCCCTACACCTCAGGTCCGGACCTTCTGACGGCCGTGTACGCGCGCGCCGAGGCACTCGGTATTCCCTTCGCGATCCATGCCGCTGAATCCCCCGCCGAGAGTGAACTCATAGCGTTGGGCACGGGCCCGCTCGCGCCAAGTGCACGGCGCGCCGCTCACGGCTTCGTCCCCACTGGCGGCACAGCCGTCGACTACCTCGCAGAACTCGGCATCCTCGGCGACGCGACGCTCGTGCATCTCGGCGAAGCCTCCACGGCTGACATCGAGCGAATGTCCGATGACAACGTACGCGGCGTGGTCACGTGCCCACGCTCGAACCACTACCTCGGCAATCGCATCGCCGACGTGCCCGCGCTTCTGCGGCGAGACATCCCGGTGGGCATTGGGACGGACTCGGCGGCAAGCAACGACGATCTCGACCTCATGGCCGACGTGCGCGTTCTTGCCGCCGAGCACCCCTCGCTGAGCGCCCAGACTCTCATCGACATCGTCACCCGCATGGGCGCGAGGGCCATCGGCTTGCAGGGTCGCTCAGGAACGCTTGAGCCTGGTGCACTCGGCGATCTTGCGATCTTTGACGTGGCCGAGGACGAGCCAGAACGCGGGATCCTCGAGCACGCGGGAGCGAGCTCACTGCTCGCGCTGCTGGTCGGAGGAGTCTGGCGGCGCTGAACGCCCCGGTCCTCAGTCAGCGCCCCTGACTCGGTTGCGTCCGGCCTCTTTGGCCTGGTGAAGCGCCCCATCGGCAGTAGCCATGAGATCGTCGATCTGCAGGCCGTCTTCCGGAAACACGGCAACTCCCACCGACAGCGTGATTGGCTCCAACAAGCGCTCGCCGTGACTGAGGGTCAGGTTCCCGATCTCGTTGCGGATCTCCTCTGCTTTCTCTAGCGCCTCATCTGCCGAAGCGCCGGGCAGCAGGACGACGAACTCATCGCCCCCGATGCGACACGCGGCGTCCTCACGGCGAATTGCGCCGACCATCACCGCCGCGCTGGCGCGCAGCACTTCATCACCAGCTGCGTGTCCGTGATCGTCGTTGTAGTTCTTGAGGCGATCGATGTCCATGAGGACAACGGCCAGGTTCTCGCCGTTGCGCGTAGCGCGATGATGCTCTCGGCGAAACGTCTCCTCGAAGAATCGCCGGTTGTACAGACCCGTGAGCGCGTCATGGACGGCCTGGTCTTCCAGCCGCTGACGAAGCCGCAGATTCCCCAGCACAAGCGCCGTCTGCTCGGCCACAGAAACCGCGTGCTGCTGCGCGATTTCTCCGTGCGTATCCTCTGGATCTTTCGACGTCACGCTCAGCAGGCCCAGAGACCGACCACCTACCGTCAGTGGTACGCACAGAGCGCTGTCCTCCTCCCCGAGGTGCAGGTGGTCCGCTTGCATTCTGCCACGATCGGTTTCGTACGCTCTGCCAAGACGCAACGCCCAGCAGGCCTCAATCGAGAACGTCTTCTCGAACGTGTCGGCGTCACCCCACTCGGCGACAACATCAAGCAGGTCGCCGTTCTCCTCGCGTGTTGCCAGGCAACCGCTCATGCCGGGAAAGAGCTCCCCGGCGATGGAGCCGAAGACCTCGTAGGCATCCATCTCGTTGCGGCAGCCCTGAAGCATCTGCCCGAGCCGGTTCAGTGCCGAGATTTGCGATGACACGCGCTCGATCACGCCGATCCGCGCTTCGAGCTGCGCGTTCGCCTCGGCAAGAGCGTCCTCGGCCTCTTTGTGGGCCGTCAGATCGCGGCCGATCCCGACAACCGCCACGATAGTGCCGTCCTGGTCGCGCACGGGCGCGAGCGAGGTCCCCTGCCACCGGGTGCCACTCGGGTAGTGCGCCGGATACTCGGCATAGACCATCTCGCCCGTTTCAAAGACTCTCTGCAGCCTCTGGGACTGCCGCTCACCCCATTCTGGCTGCCCCTGAAGAAGCTCATCGCGACGCTCGCCTATGAGTTCATATGGATGACTGCCAAACAGCCGGGCGCCAGCCTCGTTGACGTACTGCACCAGGTCATCACGGTCGATGACGAACACAAGATCGCCGACAGCCTCCACGAGCGCACGATATCGCCCTTCGCTCGCGCGCAACGTCTCTTCCGCGTGCCTACGCGCGGTGATGTCGCGGGCCACGCCGCACACTCCGGTAATCACCCCGTCCTCATCAGACAGCGGCACCAGCGAGACATGAAGCCACATCCGACCCGGAGGAAACACGGTCTCCACATCGCCGGCATAGGAGCGGCCAGTCTGAAGCACGGAGCGCAACCTGGCTAGATGTTGCGTGGCTACCTCGGCGGGAAAGAGAACACCGACCGGCTGGCCGACGACATCGTCTATCGCCTGCATGAAGAAGTGCGCCGCCGCCTCGTTCATGTACGCCACTCGCTCGTCGCTGTTCACCACGAAGACGGCATCCTGAATCGTCTCCAGCGCCTGGTGACATATGGCGCGCCCTTGAGGCTCGCCCCGACGCGACGCCTCAAGCTCGGCAACTCGCTGGCGCGCGGCGGACAGCTCGGCCGTCAGTTGTGCTTTGGTCATGCCTGTCCTGGCACTCGCCACCGCGACCACCCTCACCTGCACGAAAGAAACCCGATGGCGGCGCTGCTTCTCCCCGGCACCGGACTGTGGACATACAGTCCCCCAGAGCTTGTCTTCCCATGAGTGCCGAGATGAAGCAAGCGCTCGGCCGCAAACACAGCAACGCGCGCCGCAGGGGATGCGGGCCAGCGTAGGGTGCGCCGAGACACCAGGCGCAGTGCGGACCAGGCACGGCGCGCCGGGTGACTTCGCGCGCTACTCGCCGAGGTACGCCTTGCGGACCGCCTCGTTTTCGAGCAGCTCTTTGCCTGCACCCTTGAGTTTGATCGCACCCGTCTCAAGAACGTAGCCACGGTCTGCTATCGAGAGCGCCATATGCGCGTTCTGCTCGACCAGCAGGATGGTGATCCCCGAGTCGTGCAGCTTGTGGATGGTGTCGAAGATCAGGTCCACGACTACCGGAGCCAAGCCCATAGAGGGCTCATCGAGCATGAGCAGGCGAGGGCTCGACATCATTGCTCTGCCCATTGCGAGCATCTGCTGCTCGCCGCCGGAAAGCGTCCCACCCTTCTGGCTCACTCGCTCGGAAAGCCGCGGAAACAACTCGAAGACGCGCGCGAGATCGGCAGCGACTGCGTCTTTGTCTCGACGCAGAAACGCACCCATCTCGAGGTTCTCCATGACCGTCATGCGCGGGAAGATCCTTCGGCCTTCTGGAACCTGCACGACACCCTTCGCGGTCACCAAGTGCGGCGGCTTGCCCTGGATCGGCTCGCCTTCATACGTGATCGTGCCTGCCTTGGGGGACAGCTGACCCGAGATGGTCTTGAGCGTCGTCGACTTGCCCGCGCCGTTGGCGCCGATGAGTGTGACGATCTCTCCAGCCAGGACCTCGATCGAGATGCCCTTGAGCGCATGGATCTTCCCGTAGTAGGTGTTCAGGTTCTCGACCTTGAGGAGCGGATCAGACATCGTGCGGCTCCTCCTCGACAGACGACGATTGCTCGAACGGCCCCTCGGCGCCGTTCGGGGTCATTTCAGACTCCGAAGCCTTCTCGGCGGCACGTACAGCTTGTGCGCCGGAACCCAAGTACGCCTCGATGACCTTCGGGTTGCGCTGGATCTCGACGGGAAGTCCCTGCGCGATCAATTCGCCGAAGTCGAGCACGTAGATGCGGTCGGCGAGATCCATGACCACCTTCATGTCATGTTCGATGAGCAGGATCGTCACGCCCAGCTCGCGCACCTTGCGCACGAGCCCGTTGAGCGCCTTGGATTCGTGCGGATTCATGCCCGCCGCCGGTTCGTCGAGAAGCAGCAGCGTAGGCTCGGCGGCCAGCGCACGCGCGATCTCGAGACGTCGCTGATCTCCATAGGGCAGGTTCATTGCGAGCTCATTTGCCGCATGGCCGAGGCCAACGAAATCCAGACGTTGGTATGACTCGTCGAGAGTCCGCTCCTCCTCGGCTTTGAAGCCCGGAGTCCGCAGGATCGCGCCGACAGCCGTCGCCTTGGTGCGAATATGCCGGCCGACCATCACGTTCTCCAGCGCCGTCATGTTCTGGAAGAGACGGATGTTCTGGAAGGTTCTCGTGATGCCAAGCTTTGCGATCACATGTGGCTTCTTGCCACCCACAGTCGTGCCCTTGAACGTGAGCGTGCCGTGCGTCGGGGTGTAGATGCCGGTGAGCATGTTGAAGAACGTGGTCTTGCCAGCCCCGTTGGGGCCGATCAAGGCGACGATCTCGCCTTCATCAATGTGCAGCGTCACGTCGTTGACGGCCTTCAATCCGCCGAACTGCATGGTGACATTCTTCGCATCTACCAGGCGTGTCATCTGCCGACTACCTCTCTCGTGCCTGGTCTACTCATCGACGCCAGGATGTGCGGCGTCATGCTGAGCGTCATAGAGCTGTTCGCTTTCGACATCTGCGATCTCCGGTGATTCGGGCTTGAGCTCGGCAGCCCTGCGTTTCGACGGCAGCAGACCCTGCGGTCGCCACGCCATCATGATGACCATGAACAGGCCGAACACCAGAAAACGGTAGTTCGCGATGACGGTTGCAGTGGCGGGATCGATGCCGACACCCTGGAGCTTGCCGGCCGCCGCTAGCCCCTGAATCATCTGTGGGATGCCTTGGATGATGACAGCGCCTACGATCGCGCCAGAAATTGAGCCCATGCCGCCGATGACAATCGTGCAGACCACGAACACCGACTCCATGAAGGTGAACGACTCCGGGCTCACGAACTGCTGGAAGTTCGCGAACGTGAGGCCGGCAATCCCACCCCACAAGGCACCCAGTGAGAACGCCCACAGCTTCGTCTGCATGACGCTCACGCCAACCGACGCTGCCGCGACCTCGTCTTCGCGAAGCGCGGCCCACGAACGGCCGAGACGGGACTGATCTAGACGCCGCACCACGAAGATGGTGAGCAAACAGAGCAGCACGATGATGTAGTACCAGTACACGTTGTTGTCGATCTGCAGTGTGAAGTTCCGGCCAAGCGCAGAGATCGGAAACCACACGTGCGACTGGAGCCAGTCAAGGCCAAACGGGGACGGGATGAACTGCCCTGCTCTCGGCAGTCCGGCAGCTCCGTTCGTGAGACCAAATGCGTCGTTCGTGATGATGATGCGGACGATTTCTCCGAAACCCAGCGTCACGATTGCCAGGTAGTCGCCGCGAAGGCGCAAGACTGGAATGCCCAACACAATGCCCGTCAGAGCAGCCGTCGCAGCGGCCACTGGGATCATCAAGAAGTAGATCCACGGCCCCAACTTGGGCGCGTGCGTGAGCGCCCACGCGCCGACGACCACGCCCGAGTACGCGCCGATTGCGTAGAACGCGATGTAGCCCAAGTCCAGCAGACCCGCAAAACCAACGACGATGTTCAGACCGAGGGCAAGCATCACGTAGAGCCCGATGAGAGCCATGATGTGGGGAACGAAGAGCCACCCGTAGCCCTCGAACACAAGCGGCGTGATGATCACCGCCAGTGCCAACAGCGTGTAGAGCGAGATCTTGAGCGGTGAGGCTTTGGCCTTGCCGGTTTGCGCGTCGATGTCCATTCCCAGTTCGCTCACGGCTAGACCTTCTCGACAACAGACTCGCCGAGCAGGCCGCCCGGACGGAAGATCAGCACGAGAATCAGAATCGCGAACGCGATGACGTCCTTGTATCCGGTGGAAATGAAGCCTGACGCCAGGGCCTCGGCAATTCCCAAGACGAACCCGCCCAGCATCGCGCCCCGCAAGTTCCCAATCCCGCCGAGCACGGCTGCGGTGAATGCCTTGATGCCCGGCAAGAAGCCCATGTTGTAGACGACCGAACCGTAGTACATGCCGCTGAACATGCCGGCGACAGCGCCCAATGCCGGGCCGATGAAGAACGCCGCCGTGATCGACATGTTGACGTCGATCCCCATCAATCCCGCAGCCTCACGGTCCTGGGATGTCGCACGCATCGACTTGCCGAGCCGACTGCGCGAGATGAAGGTGTCGAGCGCGATGAGCAGTACGACCGCCGTCACGACGATGACGACCTTCAGAAGGCTGACATCGACGCCTCCAATGCTGAAGAGCGTCGATTGCCCCAGTGGATTCGGAAACGGCACCTGCCCCGCACTGATCCAGAGCAGCACGGCATTTTGCAGGAACAGCGACACGCCCACCGAGGAGATCAGCGGTGCAAGGCGTGGCGCATGGCGCAAAGGGCGATAGGCGAACCGCTCGGTGATGACGCCTTCGAAGCCCACAACTACCATCGAAACGAAGAACGCGATGAGCAACATACACACAATCCCGAATGTGGATCCCGCGAAGAAGTGCTGCGCCGGGGCGAGAGCTGGCACCCGAGATGCGACCGTTGAACTCGTGAGCAGAGTCATCACGCCGAGTCCAACGAACGCACCACTCATGAAGAGTTCTGAGTGTGCGAAATTGATCATCAGAAGAATGCCGTACACCAGCGTGTACCCAAGGGCAATGAGCGCGTACATGCCACCCAGGGTGATGCCGTTGATGAGCTGCGCGAGAATGATAGTCGCCAGTTGCACTTCGGTCGTTCCTGTCTATCCGAAACGGGCCGTCCTTCGCCGTTGCACAAACGCAGTCCGGGCGGGCACCCTTCTCAGATGCCCGCCCGGAGGTGCGTGATTCGGGACGGTTGTTCCAGGCCTCCTACTGTTGAGGCAGAGCCTTCGTAACCCACGCGCCGTTTTGCACCGTGTAGAGCGTGATCGCCTTGTTGGTCGTATCACCTTGAGCATCGAAGGAAATCGGACCCGTGACACCTTGCGTGTTTGTCGCGGCGACGTTCTTGATGATGTCCTCACGACCAGCCGGGCTCGTAACCTTGTCCGCACCCACCGACTTCGCCGCCGCGACCACTGCGCTGATGATCACGTTCGTCGCATCGTAGGAGTACGCGTCGTAGGCGGCGGGCTCAACACCCGGATACGCCTTGTTGTATGCCGCGAGGAAGTCCGTGCCCGCCGGAAGATCCTTGGTCGGATATCCGACAGACGTCGCGAAATCGCCTTCAGCTTCTGCGGCACCGGCCAACTTGATGAACTGCGCGTCATACAGACCGTCGCCGCCCATGAACGGAGCCTTGATGCCGCCGTCCTTGGCCTGCTTGGCGAAAAGGGCACCCGCGTTGTAAATGCCACCGTAGTAGATGACATCGGGATTCGTCGCCTTGATCTTGGTGACCAGAGCGTTGAAGTCCGTGTCCTTGTCGGCAGTCTTCTGCCTGCCCAAGACCTTGCCGCCGTTGGCAGTGAACTGCTTCTGGAACTCGTCGGCGAGGCCCACACCGTACGGAGTCGAGTCATCGACAACGTAGACGGTCTTGAAGCCGAGCAGCTTGGTTGCGAAATTGGCGGCCGCCGGTCCCTGCACTGAGTCCGTCGTGCACACGCGGAACACATTGCTGAGCCCCTGCTGGGTCAGGGCCGGGTTCGTCGACGCCGGCGAAACCATGACGATCTTCTTGCTGGCATAGACCTTGGATGCCGGAATAGAAACGCCGGAGTTCAGGTGACCCATGACGCCCACGATTGCGGGATCCGACGCAAAGGTATTGGCAACTGTGACGCCCGTCTTCGGGTCGCCCTGGTCGTCGCCCGGAGTCACCGAGAACTTCAGACCTGCGGCCTTGACGGTCTCGCTCGCATTGGCCTGCTCAACAGCGAGCTTGGCACCGCGCTCCATACCTTGGCCAAGCGCCGTGGCACCGGCAGTCAGCGGAGCACCGACCCCTATCTTCACTTCGGTCGGGCCGCTCGCACTGCTCGAGCCGCCGCCAGAACTCCCACTGCAACCGGTGGCTGACATCGCGACAGCGATGAAACCGCCGAGCGCAGCGAGCAGGATCTTCTTGCTCACCTTCATGGTTCCTCCCTTGCTCCCTGGACGATACGGTCGTACGGCCAGATCCGAGCGCGTGTCGCAAGCGCGCGCGGAATCCGCGGATCCCACCGCGAAACGCCTCGGAGTGTATCAGAACGCCATCGGGTGCAACAGCAGTTTCTGAGCACGCCGACGTGGGCAATTCTGACGTTTGTACGACATCACCGGGGGAGCGCCGGATGCATAAAACGGCGGTTTCGGTCCTACATGCCAGGCAGTCTCGGAACGCGACCGCGCTTGGAATTTCGATAGTAGAAACCCCATGCCTTCTTCATCGGATGACCGACGAACGGCAGAGGGACAAGTCTCTGGCGGCTGGTGTTGCGAGACACCATCACCGCCATGGGCCCGATGTCCATGACGCACAAGATATTGACGTGCGGCACGTAGCTGTGTGAAGCCGATTCCCCTCGGCCCAGAGCTTCGATGTTCTCCACAACGCCCCGCGCCATCACCTCGGCAACATGACCCTGCTTCGCCCTCCAGTCCGGTCCAAGCAAGGTGGCGCCGTCGCCGATCGCAAACACGTCCGTGAACCCCTCCACAAGTGAGTTCTCGCCCGCCTGAACGTACCCGGCCTCACTCAGTGGCAGGTCAGAGTTCTTGTACACCGGATGACCACTGCCCCCTGGAATGAATAGGATGAGATCCGTCTCGAGACGCTTGCCGTTTTCGAACACAACCGCGTTCTCTTCAAACGCGGTGATCTTGACGCCGGTGTGCGAGGCGATGTTCTTCCCAGCGAAGAATCGCCGAAGCGTGGGGACGGCCTTCTCCCCCATGCGAGCACCAGGCTCCGGCATCGGCGCGAAGAACGTGAGTTCGAAGTTGTCGCGTACGCCCTTCTGGCGCAGGTAATGGTCGATGTTGAACAGAAGCTCGAAGGCCGGGCCGCCTCGAAGCGCCGAGGTGTCCTTGGGGTTGCCGGCGAACCCGACGGCAATGCGACCTGAGCCCACTTTCATCATGGCGTCGATGCGGTCGCGCATCTCTACTGACACTCCTGGCTCCCCGCATATCGAGAATGTGTGCTCGATGCCTTTGGGCTGAGTCTTGCCCTGCCCCATGGCAAGCACGAGGTAGTCGTAGTCGGTAAGCGTCCGCCCGTCACCGAGGTCTACCGCATGCTCCTTGGCACGCACTTTCGTGACCTCGGCGTGAACGAAGTCGAATCCATGAATACTTGCAAGCTCTTCGAGCGGCACCGAGACGTCGCTGAAGTCGATGCCGTGTACCGGAATCCAGATCGAGATCGGATAGACGAAGAGGTAGTCTCTGCCTGATACCAGCGTCACGTCGTGATGCTTCTTTCGCAGCTGAATGGCAGCCTCAACTCCAGCGATGCCTCCACCCAGAACCAGTGCCTTGCTCATGGATCGCTCCCTCCGGGGATCTCGAAAGGTCATCCGGCCGACAATAGACCGGGCCTTTGGTCCGAACATCATAGGGCGCTTGCCGCAGATCTGCATCTGGCGTATGGGTCGCCACATGCCAATACCGAGCCATCGCTAACACAAGCCGTTGCATATACGAATGCCAGAACATAGCCAAAGGCAAGTGTACACAGCATGCCGTAGTCTCGGCATGCGCGCAGCGCCCGCTCAGCCCAACGGCCCCCACAACTCGGTGGACAGATAGCGCTCGCCGTTGGACGGGGCAAACGTCACGATCACCGTACCAGCAAGCTCAGGCCGAGCCGCGACGCGAAGCGCAGCTGCGATGTTGGCGCCGCTGGAAATTCCGACAAGCAGCCCTTCTTCGGCGGCGGCCCTGCGAGCCATCGCAATGGCCTCGTCGCCGGTCACATGCTCGACTTCATCCAACGCCCCGAGATCGAGAACGGACGGGATGAAGTTGGCTCCTATCCCCTGAATGAGGTGCGGCCCGGGAGTTAGCGCATCGCCTTGAAGTGTCTGCGAGATGATTGGTGACTCGGCGGGCTCGACTGCTATGGCGAGCATCGCAGGATGCTTCTCCTTGAGGTAGCGGCCCACGCCGGTGATCGTGCCGCCAGTTCCGACTCCCACCACAAGCGCGCCGACGCGATCGCTGCCAAGCGCCTCCTCGATCTCCGGGCCGGTGGTCTCGAAGTGTGCTCGGGGGTTTGCCGGGTTGTCGAATTGTCCAGCAATCCAGGAGTTGGGCGTCTTGTCGGCGAGTTCGTTGGCGGCCTCGACGGCGCCGCTCATCCCCTCTTCCCTGGGAGTCAGGATCAGTTCGGCGCCGTAGGCGCGCAGCAGCTTGCGACGTTCTACCGACATCGACTCGGGCATGGTGAGAATCACTCGGTACCCGCGCGACGCGCCGACAAGCGCCAGCGCAATGCCGGTGTTGCCGCTTGTCGGCTCGACGATTACGGAGACGTCGCGCGCGATGATTCCACGCGCCTCGGCATCGTCAACCATGCCCTTGCCGATACGATCCTTGACCGAGCCACCGGGATTTCGCGACTCAAGCTTGACGGCTACCTTCGCCGGCAGACCCTCAGACAGCCTGCGCAAGAAGACCATCGGCGTAGACCCGATCGAGTCGTCGATGTGTGCGTAGATTCGCGGCACAACACCCTCCCAGCAGTCTCGGCGTTCATACCCGCCCGCGCTGGGTTGAGGATACTCTGAGATGACCCGGATCGTGCGACTGCCCGCATCTCGGCGATAATGCGCCACAGAGACGTGCCCGCAAGGCAGGCCCGCCGCCAATCGTCGCCAAGGAGGCAGTGTGAGCGTCGCGTTCTGGGCGTGGATATGTGTCACCGTGCTTCTCGCACTCGCTGAAGCCGCCACCGGCGGCTTGCTCATGCTGCCATGGGCCGCAGGCGCCGGCACCGCAGCGTTGCTTGAGGCGCTGCACGTGGCATCGACCTGGCAGTGGATCGCCTTCGTCGTCGTCTCCCTCGCGCTCTTCACCATCGCGCAGCGCATCATCCGACGACGCAAGTAGCACGGAGGGGCAGCCTCCCGAGCAGGGACCGCCCCTCCGTTCGCGCAGGCCACAGCCACACTACGCACCGAGCGGAAGGCTGGCATCTGGCGGCTGCGACGGAGGCGCGGCATCTGGCGCCTGTGACGACGCGGCGGAATCGAGCACGGCCGTCGGGGCGGCCGGTACCTTCGATGCTGCGAGAAGCTTGACACGCGCAAGCTCGGCGAGCACTGGCCACTCGGCAAACGCGAGGTAGAGCGCCACGCCGAGGTTGACGACCGGGATCAGCATCAGAAGTCCGAGTGCTCCGGAGAGGCCCGCCTTCTGGAAGAGCTTGAAGAAGACGATGGCGAGCACGATCAGTGTTGCGACGAAGATGCCGAGGATCACCATGCTCGCGATGGGGCCTCCCGGCACAAAGCCGAACGCGCCGTGCGCACCGGGAGGGCCTCCTTGCGGCATACCTCCAGGCGGCATCCCCTGAGGCATCCCCTGGCCCCCCGCGCCTGCTGCACCGCCGGCCGCCCCCTGCCCAAGTTGTTGTGTTCCGTTCATGGTCATTCCTCCTGATTCTCAAGGTGCCGAGCGCGCAGCCCGGCACCGCCGGACCTACTGGTAGCGAAGCGCCTCGATCGGGTCGAGCTTCGCGGCTCGGCGTGCCGGGTAGTAGCCGAACACGATGCCAATGGCCGTGGACACACCCACGGCGAGCAGCACGGAAAGCGCGCTGACGTTGGTGGTGTAGCTGGAAAACGTCGTGATCGCCCACGACACCGACCACCCAAGCGTGATGCCGATGAGCCCGCCGAGAACCGTCAGCGCGACTGCCTCGGACAGAAACTGCGAGGTGAGGTCGGAGCGCGTTGCGCCGAGCGCTTTGCGCAAGCCGATCTCGCGAATGCGCTCGGTAACGGTTGTGAGCATCATGTTCATGATGCCGATGCCGCCAACCAGCAGAGAAATCCCCGCGATCGAGCCCAGAAGCAGCGTGAGCGTGTTGGTGACCGACGAGAGCGTTGAGGCGATGTCGGCCTGATTCATGATGCGAAAATCGGCGTTCGCGGAATCCGAGATGCCATGCCGAGCGAGCAGGAGCGCCTCCATATCCGACTCAACCTTGGTCATCGCGTCTTGCGATGACGCCTCCACGTAGACGCTGCTCACGCCCGTGGACTTCGAGAGATGCGCCTGGAATGCGTCGAACGGCACGTAGACGATCTCGTCATTGTTTGACATGCCGCTTAAACCTTTGGACTTCGTCACGCCGATGACCGTGAACGGCTGTCCCGAGATGCGGATCTTCTGGCCCACCGCCTCTTGGGAGGAGCCAAACAGCGTGTCGGCGGTGTCGGGGCCTAGGACCGCGACGCGCGCACCGTTGCCCTGCTGGGTGTCGGTGAACCATGCGCCGTACTCCACCGAGATATTGCGAATGGACGGGTAGTCGTAGGTCGTGCCCGTGACGCTCACGTTCGTGTTGCTGGACTCGGCGGATACCTGATAGCTGCTGGACGTGGCGGGAGCGACCGCCGTGACGTTGGCCACCTGCGACTTGATCGCGGCGACGTCCTTGAGCGTGAGCGAGTTCGTGTTGGCGCCAAACCCGCCTCCGGCCCCGCCGATACGCCCGCTCATCGACCCGCCAGGCGACACCGTGAGCAGGTTCGCCCCCATCGACGAGATGTTGGACTCGATGGACGCCTTGGTCCCCTGCCCGAACGCCACCATGACAATGACCGATGTGATGCCGACCACGATGCCGAGAATCGTCAAGAACGACCGCGCTTTGTTCGCCGTGAGAGAGAGAAACGTCTCGACCAGCAAGTCCTTGATCTTCACGGCGTCACTCCCGCCATGTCCTCGGCGCTGAGCAAGCCATCGCGGATGTGGAGTGTTCTGTCCGCGTGCGCCGCGACCTCGGCCTCGTGGGTGATCAGCACGATGGTGCGTCCCTGGTCGCGCAGGCGCTCGAACGTCTGGAGGATGAACTCGCCGGTCGTGGTGTCGAGGTTGCCAGTGGGTTCGTCGGCAAGTATGAGCGCGGGGTCGTTGACGAGTGCTCGGGCGATGGCCACCCGTTGCATCTGACCGCCGGAGATCTGGTTTGAGAGCTTGTGGAACAGCTCCGGCGTCAACCCCGCTGCCTCCATCGCCGCGATCGCTCGCGGCTGGCGCTCACGATCAGGCGTGCGTGCGTAGACGAGCGGAAGCGTCACGTTGCGGATGATCGTCGCGCGAGGCAACAGGTTAAACGACTGGAACACGAAGCCGATTTCGCGCGAGCGGGCCTCGGCAAGCTCGACTTGATCGAGCGAGCTGACGTCCACGCCGCGGATGCGGTACGTGCCGGCTGTCGGCGTATCGAGCAAGCCGAGCAGGTTCATGAGCGTCGACTTGCCGGAGCCCGACGGCCCCATGATGGCGACGAACTCGCCTTCCTCGACCGTCATCGACACGCCCTTGAGCGCCTGCGTGTAGGTGTCGCCCGTGATGTAGGTCTTCACCACATTGTGGACTTCGATGATGGCCGACATCAGTTGCCCCCCGGCCCACCAGCGGGAGGCCCGCCGCCGCCTGGCCCGCCGAGAAAGCCGCCGTTGGAACTCCTGCTCGATGACGCGCTGCTCGAGCCGCCAGTCGACACGCTGCCTGTCGAAACCATCGTGCCTTCCGAGACACCGCTCACGATCTGCGTGTACGTGTCGTCGGTGACGCCGACGGTGACCGTCTTCCGCGTGGTGGTTCCATTTGGGCCGACCACAAGCACGTACTTCGTGCCGTTGGTGGTCTTGACTGCAGCGCTGGGCACCGCGACCACGTTAGTGGCGCTCTGCGTCGAGATGTCGACCGTCGCCGTCATGCCAGTGCGGACGTGCGCGTCGACCGTGTCGAGCTTCACGTATACGGTGTAGTTGACGACGCCGGAACTCGTGGTGGCGTTTGGCAGGATCGACTTGACCGTGCCGGTGAAGCTCTTGCCGGATATCGCGTCGAATTCGACCGTCGCCGTCTGCCCGACAGCCACCTTCGGGATGTCGACCTCGCTCACACTGAGTTCGACCTGCAGCGAGTTCATGTCGGTGATCGTGATGGAGCTGCCTGAGCTGCTCGACGAGCTGGACGTGCCACTGCTCGAGCTGCCGCTCGAACTCCCGCCCGAACTCGAACTCGAGCCACTCCCCGCCGAACTCGATGAGCTGTTCGT
>CAZIPN010000015.1:0-47848 GCA_964541225.1 uncultured Eubacteriales bacterium
TGGTAGCCGGACAGATACATCCAGATCGCCGCGTCGTAGGCGTTGGTCTTCTCGAAGACCTCGGTGGCAAGGGTTCGCCGAGTGGCCAGCGTGGTCGCTCCGCCGTTGGCGCGCATCTCGGCGAGGATGGAGTCGTAGTCAGCCGGATTTGTGACGACCGTCACACTTTGGAAGTTCTTAGCCGCCGAGCGAAGCATGGACGGTCCACCGATGTCGATGTTCTCGATGGCCTCGGCTTCGGTCACGCCCTCCTTGGCGATGGTCGCCTCGAACGCGTAGAGGTTCACGCACACCAGATCGATCATGCCGATGCCGTGCTCCTCGGCGGCCGCCATGTGCTCGGCTTTGTCTCGGCGGGCGAGGAGGCCGCCATGTACGCGGGGATGCAGCGTCTTGACGCGGCCGTCCATCATCTCGGGGAAGCCGGTGAGGTCGTCGATCGGTCGCACGGGGACTCCGGCATCGGCAAGCGCCTTGGCGGTCCCGCCGGTCGACACGATTTCGACGCCGAACTCGGTGGCGAGCGTGCGGCAGAAGTCAGCGACACCGGTCTTGTCGGTGACCGACACGAGCGCGCGCTTAACGCGAACTTGCTCCATCAGGGCCTCCCATGACAGCGAGCGTAGACACCAGCAGTGTAGACGATGCCCCCCGACCGGCCGAGAACAACCCCTGCGCGTGTCCGGCGAACGGCGTTCGTGCCTCGGCCGTTGGCCGAGAAGGTCGCACCGCTGACGAGTGTTCCGTGCGAGCAAGGCGAGTGGGCACGCCGCTGGCTGGTATTCACTGGGTACGGTCTGGCGTGTGCATCGCGCGCACAGCTCGGTATGCGGTTCGCGAAGGTGGTGGTTCCCGTGGCAGGCTCAGGATGCGCCGGATCAGACACGCGCAATCTGACCGCGTTCGATGTCGTGTGCCCGAAATGCGGAGCCAGCATCGAGTTCTTCAGCGATGAGGGCCGCCGGAAGTGCCACGTGTGCGGCACCGAGGTGACCCGCGATGTCGTTCCCGCCTGCGCCGCGCACTGCGCGTCTGCGCTGTCGTGCCTGGGACCAGAGCGCTACAAGCAGCTTCTCGAGTCCGGCGCGATCGAGCCGCAGGGTGACGACTCGGAGAAGCGATAGCTCGTGCTCTGACCGGTCCTTCCTGTGGCCCAACCAATCGACACCTGCTCGGCCCCGCCCAGTCCTCGCGGGCCGCATTCCCGGCGCGTTCTACCGCTGACCGATAACATGAGCTGTTCGCAGGTATCATGGATTCACATATCACCGGAGAGACGACAGACTCGTGAAGAGTGGGGCACACGTTGTGCCCCCGAGGCGGCATGGGTGACGTGTGGTCGCGGGAACGTAGGGCACGTCGGCGACGGTCAGGGAGTCAGAGTCCATGGGCGAGTGCGCAACATCTGAGCGGTGCGTGGTCACGATCGACGGAGTCGAAGCTGGCGCAGAAACAGGCAACACGATCCTCGATCTGGCGCGGGAACAAGGTATTGCCATTCCCACGTTGTGCCATGACCCGCGACTCAAGCCGTACGGCGCGTGTCGGCTGTGTCTCGTGGAGGTCGAAGGCGCGCGTGGTCCCGTGCCGGCATGCACGACCGCGCTGACTCCCGGAATGGTGATCCGGACCAACACCGAGCCGATTCGCGAGATGCGGCGCAACATCATCGATCTGCTGCTCTCAGACCACCCCAGCGACTGCCTGGCCTGCGAAGCAAGCGGCGACTGCAAGCTGCAAGAGTATGCCTACGAGTACGGTGTCAGGGAATCCAGCTTGGCGGATGCCGCTCGGCACCCCGTTCGCCCCCAAGAGCCGGACCTCTTCATCGCGCGGGACATGTCGAAGTGCATTCTGTGCGGGGCGTGCGTGCGCATCTGCTCCGAAGTCACGGGCGCTCGCGCCATCGGCATGTCGCATCGCGGGTTCGAGACTCAGGTGTCCACGCCAAACGGCGTCTCACTCGCCGACACCACGTGCGTCTTCTGCGGCCAGTGCGTCTCGGCGTGTCCGGTCGGCGCCCTGACTGAGGCGCAGGCACTCGGCCAGGCAAGAAGCTGGGAGACCACAAAGACCAAGACGATCTGTCCGTACTGCGGCACCGGCTGCACGCTGGAGGTCCACACCAAGAACAACAAGGTCGTCAAGATCACCTCCCCGGTCGGCGAGGGTGTCAACGACGGCAACCTGTGTGTCAAAGGCCGGTTCGCCTACGAGTTCATCAATAGCCCTGACAGGTTGAACAAGCCGCTCATCAAGAGGGACGGGACCTTCATCGAGGTTGAATGGGACGAGGCGATCAGCTTTGTCGCGCAGAGGTTCGCCGAGATCAAGGCCGAGCACGGCCCCGACGCACTTGGTGTTCTGACTTCGAGCCGAGGGCTCAACGAGGAGAACTACGTCGCGCAGAAGTTCTACCGCTCCATCATCGGCACGAACAGCGTCGACAACTGCGCGCGGGTCTGCCACGCGCCGACGGTGGCGGGACTCTCGCGGGCCTTTGGCTCGGGGGCGGCCACAAATCCGCTTCCCGACATCGGCAAGACGGACCTGCTGTTCGTGATCGGCTCCAACACCACCGAGGCCCATCCCGTGGTCGGGATGATGGTGACGCAAGCGGTGGCCGCAGGCACCAAGCTCATCGTTGCCGACCCGCGCAAGATCGATCTGGCGCCTTTGGCCGATCAGTGGCTGCGTCTGAAGGCTGGCACCAACGTCGCGCTGCTCAATGGAATGCTCAACGTCATCGTCAACGAGGACCTGTCCGACGATGATTTCATCCGCAACCGGACCGAGGGCTTCGAGCCGATGTGGGCGGTCGTTGCGTCCTACACTCCCGAGAAGGTCGAACAGATCACCGGTGTCCCCGCCGACGACGTTCGGGCGGCGGCCCGTGCCTATGCCAGCGCCAAGAGCGCGCTGATCATCTACAGCCTCGGCGTGACCGAACATCGCACCGGTTCGCAAGGGGTCATGTGCTTGGCCAACCTCGCGATGGCCACGGGCAACGTCGGGCGCGAGGGCGCTGGGATCGCGGTTCTGCGCGGGCAGAACAACGTGCAGGGGTCCTGTGACATGGGCGCGCTGCCGGAGTACTACACGGGGTATCAGCGCGTTTCCGACGAGGCCGCGCGCAAGCGATTCGGCGAAGCGTGGGATGTGGAGCTGTCGGCGGTGCCGGGCCTGAAGGAGCCGGAGATGTACCGGGCCGCGATCGCCGGCAAGTTCAAGAGCCTGCACGTGATCGGATACGACCCTGCCAAGACGCAGGCGAACTTGGGCTTCGTGCACGAGGGCTTCGACAACATGGACTTTGTCGTCGTGCAGGATCTCTTCCTCACCGAGACGGCCAAGCGTGCCGATGTGGTGCTTCCGGTTGCCTGCTACTTCGAGAAGGACGGCACCTTCACCAACGCCGACCGCCGGATCCAGCCGGTGCATCGTGTCGTTGAGGCGCCCGAGGGCCTGAAGTCGGACTGGGAAGTTGTCTGCGACATCGCCAAGGCGATGGGTGCCGACTTTGACTACGGCAGCAGCGAGGAGATCCTTGAAGAGGTTGCCGAGCTCACCCCGCAGTATCACGGTGTGACGCTGGAGCGCATCGAAACCGAGACGCTGCACTGGCCGGTCTTTGACCTGGACCACCCCGGCACGCCGATGATGCACTCAGGGAAGTTCGCCAAGGGACTCGGGACCTTCCACGACATCCCGTACCTGCCTTCGGCGGAACTGCCCGACGACGACTACCCGTTGCTGCTGAGCACCGGACGGATCCTACAGCACTACTGCAATGGCTCGATGACCATGAGAAGTCCCATCGGCGAGCTGGTTCCCGAGACGCTGCTCGAGGTCCATCCGATCGATGCCGAGCACTACGGGCTGACCGATGGCGGCTTCGTGACGCTTGAGTCGCGTCGCGGCGAAGTCAGAATTCGCGTCAAGGTGACGGAGCGCTCGCGTCCCGGCTCGGTGTGGACGTCGTTTCACAACGACGAGCCCCTCGTGAACCTCGTGACCGGTCCCGGCGAAGACTCCTTCGTCCTGACCCCGGAGTACAAGGTCTGCGCGGTGCGCGTCACGCCCTCGTAGGCGGCGTGAGTCTGTGGCAGCCCGTTTGGTCGCGATCAGAGCAGGCTATCTCTGCGCTTCGGCCAAGCTATGAGGCCGATTCGCTGCCGACTCGCTCGAAGGTTCCCTCGCCGAGCGAGAGCACGGTGACCCGGTCGCCCTCGGCGATCGTGCCCGCCTGTGTGACGACGCCGAAGATGCCCTCGCGCGGCATGACGCAGTCGCCTACCTGGTGATAGATCGCGCAGTGGTCGTGGCACTCCTTGCCGTGCTGGCTCACCTGCAGTCTCGCCGAGCCGATCTCGATCTCGGTGCCGAGCGGCAGTGCCAGCAAGTCGAGTCCTAAGACCGTGAGGTTCTCGCCGAATGCGCCCGGGTTCACGTCGGCGCCCGCGTCGCGCATGCGCTGCACCGACTCCATCGCGAGCAAGCTCACCTGCCGATGCCAGTCACCCGCATGCGCGTCGCCCGCGATCCCACGATCGAGCACGACTTCGACGCTGGGTACCGGCGACTTGGCAATCCCCGTCTGCGCACTCACGTTGATCGAGACGACTCGTCCCTCGGTGTTCGGTTCACTCATTGCTGCTCTTCCTTCGTCCAGACTCCGGAGGCGCCGCCCTCTTTCGAGCGCAGTCCCACTTCGATGGTCATGCCGCGGTCGACGGCTTTGAGCATGTCGTAGATGGTGAGCGCCGCAACCGAGGCCGCCGTGAGCGCCTCCATCTCGACGCCGGTCGGGCCGGTTGTCTCGCATGTGGCCTCGATCGCCACGCCCGTGCGGCCGGGTGTCTCGGCAGCTGCGATGTCGATCGCGACGTGCGTGAGCGCGAGCGGGTGGCACAGCGGGATGAGGTCGGCGGTGCGTTTGGCGGCCATGATGCCGGCGATCCGCGCGGTGGCGATCACGTCGCCCTTCTTGGCTTCGCCCGAGCTCACGAGCGCTGCCGTCTCGGCTTTCATCGTCACGAACGCGTCCGCGAGCGCTCTGCGCCTGGTGGCGGGCTTCTCGCCGACGTCGACCATGTTCGCGTGGCCTCGCGAGTCGACGTGGGTCAGCCCGTCAGGCCGCTTCTCAGAGTCCCCCATGCCTAGCCTCCTATCTGGTGCATCGCTCGGCGACGCGTTCTGCTTGCTGGGTGCGTCGCCGAGTCGCCGTCTGCCGAGTCATCGGTTGCGGCAGCGCTTGAGTCTGCGCGCGCACCGGCGACATCGCCCGTCGCCTCGTCGGCGGTCGCACCCGCAGCCGTCTCGGCGGACAGGAATCCGTGCCCCTCCGGGCGCAGTTCGATCGCGGCGCGCACGGCGGCCCTAAGCGCATCGTCGCCGGGCTCGGCGAGCGCGTCGGCGAGCGAGATCTCGCGATCCGAGAACAAGCACGGCCGAAGCGCGCCGTCGGCGGTCAGACGCAATCGGCTGCACGTCGCGCAGAAATGCCGAGAAATCGGCGCGATCACGCCGACACTGCCGAGCGCCCCAGGGACCCGGTAGTAGTGCGCGGGTCCCCAGCCAGCGGGTTTCTCGGCGTCGGTGGCGGGCAGGAGCTGGCCGAGCCCGAGAGCCTCGGCGCGCTCGGTAAGCAGGGCCTCGACCTCGGCGGCCATGAGAGGCGCCTCGTCTTGCGCCACGCTGCAACCCGCTCCTATCGGCATGCGCTCGATGAAGCGGACGTGGACGGGGTTCTCGGCAGCGAGCGCGAGGAAGGCGTCGATTTCGCCGATGACCCCGCTCGTGGCCACGGCGTTCACCTTCACTGGCGTCAGCCCGGCGTCGAGCGCCGCGTGCAATCCGTCGAGTGCTTGGGAGAGCTGGCCGCCGCGCGTGATGCGCGCGAAACGCTCCGGATCCAGCGAGTCGAGCGAGATGTTCACGCGTGCCAGTCCCGCGCTGGCCAGCCCGTCGATGTAGCGCGGGAGCAGCGTGCCGTTGGTGGTGAGCGCGACGGCCTTCGGTCCAGCCAGATCGACCAGCTCGCCGACGAGTTCGGTGACGCCGGCGCGCACGAGCGGCTCGCCGCCGGTCACGCGCAGCTTGCTCACGCCTTCGCCCATCGCCACCTCGGCGATTCGCACGATCTCTTCGTTGCGCAGGATCTCGGCGTGGGACTTCATCGTGACGCCGTCGGCGGGCATGCAGTACGTGCAGCGCATGTTGCAGCGGTCGGTGACGCTGATGCGCAGGTAGTCGACGGCTCTGCCGAAACGATCGGTCATCGGGGCACCGCCGTCGCGTCGGCTGCACTCGCGAGGCTTCCGTTGGCTACCGCGTCAGCGATGCCCGCGATGTCGTCGATCGCAAATCGCGCGACGGCGCCCGAGGCGATGGCTTCGGCAAGCGGCGCGGGCAGGGTGTCGGTCGGCACATCGGTGACGATCGCCGAGAGCTGGTCCGCCGAGCACACTGGCTCGGTCGAGTGCGCGGCTCGCAGCACCTCGACGCACGTGCCGGCCTGGGCCTTGAAGCCCTCGGCGAGCACGATGTCGACATCGGGCATGAGCGCGACGAGTTCGTCGAGCGTGCGCTCGGCCTCCACGCGCCTGACCAGCGCGAACTGCCGAGGACCGCTCACGACGGTCGCCACGGCTCCGGCCTGGGCGTGGCGCCACGAGTCTTTCTTGGGGACGTCGAGTTCGATATCGTGCGCGTGGTGCTTGACGACGCCGACCCGCAGACCGCGCTGCGCAAGCGAGCCGATCACGCCTTCGAGCAGCGTTGTCTTGCCGGTGCCCGAGCGCCCGACGAACGCGACGACGCGCTGCTCGGCGGCCGTCGCCGCATCGCGCCCGCTCGCGTTCGCTGCACTCGGCGCCGCGTTGCCCGCTCCGGCACCCGCCGCGCTCGGCGTGACCTGTCTCGCCTCGGCGGTCACGGCGTGCCCTCCTCGACGTCGAAGCGAATGCACTCCACGAGCGAGCCGGCCTCGATCACCGACGCCTCTTCCGGCGCGACCACGAAGCAGTTGGCCTTGTGCAAGACGCTGACCAGGGCCGATGACTGACTTCCCGCCGAGGACACCTGGTAGGCGACCTCGTCGTCTCCGGGCGCGCGGGTGAGCACCGCGCGCATGAAGTGCGCACGGCCGGGCTTCTTGCGGATGTCGTAGGTCAGGCGCGCCGCCACGGTCGGTCGACGCAGCTCGGCGAATCCCTGCATGAGCCGTAGCGCCGGGCGCACGAACAGTTCGAAGCCGACAAACCCGGAGGTCGGATTGCCTGGCAGGCCGAAGAACGGCACGCCGGAGTACTCGCCGAAGGTGACCGGCGATCCTGGTCGCATGGCGACGCTCCAGAACTCGAGCTGGCCCTCGCTCTCTAACACGTGGCGCACCACGTCGTAGTCGCCCACCGACACGCCGCCGGAGCTGATGATCACGTCGGCCTCGGCAGCCGCACGCCCAAGCGCCGCGCGCACCGACTCCTCGGTGTCGCGCACGATGTCGTAGCGCAGCGGGATGCCGCCAGCGACGCTGACCTGCGCGGCCAGCGCGCGCGAGTTCGAGTCGCGGATCTGGCCCGGCCCAGGAACCTGGCTGGGGTCGACGAGTTCGTCGCCGGTCGCGAGCACCGCCACGCGCGGCCGCCTGTGCACGAGGACTTCCGGGTGCCCGGTGGACGCCGCAAGCGCGACGGCTGCTGGTGTGATGATCTCGCCGACGCCGAGCACCTCGTCCCCGCTTCGCACGTCCTCGCCGCGGTAGCGCACGTTGAGTCCGGGCGTGGCCGGGACCTTCACGGCGACCGTGCCGCCGGTGTTGGCCGGGACGGTGTGCTCGATCTTGACGACCGCGTCGGCACCCGCCGGCATCGGCGCGCCAGTCATGATGCGCGTGGCCTGACCGAGTCCGACCTCCTTGTCGGGCACGTTGCCGGCCCCGACTTCCTCAATCACTTCGAGCATCGACGGGTTGGCCTCCTCGGCGGTGACGGTGTCGGAGGCGTGCACGGCGAATCCATCCATCGCCGAGTTGTCGAACGGCGCGATGTCGATGTCGGAAGCAAGCGCCGCCGCCAGCGGTCTGCCGAGCGCCTCGGCAAGGGGCACGGTCTCGGTCTCGAGGCGCGCGAACCTCGCGAGCACGCGCGCACTGGCATCGGCGACGCTGGTCAGCTTGGGCTTGACGCTCATGGCCGAGTGGCTCCTTTCGTCTTCGAGCGCGAGCGGTGTGTCTTGGCGACGCTGCGAGCGCTCGCGAGATCCTCGGCAGTGTTGACGTTGATGAGACTCATGAGCTCGGGGTCCACACCCTCGAGCTTGCCGAGGGGCACTTCGAGCACGCCGACGAGGGGGCAGATGTCGATGACCCGATGCAGTCCCTCGGCGAGTACGCGGTTGATGACGTCGAGGCAGTCGACGCGATACAGCGACAGCAGCGGTTCGGCGCCAGCCTCGCCGACCGGCATGACGACGCTCACGGCGTCGGGATCCGGGCAAGCCGCAAGTTCCTCCCACAGGACGCGCGCGATCTCGGCGTGCAGGAACGGCATGTCGACTCCCACCGCGAAGATCCACTGTGTCTGCGCGGCTTCAAGCGCTGTGGCAAGCCCGCCGAGCGGGCCCTGAAACGGCACGGTGTCGGCGAGAAGCGACGCTCCGGGCGGGAGCTCGGCGCCGCTGAGTGCCTCGGCAGCGCCGGCGGCAACCATCACGTGTTCGCAGACATCGGCGAGCGCAAACGCGGCACGGGTCACGAGCGGCTCTCCACCCACGGACACGAGCGCTTTGTCGGTGCCCATGCGCTGCGAGCGGCCGCCAGCAAGCACCACCCCAGTGACGGGGAGGCGCTCGGAGTTCTCGGCGGTTGTTCGCACGTCGCTCACAACGACGAGCTACCCGCGCTCGCGCGACATCCCGCCACGACGAGACGCCGAGGCGAGTGCGCTGACGAGGTTGGGGGAGAGGACGGTCGGCCGAGTAGCCGACCCGTGTGGGTCGAGCACGCGCGTCTCCTTTCCAAGTCGGGAGGCGGGCACCTTTCGGCGTTCCACCCTATCGGCTTGCGTCCCATGGCGATGCGGCGAGTCGAGGCGCGATCTCGGCGCGTCATCGTGGTAGGCGGCGCAAGCTCGGAGAGTATGGGTTCATGTAAAGAGCGACCATGAGCATAGCGCATGGCGTGCCGACCTGTCCGCTATGAAGCGGCTGACCTCTCCGGCACCTTGCGTACGGTGATCGCCGAGATCTTGTAGCCCGCATTGTCGGCTATGTCGCCGAGAATCGAGTGCGTGAGCTTGTTCGCAGGCGCCTCCGCCCAGTGGAACGGCAGATAGACGACGCCCTCATGCGAGCGCGCGAGCACCCTGGCCTTGAGCGTGATGGCACCTCGGCGGCTTGCGATCTCGATCTCGTCTCCGTCGCAAATGCCGAGACGATCGGCATCGGCGGGGTGGATCTCGGCGTACGCGTATGGCGAGATCGTCTCGAGGGCCTCAGAGCGCCGAGACATCGTGCCGGTGTGGTAGTGCGTGCGCTCTCGGCCGGTGATGAGCGTCATCGGCCAGCGCTCGTCAGGGACTTCCGGCGGCGCCTCGTAGGGCACGCCGACGAAGTGTCCGCGTCCGCGTGCGAACGCTTCGGTGTGCAGGATCGGCGTGCCGGGGTGATGGATGTCGAGGCACGGCCACTGCAGGCCGCCTTCGCGGTCGAGCCGCTCGTGGGACATCCCGCGGAAGACCGGCGCAAGCGCGGCCATCTCGTCAAAGATCGCGGCAGGCGAGGAGTAGTCGCCTGGCACGTCGAAGCGCTGAAGCAGCTCGGAGATGATCTCCCAGTCCGGGCGAGAGCCGGGGATGGGCGGAATGGCCTCGCGCACGCGCTGGACCCGACGCTCGGAGTTCGAGAACGTGCCCTCCTTCTCGGCCCAGGAGCTGGCGGGCAAGACGACGTCGGCGAGTTTGGCCGTCTCGGTGAGGAAGATGTCCTGCACGACGAAGAAGTCCAAATTGCCGAGGGCCTCATACACCGAGTTCTGGTCGGGATCCGCGAGCACGGGGTTTTCGCCGACGAAGTAGATCGCCTTGAGGCGGCCGTTGATCGCCTGCTTGATCATGCGTGTGCCGGTGAGGCCGGGCAGCGGCTGGATCTCGCAGTTCCACGCTTCCTCGAACTTCGCCCGGTTGTCGGGATCTTCGACTCGCTGGTATCCGGGCAGGTAGATCGGCAGGCACGCCATGTCACACGCGCCCTGCACGTTGTTCTGGCCGCGGAACGGATTGACCCCGGTGCCGGAGCGACCCATGTTGCCGGTCAGCATGGCGAGGTCGGCGAGGACCATGACCTGCTCGACGCCGGTGTTGTGGTGAGCAACGCCCATGCAGTACACGACCGCGGCCCGCTCGGCGGTTCCGTACAGGCGCGCGACCTTGCGGATATCGTCAGCCGGAACGCCGCAGATCTCCTCGGCCATCTCAGGCGTGTAGTCAGCGAGCAGCGCGGCGAGTTCGTCGAAGTTCTCAGTGCGATTCGCGATGAACTCGGTGTCAGCGAGACCCTCCTTGAGGATCACGCTCATGACGCCGTTTACGAACGCGACGTTGGTGCCGGGGTTGATCGGCAGCCACGTGTGCGCGTAGTCGGCCAGCTCGATGCGGCGCGGGTCGATGACGATGATCTTCGTCCCTCTTCGCGCTGCCTCTTTGAGTTCGAGTGCGGCGACCGGATGTGCATCGGTCGGGTTGGAGCCGACGAGCAGGATGACCTCAGCGTTCTTCAGATCGCTGAAGCAGTTCGTCATTGCGGCGGAGCCGAACGTCGTCGCCAGACCGGCGACCGTTGGGCCGTGTCAAAGTCGGGCCGAGTTGTCGATGTTGTTGGTTCCGATCGCCGCCCTGATGAACTTCTGGAGCAGATAGTTCTCCTCGTTCGTCGAGCGGCACGCCCCGCGTCCGCCGATCGCGTCGGGGCCGTGCTCGTCTCTGATCTCCCGAAGCCGGTCCGCGACGTAGTCCAGTGCCTCGTCCCACGACGCGGGTTCGAGCTTGCCGTCTCGGCGGATGAGCGGGGTGGTGAGGCGATCGGGGTGATTCACGTAGTCGTAGCCGTAGCGGCCCTTCACGCACAGGTTGCCGTTGTTGACTCCCTTGCCGAGAGGGGCCGACGCACCAACGAGCTTGCCGTCCTTGGCTTCGAGCGTGATCGTGCACCCGACCGCGCAGTAGCTGCAGGTCGTGTCGGTGTACGTCTTCTCCCACGTGCGGCCCTTGCCCTCGCTCATGCGGGGGCGCAACGCACCGGTCGGGCAGGTGGAGACGCACTGGCCACACGTTTCGCAGCCGTTCTCGAGCATCTGAACGCCGAAGGGGGTGTTGGGCAGCGAATCGAATCCTCGGCCGGTGAAACCATAAACGCTCGGACCCTCGACCTGCTCGCAGATGCGGACACAGCGGCCGCACATGATGCACTTCTCAAGATCGCGAATGATGGCCGGGTTGTTCTCGGTCACGTCGACCTTGTGCTTCTCGCCGACGAACGGCGAGCTCTTGACCCCATGCTCGTAGGCGACGTCCTGCAACGCGCACGCGCCCGCGCTCTCGCAGGTGAGGCAATCCATCTTGTGGTCGGAGAGCAGCAGCTCGACGACGGTCTTGCGCAGGTCGAACAGTGCCTCGCTCCTCGTTGTGACGTTCATTCCGTCCGAGACGACCGTCGTGCACGAGGTCGGATAGCCGCGTACGCCCTCAATCTCAACGATGCACAGGCGGCATGCGCCGTAGGGCGCCAGGCGCGGGTCGGCGCACAGCGTCGGGACATGGATGTCGGCGTTTCTGCACGCCTCAAGGACGGTCTGGCCGGCCTTCGCTTCAAGGGCCAAGCCGTCGACCATGATCGTCACGGTATCGGTCTTCGTGGTCTTGCTCATGTGCCACTCCTTCGAAGCATGAGGACATCGCTAGTGCCGGTTAGGAGGTCCATCGCTACACCCGCACGATTGCGTCGGTGGGGCAGTGGCTGACGCATGCTCCACACCGAATGCACTTGTCGGGATCGATCACATGCGGCTCTTTCGGTTCGCCCGAGATCGCGTTCGTCGGGCAGAACTTCTTGCAGGCCAGGCATCCCTTGCACAGCTCCGGTACGATCACGTACGTCGACAGCGCGTTGCACTGGGCTGCTCGGCAACGCTTCTCGGCGATGTGCTCCTCGTACTCGTGGCGGAAGTACCGCAGCGTGGTGAGTGCGGGGTTGGGCGCCGTGCCGCCCAACGCGCAGAGCGACGCCTTGCTGACCGTACCCGCGAGGCGCTCGAGCGTCTCGATGTCGTCCTCGGCGCCCTCGCCTTCGGTGATTCGCGTGAGGATCTCGAGCATGCGCTTCGTGCCGACGCGACATGGGACGCACTTGCCGCAACTCTCGTCCTGCGTGAACGAGAGGAAGAAGCGTGCGAGATCGACCATGCACGTGCTCTCGTCGACGACGACCACGCCGCCTGAGCCGACAATGGCGCCGACTTCCTGAAGCGCCTCGTACTCGATCGGCGTGTCGAAAAGCGACTCCGGGACGCAGCCGCCCGACGGTCCGCCCATCTGCACGGCCTTGGCCGGCTTGTCGTCGATGATTCCGCCCGCGACGTCGAAGATCAGCTCGCGCAGAGTCATGCCCATCGGGACCTCGACGAGTCCGCTGCGCTTCACCTTGCCCGTAAGCGCAAATACCTTCGTGCCTTTGCTGGTGCCCGAGCCGATCGCCGAGTACGCCTCGGCGCCGTTGCGCATGATCCACGCGACGTTGGCGAACGTCTCGACGTTGTTGATGTTGGTGGGCTTGCCCCACAGGCCCGAGGTTGCCGGGAAGGGAGGTCGCACGCGCGGCATGCCACGCTGGCCTTCGAGCGATGCGATCAGCGCCGTCTCCTCGCCGCAGACAAACGCGCCGGCGCCTTCCTTCACGTGAATCGTGAAGTCAAAGCCACTTCCCATGATGTTCTTGCCGAGAAGCCCGCGCTCCTCGGCCTGCTTGATCGCGATGTTCAGCCGTTTGATTGCGAGCGGATACTCGGCTCGGCAGTAGATGTAGCCCTCGTCGGAGCCGATCGCGTACGCGCAGATTGCCATGCCTTCGAGCACACTGTGCGGGTCGCTTTCCAGCACGCTGCGGTCCATGAATGCGCCGGGATCGCCCTCGTCGGCGTTGCAGACCACGTACTTCTTGTCGCCTGGCGCGGCCGCCGCGAACTGCCACTTCATGCCTGTCGAGAAGCCTGCTCCGCCTCGGCCACGCAGTCCCGAGGTCTTCACGGTCTCGATGACCTCATCAGACGTCTTCCCGGCAATCACGGCGCGAAGCGCCTCGTAGCCGCCGGTCGCGATGTAGTCGTCGATGTTCTCCGGATCGATGTGCCCGCAGTTGCGCAAGACGATCCGGGTTTGCTTGCCGAGCAACTCGCTCTCAGTCGATTCGAGCTCGTCGCCCAAGACCAGCCACTCGCGGATCGGCTCTCCGCCGATGAGGTGCTTCTCGACGATTTCGGGGACTCGCTCTGGGGTGACGTCGCCGTAGACGGAGGTCGTGTCGCCGTCGCGGACCTCGACCATGACCTCGCGATAGCACAGTCCCATGCAGCCAGTGCGGCCCATCTCAACCGTCGCGGCTGTGTCACTCTTGAGCGCTTCTTGGAATGCCGCCTCAACATCGTAGGCGCCGGCGGCGATGCCGCACGACCCCATGCCGACGATGACGCGAGGGCTACTTGCCGCTACGGACATGCTTCTTCACCAGCTTTCGTGTGGAAGCGGGATCGAGGCGCCCGAATGTCTGATCGCCGATCATCACGACCGGCGCCAAGCTGCAGCATCCGAGGCACGCAACTGTCTCGAGTGTCGCCGAGAGATCCTCGGTTGTCTCCCCAGCGGGAATGCCGAGTTCCTCTTCAAGCACGTTGGTAATCTCAGTGGCTCCCGCGACGTGACATGCGGTCCCGTGACACACCTTGACGACCATCTTGCCCTGAGGCTTGAGGCGGAACTGGGTGTAGAACGTCGCCACGCCGTAGACCGTCGAGACCGGCACGTTCCTGCGTCGCGCAACCTCACGGATGGCTTCTTCCGGCAAGTAGCCGTAGACGGCCTGCGTCTCCTGAAGCACGGGGATGAGCGCGCCTGGGTTGTCCTTGTGCGCTTCGAGGATTGGGTCGAGCGCCGAGAGGTCGATTGTTGGATCGGAGCACGTGCACTCGTGCATTCGGGTAGCCTCCTTCAGCAATCAGTCCAGGTAGGAGTTGCAGTACAAGGTCTGGTTGCGGAGTACCGCCAGGGTCTTGACCATGGTGTCATCGAAGTGCAGCTCATCTGGCTCCGTGCGCGCAACGTACATCTGCCGCTCATCGTTCGGGTCCATGATCGCCGAGTCCAGGCCCATCGGGATGAGCAGGGCAAGCAGTGCGGCGGCCATCGGGCCCTTGATGTGCTCGGGGCAGCCGTTGTAGATGTTCGAGAGGCCCACCACGGTCTTGAGCGGCGGCTCGTTGAGCTGCTTGAACATGGCTATCGCCTCGGCGGCTTCGACTGCCTGCTGCTGTGCGACGCTGATCGGCAGGAGCAGGGGATCGAGGTACAGGCCGCCGAGCGGCACATCGAACTCGGCCATTGCGGCCATGATCGTCATGGCGGCCTCGACGCGCTCGGTGGCATCGCGCGACACGCCCTTCTCCGTCATCGCGAGCCCGATGATCTCAGTCTCGTACGTCTTGGCCAGCGGGAGGAATGTCTCAAGCCTCGCGCGTTCCGCCGAGGTGGAGTTGATGATCGGCTGCAGCTTGCAGACCTTCAGGCCGGCTTCCATGGCCTCTGGGTTCATCGTGTCCAAACACAGGCGCGTGTCGGGGACCGCTTCCTGGACCGTGTTGACGACCCACTCCATCATCTCGGGGCCTTGCTTGGTGGCTGGGCCGAGGTTGATGTCGAGTACGTCGGCACCGCCCTCGACCTGTCGAAGCGCCATCTCACGGATGGGCTCGGCGACGCGCGCCTTCATGGCTGGGCCGGTGGCCTTGCCCATGATGTTGATCTTCTCCCCAATGACGATCATGTCTGTTCCTTTCAGGTGGTCTTCACGGCTCGGTCAGCACGCTCTGTGAGCGCCACTGCGATTGCTCGCAGGGCGTCGGCGAACGCGGGATCGGCGTCCCATGCGGAAACGCCGTCGCGATCCGCCAAACGCACGGAGTCGCTGTCGGGCAGAAAGCCGAGGAAGGGCGCGTCGGCAAGAGAGGTGCGAAGGAACTCCGCATCGCTTTCGTCGCGCACCTTGTTCCCGACCATGAGCACTTCACGTACGCCGATGTCGGCGGCGAGTTGTTGCACCTGACGCGCTGTCTGAATGCTGCGTGAACCCGGCTCGACCACGACGATGAACGCGTCCACGCTCTCGGCGGTTCCGCGTCCCAGATGCTCGATTCCGGCTTCCATGTCCAGGATCGCGACGTCGTCGCGTTGGATCAGCAGGTGGCGCATGAACGCCTTCAGGAACACACCTTCCGAGCACATGCAGCCGGAGCCACCGCGCTCGACGGTGCCCATCTTGAGTAGCGTGATGCCGCCGATGTCGACGCCACACGTCTCGACGATGTCGGAGACGTCGGGGTTGAGCCGAAACATCCCCCCAGCTCCCGGACGAGCACCCGTGCGCTCCTCGATAAGGTCGTCCATCTGCGAGAGGGGAACGCATGCCTCGGCGGTTGCCTGATCTGCGCCGAGTGCGATCGCGAGGTTGGCGTCGGGGTCGGCATCGATCGCGATCACCTGGCGGCCCTCTTCGATCCACACGCGCGCGAGACCTGCCGCGAGGGTGGTCTTGCCGACGCCGCCTTTGCCTGTGATCGCGACCTTCATTGCGTCACGCTCCCAATGCCGGCGGCATCCAGGACCGCCGGAACGAGATGCTCGGCGCCGACCGCCATGATGTGGACGCCGTCGCAGCTGTCTTTGACGTCGCGGATGAACCGAGCGGCTATCTCGATGCCGGTCTGTGTGCCGTCTGAAGCGGCCTGCAGCTCGTCGATGACGTTCTTGGGCACGCTCACACCTGGGATGTGCTTGTTCATGAAGCGAGCCATCTTCGCCGAGCGCAGTACAACGATTCCTGCGAGCACCTTCACGTCGTGCTTGCGCGCGTGCTCCATGAAGCGCTTGAACGCATCCGGGTCGTAGACGGCTTGGGTCTGGAAGTACTTCGCGCCGGCGCGCACCTTCTTGTCGAACTTGGCGAGCTGCGGCTCTAGTGGGTTCGCATCCGGAGTCACCACAGCGCCGGGGAAGAAGCTCGGGGTTCCGTGAAGCTCGTTGCCGACCATGTCCTTGCCGGCGTTCAGCTCGGCGATTATTTCGAGAAGCTGTACCGACTCCACATCGAAGACGGCCTTGGCTTGCGGATGATCGCCGACAACAACGTGGTCGCCCGTGAGGGACAAGACGTTGTCGATGCCGAACGACGCTGCGCCCAGAAGGTCGGATTGCAGTGCGAGACGGTTGCGGTCTCGGCAGGTCATCTGCAGGATCGGCTCGAAGCCGTGCTGCTTGAGGTGCACGCAGGCGGCCAACGTGGACAGTCGCATGACAGCCGCCTGGTTGTCGGTCACGTTGAGCGCGTGAACGCGGTCGCGCAGTTGCTCGGCGGTTTCGAGCATCTCGGCGACGTCGATGCCTTTGGGCGGCCCGACTTCAGAGCTGATGATGAACTCGTCTGATTCGACCACGTCGCGGAAGCTCATCGGTCACCTCCTCGCGCGTGGGCGTCCCACTCGGGGTTCTTCGTCTTCACCGAGTAGTCCTTCGGCTCGTGAGTCGTCTCGAATTCATCCTCGCGATGGAGCTTGGCGAGGCGATCGTGGATGAGTACCCACGCGCATTCTCGGTCGCCGAGTTCGCACATGCCGTCGTTCACGCCGCCGCACGGCCCGTTGAGGATCCCCTTCGCGCATCGCGTGATCGGGCAGATGCCAGCGGTCTCGCCGAGCACGCATGATCCACACGCCGAGCACTCGGCGCGCCAGCTTGCCAGCCCCTTCGCGGAGCCGATAAACATGGTGTCGAGTGCGGGGATGACCGGGATGTCGACGTTGTCGGCAAGCAGCGCCACGCCTGCGCCGCATCCCAAAGAGAGCAACGCGTCGCAGTCGTCGATCTCGAGCTTCTCGATGAACTCGGGCTCGCACTGGCGCTGGAGCACCGCGCCCTCAAACACAGAGCCGGTGCCTTCCTGAGAAGACGCCAGCCGAAGCGTCTGCACGAGCGTGTCGACCTCAAGTTCGCCTCCGGCCAAGGAGACTGCGGCGCACGTGTTGCAGCCGACGAGCAAGATGCGACGGTAGGGCGCAACGGCCTTGACGATTTCCTTGAGTGGTTTTTGCCTGACGACAATCATCGCAGGTGCACCGTGTCTTCCTCTTCGACCTCTCCGACGACCTCGAAGCGGTCCTGCATGCCGAGTTCGGTGAGGGCAGCGCGAATCTTGTCAGCGCGAGTGTGAACGAGCTGGCGCGCGTACGGATAGCGGCACGTGCTCTCCGCGCAACCGGCGAAGATGACGCGCTTGGCGCCGGATTCGAGCGTTTCGAGTACGAGACGCTCGCTTGCGCGCAGCAGGCACGAGACCGTGAGCGTTCTCACGTCGCCTCGCACGTAGGGCAGCTCGGTCGTTCCAGCGCATGCAAACGACAGTATCGTTTCGGGCCCGGCGTCGGCCAGCGCGATCTCGACTCGGCGAGACATCTCCTCTTCCGAGTGGCCTTCGAGCGTGATGGCCTGGGCAGGGCATTGCGACGCGCAGGCACCGCACGCGATGCATGCTTCGGGGTCGAAATAGAGGAAGCCGCCCATTCGCATGTGGGGCGCTTGATGGGGGCAAACTCGGATGCAGGTGAGGCAGGACGCGCACTTCTCGCGACTCAGCCGGGCGCCCGTCGTGCAACCGAGGCAGCGCTGCGCTTCTCGGGCGGCCTCGTACTCGGTGTAGCCGACTTCGATCTCATCGAAGCTTCTCACCGCGTCGTAGAACTCGAGGCGCTCCATCTGCACGCGGCGGCGCGGCTCGAGCTTGGTCTGCATCAGCTCCGGCACTTCGCCGAGCGTGGTCGCTTCCTCGTTGAGGTCGTCAAGAAGACTGGCGTCACCAGCGAGGTCGCGAATGACGCTTGCCGAGGCGCGATGTCCTGCTGCGATCGCGTCGATCACCTTCGTTGGACCACTCACCACATCGCCGGCCGCGTACACATCCTCGATCGATGTGTGCAGCGTGTCAGGATCGGCCTTGATGCCACCGCGAGGTGTCAGCTCTACGCCGATGTCACCCACGTCGGCTCCTTGGCCAGTAGCGAAGATGACGGTGTCAGCCGCGAACTGCTTGATCTCCCGCTCGTCGAAGGTGGGGGCAAAGCGCTTGTCGGCGTCAAAGACCGAGAGGCAGCGCGCGACCTTGAGCCCGACCACGCCCACATTGCCGACAACCTCTCGCGGTCCCCACGAGCAATTCACGGTGATGCCCTCGAGTTGGGCCTCTTCGACTTCGTGTTCAGAGGCGGGCATCTCCTCAGGGCTTTCGAGACATACCAGCGTCACGTCAGTAGCTCCAAGCCGCCGAGCAGTCCGCGCGACGTCCATCGCCACGTTGCCGCCACCCACCACGACCACGCGCTTGCCGATGGCGATCGGCTCGCGGCTTGCGGCGGCTTCGAGGAACGGCAAGGCCGCAAGTACTTGCCCGAAGTCCGCCCCAGGGATGGGAAGCGCTCGGCTCGCCTGCAAGCCTGCAGTGATCACGACCGCGTTGTACTGCTCGCGAAGCTCGTCGAGCGTGATGTCTGTGCCGACGCGTACGTCGGTCTTGACCTCGATGCCCAGCGAGAGGATGTAGTCGATGTCTTTGTCGAGCGCCGAGTCCGGGAGCCGGTAGTTGGGGATGCCGTAGCGAAGCATCCCGCCAAGCTTCGGCTTCTCCTCGAAAAGTGTGACTTTGAACCCGAACTTCGCGAGATCGTACGCGACGGTCAGGCCGGCGGGTCCGCTGCCGACAACAGCGACCTTCTCTCGCCGAATCGCATCCGGGCGTTCGATGGGGTAGGCGCCGAAGTCTGCTGCGGATCGCTTGAGCGCCGCGATGGCGAGCGGATCGTCGAGGTTGCAGCGCCGACACCCGTCCTCGCACGGACGCAAGCAGATTCGCCCGCAGACCGCAGGGAGGGGGTTGCGATCCAAGATGATCTCAAGCGCGTCGGTGAAGCGGCCCTCGGCGATTGCCGTGACGTAGCCCGGCACGTCAACGTGGACCGGGCATCTCAAGCGGCACGGCGAATAGACCCGCGTTGAGTCGGGATTCTCGTCGAAGTAGTTGTTGTCTTCGTGCGTGTCCATTGTGTTCACCGCAATAGGCATCGAGGCGGGACCTAGCTGGCCCGTCGCTTGAGGAATGCGGGGATATCAGCTGCTTCGCCGGGACCGACGGTGATCTTCCAGCCGTCGAGCTCTTCACCCAGCTCGCCGCTGATCTGTGCGACGAGACCCGGGATGATGACCTCGCGATTCGCGATCTTCTCGGCGATTCCGGACTCGTTGACGAACTTGGCGATGCGGTCGGGCACGAACTTGCCGGCCGCCCACGCCGTGAGCACCGACAGCCCCTCGGCATCCACGATGCCGAGATACGCCGGGACTCGTGAAGCTTCGATCTCGCCTGCGACGATGAAGTACGTGAGCGAGAAGTTGGTGGTGATGAAGAACGGCGCGTCAGGTCCGGGATTGCCGAACTCATAGATCTTGGCCTCGGCCTGCATCGGGCGCTGCGGATCGGTGAAGATGTTCTGCCGCAGCACGAGCAGCGGCAGCATGCGCCACGGCTCTGCGCCCGACATCACGACGATGGTGCCGTACTTGATCATGTCGGCGGCCGCGTACACGACCTCGAGTTCGTCGTCTCCGCCGGCGAAGTCGCCCGGGAAGACGATGGTCGGGTAGCCGAGCGGGGCGAACTTCTCGTTGAGCGCCTTGCGGCGCGAGAAGACGAGATCGCGGAATTGCGTCCCGATGCTGCTCGGGGCGCTATCGATGACGATGTCCTTGAGACCGGCGTCTGCTGCCTTCTCGGTCAAAGCCGAGACGGCGGCTAGACCCTCGGCGCGCACGACGATCGGGCACTCGTACTTCTTGGCCAGCTCGAACATCGCATCGGCGTTGGCTTCTGTCGCCGCGTGGATGAGCGGACGCTTTGAGCCAGCGACTTCGAGGGCAGCGGCCATCTCGGCAGGGTCCTGGCTCATGAGCACAAGCGGCAGGCTTGTCGAGTTCTGGATGGCGCCGACGACCTCGGCGAAGCGCGATGCGTCGCCGCTGCTCTTCACTGCGATGAAGTCGCAGCGCAGGACCATCTGCACACGCTCGAAGTTGGCTGCCACCGCAGCCGCGACGGTCGCGGCGATCTCCTCGTCTGAGGCGGATGCATCAATCGACACGCCAATGCCCGACGGGTTCACGAACGTCTTCTCATGGCGGAAGAGCACGGTCTCCTCGCCCACGGTGAAGGCGTCATCTCCAACGCCCACGGTCACAGCCCTCATTGGGGGTGCCGACGCCTCGGACAGGGCCGCCTTCGCCTCTTCCGAGACGTGCGGGCACGATGCGAGTTCCGCTTGTCCGGCTGCGAGTTTCATCGCGAAGGCCAGGCACGTCGGGATGCCGCAGTCGCCGCAGTTGGTCTTTGGAAGCTGCTTGAAGATCTCTAGTCCGCTGAGGGCCATCGGGGTTCCTTCCGTCCGGTGGTCGTGGTGTGGCTTGTCAGAATATGGAGTCCATGGTTGGTGCTGGGTGACCGTTGCTCGAGATGAACTCGAGTACGGCTTCTTCAGAATCGCCGACATCCTCGTCGGCGATCTTGTCGAGGAAGTCCGGATCGCCCATCTCCTCCAGGCGTGGCGCAAGCGCCGCGCGCATGGCTTCCTTGAGTTCCTTGGGCATCCATACAACGCGGGACAGTCCGCCCTCCGCCGACATGAACTTCTTGCTTGCGATGTAGCCGCGGCCGATGCCCATGAAGCCCGGGGCCTGGATGCCGCCGCCGACCATGCCGGCAAGCGTCGAGAACTTCATCCCAGACGGGGTCATGCCGGCGAACTCACGGTTCACGATCATGACGCCGTTGCACATCGGCAAGAGTGCGATGATCGCCATGAAGCAGCCGCAGCTCGTCATGGGGTTGTCCATGAGCGAGTAGCACGTCATGCGCTCGATGTTGCCGCCGGACTTCTCGGAGACGTAGGCGTTGACGCCGGACCATTCGCCTGACTTGGCGTCGAGCAGCTCGCCCTTCTGGACCGGCTCGTTGGGGCCGGTGGGGTCAAGCTCGTAGGCGGCTTTCGCGTCCAGCCAGTTGTAGGCGCCGCACAGTCCGAGTCGCTCGGGCGTGACGACACACACGTGGGTTGGCGCGAAGCTCTGGCACAGCATGCAAGAGTAGAACTCGTCGACGGTGTCATCAGTGAGTCCGGCCATGCGCTCGTCGCGAGTCTCGTAGGACTTGCGCGCGAGTTCGCGCATTTCAATGACCTTGTCCTCTTCGGTGTAGATCGTGACCTGGACCTTGTCCACGATCGTGTCGAACTCGTCGAGGATCTTGGCGTGCAAAATGTCGCCGAAGTGGTGGAACTTGAAGCCCTTGGCCTTGGCTGCCTTGCTGATGCGGATCCACAGCAGATCGCGCTGGCCCATATGCAGAGCGCCCTCGGCGAAGTTGGTGAGGTGGTGGAATTGACGCTCGATGACCGACTCGAAGTCCGGCTGCATCTTGCGGCCAGCTATATCAACCACGATGCCGAGCGGAACGCGTCCGCCTTCCTCGATATCGTCGATCTCAGGTCCAACGACCACGATCTTGCCGTCGGTGACCTCTGAGGCGTCCAACGTGCGACACCACTCAAATGCCGGGGTCTTCTGACCACCAGCTTCAACGTACATGTCTTCCCTGCGCACGCGCTCGCCCTCGAAGGCTGGGCCGTAGGAGACCGGCACGGGTACCTCGGCAACCTTGATCTTGAGGCCTCGCACCTCGATCGCTTTCTGGACGAGGTTCTCATGGGGGATGTTGCTCACGACGTGCTCGTAGGTGCACACGCCTGTCGGCAAGATCTGCGGGATGTCGCTGCTTGAGATCGTGGGGAAGCCATACGAGATCGCTCCGGCCGCCGTCGCATACCACTCGTCGGTGACGTCGCCCATCGCGAGCACGAAGGCGAAGATGCGCATCTGGTTGTACCTGAGGATCCGCTCGAAGTCGCCCGGCTGCACGCCGCCAAACGTGAGCGCGGTCCGCGTCGCGAACCCAAGCGAGTAGATCTGACTCGATACCTCCGGGCCAAACGGCACGAGGCGGGTGTCCCAGCCCAGCTGGATGTTCTCGGCCTCGAGCTGTTTGGCGAAGTGAGTTCCGTGATCTCCGCCGCCCATGAAGACGTAGAGCATCTTCTCCTGCATCTCGCGGGCGAGTTTGACGGCAGTCTCGTTGTCCGGGGCGGCGCCGACCACCGCCGCGAAGCCCGGTGCCGAGCCATCCACGAACTCCACGCCTCGGGCGCGCATGATCACGTCATCAGCCGCGCCGAGCCAGATGTCGCTGACGGGATTCGTCCCGTCGACGTACTTCATCGCCTCGATGCATTCCTCGGCGAGGAGCGTGGCGATGCCGGCGTCAAGCGTCGTGCCCAGGTAGGGCAGCCATAGCTTCTCGCTGGGTATCTCGGGCAGAAGATCCCGCGCATAGCCGAGAACTGTGTCCATGTCCGAGAGCTTCTCGACCTTCTCGCCGGTCAGTCCGTAGATGACCGGGAGGTAGTAGCCGGTGTTCGGGAACTCGACGGCCTGCTCGGCGCCGATGCTCTCCTTCACTTCCGCGAGGTGAGTCTCGGCCCTTTCGACCCAGGCGTGCGCGCCACGAATCGCAGCGCTTGCGATGATCTTAGACACTGAGCTCCCTCCTCATGTTCATGTCGAAGAGGACGCGCTCTTGCGGCACGTCGATCTTGAGTGCGGTCCGTTTGGCATCGATGAGATCGAGCGCCTTGGTCACGATGTCTTGCGACTCTTCGATGAAGAAGAAGCCCGCCCCGAAGCGTTCCATCCACCCGTTTTCCATGTAGTCGACGACGTAGGGTGACGCCGAGACCGGCGAGCCGACCCCGCCGAAGATGACGCTCGCGCCGCTTCCGACCGCGTACGTGCCGATCTCGAGTGCCTTCTCAGAGAACCACTCGGGGCTGATCGCGACTGCCGGTACCTCGCTGATGTCCTCGCCGAGCCCACCTTCCGAGACAACCTCGGCCAGGATCGTCAGGATGCGCGAGTTGTCGACGCACGATCCGATGTGCAGCACCGGTGGGATGCCGATGGCGTCGCAGACTTCTTTGAGTCCCGGACCGGCGAACTCCATCGTCTCCGGAGCAAGCAGCCCGTGCTTGCCGCTCGTGATCGCCGAGCACCCGGTCACGACGACCAGCACGTTGTTGGCGATCAGCTCGCGCACGACGTTGACGACGCCGCGGTCTTGCACGACGCGAGCATTCGAGCAGCCGACCACGGCCGCCAGACCGCGGATGCGGCCGTTGATGATGTTGTCGTTCAGTGGCCGGAAGCTCGCGCGCATCTTGCCGCCGAGCATGTAGCGGATGTACTCGTGGGAGAAGCCGGCAACCAGCGGAGTCTGCTCCGTCGGGATGTGGGTCTCTCCGCGGTTCGGGAAGTTCTCGATCGCGCGCCGAACGATGTCGGTGGCAGTCTCGAGCGGATCGTGCTCGTTGACGTCGATGTGTTGGCCGTCCTGGCCTATCTTTGCCTTGGGCGATGTTGAGAAGAGCAGCGTGTGGTAGTGCGATGCGGCATCAGCCAGGCCCTGGAAGATGCACTGGATGTCGACGACCATCGCCTCAACGGCACCGGTCACAATCGCCAGCTCCTGATGCAGCATGTTGCCCGCGGGCGGCACGCCTTGGCGCATGAGCGTCTCGTTGGCCGTGCAGCAGATGCCAGCGAGGTTGACGCCTTTCGCCCCGACCTTCTCGGCAAGTGCCTGCATCTCAGGTGAATGCGCGGCCTCGATGATGAGCGAGGAGAGCAGCGGCTCGTGGCCGTGGATGAGGATGTTGACCTCGTCCTCCCTGAGCACGCCGAGGTTTGCCGAGCTGCGCACCGGCACTGGAGTGCCGAAGATACAGTCCTGCAGGTCCGTGGCGAGCATCGAGCCGCCCCAGCCCGATCCAAGCGAGCTGCGGATGGCCGCGTCGAGCAGGTGCTCGACATTCTGGTCGTTGGCAGGTGCGGTCTGGTGCAGCGCTTGGACGACCTCGCGGTCGATCCCGCGCGGCATCACTTCGTGCTTGCGCCACAGGTTCTGGCGCTTCTCCGGAGCCCGCGCCGCAAACGCGAGCTCGCCGGTCTGCTGACCGAACTGCGCGAGTGCCGCGTCAGCGACCTCACCCGCCAGCGTCTTGATGTCCTTGCCAGCCGCCTCGATGCCGAGATACCCCGCGACGCGCGCAAGCTTGACCTCGTCCTTGATGGTCACGCCTTCCATCTCGCCCTCGGCGATGGCCTTCATCGTCAAGGCAACGTCGCGGCCGTGGTCGGAGTGTGCGGCAGAGCCGCCTGCGACGCTACGCGTGAAGTTGCGCGCCGCGATCGTGTCGAGGGTGGCGCCGCACACACCGCGCTTGTTCTCCTTGTCCTTGCCGGTGATTCGGCACGGACCCATCGAACACAGCTTGCAGCACGCACCTTCCGCCCCGGTGGGGCAAGGCCGCATTGCCTCGGCGCGGCTGAAGACCGTTGGCACTTCGCAAGCAACAGCGATCTCAATCAGCTCCGCGGCTGTCGGATCGATGCTTACCTCACCTTCGTGCATGTTGTTCTCATCAACCATGTCGTGCCTCCTGTTGGCTACTGCGAGGACAAGCCGTCGATTGCCGTCTTCACGAGACGGACAGCGTCCGGGTGGCGCATGATCAAGATGTCTGCGCCCGCCATCGCCAACGTGATAGCTGTTGTTGCTTCCCACAGGACTCCGCGCTTGTCGGCGTCGCCCCACTGGGGCTCCTCTTCCTCGGCGGCCTTGGCTTCCTTGGCGCGCCAAGCTTCCCTGCCGAGGTTTGCGACCAGTGGCATCTGGGTCATCGAGTCGTTCTGGTTGAGCGCCGCGAGACGCAGGCGTTCCTGAACCGTGTAGCCGTACTCAATGCCGTAGCCGACCGCGCCGCATGACGGGTCGATCAGGATGCGCTCGGCGTCGAGTCCCATCTGCGTGATCAAGATGTTGAGCTGCTTAGCCATGTTCACGTCGATTGGCGTCTCGGCAATGACGACATGCCCGTAGCCAAGAGCTGCTGCGGTGATTGGCTTGTAGTTGTCTTCCGTCGCCGGCCCAAGGCCAAGTCTGCGGTCGGTGACCGTCTCGGCGACCTTCTTCAAGACGTCGGTGTCCTTCTCGGCGTTGCCCGAGCCGTACACGATCACCGGAACGCTGACCGCGTCCACAACCGCACGCACGGTGGCGGCCGCGTCTTCGGGCGACGAGTCGGCGCCGTTCGGGTCGGTCGCGGCAAGCTGCACGCAGATGAGGTCCGCGCCGTGATCGTCGACGCACGACTTCGCCCATTTCGCCGGATCGCCATACACATCGCCGAGGGCCTTCGTCAGCGTTGGTGACCATCCTTGCGGCTCGGCGTCGAAGACCTCCATTGCGATCTTGGGCTTGTTGGGCATCTCACCGTCGAACAGGTAGAAAGGCAGGGCCGTTTCTCCGCCGACGACCAGGGTGGAGCCATCGCCGCCAAGGGTGACCTCTCGGATGCTACCGTTCGGCTTCTCGATCGGGTCGCTGTATGCCATCTGTCTTCTCTCCCTACTCGAGTCCAGCGGCTCGCGCCGCAGACGTGACGGTGTTCTCAAGCAACATGCTGATCGTCATCGGGCCAACCCCTCCGGGAACCGGGGTGATTGCCGATGCTCGCTCGGAGGCGGCGTCGAATTCCACATCTCCAACGAGCCGACCGTCGTCGAGGCGGTTGATGCCGATGTCGATCACGACGGCACCCTCCTTGATCCAGTCGCCCTTGATCATCTCGGGACGACCGACCGCGGCGATGACGACATCGGCAGCGCCTACGTGATCGGCCAAGTCCTTGGTACGCGAGTGACACACCTGCACGGTAGCGTTCTGTGCCATGCACAGGAGCGCGGCCGGCTTGCCCACGTTGTTACTTCGACCAACCACCACGACATCCTTGCCGGTCAGGTCAACGCCGCTCTCTTCGAGGAGCACCATGACGCCAGCTGGAGTGCATGATACGAACGTGTCTTTGCCGACGACAAGACGGCCGATGCTCTCCGGGTGGAAGCCGTCGACGTCCTTGTCGGCTCGAATGGTCTCGATGACCGCGTCCTCGTCGAGGTGAGCGGGTAGCGGGAACTGGACGAGGATGCCATCGATATCCTCGCGATCGTTGAGTTCGTTGACGACGGCGAGCAGCTCCTCCTGTGTCGTCTCGACGGGCATCTCGATCTTCTCGGAAAGGACGCCGGTCTCCGCACAGGCCTTCACCTTGTTGCGGACATACACCTGTGACGCGGGGTCCTCACCCACGATGACGACCGCGAGACCCGGCCGCTTGCCCTTGGCCACCAGCTCGCTGACGCGTTCGGCAATCTGCGCGCGACGCTTCGCAGATATCGCCTTTCCGTCGATGATACGTGCGGTCACGAATGCCTCCTCGTTTCCTACTCCAGTGAATGGACGTGTTGTTTGGCGCCTATGCCGCTGCGCTGCCAAGCGCGGGAATCGCCTGAGCGATCATGTCGCGCACTCGGGCAAGAGCGGGGGAATCTGCCGGCAGTTCAAACAAGCTGGCGCCGTTGAGATCGTTCAGAGCGATCCCTTCGTCGGAAGGGACGACACCAAGCAATGGCAGCCCCGTCTCGGCAACGGCTTCTTGAAGTGCGGGATGGAGCGGTTCGCTGGTTCTGTTGATGATGACGTAGCGAGACCCAACCGCAATCTCGAGTTCGTCGGCGAGCTGGTTCAGCGTCTCTGCGGTCCGCACGCCGCGCACCGCCGGATCGGCCACAAGCAAGAGCAAGTCGACATTGCGCGTTGTGCGTCGCGACAGATGCTCGAGACCGGCCTCATTATCCATGACCACATACTCGTAGCCGCGCGAGAGAGCATCCATCGCGCCTCGCACGAGGTTATTCGCGTAGCAGTAGCATCCGGAGCCTTCGGGCCGACCCATCGAGAGCAAGTCGAAATCACGCGTCTCGACGAGGTAGCGCTGGATGTTGTATTCGACCCACTCGGCCTTGCTCATCCCGCCGGGATTGGCATCAGGATCGCCGAGCATACTCTCGGTGATTTCGCCAACCGAACGCTCGACCTCAACGCCGAGCGAATCGTGCAAGCATGCGTTGGGATCAGCGTCGACGGCCAGCACGGAACTGGCGCCGAGGTCTCGAAGTGCGCGAACGATGAGGGCGGCTGTGGTTGTCTTGCCGGTGCCACCTTTGCCGGCCAACGCAATAGTAAATGCCATGTCAGGTCACCGCCTTGGCTGATAGGCGCTCAGATAGAAGGGCCTCGGTACGCGGGAAGAGAGCCAAGTCGGTGTGCGGCAAGAACAGTGACGAGGTGTACATCTCCATGAAACTCGCATTAACCGAGAGCTCGAGGTAGGTCATGGCCTCAGCGACCTTCGACATTTCCTCGAGCATCTTGCTCGAAGTCACAGCAAGCGACGCGCCGAGCAACGAGCTATTGCCGAGGAACTCGAAATGATCCGGAGGAAATTCAGGGAACATCCCCAAAACGGTCGCACGCTCAAGATCCAGGTAGTGGCCGAAACCGCCGGCGACGATCACTTCGTCGATGGCGTCAACCGTCAGATCAAGGCTTTCGATGAGCAGGCTGATCCCTGCGTAGACGGCCGCCTTGGCGCGCATCAGGTTGTCGATGTCGGTCTCGCTCAAGACGATATCGGCCCCGGTCGCGCTGTCCTCGGCGGGCACGAGTATGTACTCCGCGCCGCGCTCGGTCTGGCGAATGCGAGTGGAATCGGTTCGCTCCGTGAACTTGCCGCTCCGGTCGATCGCGCCCGAGAGGAACAGCTCCGAGACCGTGTCCATCAAGCCGCTGCCGCAGATACCGAGAGGCTTCACGCCGCCAATCGTGAGAATCGTCGGCTCGTAGGTGTCCGGATCGATGCGGACCTGCTCGACCGCACCGTCGGATGCCCGCATGCCGCTGCCAATGCCGCCACCCTCAAACGCCGGGCCCGCCGAGCAGGAGCACGCGACGAGGAAGCCCTGGCCGCCCAAGACGATCTCGCCGTTGGTACCCACGTCGACGAAGAGCGTCAGCTTGTCCGACCACGGAATCCCGGCCGCGACCACGCCCGCCACGATATCGCCGCCAAGCCAGCTTGCAGGCGAGGGGACTGTGACCAGCCGAGTAGCCGGGTTCGCGGGCAAGCCAATCTCGGCGGCTTGCGTCCACGGGAAGAACGAGGCCGCAGGCACGTACGGGTCCATGCGGATGTGCTCCGGCGAGATGCCGAGCAAGAGGTGCGTCATGACCGTGTTGCCTGCCGAGACGTACATAATCACGTCGTCGATGGAGACGCCGGTCTTTGCAAGCTCCTGGTTGACGAGCTTCGAGATGGTCTTGACGACCAGCGACTGCAGCTCATCAACGCCACCTGGACGCGTGGAAGCGATGATTCGGGTGATCACGTCTTCGCCGCGATCGACCTGCGCGTTGTACTCGGCGGCCTGGGCGACAGTCTCATGTGCCACGAGATCGATGATCGCGATCTCAACAGTGGTCGTGCCGACGTCAACTGCGATCGCATACTGGCGCTCTGTGGTGTCGCCGGGCTGGAAGCCCGTGACGAGCGGAGCACCGCCGGGCGGCTCGCTCACTACGGCGGTGACCGACCAGTTGCCTTCGCGAATGACCGCAGGCAGCTGTCGCGTTGCATCGAGCGTCACGGAGACATGCTCGAGACTGTGTTCGCGACGCAGTGCCTGCACCACTCGCGTCAGGTCGCTCATGTTGTTGGTGTTGTCGGGCTGAGCCACCTTGACATGGCGCTTCGAGACGGCAACCGCTGTATGCCGGTCTGGCAAGCGCGCAGCCTGCTTGTCGGCGGAAAGCACTGGATTCGCGACGCGACCTGAACGCACTCTTGTTGGGGTTGCCCCAGGGCGTGACTCAGGCGGGACAGTCACGAGGATGTCGTCCGTCACGTGCGTCGTGCAGCTGAGCACGTGACCCTCGGCGACTTGGGCGTCACTCAAACGATGAGTGGGAGCGGCCTCAACCGAGCCCTCATCGATGATCACACGGCACTTGCCACACGTTCCGTCACCACCGCACGAAGCAGTGATGCGCACGTCAGCCATCATCGCCGCGCGCAGGAGGTTCTCACCCTGCTCGACGTCGATCGTGACGTTATCCGGCATGAAGGTCACGCGAGGCATCGCTGCTACATTGCTCCCAGGCTCGTATGTCGTGTCAATGTGCTGTGGCGCTCGAACAGATGATTCGACTAGAAGAGTCCGACTACGTTGCCGTGCTCGTCGATGTCGATGGCATTGCCAGCAGGCGTCTTGGGCAATCCCGGCATCGTACGCATGTCACCGCACAGGGGGTACAGGAAACCGGCGCCAACACTGGCGCGGATGTCGCGGATCGGGAGACGCCAGCCAGTCGGACGGCCCTTGAGTGCAGGGTCGTGCGACAGCGAGAGATGCGTCTTGGCCATGCAGATCGGCAGGTGAGAATAGCCAAGCTCGGTGTACTGCTTGATCTTGGCTTCCGCGGCGGGGAGGTAGTCAACGCCGTCGGCACCATAGATCTCCGTGGCGATCGCCTCGATCTTCTCCTTGATGCTGGCGTCGTCTGGATACAGCAGCTTGAAGTCCTTGGGCATCTCGCACGCGGCCACCACTGCTTCGGCCAATTCGGCGCCGCCCGCGCCACCATGCGCGTGCACCTGGTGCGATACGGCGAAGTCAGCTCCGGCCTCCAGCGCTTTGGCCTTGATGTAGTCGTGCTCGGCCTCTGTGTCTGTGGGGAAGCTGTTCACCACAGCGACGACCGGAATCCCGTACTTCTTCATGTTCTGGACATGCTTCTCGAGGTTGCCGATGCCTTCGGCAAGGCTCTCGAGGTCTTCGCTCTTGAGGCGCTCGTCGAGCGGCTTGCCCGGCCGAACCTCGAACTTGCCGGAGTGCGCCTTGAGCGCGCGGACGGTGGCCACGACGACGACGCAGTCGGGACGTAGGCCCGAAACGCGGCACTTGATGTCCATGAACTTCTCGGCGCCCATGTCGGCGCCAAAACCGGACTCAGTGACGACGTAGTCGGCGAGCTTGAGAGCGATACGGTCCGCGATGACCGAGTTGTTGCCCTGCGCGATGTTTGCGAACGGCCCGGCATGCACGAACACCGGCGCCCCGTCGAGGTTCTGGAGGAGGTTCGGCTTGATGGCGTCCTTCATGAGGACGGTCATCGCGCCGGCGCATCCGAGATCCTCGGCGGTGATGGCTTCACCCTTGGTGTTCGTGCCGATGACGATGCGGCCGAGACGCTTGCGCATGTCCTGCAGGTCGCTGGCCATCGCGAGGACGGCCATGACTTCGCTTGCCACCGAGATGTCGAAGCCGGCCTCGCGAGGACGGCCATCAAGCTTGCCGCCAAGCCCCGTGACGACGTTTCGCAGGTTGCGGTCGTTCAGGTCGACGACTCGGCGCCACGTCACAGAGTACGGATCGATGTCGAGTGGGTTGCCTTGGAAGATGCTGTTATCGATGTACGCGGCAAGTAGATTAGTAGCCATGCTTACCGCGTGCACGTCGCCGGTCAGGTGCAGGTTGAAATCCTCCATCGGGATGACCTGTGAGTATCCACCGCCGGCTGCGCCGCCTTTGATGCCGAAGACCGGTCCGAGGGAAGGCTGGCGGATGCAGGTGATCGCCTTCTTGCCGATGTGCTTGAGCGCCTGGCCGAGCCCGACGGTGGTGACGGTCTTTCCCTCGCCAAGCGGTGTCGGGTTGATAGCCGTCACGTCGATGTAGCGACCTTGGGGGCGATCGGCAAGTGCATCAAGAACGTCGAGCGAAACCTTGGCCTTGTAATTGCCATAGAGCTCGAGATGCTCGGGCGCAATCCCGATATCAGCGGCGACATCTGCGATGGGCCGCAGCGGAGCTTCTTGGGCGATCTCCAGGTCCGATTTCATCAGGGCAATCCTCTCGATATCTGCAAAGCGGGCACTGGCCGAGTGCCAGATGGCGCCTCGGTACATCAGTAGCGCGTTGGAAGCACGATACCGCTGCTTGCGAGGGGCACGTGAGGGGCGTGTCTGTGAACGGTCAGGGCGCTTCGGCCAGCGGGCACGAATGCACCGCGAAGGCATGGAAATATATGGGGATTCAAGACCCGCGGAGAGCGTCGTCAATTTATCAATGACCGGCGGGAAATGCGAGGAAGAGGCGGTCATCCGCTCGATGATACCGCATGGCCGCGCGCTTCGAGATACCGGGGACGGGGCGCAATGGGGCGCCAGCATTAGAGGACTCTCATGCAACCCAAAATGACCAACGATATACTTTGTGTAGTGTCCGCATTCGTTGTCTACGTCCTAGTCGGCGGGCACTCGATATGGCGAGGTGAGATTCGTGCGATCAGCCGTGATGGTTCTTTCCGGCCGAGGGCAACGTGCCCAACTCCCCCGACTCCTGGTTGTTCTGACTGTCGCCACATGCGCACTCTTGGGCTGGGCTTCAGCCGCGCAGGCCACGACGTTTAACCCTGAACTCATCATTACCGACGCGAACATGCGCGACTACACTTCTCTGTCGGCGGCACAAATTCAAGGGTTTCTCGACGGTCAGAAAGGGCCTTTGAAGACGCTTGTGACGCCGGATCACAACGGCAAGAACAAGACCGCCGCGCAGATCATCTCCGACGCGTGTACGGCGTGGAAGATCAATCCCCGGGTGATGCTCACGATGCTCCAGAAGGAGCAGAGTCTGCTGACACGCACCACCTTGATGCCGCACACGCTCGAGCGCGCCGTAGGCGCGGGCTGTCCCAACGGACACACCAACTACTACCCCGGGTTTGGCAACCAGATATGGAACGGGGCGCGCCTTCTCGATGGCTACGGCGAGGGGAAGCACGGCTCCACGATTCCGCTGTGGAAGTCCCCGTACACCACCGTCACTGACATCTATCAGAGCCCGCATGTCTCCGTGAAGACCAGGAGTCTGGCGACGTACAAGCTCTACATCTACAACCCCAGCATTGGGGCGAAGACCCCCTACGGGGACCTCAGGAGCCAAGTCAGCAATTTGTCGGGCAACGCGAACTTCTGGTGGATCTACAGCGTGAACTTCGGGAGTCCTCTGGCCGCTCCGGTTGGCTATCACACCAGAGCGATCATGCGAAAGACCACTCAGCTCTGGAACTCGACTATCGGAACCCGACGCCATGTGAAGCCGAGGAGGGGCGGAGCGGTGCACGTCGTGGGCAACCTGCGGGTCGTCCATGGCCGCAAGTCCATCAACGGCAGGAAGTACATCGATATCGCCTGGGGCGGCAACAGTGGCTCCGTGCTGTACAGCTCCATTCGGTTCTCGCCGTAGGATCCTTTCCGTCCGAGCATGTCCCGGGGTCTGGCCTAGCGCCTGCGGGTAGGCTGCCGCGCGGCCAGACGATCTCGGCGCAAACCCATTGGCTGACAATTCCAGGCCCTCGCGTGTGACGCGGGGGCCTGCGCGCGAGTCACTTCAACTCAGGGTTGGACAACGCGCTGACCTTCAGCGAAACTACCTCCTAGGGGTCAAGTTGTGACCCGGGTCTGCGGCACTGGCACACGTCGAAGTGCCGCTTGTCGTTGGTCCCTTCGGGGGACGGAGAGTGAGCTAGGCATGGCTGAGGGTACCGTCAAGTGGTTCAATCCTGACAAGGGCTATGGGTTCATCTCGCGTGAGGATGGCGACGATCTGTTCGTCCATTTCTCGGAGATCCAGATGGACGGTTTCAAGACTCTCGAGGAGGGCCAGGCCGTCGTCTTCGAAGTGACTACCGGTCAGAATGGCAAGCTCCAAGCGAGCAACGTCCGCAAGGGCTAGAAGTTCAATCACATAGCGCCACGGAGAAGAGCGCCCGCGCGGCGCTCTTCTTGTTGCGCAGGTGTCGGCCCAATGCGGTCGCCGTGTCCCACTCGTCTTGATTGGCTCGTGCTTGCGCTGGCCGAGGATCTAGCGGTGGAAGATTCTCCACAGGACATTGAGCACGATCGTGAGGAGCACGGAAAGCAAGATGGACGTGGCGATCGGGAGAGTGCAGCTCCAGCCTTCCCCGTTGATCTTGTAGTCGCCAGGTAGCGATCCCAATCCAAGGCGGCCGCCTAGCCACAGCAGACCGCCCACGATCACGAGGGTGGCGCCGAGCACGAAGACACCGCGTCCTATTGTCTGCAGGTCCACTCGCTCACTCCTCGGCAAGGGGCTTGCGCCGCGTTGCCTTCTTCGCCGACTGCTTTGCTTTGAACTCGAGCCGGCGCGCAACGGCCGCTCGCGAGGGCTTGGTCTTCACGCGGGGTACTCGTGGTCGCTGCGCCGCCACAATTCGCTCTCGCAACCGACGCACACACTCATTCTTGTTGCGAAGCTGGCTTCGCTCTCGGCGGCACACTACCACGATGCCGGTCGGCCGATGCACGAGACGCACGGCCGAATCGGTGGTATTGACGGATTGCCCGCCCGGCCCCGTAGCGCGAAACACGTGCACGTCGCATTCGCCGAGCAGGGCCTCATCGGTTTCGGGCAGCCGGTAATCTTCGGGAACGTCGCTCATTCCTCGATTGTAATCGCTGACGTGGGGCACGCGGCTTCTGCGTCGCTAATACAGCCGTAGTACTCTTCGTCGGGGTTGTCGCTAATCACGTGCGCCAGCCCGTCGTCACCAAGCTGGAAGACGTCTGGGCAAAGATCCTCGCACGATCCGTCGCCGATACACAGGTCCTCGTCGATGACCGGCTTCATGGTCTCTCCTCACGTGAGACGAAACGGGATGGTGCCAAACGCCGTATCCACGAATCTACCCGTGAGTGAACGAGTCCAACTCATCCGATGGAGCTGGGCACAGGGAGCACGGGTGTCCGGTCGGGTGGGTATGCTACTGGCAGGACGTGGAAGGAGTGCGCGTGGGCAATGTGGTTGTCGGCACATGCTCGTGGACTGACAAGACGATGATCGAGCGGTGGTATCCGAAGGGCGTCAGCACACCCGAAGCTCGGTTGCGCTACTACGCCGCGCGTTTCGACACCGTCGAAGTCGACTCCACGTTCTACGGACTGCCGAGGCCTGACGTCGCCCAGCACTGGGCCGAGCGCACGCCGGACGGCTTCACGTTCCACATCAAGGCGTATGGACTCATGACCGGTCACGACGTTGACGAGCGCTCGCTGCATCCGGATCTGCGCGACTTCGACTATGAAGTCACTGGTCGTGGCCGTGTGCGCCACCCCGAGGAACGAATGTACGAGCGCGCCTTCGAGCTCTTCCTTGAGGGCATCGAGCCACTGAGGCGCGGCCACAAGATGGGCGGCGTGCTCATGCAGTATCCGCCGTACTTCACGGCCGCCGACAAAGAGCACGAGCATCGCAACCTCGAGCGCATTGAACGTGCCGTTGACCTGCTCAAGCCGCTGCCCGTCTTTGTGGAGTTCCGGCACTCGTCGTGGGTCGAAGGCCCACAGCTCGAGCGCACCATGCGCTTCCTGTCCGATCGCTTCCTGACGTACGTCGCCGTCGACGAGCCGCACATCCCGGGTGCACACGTCATGCCGCCCGTGACGGCGCCCACGTCTCCGCTGGGCTATGTGCGCTTCCACGGGCGAAATGCGGGCATGTGGAACGCGCGCACTGTCTCGGCGGCGGAGCGCTTTGACTATCTGTACTCACCCGCAGAACTGGAGGAGTGGAGTTCACCCATCCACGGACTTGCCGAGGAGACCGAGCGCACCTGGGTGATGTTCAACAACTGCCGATACGACTACGCGCCACGCAACGCGCGCGAGATGGCCGAGATCCTCGCTGATGTGGTAGCGCCGAGGCTGGCCGGATTCGGCGAGAGTGACGGGGTCGCGTCAGAAGAGGGTTGCAGCACGAGCGGCGAAACGGAGTCGTCTGGGCCGGTGCACCATGATGGGAACCCGGAATCGCCAAGCGACTCCGGGTTCACTGATACGCTGTTCTAGATGCCATCGAGTGACTGGAGTCGTGAAGGTGGCCAAAGTCCTTGTCGTCGACGATGAAGCGAACATTCGCGACTTGGTGAACCTGTACCTTACGTCAGCCGGGTTTGACGTCGAGTTCGCTGCCACTGGTGATGAAGCGGTCGACAAAGCGCGTTCCATCGCCCCCGACGCGATCGTGCTCGACGTCATGTTGCCTGGTCTTCCTGGCGACGAAGTCGCCAAGCGAGTGCGCGAGTTCTCCAGTGTCCCAATTGTGATGCTCACCGCTCGTGATGCCGAGATGGACAAGGTCGCGCTTCTTGAAGCCGGGGCTGACGACTACGTGGTCAAGCCCTTCTCACCTCCCGAACTCGTCGCTCGCGTGCGTGCACTTCTGCGGCGCGCGGGAGTGAGCGAGGGCGCCGTTGCTGGCTCGATTGTGGCGCGGGCGGTGGAACTCGGTGGCTTGCGCGTCGATCCCTCCACACGCGAGGTGAGCGTGGATAGCCAGCCAGTCACCCTCACTGCCCGCGAATTCGATCTACTCCTTGCGATGGCGGCTCGGCCAGGCGTCGTGTTCAGCCGTGAGCAGCTGCTTGACGCCGCAGTGGGATTCTCGGGCTTCGCCGAGGCGCGAGGAGTCGACGTTCACGTGCGTCACCTTCGTGAGAAGCTCGGCGATGACGCCGCTCACCCGCGCTTCATCGAGACGGTGCGCGGAGTCGGCTATCGCGTCCGGCGGAATGCGCGTTGAGCGCGCCCGCCGACCCACCCGTCCGCGACCCGAAGCCCGCGCGTCCGATCGCGACACGCGCACGGCTCTACTTGGTTGGGGCCGCGCTCATCGCACTCGTCGCCGCCCTCGGGGTCTTTGCTCTCGGCTGGTCGCTGTATGCGGTTCAGCAGCGCACCGACACGCTGGCTCGGCAGGTCTCGGCGCTGGCGAAAGGACAGGCCGTCGCCGCCCGCTCAGGAGCGGCCCCGACTGCGGCGAGCGCACGGCTCTTCAAGGTCGAAGCTGGGCTGATCGGCGCGGCCCTGTTCGTCACCGACGAAAGCGGCAACGTCGAGCAGTCCACGCTTGCCACAGCGCAGGCATCGCTGCCCATCGACAAGGTGTCGCGGGAATCAGCCGCAGGCACCGCGAGCGGCATTCTGCGCAACGCCTCGGGCGTCCGAGTGCTCGCGGTCATGGCTCCGATCGATGCGACCCATCGCCTCGTGGCCGTGCAGGGTCTTGCCGAGATTCGCGCAGCATACGCTGGCATGCTGGCCATCGCTGCGGTCGCCCTGGCGGCGGCCGCGCTCGTTGCCTACGTCGCAGGCGGATTGCTCGCCCGCAGGTTAGCCGCACCTCTCACCCGGCTCAAAGGCGCCGCCGAGGAAGTCGCCGCTGGTGGCTTCGGTGCGCAAGTTGCCGAGGAGGGCGACGCGGAAACCACCTCCCTCGCACGCTCCTTCAATCGCATGTCGAGACGAGTGGCCGACGCCTACTCGGCTCAGGAAGCGTTTGTCGGCGACGTGTCGCACGAGATTCGCACACCGCTCACGTCGATTCGCGGGTTTGCCGAGGCGATGCTTGATGGCACGATCTCGGATCCGTCGCGGCAGTCCCACGCGCTTCAGGTCATCTACGACGAAGCAGGGCGCATCGGCGAGGTCACCGACGCGCTGCTCACCCTCTCCTCGCTTGATGCCGGTGCCGTGGCGCTCGCCGCGGAGCCCGTGGATGTGGTGGCACTTGCCGACGCACTTCGCGCTCGCTTCACGCGCACTGCCGAGACAGCAGGCGTTGCCCTTGAGATCGCGCTGGTTGACCAGCCGCTTGCCGATCCCAGCCGACTGCTCCAGTCACTCTCGGCGCTCGTTGCAAATGCCATTGCCCATACGCCGTCAGGGGGACGCGTGAGAGTGAGTTCGCACGTCGAAGGAGTGCTGTGGCAGGTGCGAGTCGAGGACTCAGGGCCAGGCATCCCCGCCGACAAGCGACGGGACGTATTCGGCAGATTCACGCGGCTCGATTCCTCACGTTCAGCCGACGGCGGGGGAGCTGGTCTCGGCCTGGCCATTTGCAAACGGCTCATCGAGTTGATGGGTGGGACGATCGATGTGCAAGACAGCGAACTGGGTGGAGCTCTCTTCGTCGTGCGGCTGCCTTCAGGACGTGCCTGAGAACGCGGCTCAACCGAAACTCAACACGGCCCCAACTGCCACGCAACACGGGCGAACGATACTCGGCATGTAGGGTGCTTCGAGAAGAGAGGTGCAGACGATGATCTCGAGAAAGAACATCCTGGCCACGGGAGTGGCTGCAGCAATTGTCGCTACCGTGGCGATTCCTTCCGCCGCATTGGCGCTGCCCGGTGTTCGACTCGGTGTTGCGCGTTCTGCCGCGTCAACAGGGACGGTCGTGCAGGCGCTTCGGCAGCGGGTGGCCACCGCGCTTGAGAACCGAGTGGTCCTCGCGCTCCAGCGTCGCAAGGCACGATTTGACGCAGCGGCGGGCCGGATCGACCAGCGCATCACGAAGGTGAGCGGTCTCGCCGACAAGGTAGCGGCCACCGGAGGCGACGTTTCGGCGGCGCGCGCGTCGCTGGCTCAGGCGCGGTCGTATCTGTCGCAAGCTGAGAGCACTGAGAGCCAGGCGGTTGCCGCATTCAAGGCGGTGCCGAGTGCTACGAACAAGCGGCAGGCGTTCATCTCGGCACGGGAGACGGGACATCAGGCAGGGCAGCAGCTGCGCCAGGCTCGGTCGTCGCTGCTTGCGGCCATCAAGCAGCTGCGTACGGCGGTAGCTCAAGCTAGGGCGTCGTCGTCAAGCGGGGGGCAGTAGTGATGGCCAGTCGCGTCGCGAAACTGACGCTGGCCGTCGCGCTTGTGTTGGTAGCCGCGTACGCCGCAGGGTGCGGACGTCGCGCCACGATGGGGACGTCAACGTCCCCATCGGCCGAGACATCGCAGAGTGTTGTGGCCTCGCAGTCCACCTCGGCGAGCGGCGCGGCGACGACGCCCTCGGCGGGGGCGTCCACCAGCTCGCGCGGCACGCTGTCGGCGAGTGACGCGGCGGCTATCGACGCGCAGCTCTCGGCAATCGAGAACCAGCTGAACACGACCGACATGCCTTCGGACAGCGATTTCGACAGCATAGGGGACGGACTGCAGTAGGATAGTCGGCGAGACCGATTCGCCGAGGAGCTGATGTGTTCCACTTGTGGTACTTGCCCGAACCCGGGTTCTCGCTGTGGCCATGTGCCGTGCTGCTGCTCATCTTCATCCCGGTGTCGATATGGCACGACCGCAACTGGAAGAGAACGCTCTCACAGTACGCGCAGGTACGGGCCGAAGCCGGGGCAAGCGATCCCGATTGGCCCACGCCGGGCTTGGCACGGATGATGGGGGTGCAGCCCTGGCTCGTGCTATCGGTCACGGGTTTGCTCGCCATCGTGACGGGGATTGTAACGTGGGCTGCAGCACTGTGGCCCGAGCGTCCAGCCGGTTTCGAGCTGCCGATCAATCCCTTCGACCTCCCGTACCTATGGACGTGCATCGTTGCCGCAACGGCTGCTGTGATTGCGGGCCTTGCGATTGGTTTGGACGCGTGGCGTTCGCCGTGGGCGCGAGTTGCTCGCAAGGTGCGGCGTGCGATCTACGCCTCCGCTGAGAAGCGTGAACGCTTGTTTGCCGAGGCACTCGCTGCCGACCCGGGGATCGTCTCGGCAGACGCGCTGCCTCCCGCTGGGCCGGGTGAGGACTCCGATGGCGCTGCTCAGCGCGACGCACCAGAGTCCGCGCAGGCCCCCGGGCACGATTCCGAGCGCCCTTCAGGGCAGGATTCCGAGCGGAGTTCGTTTCGACTGTGACGGGTTGAGGAGACCCGGGGCGACAGTGCCCCCGAGGCCGTTGGTATCCCAAGGTCAGGCCGTCGGCGACTATGGACAATGCAGAGACCGGCAGGTAGAATCCCGTTCGCTGTCCGCTCTTCGCGGATACCCCAAATGGGGGTGTAGCTCAGCTGGTTAGAGCGCTGGCCTGTCAAGCCAGAGGTCGCGGGTTCGAGCCCCGTCACTCCCGCCACATGGACCATCGCGAGCCGCCTTCGTGGGCGGCTTGTTTCGTCCCCTCCGTCGCCGCGCCACCGCGCAGAGACGTCGATTCACTCGTGGCCAACGGCCCCTTCGGCCACCTTCAATTGCCGACAAACGCTAATGCTCCCGCCTTTGGCTGCCGTTCTATAAGGTGGTGATGGGACGCATCTCGCGATGCGCCTCGCTTTTTCGTCGTTCGGATAGGACGTGGTCATGGCTCAGACGAGCCGGGCGAGTGCCGAATCTGCCGCAAAATCGAAAACCACAAAAACGGTGCCGCGAACGACCGTCTCCCAGCGGATCAGGGCTGCGCGCTCTGGACCTGCGCCGCTTGCCGTCGACGTGCTGGTGATCGGGAATTCCACCAGAACCATCGCGTCGCTGGGAGCAGCACTTCACGTGCTCGATCTCACGAGCAGAGTCACCCCCACGCTGGAAGAGGTCCTCGCCCTGAGTGCGCGCGACTTGCCACAGCTCATCGTTGTTGATGATGAGGCGGCGAGCATTGATGCGATTGAGGTAGTGGGCCGCGTCCGCACCAACGTCCGACTGCGCGACATCCCGGTCATCCTGCTGAGCGCGATCGCCGAGACCAGCCGCAAAGTCGAGGCCTTCTCGGCAGGAGTCGTCGACTACGTCTGCGTGCCGACAGAGATGGACGAACTCGTGGCCCGCGTCCTGACGCACGTTCGGCTGCGCCGAGCCCAGCTTGAAAGCGAGCTGCACAGCCGCAGGCTTGAGGCGTTCGTACTCGAGCAGGTCAGCGAGATCACCGACTCGCAGATGGCGACGATACTGGCGCTCGCCAAGCTCGCCGAGTCACGCGATGACCAGACCGGCGGGCACCTTGAGCGCGTGCAGCAGCACTGTCGTCTGCTGGCGACGAAACTGTCGGAGGAACCGCGGTTCGGCATCATTGATCACACATTCATCGACAACATCGAGTACGCGAGCGCGCTTCATGACATCGGCAAGGTGGCCATAAGCGACCTCATTCTGCTCAAGCCCGCCGAACTCACGGAAGAGGAGTTCGAGCAGATGAAGATGCACACCGTGCTCGGGGCGCAAACACTCGAAGCTGTCAGCAGCGAGTATCCGAACAACGACTTCATTGCGATGGGCATCAAGATCGCCCGCTGGCACCATGAGCGTTGGGACGGCGCGGGCTATCCGGATGGACTCGCGGGTGAGGACATTCCACTCCCAGCCCGCATCATGGCGGTTGCAGACGTCTACGATGCTCTGACCTCGCAGCGCAGCTACAAGCGGTCGTTCTCACATGCCGAGAGCCGCGAGATCATCGTCGCGCAAAGTGGCTCTCAGTTCGATCCGGATGTGGTCAAGACGTTCATCGCAGTCCAAGAGCAGTTCTTGCGAAGCTGCGGAGTCTGACGCCAACCGCGGCGCGCGGTACTCTACAACCATGCGGTTTCGCGTGGACTTTGGACGCGCGTGTCGGTGCTGCGAGCCGCCGCCCCACTGCCGAGAGTCGAGGAATCTCACGCATGACCACGCTCTTCATCGACGCCGACGCATGCCCGGTGACGCGAGAAGCCATCGATGCCGCCCGATCGCTCGGCCTGCCGGTGACGCTCGTGGCCAACGGCACGCAGAACCTGGGACGCTACACCAGACGCTCAGGCGTCGAGGCGATTCAGGTGAGCTCGGGGGCGGACGCCGCCGATTTCGCGGTCGTCGAACGATTGCAGCCGGGCGACGTGGTGGTCACGCAAGATATCGGACTTGCGGCCATGGTTCTTGGTCGAGGCGCCTTTGCTCTCAGTCCCCGAGGCCGCGTCTTTCACCTCGCGACGATAGATGCGGAACTCCTGGTTCGCCACGAGGAGAAGAAGTTGCGTCGGGCTGGCGGAAGACACGGTGGGCCCCGAGCCTTCACCGATGAGGATAGGGAGCGCTTCTCCGAGGTCCTTGGCCGGACGCTACGTCAAGCGTTGGCGTAGCGGGAGTCCAGGTGGGCCTCGGACTTGCTATCGTGTCAAGCGGGAGTTCACGCACCCAAGGTCAAGCAGGTCGTGACCTCGGCAACAGCTTTGCGACTGATGTGGTGGTGGCCGGAATCGAATGAGCTGGTCTCGCGTACGCAGGGTCGTCCAAGTACTTGTACTCATAACGTATCTCGCTCTGACGCTGGCCGCGCTCGGTTGGGGTGCGGACTGGATGCCGGGCACTATCTTCTCGCGCTTGGATCCGCTGGTCGGCCTCTCCTCGATGATCGCGTCGAGGACGTTCATCGCTTTTTGGGCGGCTGCGGGAATCACGATTGCTTTGTCCGTGGTGTTCGGCCGAGCCTGGTGCGGCTGGGTCTGTCCGGTGGGTGCCCTGATCGATTTGATGCCGGCTCGACGCCGCAAGGGCGACAAGCGCCTCTCCCGAGGTTGGCAGCTCGGCAAGTACGTAGTGCTCGTCGCGGTTCTGGGCGCCGCGGTTCTCGGCAGTCTCGGGCCGATGATTCTCGATCCGATCACCATCATCACGCGACCGCTTCAAGAAATCGTGAGACCGATGATGGGCGCCGATGCGGTCTCTCACAACGCCGGTGCTGGCCTGGGTCGGTTGGCGGTGCGCGAAGTCGCATTCCTGTCGCTCCTACCCCTTGCGTTCGCGCTGGCGCTCAACGCAATTGATCGTCGCTTCTGGTGTCGCAGCTTCTGCCCGCTGGGCGGGCTGCTCGCTCTCATCTCGCTGTCTCCAGGGATTCGTCGGCAGGTCAAGAGCGAGGAGTGCACGTCGTGCGGGAAGTGCTCCGAGGCATGCCCGACCAATGCGATCAACCGCGAAGATGGCTGGACCTCGAATGTGACCGACTGCGTGGTGTGCATGTCGTGCGTGGATGCGTGTCCGACGCATGCCAGTCGGTTTCCCCTCAAGCCATCGCCCGAGTTCGTGCCTCCACACAACCCCGAGAGGCGCGATGCGCTTGTCGCCATGGGAGCGACAGGTGCCGCGCTTGGGGTCGCGATGTTGCCGAAGGCTATCAGGGAGAAGGAGACGATTCTGCGTCCTCCGGCCACGTCCGAGGAGCGCCTGGCGGAGCTGTGCGTACGCTGTGGTGCGTGCTACGCAACGTGTCCCACGGGTGTCTTGCGACCCAGCATCTCCTTCACGTCGGTGGCCGGACCATGGACGCCAATGCTCGACGAGCGTCCTGCATATTGCACGCGCGGCTGCAACAAGTGCGCGACTCAATGTCCTACCGATGCGATTCACACTCCGGACGAGGTCGAGAAGGTCGCGTGGCACGTCGGACAGGTTGCGAAGGTTCACGAGGGCATGTGTCAGGCGTGGGCGCGTGGTCATGAGTGCATGAAGTGCCAGGAGGCATGCCCGATCGCTGGGGCCCTCAAAGGGATTCCACGTCCAAGCACCGCGATCGTGAAGAGCAGTAAGCCCGTCCTCGTTCCAGTCGTTGACGCAAGCCTGTGCATCGGCTGCAATCTGTGTTCGACAAAGTGCCCCGTGCACCCGCCCGCCATTGGTGTTGGCACCCGCAATGTGGGTATGGGCGAGTAGCTGCTACAGTGTCGTCGCCCTGGCGGGACGGTTCGTCGTCGTTCGCGTGTCGGGGTGTTCGTGAGGGCACGGGTACCTTCATACTGTCCGGACTGCGAAGACGATGGACCGCGGGGGTTGCGACATGCAGGTATCACATGCGATTCGGGAGCGGCGCAGTGTTCGCGCGTTCCTCGACGAGCCAATTCCTGCCGAGACGGTGCTTCAGATCTTCGATCTCGCGAAATGGTCTCCCTCCTGGGCGAACACTCAAGACTGGAATGTCTACGTTGTACATGGCACCGCGCTTGAGCGGATCAAGGGCGCGTTTGCGATTCTCGGCGGCGAAGGAATGCAGGGCGTGACAGATGTGCCCATGCCATCTCGCGAATGGCCCGAGTATCTGACGGCGCGCATGAATGTCAGCACTTCGCCGTCCGAGACAACAAGCGCTTCGCTGGGCGTGTTGACGGCCGGTCCGTCGATCTGGGACTTCTACGGAGCTCCGTGCCTTCTGCTCTTCGCCGTCGACGCGAGACTCGAGCCCACCTACGCCGCCTTTGACGCGGGGCTTCTCGTGCAGACGTTCTGCCTTGCCGCCGAGGACCGCGGTTTCTCCACGTGTATCATGGCGACGGCCGTTCGCTACGCTGATGTCTTGCATGAAGTCATCGCGCAAGCTGCCGGCCAACGCTTCGTAGTGGGTGTTGCGCTGGGACGGGCCGATCATACGGCCGTGGTCAACCGTGGCGAGCGGGATCGGGTCGCGACAAGTGAGCTGGTGACGTTCGTCAACGGCGAGGAGTGAGTGCGCGGATCGGGGCGGGAGTCGGCGACGCGGAGCGCCTCCGTCCACTGGCACATTGTGGTGACGGTCGCCACGGGCGCTTTGGTTTGAAGACCACCAGTGCTTCGTCGGCATGCTAAGGTTCTAAAGACTGCGGACGTCGCGGCCGATGTGGAAGCAGACGGCACGTGCCGAGGGTCGGGGAGACTCTCGGAGGTCTGAGGGGACGACCGTGCCGCGGGGAGGATACAGCCGGAAGAGCGGTGCGCCAGGGGGCGACGCACGGTTCGTTGTGGGGGATGACAGATGACGCACTTCGAGTGGGATCAGGCGCTTGAAACCAGCTGCGAGCCAATCGACACACGACACGAGAGTCTGTTCAACATTGCGAGCGGCTTGCACAAGATCGCCGAACAGAATCCGCAGGACCAGGATGCAATTACCGAAGCCGTGTACGGGGTTGTCGGCAGCGTTGTGGACTCCTTTCGTGAGGAGGAGGCGCTGATGCGGGAGTACGACTATCCCGGCATCGACCGCCATCGCACGCTGCATCGCCGCCTTGCCGCCGACGTGCTGGACTTCGCCGCTCACTACCTGTATGGCGAGGATCTCGAGCCGGCGCAGCTGGCGTTTCTCGTCGAGAAGTGGCTGAGGCGACACATTCTTCGCTACGACATGCGCATGGTTGCGTTCATTGAGCACGCCAAGTCCGCGCGGTGGGCCGTCGAATCACCCCGAAGCCGTGCCTAGTATCGCGTTGGGACGAACGTCTGCGACTCGATCGGGACCCGGACATAGCCCTTGCTCGCCGGTTTCCTCGGTGGCAACATCATTTCTTCCGGGAGAATGTCCTCGTAGGGGATCACGCTCAGCAAGTGGCTGATGCAGTTCAGCCGCGCTCGCTTCTTGTCGTCACCGTCCACGACCCACCATGGCGATTCTCTGGTGTCCGTGAACTTGAACATCTCGTCCTTGGCGCGCGAATAGTCTTCCCAGCGATCGCGGCCTTCCAGGTCCATTGCCGAGAATTTCCAGCGCTTGAGCGGGTTGTCTAGGCGATCCTGAAAGCGACGATCCTGCTCTTCGTCTGATACCGAGAACCAGTACTTGATGAGTGTGATGCCCGAGCGAAGAAGCATGCGTTCGAACTCAGGGCACTCGCGGAAGAACTCCTCCACCTCGGCTTCGCTCGCAAACCCCATGACCCGCTCGACACCCGCGCGGTTGTACCAGCTGCGATCGAACAGGACCATCTCGCCGGCCGCCGGCAGCTGCTCGACATAGCGCTGGAAGTACCACTGGCTGCGCTCGCGTTCAGTAGGCGAGGGCAACGCTACGACACGGCATACGCGTGGATTCAGCGCCTCAGTTATGCGCTTGATGGACCCGCCTTTGCCCGCAGCATCCCGACCCTCGAAGATCACGACCACACGCAGCCCTTGGCTCGTGATCCATTCCTGGAGCTTGACGAGCTCGACTTTGAGCTTGAGGAGTTCCTGAGCGTAGTACGCGCGATCGAGTTTGCCGTTCGCTCGTTCTTTGGGGCGAAGTTGATCGCTTGAGTGATGTGGGCCGGGACCCGGGGGCTTCTTCCCGCTCTTGGTCATGATGCTCCTCGGCTGTCTTGTACTCCCAGGACTTTCTACCCGAGCACGCGCCATGCAGAGAGTACCAGCACGACGGATGGCGCACCGGTGTACGGGCGAGGTGCCGAGTCAGCTACTCGCCGACTCAGGGCCCGCCGACACAAGGACCCGCTGACTCACGGACCCGCTGACTCAAGGGTCCGCCGGCTCACGGACCCGCTGACTCAAGGGTCCGCCGGCTCAGTTCCCTGAGGACACGAACAGCACGACCGTCGCGCCGGGAGCGACCAGTTGCCCGGCGCTTGGAGCTTGAGCCGCAATCGTGCCTGCGGGCTGGCCGGTACCGTTCTGCGTGACGCGTGTTGAAGACAGTCCTAGCGCCGCAAGGCCGGCAACCGCGTTGCTCGTGCTCTGCCCCTCGAGGTTCGGGAGCGTCACGGCGTTGGACGGGGGAACTCCGATCGAGACCGTCAGTCCGACGGCTGTTCCCGGTGCGAGCGCCTGTCCGGCGGTGGGAGTCTGTCCCGAGATGGTGCCTGTCGCGACGCTGCTGCTGTAGGCGTTTGCGATCTGGGCTGTCAAGCCCAACGAAGCGATCTGGTTGGCCGCGTCGCTTCGTGTCATTCCGACGAGATCGGGCAAGGTGACCACGGTGGTCTGCGGACCTCGCGAAACCGAAATCGTCACGGCGGATCCCGGGTCCACCTCTGCGCCAGCAGCCGGCGCCTGGCTGATCACCAGGTCCTTCGCGATCGAGGTCGAGTACGCACGCGTAACATGAGCGATGAGTCCTGCCGAGGCGATGGCTTGCCGGGCGTGCACGGACGACATGCCGACAACCCCGGGTACTGCGACCTTGGCCTTGAGCGTGGCGACCACAATCGAGACCGACCCCCCCGATCGCACTGTGGTTCCCGATTGCGGCGACTGCGAGAGGACTGTGCCTTCGGCGGCGTCAGAGCCCGTCTGGAACGTGACCTTCCCAAGGCGCAGGCCTGCCGAGGCGATTGTCTTCTCGGCTCGGGATTGCGTTTGACCGGTGACATTGGGCACCGTCACGCGCTTGCCACCAAAGACAGCGTATGCCGCAGCTCCGGCACCGATGAGTACGAGCACGGCGATTGCGATCCAGAGCCACAGAAGCGGGAACCGACTGCGCGATTGCGCAGCGAGTGTCGACTGGCTCGGCAGTTGTGCGATCACGACTCCTTCGGCGACGTTGCCGTGGTGCTCACGCGCGACCTCAGGTTCGAGCCCTGCGGCTCGCATTCGTGCCACAGCCTCTTCTTCCGGAAGGCCGACCGCGTCGGGAAACGAGACAGAGGAGGTCTTGGCGGCTGGTCCGTTGGACACAAGCAGGACCACTCCTGAGGCGAGCGCAGCAGTTGTGCCCTTCTGCGGGTACTGGTCGATGACATGGCCTCGGCGCACGGCACCACTGAAGTCGTTGAAGACCTGCGTGTTGAAGCCGGTTGACTGCAGGCGTTGCAGTGCGGTGCCCTGCTGCTGCCCGATGACTCCAGGCATTGCCGCAGCGGCGGAGCGAGGTTCGGGTGAGGGTCCGCGCGACACGACGAGCACCACTCGGGATCCTGACGCGATGGCCGGACCGGAGGTAGCGACGCTCTCCCGAGCCATTGCGGACTCCTTTCGAGATCACGCGAGTGACTGCACATCCGCAGTGTCTGACCGAAAGTCGATACCCGCCCATGGCTCGCGCAACACGAGCAGGGTACAGAGCAGACGGCCATCGAAGCGTGATGAACGTCACGAGAAATTGGGCCAAGTTCCCAATTTCCCTCTGCCATTCTTGTAACCAATGGGTGATACTGGCGGAGTGCTGGGATTCGATACCTACGTATCGTGCTTGCAGAAGGGAGTCCCGACCGTGACGCAATCTTGGAGACGGTGGCTGCTCGTTTTCCGCGCTGCCGTCGCTCGCATTCTTGGGTTGGCATCATGGTGGACTGGCTCCAAGCGTGTGGGGGGACACAAGGGCCAGCTATGCAGCACATCATCGCGCGCCGCGCACCCGGGCGGCGTGTCGGCGAGATTGTGTCGCGATGCGATCACCAACAACACCCCCTCATCGGCTGCGGCGAAAGAGTCTTTGACTCGCCGAGCCGAAGACGTCCCGTGGCCGAGGCAATCGAGCCGAGCGGCATTCATGCTCACTGCACATTCCGTGAGCGACTTGATTACCGATGACGCGGGAACGCGAACGCATACGGTGACCGTTGCGAACCCCACGGCGTTCCCCGTCATCGGTAATGCCGCTCTCGGCGTAGAGAAGGACGTCGAGAGCGGCACCCCACCCACTGTCACCGCACCCGCCGACGGCTCCGGCAGCTACTCGGAGATGACCAAGTTGTTGTTGGCGGGTACGTATAGGTTCGTCCGCGCTCAGTGCGCCGGAGTCGGCTGCTCCCCGTACAGGTTGCAGAACTAGCGAAGCACAGTTCCCACTTCAGCCGCACGCACTGCGAAGGGTCGTCCTGCCGGGGGCGACCCTTTGTGCGCTTCGCGGTGGCCCGCCGATCGCCGAGAGACC
>CAZIPN010000016.1:0-39252 GCA_964541225.1 uncultured Eubacteriales bacterium
CTGCGCGTGCCCCGGGGCGCATGTTGTCGCTGGTTTGCGCTTAGCGCGCCCGCATCTGGCCGGTCATGCCCCACCACGCCATCTTTGCCCCGCCGCGCACGAGCTGCGGGAGCCGGAGCATCGGGTAGATGCGGGCGGTGCTGCGGCCGGGTTGCTCGGCGATGAGCGCGGCGCAGCGCGCTCCGACCTCGGCGAGCGGCGTCCCGAAGGCGTCGAGCGCGAGGTGCACTCGGTGGCGCGTGGACTCGAGGCGTGGGCTTGTCGGCATGTCCTCTCGGTAGAAGTCGGTGTCGACCATGCCGGGCACGAACGCGTTGATCGAGATGTTTGCGCAGTCGCGGTTCTCGGCGGCGAGGGATCGGGTGATTGAGGCGACAGCGGCCTTGCTCGCGCCGTACGCCGTCGTGAAGGGCGTGGCGTCGCCCTTGTAGCCTCGGCCGCACATGTTCATCAGGTAGCCACCGTGCTCGCGGAAGTGCGGCAGCAGCGCTTTGGCCGCGTAGAGCTGGCCGAGCACGTTGATGGTGACGAGGTCGTGGATCTCGGGCGCAGACTCGTCCTCCAGGTACCGATAGCCGTTCGACACTCCGGCGTTGCCGACCCACACGTCGAGGCGTCCGTGCTCGGCGATCGCGTGATCTCGCAGCGCCTCGACTTCTTGGTAGTGGCCGACGTTGGCGGCGATTCCGCTGGCGGTGGCGCCTGCCGCTACGAGCTCCGCAACGGTGCGCTCGACGTCTTCAGCAGTGCGTGAACTCACGACCACCGTGGCACCCGCACGTGCTGCGGACTCGGCGATCGCGCGTCCGATGCCGCGCGTCGAGCCGGTGACGACCACGACTTTGCCGCGCAAGCTCACGAGTGCTCGGGGTCGTCGAGGAGTGCGGCCACCGCAGCGACGGCCTCGTGCGGAGTCGAGACGTCTGCGAGCTGTCCGCGCTCGTAGTACGCCGCAAACGGAACGCCGAGAGGGAAGCCGAGCAACACGACGTTGCGGCCGGCCTTGAGAGCGAGCGCGACTTCGGAGATGGTGCCCGGCCCGCCAGGCAGTGCGATCACGACCTGGCTTGCGAGCACGTTGATGGCGTTGCGCGCGTCGCCCATCCCCGTCGGGATGGCGATGTCGACCGAAGGCGCGACGCCCGTGGTGTTGTCGGCAGGCAAGATGCCAACCACGAGTCCGCCGGCCTCGTTCGCTCCGCGTGCGGACGCTTCCATGACGCCGGCGTTGCGGCCGCCGTTCAGCAGCACCCAGCCGCGCTCGGCGATGAGCCTGCCCACCGAGTACGCGTTGTGCAGCGCATCATGAGAAACGACTGCTCCGCCAACCACTCCGATGACCGTGCGCACGTTTCGACCTCCTGGGCGCATAGTACGACGCCCGTCGGCCTCGCGCACGCATGCGTCGTCTGCGGAGAAAAGAAGGAGGTCAGGGGCTTGAACCCGCTGACCTCCTGCGTCTTGTGGTGCGGCTTGAGGGATTCGAACCCCCGGCCTTGTGATTCGTAGTCACACGCTCTATCCAGCTGAGCTAAAGCCGCATACGCCCCTAGGGCTTAGGTATCCTGCCACCGCGGACGGTCGGTGTCAAACCACCGAACAGGCGGCAGCGCATCATGTCAAATGGCGGAGAGCGAGGGATTCGAACCCTCGAAGGGAGCTTTACCCCCTTACTCGCTTAGCAGGCGAGCGCCTTCAGCCGACTCGGCCAGCTCTCCGTGGCGGTGCAGGCCTGATGGCCCGCGCGCGAATCGTAATAGTACCCGCGCCCGCCTAGCGCGGCAAGCGCAATGAGCGCACGCGAGAAGCCCTGCCGATCTGCCGAGAATCTCGCTCAGCTCAGCGCAAGCGCCTCCGATGTCGCAGGGGGGAGAGCGACGATCTGCCGAGAGCCGACCTGCGGATTCGCTAGCGTCGGACGAAGATGCTGAAGCCGCCCGCCGTGTCCACGCGACGGTATCGTGCGAGCACCCAGCGCAGCATCGGATCGTGGGCAGGTGCGGCTGCATATCCGCCTTCCAGTCGCACGTCTTCGTCGCCCACGAACACAACATCAGGGGTGTGGCCTTCGCGCTTGAAGTAGCCGAGCGCCACCGAGTCCGCCGGGCCGACGAAGAGCCATGCAGCTGGAGTGAACGCAACGCCCCCGACCGCGAGGTACGCCTCACTCTGGCCGAGGAAGGTCACCCGCGAGTCGGGCTTGACCCAGCGCGGAGTGATGTTGGAAAGCTCGCGCAGCTGATCGCGATGCGCCTCGGTCGTGAGCAGCCCGGCGTACGCGCCGGACGTGACGCGGACGTGGTGCTGCGCCGGGTCCTGGCCAAAGACGCTGGCGAACAACAGGCCGAAGACCACCGCGAACGCGATCAACACTCCCATCACGAGCGGCACCCAGCCGCCATCCTCGGCGATGGCGAGCCCCCAGCAGATGAGAAGACCGACTGCCAGTGGCGCCAGCGCGATCGCGGGCATGCCGCGATTCCATGTGGAATTGGTGACGTAGGCGACGGTCACGTAGCCCACCGCCGAAAATGGCGCGGCAAGCACGAGTAACCTCAAGAGGTCGCGGCGGCCGAGACGCCAAGCTGCCACAACGCTGGGGACGATCATGCCGGCGCACAGGGTGATGAGCCACGACTGTGCGGACGTCCCGAAGAGCAGGTGGTCGTGGCTCGCCAGCAGCACGGCTCCTGGGAGCGCGGCCGCGAGGGGCAGTAGTGCGAGCGCTGTGGCGCGAAGACGGGCTGGGGTTCGGGGAATCGATGCGACTGCGGCGAGCGCCCACATGGGCAGGAGCCACACGGAGACTAGCGCAAGACCCGTGTGACTGAACACAGAACGCAGCTTGTCGGCGGGAGAAGAGAAGCGGCTCACGTTGGCGCTGCCAAGTGACAGTGCCAGCCGCACGTCGGCAAGCGAGACTCCGAGAAGCAGCGCCGCGCCCGCAGCTGCGCCAACGATTGCTGCTGCGCCGACGGCGTAGCCGACGAGTCGCCACTCTCGCGCCATGACGACGAACGTTGCGAGCAGGGCGATCGCCGCGACGGCAAGCGGCGGATACGCGGCCGTGCCCAGCGCGAGCGACACTCCCGCTGACGCTGCGAGGGTTGCTCGGCGATCCCGCAGGGCAGCGAAACCGAACAGCACGGCGAGCGTGAACAGTAGCGACGAGACGGTGTTGTAGGTTGGCGCGAAGACATGGTACGGCGGTGCGAGTAGTGGAAGGGCCACGGCTGCGGCGAGAACACCGAGTCTCGCTGTGCCGTGCAGGAGTCGGATTGCCAGTGCCGCCCCAGCAGTCGCAAGCGCGACCCACAACAGACGCATCGCCAGGACGATGCCGGTCAGTCCGAAGATGCGCTCCCATATCCACACAAGCGGAACGGCCACCATCTCGCCGACGGTCTGCAGCGACAGCTCATCGAGGAGGAACTTCGCTCCGTGGGCGAAACGCCAGGGCACGACGGCGTAGAACGTGTCGTCGTAGAAGGAGAATCCGACGCTCGCTCGATACGCCGCGAGCGCCACAACCGCGATCGCCGCAAAGACGAACAGGATGCGCCCGCGGCCGTGGGTAGCAACTGGTGTATCGGAAGTGGACGTCATGCAGACAGGATAGCGCCCGCGCGGCATGAGGACTCCGGGTGGCTCGTCGAGGTTTGGCCGGCGACCCTTGTGGTTGCGATGGGAAAGCGTAGACTACCCCATGGTCTACGCAGAGGCTCACTGTTTGGTGTGACGCTTGCTGCGTGTGATGACTCGCCGAGAGACTGCAGACGGCGTGTCTGTGGGTGTCGATAGCTCGTGTCGGCGGGTCGTGGGTGGAGGATATGGAAGGGCGCGCTACTACAGCTCCGCGAACGTGGGTGGCCTGGGTACTGGGAGGCGCCGGTGTTGGCGTGCTCGTGGTAGTTGCGGCGGTACTGTATCTGACGGTGTTCACGGTCTCGGTGAACTTGGACGGCAAATCGCTGAGGCTTCGGGCTGGCACAACTGCCGGGGATCTCTTCAAGAGCAAACTCGTCGTCAAGCATCGCGGGAACCTGGTCTCGGCCAAGCGCGCCCACGTGCTGGAAGCGGGGCATGGTGGGCCTCCGTACGTGTCGGCAGACGGGCATCCGCTCTCCTCGGCGAGCGTGCTTACCAACTCACTCAAGCTCACGAGCCACAACGGCACCAACACCGTGGAGTCCACTCGCGTCACCACTGAGTCAGTCAAGATCCCCACTCGGTATGTGGGCAGTGGCACGATCGAAAGCGTCGTGAACACGGGGGTTGCGGGGATTCGCGAGATCAGGGTTGGCACAATCTCGGGTGAGGTCGTGAGCAAGCGCGAGGTGGTTGCGCCCGTCGCTCGCTTGGTCAAGCTCACAGCACCCGCTTCCGGTGCCAAGACCGTTGCGCTGACCTTCGACGATGGCCCTTGGCCAGGATCGACGAAGGCCATCCTCAAGATCCTGAAGAAGTACGGCGTGAAGGCCACCTTCTTCGAGATCGGTCAGCAGGCCCGCAAGATGCCGTCATTGTCGCGAGCCGTTGGTGATGCCGGGATGGAGATGGGCAACCACAGCGAGACGCACCCCAACCTCGCCCGTCTCTCCGCCTCCGCTGTCTCCAACGAGATCACGCGCGCGCAAAACGACATCACCAAGGCTTCCGGCAAGGCGCCAAAGTTCTTCCGCCCGCCAGGAGGCAACACGACTTCGAAGATGTATCCGGTGCTCTCCAAGCTTCATCTCGGCTGGGTGCAATGGGATGTGGACACGGACGACTGGAAGAAGCCATCGGCTTCCAAGATCGTCTCGCGCGTGCTGAAGAACGTGCGACCGGGCTCTGTTGTACTGATGCACGACGGTGGCGGCGACCGCAGCCATACCGTGGAGGCTCTGCCCAAGATCATCGAGAAGTTGCAGGCCGAAGGGTATGTCTTCGTGACTGTCGATCAGCTGCCAAAGGTCCCTCACCGCATGGGCTGAGTGCCCGCCGATCAGTACGCCCAGATCGATGTTGGCGAGCCAGATTCGAGGGTCCCGATCGCGAAAGCGGGATGCTTGGAGGGGTCAAGCATCTTGACGATCTTGATCATCGAGCCCTGTGATATCGCGACGCATCCCGACGTAAGTCCCTTGCCTCGCACGTGCAGGAAGATCCCGGTTCCGCGTCCGTAGACGCTTTGATTGGGCTTGGCGTTGTAGCCCGTCGAGACAGCGAGCTCGTATTGCGGGCGGACGCGATAGAGGTGCTCGCCGCGCCAGCGCCTGGCCTTGACCCACGTGTTGTAGGTTCGACCATGCCGACTGCTCCACCACGACTTTCTGGTGATTCGGCGATAGCGCATCTTGGCTCCCGACGGTACATGGCGCCGGTAGCCGAAGACGAAGTTCGGCATCTTCCACAGGCCTGTCGGCGTCGTCTTGTTGCCTTCACGTCGGCGCGTGCCATCCATCAGGCCCCGCTTGCCGAACCGCGCCGAGACGGTCATCTTGCACACCCATGCGCCGTGCTCGTAGTTGAAGAACTGCAGAGTCCCGTTCTTGGAGCCGATCTTGGCTCCCGTCGCCACGATCAGCTGCCGAGCACTGCCGATGTGCGCCATCTGCAACGGTAGCGGGCGTGGAGGTGTTGGCGTCGGGGTCACCGTCCCTGCCGAGGAACCCGCGGATGCCAGCGTCTCCTGGGCGGTTGCTCGGGCCATCAGATGAGGGACGGCACTCCAGCCGAACCCGACAAGCGTGGTGCACGCCATCAGCGTCACAGCGAGGCGGAATGGGATGCGCCGCGCCGTCCGCCTCTGGCTCTGGTACATGAGCGAAGCCCCCACTCCTGCCCTCGCCGGTCCGAATCCTTGTTGGAGTCTACACCGTGCGAAGCCGTGTAGCGCCTGTCGCGCAACGTCTATGGTGCAACGTCTGTGGCCTGCGTCACCTCGGCGACGCTCGTCTTCGCCCTTTGGCTCCCGAGAGACTACGAAGGGCGGCAGGCCCCCGCGAAGTCATGGCGATGTGACAGGCGTGAGATTCGCACGTTGGCACCGGAGTACGGCGCTTCGATGAAATCTCCGCCGCCGACATACATGCCGACGTGGTGGATGGGGCTTCCGAAGAAGACCAGGTCACCTGGTTGCAGATTGGATTTCGAGACGCGTTTGCCGCAGTTGATCTGCTCGCGGGAGTAGTGCGGAAGCGAGATGCCAACCTGCTTGTACGCCCATTTGGTAAGACCGCTGCAGTCAAAGGAGTTGGGCCCCTCGGCTCCCCAGCGATACGGGCGCCCGAGCTTCTTCTCGGCGTACCAGACGGCTTTGTCACCCTTCGCGCCGGGAGGCGGGTTTCCGTAGTCGACAGACTTCGATGAGTGCGAGCTCGACCTCTTGTGCGAGCTGCTGCTTGCGTGCTCACGTGCGTAGCGCTCGGCTGCCGCTCTTTGCTCGGCCTGTATGCGCAGCGCTTCAGCTCTGGCGGCTGCCTCCTCGGCGGCCTTCTGCTGAGCGATCAGCGTTCGGACCTGAGCGTTGGTTTGCGCGAGCACTTGCTTGCTCTTTGCGAGCTGGCTCTTGACCGTGGCTGCGTTCCTGGCCATGGCCTTCTGCTCGGCGTCAGCCTGCTTCTGCTCGGAAACAAGCCGAGTATGAGTCTGTGTTGCTTTGGCCTTCGTGGCCTTGAGTTCGTCGACCGTCTGCGCGTCGCGATAGCTCGCGTTGGTGAGCATCTGGTACGCGGCGTCGAAGTCAGAGATCGTGCGGGCGGTCACCAGAACACCAATCGCGCCGAACGGCCCTTGGCGGTACAGAGCGGTGGCCCGGTCGTCGAGCTGGTTCTGCAGCGCGTTCTTCTGAGCTGTGACTTTCTTGAGTGCGCGAGCCGAAGCCTTCGCTTTCGTCGACAGTTCGGCATGGCGTGCTTTTGCGTGGTTGTATTCCTCGCTGGCGATCTCGGCCTTGGTGACCAGAGAATTGACCTGGGACTGCACTTTGGCGGCCTGGGCCTTGGCATCAGCAATGGGATCGGCGAAGGCACTGCCCGTGCCTGCGACGAGGAAGAGCGTGGCGGCGATGATAACAGCGCACAGTTTGGCTGCGAGGGGGGTGCGACGGGTGCTTCTCACTGTGGGCTGGACCTCCTTCAGATGATCGCGGCATGCAGGTTCTGGTGCAACGAGGATCAGTCTGAATGAGAGACCATGAGAAGACCGTGAGAATCCGCGGTGCAGCGCAGAGATCCCGCAGACCAGACGAGCACTGCAACGAGCTACGAGCGATTGCGCTCGAACTTGGGCAGCCTCACCGTGAACTGCGTGCCGCCGTTGAGTTCGCTTTGCACGTCGATTCGCCCGCCGTGCGCCTCGACGATTTCCTTCGTGATTGCCAGTCCGAGCCCGCTGCCGCTGTTCTCGGCGGCACGGGCGCTCTCAACGCGGAAGAACCGATCGAAGAGGTGAGGGAGCGCCGAGGCGGGAATGCCCTGTCCGGTGTCGGCAACCACGAGCACTGCTTCATCGCCCTCAGTCTGAGTCGAGATGCGCACCTGTGAGCCTGCGCCTGAATAGCGGATTGCGTTCTCGACAAGGTTGTCGACGATCAGCCGCACGTATTCCGGATCGGCCGGTGCCGAGGATCCGGTTCCTTGCACCGAGACCGTCACGTCCCGGTCGCGCGCGAGTTCAGTGAACGAGTCCGCAGCTTCCAGCGCGACATCGTGCAGATCCAGCATCTGCTTAAGCAGCTTCAAGTTCCCGTCGTCAAAACGCGCGAGCGTGAGCAAGTTGCGAACGATGCGACTCATCCGGTCGCTTTCCTCGCGAACCGACTCGAGCACCTCGACGGCGTGTTTCGGCAGCTTCGTCGTCGCAAGGTAGACGTCGAGTTCGGTGCGCATGACCGCAAGCGGGGTCTGCAGTTCATGGGACGCATTGGCCACCAGCCGCCGCTTGTCTTTCACGCCGGTTTCGAGCCGGGTGAGCATGTCGTTGAGTGTCTCGGCGAGGGACTTGAGTTCGTCGGTGTCGTTTCCAACGGGCACGGGGATGCGTTCATCGAGGTGGTTGATGCTGATGCTCGCGGCCGTGTTTGTCATCCGAGACACCGGGCGCAGGGCACGGCGCGCGAGGAACCAGCCGACGATCGCCGCCGCCAGCAAGACCAGCGGTCCTGATACCAACATCACGAAGACGAGACGATCGATGGCTGAGTCAGCACTCGCAGTCGACTGACCCACAAGCAGGAGTCTGCCCGACTGCGACAGCCGGACGAGTCGCACGCGAAGCTGCAGGTCCGATGCGCGGGCCGTCTCCACATGCGGCGCGCTCGACCGCCCCACCGTCTCAAGGGTTGCCGCCGAGATGATCGGCTGTGCCGAGATTGCGTTGCCTGAGTGCTGCAGCACCATTCCATCTGCGGAGAGCAGCTGAGCGACCGTCTCCATGGGAGCAACTCCGGCGAGCGAAGCGTCGCTGGCTTTCTTGAACGCGGACGACTTGGTGTTGTCGCTGAGCTCAGAACCGAGCAGTGTCGCGCGTGCGTACAGTGTCCGATCAAGCGTGGCGTAGAGGTCGAGATGCACGCGGACGATCACGTACGCGCTCCACGAGGCCACGATGACGGCGAAGAATGTGACGTACCACAACGTGAGCCGAGCTTTGACGGGCAGGTTCACTTGGGTGGCTCCAGACCGTAGCCAACGCCTCTCACCGACTTGATCACGCGCGACCGGAATGGCGTTTCGAGCTTCTTTCGCAGGTAGCCGATGTAGACGTCAACGATGTTGGACATCCCATCGTAGTCCCACTCCCATACGTGGTCGATGATGTCGCGTCGGCGCATCACTTCGCCTTGGTGCGATGCGAGATACTCGAGGAGTGCGAACTCGCGTGGCGACAGGTTCACATCGACTCCGGCGCGGGTCACGCTATGTGACGCTGGGTCGATTACGATATCGCCGCAGACGATCTGCGGAGTCCGCTCGGCAGGGCCGCGACGAAGGAGCGCTCTTAGGCGCGCGAGCAGCTCGCCGAAGGCAAACGGCTTGATGAGGTAGTCGTCCGCCCCAGAATCGAGCCCCGCTATCCGGTCCTCAACCGCCCCGCGGGACGTGAGCATGAGCACGGGCGTGAAGTTGTCCGCCGAGCGAAGCCGTCGGCACACCTCATATCCATCGAAACCAGGCAGCATGACATCGAGAACGATCGCGTCGAACTCGGTCTCAGTCGCCCAGAACACGGCGTCGGCGCCAGTCCCCACTGTCTCGACCGAGTAGCCCTCGCTCTCGAGTCCCCGACGCAGCGCGCGCGCCATCTTCTCTTCGTCTTCGACGACCAGAATCCGCATGTTTCCTCCTGCTGGCGAACATCACTCAAGTTACATGAGAGTCCCGCCAATGCGTGAGCCAATCGGGAGCCGACTTGAGCATGCCTAAGTCGTGATGGCGGAGTAACCGTATGGTTACCACAGCTAGATGCGGGTCTGGCCCCTGTTATTTGCCCAGGCGCCGGGGGGAACTAGTGTTCTTGAGCGCGCTCCGATCTACACACGTCATCAATCGCAGCCACAACGCAGCAAGGAGACAAATATGGATGCGGAGGTCCGTAGCACGGTGCGCTCTGATTCCTTCTGGGATGCCTACAGCTACGTATACAGCGGTGTGTACTACCTAATTCCATACCGAGGCCTACTGTGGGACACGTTCGAGGAGCTCGACCTGCAACCCGGCATGCGGGTGTTAGACGCAGGATGCGGGATCGGCAATTTCGAACACTTCATCTCGGCGAAGTCCCCGCCACCTATCACCATCGAGTGCGTTGACGCTTCGCCACGCATGCTCAAGACGGCGAAACGCAGGTGCAGAGCCGTGGACTACGTTCGGTTCTCGGCGGCAGATCTCAATGAGCGCTTGCCGTTTGAGGACGCCACCTTCGACCGTGTCGTCAGTATCAATGTGCTGTACGCGCTCAAAGACCAGGACCACGCAGTCCAAGAGATGCTGCGCGTGCTGAAGCCGGACGGGCGGCTTGTGATATCGAGTCCGCTTCCCACGCACCGCGTGAGTCCCATAGTGGCGGAGCACTTTCGCCGAATCCGCAACATCTGGGGAGTTGGACGCAAGGTCGCACGTGTTCTCGGGAGCCTATGGGTTCTGTCGACCAACGGGCTCCTGCAGTGGCTGATGAACGACCTGATCATCGACGCTCGCGAGGCCCAGGGGCAGTACTGCTCGCTGGATGAGCGTGATCTGGAGTCACTCTTCCGTCGCCGGGAGGTCGATGGGCTAAGCGACTACGCGATCAGATTCGCCACGGCCGACCAGAACGTGTTCGCGACCGCCGTCAAGGCGGTGGCAGCATGAAGGGCATAGTCGGTCTGAAGTTCATCACCTGCAGCACTCCCGAGCAGATCCGAGCAGCGCAGCGCTTGCGCTACGAGGTCTTCTGTGTCGAGAAGGGCTGGATCGACGCAGCGAAGTGCCCGGGGCATGTGGAGTCCGACGAACTCGACGAGGGCGCTGTGCACTTTCTCGCGCTCGAAGATGGTGTTCCTGTCGGGACCATCCGGCTTCTTCTCGGCAAGAATTGCGACCTGCCCGCTGCGGCTTATCTGCCTGTCGAGCAGCTGGGTGTCGAGCCGTGGCAGATGGTGGAGACATCTCGGCTTGCAACTCGGCGGAAGAAGAGGTCGCAGGATCTGAGGGTGTTTCTCGGTTTGACCACGCTCATGTGGGAGTGGGCGATGGAGCACGACATGAAGGTGTGGCTTGTCATTGCCGACGTGCCGCTCCATCACATGCTGACACGCCTGGGGATGCCCGAGATCGCACGGGGAGACGAGATCGAGTATCTCGGGTCGAAGTGTGTGCCTGCGGCGTTCGAGCTCGTCGGCACCGGCTTCTCTTTGAGGCGTCGCGCAACTTCTGTTACAACATCGCGTTAACTTGCAGGGGGTTGCGGCCGATAACAAGGCCGTTGGGGTCCGCTTGGGGGCGGAAAGTGGGGAGAGCGTGTATTCAATACGAGTGATCAGTCTGACTCTTGTCAGCGTGACCAGCGCCGTGCTCGCCTTGGCGGTCTACACCCGCGATCGTCGCAATCCGGCGAACCGCTCGTTTGCCGCCACCGCGATCATGAGCATGGTATGGCTGTGGTTCGCGCTGCTCTCCGATCTGCCCCAACTTCAGGCCTACTCACTGCTGTTCAATCGCCTGACGCTGGCTGCTGCCGCTCTCTGGGCTCTGCTGGCGGTGAACTTCGGTCTCGTGTTCCCCCACCGGCGTGACCGTGTCAGCCCGTGGGCACGCGTGTTCTTGGTTGCAGGCTTCGCGATGGCGATGCTCGCGGCGGCCACACCCTTGGTCGTCGCGGGCGTCGTCTTTCGCGCCGGTGGCACCGATGTAATATCCGGACCTGCGTTTGTTGTCTACGGAACGTGGATGCTCAGTGCTGCGGTGGTATTCTTCTTCGCACTGCGGCGCAAGTATCGGATGGGCGCCGGTCGAGAACGGGCGCAAATCAAGTACCTGCTCGTGGGCACGCTTCTGTTTGCGGTCCCATCCGCCATCTTCGGCATGATCATCCCAGCGATCACGCACTCCTACGCTATCTCCGTGCTGAACACGTTCACGCCTCTGGTGCTCTTTGGCTTCGTCTCGTACGCCATGGTCAGGCATCGTCTCATGGACATGCGTTTCGTGGTGTTGCGAGGCATGGTGTACACGGTGCTTGTGGGTGTCCTGAGCGTCTTCTACCTGCTGCTTGCCCAAGCTGTTCGCGCTGGGTTCGCCGACGTACTCGGAGTGAACTCGGAAGTGGCTTTCGTGCTGGCTGGTCTGGCGGCGGTCTTCTTGTTCCAGCCTCTGCGCGCGGCGCTTGAGAGCTACACCGACCACATCTTCTATCGCCGACGCTACGATCAACAGGCGCTGCTCCAACGACTCGCCGCGCAGCTCGTGGGTGTCGTTGACATTTCTGAAATCGCCTCCGCGGCGTCACGGGTGCTTGCCGAGCAGATCAAGGCCAGCAGGATCGCTCTGGTGCATGAGGAATCGGGCGCGCTCGCGGTCTATGGCGAGGCAATAACGTCAGATGATTCGGCGCTTCCGGAGATCATGGCCGTGGCCAATGATGGTCGGCTGGTTCTCGACGATGAGCTCCGCGAAGATTCCCGGGCGGCGGCGCTACTGCGCGAGCGGGGAATCCAGGTGGTCGCCCCCCTGCTTGTTGCAGACACCACAACGGCGGTGCTTCTCCTGGGCGAGAAGATGTCTGGAGAGGTCTACACCGAGCAGGACCTGCATTTCCTGCAGGCGCTTTCGACCGAGCTGGCGATTGCGCTGAAGACGTGCGAGCTGTTCGAGCAGCGCGAGCAGCGTGTCCGCGAGCTGACGGCGCTCAACAGGCTCGCGTCGGTACTGGGTCAAGACATACAACTCGACTCTCTGCTAGGCCGCGCGCTTCGCCAAGTTGTGAGCGTGGCGGGCGCCGACGGCGGGTCGATTATGCTTCTTGACTCGTCCACGCGCGAACTTGTCATTCGCGCCGCGTTCGGTCTGTCGTTCCAAGTTGTGCGCGACACGCACATCGTCTTGGGCGAGGGCATTGCTGGGTGGGTTGCGCAGCACTGCAAGCCGCTCCTCCTGATCGACGGCGACGCCGAGCAGTTCAGCGGTGAGCTCGAACGCCAGGGAGTGAAGTCGGCAATCAGCGTGCCGCTGGTTAGCAAAGAGCAGGTTATCGGCGTGCTGAATCTAAGCCGCTCCAGCTCGGCATCGAACTTCACCCAGCAGAATATGAGCGTGGTCACGTCGTTCGGGGCGCAACTTGCCGTGGCGATCGAGAATGCTCAGCTCTATAGCGACCTGAAGGGGTACTTCATCGGCACGATCACGGCACTCGCGGCCGCCGTCGACGCGAAGGACCCGTACACGTTCGGTCACTCCAGTGAGGTCACGGACGCGGCCCTGGCTATTGCTGCCGAGATGGGACTGAGCGCCGACGAGACCGAGAACCTGCGCAAGGCGGCGATTCTGCATGACATCGGCAAGATCGGTGTTGACGGTGCCATTCTGAACAAGCCCGGACCGCTCGACCCCGAGGAGCGCGCCGTCATCATGCGCCACCCCTCAATCGGAGCGAACATCTTGGGTTCGCTGGAGTTCCTCGATGAGGTTGTGCCGATTGTCCTGCACCACCACGAGCGCTTCGACGGCAAGGGCTACCCCGAGGGCATCGCAGGCGAGCAGATTCCGCTCGGCGCTCGCATCATCTCCGTTGCGGACTCGTACAACGCGATGACGTCTGATCGCACCTACCGTCGCGCGCTGTCGCGCGAGGAAGCCCTTGGCGAGCTGGAGCGAAACGCTGGCACGCAGTTTGACCCCAGCGTGGTCAAGGCGTTCATGCGGACGCCCATCTCGGAAGGCCAGACGCCTGAAAGGGCCATGGTGAGCGTGGGCGCGCCGGACGCATTCGCAACCGGCGAAGCAGTTGTGCGCCCCGCATTCCGCCGCCGAGTTAGCTCCTGACCGAGTGCCGCTTGACGGACACGTGGGCAGCAGAGGCCATCCGGTTCGCAAGTGCCTCGCCTTTCCCGTCGAAATCGATCAGGCCACCAGACGAGTGCAGACTCACAATGCGGGCGTAGCCCCGCGACAGCACTTCGATGAGCGCCCGGGTCTCTGCTTCCGATGCAGGAGATGATCCCGACGTTCCCCCGGCTGCGGTTGAGTGCCGCCATGCGGAAGGGAAGTTGCGGTTGATGTCCACACCGCGCGCATTTGTTCGTCGGTGATGCGCGCAGCCGTCGGGATTGGCCCTGACGATCACGTCGACCTCGGTAGCGCTGGGCACGAATGACCGATGAGTCGCAAGGAAATGGGCGAACGACGACGCAACAGCCGCACCAGTCTCATTGCCGTGCACTCCGCCGCCGATCAGCACTCGGTGTTGTGACGCACCGAAACGAAGCAGAACGATGGGCCTGCCTTCCAGCGAGGTTCCAACGGTCTCGGTCGCTGGCCACGCCGCTGGGGCAGGCGCAGTGGTGAGGGCGGACCGCCTATTCGTATGCGGTGGAGGGTTGCGCATCCGATCCGGGAGCGTCCTGTGAGTTTGGGGTTGTCGCTCGGTGACGCTCGACGGGACCAGCACACATGAAGAGATGAGCAGGCCAGCACACAGTGCTGCCACCACCCACCCGGTGCGCACGCCGGCCCAGTGCTCGGTCCTTGGGCGGTGAGCCGCACCGCGTTCGTGGGATCGCCGCACGTCCTCAGGCTCCGTGGTCGCTCTCCCCTCTGAGCTGCCGACCTAGAGGTCGCGGATCACCTCAACTGCGGGACGCTGGGCAGCACGGACCGCCATCCAAGCGGCAACCGCAATGCTGAGCCCTGCAGTGGCTGCAGCCAGCGAGAGATAGCCCGTCGGCACTGAGAGCGACTCCGGTGGTGGGTCAAAGACCCCAGTAAGCACCTTCACTAGCATGTATGACTGGAGCCACCCCGCCATCGCGCCGAGAACTGCCCCGCCGAGCGCTGAATACAGCGCTTCAGCCCAGACGAAGCTTGCCACTTGGTCGCGGCGCGCACCCAGTGCGTGCAGGATGGCGAACGAACGCTTCCGCTCAACGAATCCCAGCCACAGGATCAATCCAGAGGAAGCAGCCGCTATCAGCACCGCGAAGAAGAGCTCGAGTCTCGTCAGCCCAGTGAGATCGACCGCCGTGAGGCTGGAAAGGGTGGCTCTTAGCTCGGTGTCGAGATCTTTGACTACCACGGGCGAGGCTGGATCGAGCATTCCGCGAATACGGATCGCGACTTCTCGCGGAGACGTCGACGTGCGAACCAACAGAGTCTCTGCGGCCGAGATGCCCGTCTTCCGTGCAACGTAGTCACGGTTCGCGACGAGAAATGAGTCGTGAGGCGCCGTCGGGAACTCTCGTGCAACTCCCACGTACCGGAAAGGCACGACGTGGTAGGCGTGATCCGGTCCTTGGAGCCTTAGTCGAATAGCGTCTCCTTGCTGGAGCTGGAAGTCCTTGACCGTCTCTTCGGACACGAGAACCCCGTCGGGTGTGGCTGCCAGTCTGCCCAGAACGGCGGTGGCGTTGCCCCCTTGAAAGAACGCGTCTGACATCGGCGTGGCATTTCCAATGGTTGTTGGATCGATGCCGTAGAGATCTTGCAGGTCGGTTCCCACGTACGCGAGGCGGTGTTGCATTGGCTGAACAGCCGAGACACCAGGCAGGGCACCCACTCGACTCTGCAGGGCGTGAGACACGCCGGTGCGCCCACCGTTGACAGCGACGTCCGCACCGTTCGTGAGTTGTGCGTCCACTCGTGCCTGGTTCATGTATGTGGTGTTGAAGATAGCCACCGAGAACGCGAACGCGATCGACAGCGCAATCAGTACCAGGCCACGTGACAGAAGTCGCCGTTGGCGTGCCATCGAAGCTGCGGCCACGCCAGAGAGGGTCTTGGTAAGAGGCCGGAGAATAGCGCCGACAATGTGGCGGCCAAAGAGAAGAGCCTTGTCGGCAAGACGCCACGCAAACAGCGCGAAACCCGCCCACAGCAGGAAAGGTCCGAGCAGGGTCAGGTAGTTGACGGAGATCGTCGGTACCCCCTCGGGCACGAGTACGACCTGATAGGCGTCTTTCGTCGACTGCCAAAAAACCAAGCCCGACGCAAGAAGCAGTACAACGTCGAGATAGAGCCTTTCCCAAAGAGGAGACTGTGCTCGTTTTGTCTCGATGGAACTCGCGCGTACCGTGAGCAGTCGTGCGTCTCGGAGGGCAGGCATTGCAACCGCAGCCCCGGAAAGGACTAGCCCCGAGAGGGCTCCTACCGCAGTCCATAGAAGCAGCGTGCTGTCGACAAGGCCGCTTGTCCTAGCGCCTAGTGCAACACGGTAGACCACCGCGCTTGCAAGCACACCGAGTGCGATGCCGAGAACGCTAACGAGCAATGACTCCGCGATGCTCAGGCCAGCGATCTGCCGAAGACTCGCGCCTCGAATCCGGAGGATTGCCTGCTCGCGTCTCCGACGCCCACGGCCCGACGAGCCGGCGATGATCGCCAGCAGCCATGCGAGCAACACGCCAGGCAAGCCGAGGAAGAGAAACAGCAGCTCCGAGTAGAGCGCGTCGGTCCGCGCTGCGTCCAACATGGCCGCGAGGTTATCGCCGACAGCCCCCGTGCCCGCCAGTCTCGCCTCCAAGTTGTGAGCTCGAGCGATAACCTCGGCGAAGGCGTCGGCTGGCGATGACGGGAGATTGCGAGACAGATTGACGTGGAACTGAGTCTTCCCCGCATCCCGAGCGTTCCCGCCTGGCGAAGCGTACAGAGTCTCCCAGAGCTGCAACGGAACGACCGCAACGTTGTCTGGAGGCGCTGTCGCCCCCGCACTGGGAGGCGCGCCGACCGTCTGGAAGAGCGAGTCAGCCTGGGGGAGGTCAACGATTCCGTCGACGTGCAGCGGCACGTTCCTCCCGCTTGGGAGGTGGGCGACGATCGCGTCTCCTGGCGCAACGTGCAAGTTGGCCGCCGTCTGCTGGAACAGCAGGATGCCGCGACCGCTTCCGGAGAGAGTGCGGACCTCGCCCGGGAAGGCGTGGGCGTAGTCGGTGGGCAGTCCAAGCATCTTGCCGGCGCCCGTCACTTGAACTGACGCGCCCGTGGTAGCCGAGAAGCTGGCAACATCGCCGTAGCCAGTTTCCCGGAAACGCACGACACCCGGAGTTGTCGCAACAATGCGCCGCGCGGCACCGACGTCAGAATTCGGCTCGACCTGAACCTGCCAATCGACGGGCACGCTTCGCGCAGCGACGGTCGTCATGCGTGCATTGCTGTGCATCACGAAGGCGCCAAGCAGGGCAACCTGCGCGACCACCAGGGCCACTACCGCAGCGACTCCGAGCAGGCGGGCCCACCGGCGGCGAATCAGGCCCGCCATCCACGCAACCGTCAGCATGTGGCGCCCCCCGTCGTCGAGAGAAGCCCATCATCGATTCTCCACTGTGTGGGGAACCTGCGGACAACGAACCGGTCATGTGTCGCGGCGATGATCGCAGTGCCGTGCTCGGCGGCAAACGCGAAGATGAAGTCCATCAGATGCTTGGCATTCGTCTGGTCCTGCTGCCCGGTCGGTTCATCGGCGAGCAACAGAGAAGGCCGGGTGACGAGTGCTCGCGCGAGCGCCACGCGCTGGGATTGGCCACCCGACAGCTCCTCCGGGAGTTTGTCGGTCAGCTCGTTGAGTTCCATACGTTCAATCAGGCCCACGGCTTCCTGTCGTGCTTTGTCTGGAGCCATGTGTCCGATCAAGAGCAACGGAAGCTCGATGTTCTCAACGACGGACAGAGCCGGCAGCAGACTAGGGCCTTGGAAGGCCAGGCCTACGTGGACCGGTCGAATGGCATTGGTTCCTCCCACGGACGGCCACTCGATTCTCCCAGACGTGGGCTGGTCGATCCCCGAAATCAGGTGCAAGAGAGTGGTCTTGCCACTGCCCGAAGGACCACACAACGCAATATGCGCTCCACGCGGGATCTCAAAATCCGCAGGCCTGAGGGCTGTTATCACGACACCGTCCGTCTCGAACATCCGCGAGAGGCCGGTGGCTTTGACGAGGGAATCATGCATGGTGGAGTTCTCCGTCCACGAGGTGAAGGATTCGAGAGGCCGCCGCAGCCACCTGGTCGCTGTGAGTCACAACCAACACGGCTGTGCCGCGAGCGGCTTCGGCTGCGAGCAACTCGACAACGGCCGCCTCTGAGGCCCTATCAACTTCGCCGGTCGGCTCGTCGGCAAGAATGATGTCGGGCTGTCCCGCCAACGCGACAGCCAAGCTGACTCGCGCCGTCTGGCCGCCTGAAAGACGCGAGGCTCGTGTGGAAGCCTTGCTCCACATTCCGACAGAATCGAGCAACTCGCGCACCCCGCGTCCGGCACCGCTGCCGAGCGCTCGAGCAATCTGGACGTTTTCGGAGACACTCAGGAGTTCGATGAGGTTTCCCGATTGCCGCATGATCCCGATGTGCCTCGCTCGCAACCGGGATCGTTCGGACTCACTGCAGTGGCTAATGCGTTGTCCCGCTATTCGAACGACGCCTCCGTCCGGATCATCGAGTCCGGCCAGACACGCAATGAGCGTTGACTTGCCGCTGCCTGACGGACCCGTTACCGCCACGAACTCACCTGCGGCAAGAGCAAGAGAAACGCCTCGAAGTGCGAGGGTCTCTTCGTCCCCAGCGTGGTAGAACCGGTACAGATCGCGCGCCTCGAGGACTGCGGTCTTGTTCGTCTCTACTTCCATGACAGGCTTTGGCTCACGATCCGCCACGGATCCACGTTGTCCGCGCCAACGGGCGAGAGCAGCGTGAGATCAACACGTTCGCCGTTCTTGGAGACCGAGTAGCGCTGGACATCGAGCCGATACTGCTTCCCCGTCACCGGGTTGGCGGTACTGTTGACGCGATACTCCGCCAGAACGGCAGGACCGACAGGCAATGGGACTGACCTGACTCGCACAAGTTGGAAGGCCAACTCCTGCGATTCGAGCTGTGGAACCTCCACGGCTTTCACGTTCGCGACCGTGGGCGCTTGTGCGGCCACGCTCCACGAGACTCGAACAGTGTTGAGTTTGTCGGTGAACTCCACGCTGTTGTTCGTGCTTCGCCTGGACCAGCCTTCCGGGATCTTGAGTGAGACTCCGCCAGCGGTCTTGAAAGACACGAATGCCTGGTTGTCCGGTATGTCGCCTGGGGGGTTGTTCTCCGGTGCGACCGGCTTCTGGACTGGGACGGCGTTCGACGGGGGGATTGATGGCGAAAGAGGAGGTGTAGCCGCGCTCGACGAAGCGGGTGCGGTCGTTGATGGCGCAGGGGCATGCTTCGCCGCGCACCCAGACGCCAGAGCAAGCAGGGTAGCGGCTGCCGTAACGCCGATGAGGTAGCGAACATTCACGGAGCACTCCTTTCTCGCCGCCGACGCGATGTAGCTGGCGATCAAGCGGCGCGATACCGTTCGCGACAAGGGCCAAGTGGAGACTAGTGTTGCGGCGCTGAGATTCCGCTGAGACTCCGTGCTATGCCGCGCATTGCCGAATGCAGCAGGGTCGGAAGGTCACCGGAACTGGAGTGACGTTCTGCCCAGCTCATGAAAGCGGCGCTCTGTTTCACCTGGTCCCGAAGGCAATGCGCTCCGCGCTTTGCCTTCGGGCGGGTCGTCGCATCGCCGCACTGTGAGCATTGAGTTCGGCCACGTCATCGAGCGGTGGCAGCGGACCCACCGGACCGTAGCGGTGCGTGAGTGCCGCACGGATCAGGTGATCTGCGATTTGTGGGTTTCTCGGCAGCAGAGGACCGTGCAGGTAGGTCCCTATCGCATTTCGATACACTGCGCCCTCGACAGATCCGTCGCCAAGATTGCCGCCGCCGTGCACCACGCGGCCGAAAGGCGATTCCTTCGAGCCCAAGAACGTCCTACCGGCATGGTTCTCGAACCCCACCACCACAATCGGGGGAGGAGCAGGCTCCGTATTCCAGAGCTGAAGAGACACTTCGGTTGTGATCTCGCCGATCACGCGATTGCGGTCTGCCAGGGTCCATGCGTCGAAGACGCCTATCCCTGGCAGCGTTGCCCCTGACGCAACCAGATACTCCGAACCGAAGAGCTGGAAACCACCGCAGATTGCGAGCGCTGCTGCACCACCGTCAACCAAGTCGCGAATCATCGAAGTGTGCCGGACAATATCGCGCGCGACTCTCCCCTGGGCCGAGTCCTGCCCACCGCCGATGAAGATGAGATCGACGTCGCCCAGATCGGCGGCCTCGCCCAAGTACACCTCAACGACCTCGGCTTCAAGTCCCCGCCACTGACACCGCTTGACGAGAGTACGCACGTTTCCGGAATCCCCGTACAAGTCCATAGCTTCGGGGTACAGATGCGCGATCTTGATGTGGCGGGTCCTAGGCACCATAGCGAAGCTGTCTGCCGAGTTGCGCGAGGGAGTCACGCCCTTTGGCGTGCGCCCTCCTTATCCGGATCATCGCTGTGTATGTTGCAAGCATGTGAGCTGAACCGCCGAGAGGGAGACGTCGTGCAAGCTGTTTGAAACCGTTGGCCGGATCGCGGCACAACTCAACGTGCCTCTCCTCGATTCCGGCATACTTCAGGCGCAATGCAAGATCGTCTGCTCTTGAGCCACTGAGCACGAGATGCTTCCCAGACAAATCAAGTGATTCGAAGTCCACGTCCCAAATCCAGCTCACATCGCGCCCGTCTGCGGCGTTGTCGTTCAAGGCAAATCCAATTGCACTCGATTCTTGATCGCTGAGCGCCGACGCGATGGACAGCGATGCCCCTGTCGGGTTCTTAGCGAGTGAAAGAACGACACGCCTACCAGTGACGTCGAGCACCTCGGCTCGGCCGAAGGCGGGTTCGTAGCTCGCAAGAGACGAAGACATCGCGTCAAGGGATACTCGTGACACGAAAGCCGTGGCGCACGCCGCCAGAGCGTTGTACACGTTGTGAAGCCCCGATAGCGGCAGGTGAATGCGCACGCTCTTGTCGCCAGCGTTGAACGTGAAGGCGGACGACTGTGACCCAAGCTCGACATCCGTGGCGAGGAAGTCCACGGTGGGTCGACTCCTTCCACACAATGGGCAGTACCAGTCTCCGAGATGCCCGTATCCTCGCGCTCTGAAGCTCATCTGCGACTTGCAGTTCGGGCACTGTGCCCACTGCTGACCCACCGGCATGTGTTCCGCGCCGCACTCTGCGAGCGATCGAGTGTCGACTCCGAAGTAGCGGACCGAACTGGGGGCAACATGAGAGAGACTAGCCACCGAGGGATCGTCGGCGTTAAGGATGGTGACTCCAGCGCCGCGTTCGACCGCCCTGCCGAGGAGGGCAGCGGTGTTCTCGAGGTCGCCGTAGCGGTCAAGTTGGTCGCGAAAGATGTTCAGGACGCACGTTACTGCTGGTCGCATCTGCTCGCACACAGCAGGCGCGGCCGCTTCATCGACCTCAAAGACACCGAGTTCGCCCCACCGATCGCCGATGAGCCTGGTTGCGGCTATCAGAGAAGAGGCGATGCCGTGCGACAGATTGGACCCGGCGTCATTGCGGACGACTCCGACTCCGGTTGCCTCAAGGATATCCCCGAGCATCTTGGCGGTTGTTGTCTTGCCGTTGGTTCCGGATATCGCCACGCATCCGCCAGGCAGAGATGATGCGAGTTCACCCAGCAGGTCGGAGTGCAGCCTTTGGCCGACCAGTCCGGCGATCGCCGTGCCCGACCCGCGGCGCAGTAGGCGTGACATCGCGGCGGCGCTCTTTCCCGCAAGAACTGCAGCGGCTTTCATCTTTATATGCCCTCCTATCGAAGGCGAGAGTGTCTTGCTCGTCCGGTAGGTATGACAGATGCCAGATGAGAGGATGCTGAGAGGACTCGGGCCGAGCCGTCCATCGAGTCCGCATGACACGGCGAGAGGACGGGACTCGGAGTTCGGTGCGTCGGCAACGCTGCCTGCCACTCTCATCGTAGTCTCAGGATGCGTGCGCGAAGCTGAGCCCCGAGCCGTGACGCAGCTCCATGTCCGCGAGCTGGAGTAGACACGCCCCTAGCCAAGGAACTCGGCGGCCTGTCAACGTTGATCACGGGAGGAGCATCCGCGTTGTTGGTCGCGCTCTGCCTCGTGTACTCGGCAAACGTCGACGATCGACCGCCGCTCACGCTCCATAGCCGACCTGCCCACGGCCCGTCGCTAGGATGACGACAGAGTTCGGTCCACGCGCGCAAACTCGCCGTCCTCGAGGCCGTCGGCAACCGGTTCGTGCGATCTGGCGCGCCCAGCTCGTGGCTGACTACCGCGAGGTTAACGAGGTCGATCGGTTCGGAGTCTTCGTGCCTCGCTAGCTTCTCTGCTGTCCCTGTCGGGGTCTCGGCAAGCTAGCCGCCCCAAACTGTGTCCTACGCTAGCGTGTCCTCCTGCCGAGACGCCTCGGCGCGCTCCCGACTCTCTCGGCCACGCTCCTTGATCTCGCGCACTTTGCGGGCGTAGGCGATGGTTCGAATCGGGTTGAACGACGGCCCCCAGCCCTTCGTCGAGTGCGCCTTGAGCGCGGCGCGCAAGTCGGCCGCTGTCGATCCGGGGAAGAGCGTGCGACTCGTGCCAATGCCGGAAAGCATGTGGGCGTCGCTGCCCCCGGTCGCCGACAGTCTCGTGGCATTGGCGAACCAGTAGTGTTGAGCGAAGTAGTTGGCGAAGAACAGGAGCGGTGTGGAATTGGCGACTTCGAATCCGTCGTAGTCGACCGTGTCATAGACCTCGGTTGTGCCCCGGCACAGACCGTGGTTCGCCCACCATCTCGGCGCGAAAGGGTGCGCGGCGATCGCGATGCCGCCTTGCCGATGGATATCGCCGGCGGTCGCGGCGGCAGGCATGCCGGGCTCGATGAGCTGCGGTGTCCACAACCCCAGGATGTGACCGTCAGCGCTTTCGACTTCCTGGCCGATGCTGACTTCGATGCCATGCCGAGAAGCTACGGCAGCGGCCTGCAGAGCGCCCTCGTTCGTGTTGTGATCGCAAATCGCGATGATCTTCAGGTCGGTCTGCTCGGCAACCCATGTCACGACATCGGTCGGCGAGGCAGTCCCGTCAGAGACCGTGGTGTGGATGTGGAGGTCGGCCGCTGAGTAGTAGTCCTGGCGTATGGCCGAAGAACCGTGGCGTGTGGGCATCGCACATCCTCTCACCAAGTCAGAGCCAGACGCCGTTGGTGTGCGGCGTTGCTTCGGCGTTCCTTCCGGCGCACTGGCCACACCCGCCTCTGAAGAACTCGGAGCCTGTGCTAGCACCGCCGCAGTCAATGCGGCCGCAGCAAGAGGCGCACGGGATGGACCATCGTCATGTGGAAGACCAGCCTCTGGAGACGTATCGCTCATGAATTCTCGGGTCCAGAACCCGACCCCGAACTGGTCCTCCAGCGCGGCCGCCAGTCGATGCACCAGTGATTCTTGTCCGTATGAAGCCAACTCGAGCCGACGTTGCCGCCAATGAGTGGCACCCGATGACACGCGGGCAAGTCTAGGCATCCCATGGTCGTATTCGTCGACCCTTGTGAAGGCGGGCGCCAATACCAGCAGTCACCGCACGATTGCTCGGCATCTTTGCCACGTTCGTCCTCAAGTTCGCTCACAGTCGCGGTCTCCTGAAGGTTCGTCGCCGCGGGGAAGGTGGTGCGAGTGAACGAGACGATCTGATGGATTGCGCTGAAGGGCTGCGAGTACAGAACTCGCTCTCTGGCCGAAGGCAGGTGTCTCTCGGTCGCTTGGCCCGTGACAGATGGCGGATGGGAAGGCGCCGAGAGAACTAGGCCACACAGCCGTCTTCAGGGTCGTCTGGCATGGGGGACGGGCACTATTTCCGACGACAGCGGGGTTCCGACGTCTGTCGGTGCGACACACCGAACGGCCTGAAACAGCATTGACTATCAGGAGCGCACACAGCGCTGCAATCCCGATCAGAATGGCGATCGCAATGACCCCGCGTAGCGTCAGAGGGCCACGGTTCACGGATGACTCCAAGTTGCGGCTTGCGCGTGGGCGCCGCGACGGTGACACCGTCGGCCTTGCTGGGTAGGCAGCTATGTTGTGTTCACGGGCTTGCCGTGTCGCTGGCGCACGTCCAGCGGCTCTCTCGGCGCGTTTCCTGACGTGGGAGATCAATGCGGATCCTCCGACCACCTCTAGCACAAGGGAACGGGCGGCTGCCTGCGGAGTCATCAAAGTCTGCAGATGTGCCGTTGAGTCTCACAGAACATTCCTGAGAGGCTGCTGAGGACGTGGGGGACAGCACAGCCCACATCGACCATCGCGCCGCCCTCCCCGCAAATCGCCAGAGGACACGCACGGGGTCGATGCGCCATCTCCCCGGCTAGCCCTCGCCATGGTCGAGGATCGGGAGAGTCACTTCGAACGCGGCTCCGCCATGAGCCGAGTCGACCACTTCGATTGCGCCCCCGTGTGCGCTCGCGATGGCCCTGCTGACGGGTAGTCCAAGACCGGTGCCGCCACCAGCTCTGCCTCGGCCCTCGTCGATGCGCACGAATCGTTCAAAGACGCGTTCGCGCGCATCGGGTGAGATGCCTGGTCCGTCATCTGCGATCACGATCTTCGCCTCGCCGTTCGTGCACGCAAGGTTCACCCAGACCCGCTTGCGTGCGTGCCGCGTGGCGTTGTCAAGCAGATTTCGCAGAAGCTGACGAATGCGGATTTCATCGGCGTGCGCCTGCGGTGCGCATCCGAGCACAAGATCAATGGACGTCGAGGTTCTTGGCGTCATCGACGATATCTCCTCGGCAACGGTCCGTGCGAGATCGAAATCCGAGCTGTTGAGGCGGAGTCCTCCCTCGTCAGTCGTTGCCAGTAGTAGCAGGTCGGCGACAAGCAGTTCAAGTCGCTCGTTTTCCGCTGCGACATCATCGAGCAGAGTCGACATGTCGACCGCCGAGGGTTTGGCGTGGGCGACTTCCAGCATTGTGCGAATAGCGGCCACGGGGCTCTTGAGCTCATGGGAAGCGTCCGAGATGAACCGCTTCTGCGCGGTGACGGATGTGTCAATCCGCTGAAGCATCCGGTTCATGGTCTCTGCGAGATCGCGTATCTCGTCGTGGGCTCTGGGAACAGGGAGACGCTCACTTGGTGTCGAAGATGAGATCATCTCGGCCTGCGCTTGAATCGCGCTGACTGGGCGGAGCGCCATTCCTGTCAGGAACCACGTGACTACTGCCACCAGAACGAGTGCGAGAACGGCGCTGGCAACCAACAGCGGCAGCAGCGTGTCGATGGTGTCTTCGAGTGGGCTCAGAGGCGAGGCAACTACGATTGTCCCTTGACCGTGTGGCGTCGTGACTCCGCGCCCGACCACGAGGAAAGGCGTACCGGGATCAACATCCAGTCCAGGATGCTTCTCGAGATCGGGTAGAGACGCGAGCTGTTTCGACAGCGTTCGGCCCGGCGAGAGGCTGAGTTTGAGAAGCGGCGTGTGAGCGCCCAACTCTGGACTCGCGGCGATGACGCGGTCATCAACGATTACTTGAACGAGCAACGAATCACCGCGCCCTGGCAGCGAAGAAGGTAGCGAGCTGGACGCAGCGAGCAGGGCTACATCTTCGGCACGAGTCTCAGCCGCAGACTCGATGGATGAGCGCAGCGCATGGGTCATGAGGAACACAAAGATGCCGACTCCAATTGCCAGCACAACGCCAACGACCACCGATGCCACAAGAGTTGTCTGTGCTCTGATGCCGAAGAACGGGAGTCTCACGTTCTCGCCTCAGACCCTGGCGTGCCAAGACGGTAGCCGACGCCTCTCAACGTCTGGATCGTTGTTTGACATCCGGATGCCGCGAGCTTCTTGCGAAGGTACCCGACGTAGACCTCCACGATGTTCGCAGGCCCTTCGAACTCCCAGTCCCACACCCGAGACAAGATCTCGCTCTTTGACAAGGGGGCATCGGCGTGGCGCATCAGGCATTCCAGAATGGAGAACTCGGTCGGTGTCAATTGGACGTCGTCAGAACCGGCGGTCACAGAATGCGAAGAAGGATCCAACGTGACATCGCCACACATGAGCACCGCGGGCCGCTCGGGTGCTCCGCGTCTGACGAGAGCACGCAGTCTGGCAACAAGCACGACGAAAGAGAACGGTTTGGACAGATAGTCATCAGCGCCAGTGTCCAGCGCTTCCGCCTCATCATGCTCTCCGGTCTTGGCAGTGAGCATGATGATGGGCACCCAGTTGTTGCGTCTGCGCAGTTCCGCGCAGACTTCGTAGCCGTTCATCCCTGGCAGAAGTATGTCCAGGATGATCGCATCGTAGGTGTTCTCAGTCGCCATCCACAGACCGTCAGTGCCGTCGTTTGCTATGTCTACGGCAAACCCTTCGGCCTGGAGACCCCTCTTCAGATACGATGCCAGACGAATCTCGTCGTCGACAACCAAGAGCCTCACGCGATGTCCTCCCTTGGGCCAATCATCAGACTACTTGCGGCAAGCTGAAAGCCAGCTGAAAAGCGAGGCCCATGCCACGCCTACTAGCGGCGCTCGATCGGAACTACCGGCGCCCTGGCGATGTTCCAGTCTTTGCCGATGACCAGGAGGACGTCGCTCTTGAACAGGTAGAGGCCTCTCGCCGGCACGAGTTGTACATTCGGCTGGAGGTACTTGGCAACGGTGGAGGCCAGACTCGCGTTCTTCTTGTAGATCGCGAGTGTGTGCGGATAGATGCTCATGTTCGCATTCCCGACAGAAGTGATCTTGAAGCCCGGAGCCTGCAAGAGCGAGGCAGCCTGCGCTGCAGCACCCGAGAGTCCGGCGCCATTCTGGACTGTCACCGTGATGCTTGACGGCGGTATGTCTGCAGCAGCTCGCTCTGCTGTTGCGGCAGCTTGTTCCGGGGACGCACCAGGAACTGAGAATGGCTGTTCGCTTCGCATGTTGGCGGTAAGTCGAGCGATTGTCCTGACGTCAGGCCGAAGCCTCGCTGCCGTTCCCGCGCCGGGTGCCACAGCATCGTACGCACCACCCGACCGAGCGTCGCCCGCCCGGCCAATAGCTCCGAGAAACGCCCCGATGCTCATCGTCGTTCGCGCATACGGCGCGATCGATTCAGCCAAACCGATCATCCAGATCGGTGATCTCCCTCGCGAGGAAGCGGCTGCTAGAAGGGCGCGCAGTTGATCACGAACCGGCGCGTACACTGTGTCGTCGCGATTGACGGCGAACGCGAACGTCAACGCTTGAGGCCCTCTGAGCATCTGACGGCCAGGAGTGATGCTTTGGACGGTGGCGGATGTATCCGCGCTCGGCCGAATCAGCCCCTCCGGCACATCCACCCACACGCCACCCAATCGGTTGACCGCAGCAGAAAGACTCCCGGTCCCGAGTTCGACAACCTGGCTCACCGCCAATCCCGTGAGCTGCTTGACCGACTGAACCGTTGCGGCCTCGCCGCCCGCTCGACGCACTTGGCCAATTGCCGTCAAGCCGTGGCCCGGGACGCTGACGAGCAGTGTGGGCGGGATCCAGAGACGCCAGACGTGGTGCCCCGTCGTGTCCTCGTGAACGAGCACGAGCGCCTTGCTCGCGCTGTGGGGGCTGGCGCCTGTCGAGTCCACGACATCCACGAGTGTACAAGCCCTCGATGATGAGGGCGCCAGCTCAGATCGCAGGCGATTCGTGTCGGCCGAGGGCGATAGGCCGACGGCGCCGATGTGGCGTGCAACGAAGAGAGCGTCTGTGAAGGCCGCGATCGCGCAAGTAGCAACGCACAGACCAAGCATCGCAGCGACGATGTTTCTCCGGCGCCACGAATTACCAGCGCGGTGGACGCCTCGTCCCTTGTGCTCGACAGTTCGCGCGGTGGGTTGCTCGGGGATCAGTATCGTGAGTCGTGGCATTCGGGGGAGATCTCCAGCTGGCGGCCGGTAGCTGCGCGGCGTACCGAACGGCAGGTTGAGGTTGGGAATCGCCTTTGTGCCGTCGGTACGCCTCACCTCTTGTACGCCAGAACACCTGAGAATCCGATGAGAGCGAACAGAACTGCCTGTGTGAAGTATCACGTCTTGGAAGTTGGGTGAACGGCCGAAGAGGTGCGGTTCCAAGTCGCTTGCGGGTCGAGATGCCGTCCTACCTGCGAATGAAGAACACCACTATGACCAGAGCCCCGAACGCGATTCGGTACCACATGAACACCGCGAACGAATGGCGCTTCACGTAGTCGAGCATCCAGCGCATCACGAACACCGAGGATATGGCCGCCGCAAAGAAACCGAGCACCCAGTCCACTGACAGCAGCGTGTGCAACGGAACGTTCCTGAGTCCAAAAACCGCTGCTCCAGCGATGATCGGTGCCGCAGCCATGAATGAGTAGCGCGCTGCCGCCTCGCGTCCAAACCCGAGCAGACGACCGGCGGTCATCGTCGAGCCCGAACGCGATACACCAGGGATGAGCGCAGTTGCCTGCGCGAAACCGATGATGAGCGCGCTGCTCCAGGACATGTGTTCAAGGGACTCGGCTCGCTTCACGAATCGGTCTGAGGCCCACAGGATCACGCCGAACAGCATGAGACAGATGCCGAGAAGCAGCGGAGCCCATGCGAAGGTCCCCGTATTGGCCCCTGACGCTACCGCACCGCGAATCGTCGGGGTCGAAAGGAACTCAAGCTTCTTCTCGAAGGCGACCCCGAACAGGCCTCCCGGAACTGACGTGAGGATCAGGAAGAGAAGGAATCTGCGCGCGAACTGCGGCCGGCGCAATGGGTCGGTGTTTGCGTAGTCGGCCTCCTTGCCGCGCGCAGGACCTCCGCCCAGTGCTCCTACGATCAGGTCCAGCCAGTCACGCCACAGCGCCGCAAGGATGGCAACGAGACTCCCGGCGTGAAGCGCGATGTCGAACTGAGCGCTTGAGAGTGTGGCGTCGCGTACGCCGAACAGCCAGGGAACGAGTTTGAGGTGTGCGGTGGAGGAAATCGGCAAGAACTCAGCCAAGCCTTGCAGCACGCCGAGAACAACGGCCCATACGTGGGTCACAGGTCAGACCTCCATAGCAAGCGGGATGTTACGGACAGCTCTCGCAGGTTGCCCGGGGAGAAGCAATGCCTGCGTTCGCACCGTTGATGACCCGACCCGGCCGTCGCGTCATCTGTGCTCCCCACGTACGCGATATATTGTCTGGCAATCGCCCGGTGGCCGCGCAGTGAGCGCCGCGCGAGTGTGACACGAGCTGTATGAGAATATGCTGAGAATTCAACCGGCAGTCGAACGGGCAGTCTCGCGCAATAGCCACGACCAGATGCGGCACGTCCTTTCGTGAGTTCGGGACGTCTACCGCGCGCTCAGGTAGCTGATCACGCCATTCGCGATGCCATTGGCGAGCTTGCGCTGATAGCTGGTTTGGGTGAGCAGACGATCTTCGGCTCGGTTACTCATGAAGCCCATCTCGCAGAGCACGGTGGGCACCTTGGACCAGTTGAAGCCGGACAGGTCACTGCGGCTTGTCACGCCTCGGTTCCCCGCTCCGGTTGCGTGAACCGCCGCCGCCTGCACCAGGCGGCCCGCCTTTGCCGAGGAGGGCACGATCGGGCCAGTCCATCTGTTTCGCCCGGGCACGAGCGTTGCGAAGCCATGGATCGAGCCGTCGGAAATTCCGTCGCAGTGCAACCGTATGAACAGCGCAGCGTGTGCCCGGTTGGCGATCTTCGCGCGCTGGGAGTTCGGGATGTCGACGTGCTGGCTCGTGCGAATCATCACCACGTGGACACCGCGAGCGCGAAGGATGTCGCGAAGCTTGAGCGCAACCGCGAGATTCAATGCACTCTCCGCGTGCGGGGCATACACGCCCGAGGCGCCTCCCGCAACCTTCGCCTTCTTCGCGGACGCCCCGGGACCGATCGGCTCAAGGCGCGTGTCGGCTGTTGCCTGGTGCCCGGCATCGATCACCACAACACCCCCGGGCGAGGCGGGTTTCGGTTTGGGACGAGTCTTCGACGCGGTTCGGTTGCTGTTCTGCGCCGAACTGCTCTTGGATACAACCGCTGTCGAGATTCTCCCGGTCTTGTGCAACGACGAGCCGGACTTGGCGGTAGTGCTCGCGGTCGTTCGGGGCTCCTTGACCGACTTCTTCTCGTGGTTGGAGTGCTCCGAGATTCCGACGACCTTGGCCGGTTTGTCGGCCGCTCGCACTGCCTGAACAGGCGCGCTCGTTGAGCCGTGCCTCGCCGCAGGAACGTTCCAGAGGGCGGTTGCTGCGATGAGGGCGAGCGCAACAGACATGGCTATCATGCCGAGGCGGCCGAGACTGGGACTCCTGTGGCTACTGGTCAGGCCTTTCCGCGATTGGCGCGGACGCCACGCGGGCTTGTCGTGGGGCCGAGAAGCCCCGAACGCCCGGGCGGGGAGCACTTCGATTCGTTCGCGCTCGACATCGAGTCCACGAAGGTGGGCTCTGTGTCGGCGCGCAATCGCAACCTCAAGACCCTCTCAGAACGCATACGCGCAAGGGTAGGCAAGTCGTATCCACTCGGCGCGATCATTCCGTCGCCCAAAGGACTCAGTGAGAAGAAGGGATATTGGAGCGCTTTCCCCTACTCGACCATCGCGCGATACTACGATGTCTTCCTGCCGATGGCCTACTACACCTACCACACCGGTTCAGCCTCGGGAACGCGTGCCGACGCGCTCGACAACGTGCGGATCCTCAAGTCGCAACCTGGCTGTTCAAACAAGCCGATTCATCTCATCGGCGGCATTTCGAATGACTCATCGACCGCGGAGGTTCGCGCATTCGCGAGGGCGGCGGTGCAAACCAAGTGCCTTGGTGCGAGCCTGTATGGGTGGCCGGGAACCTCGGCGGCAGCGTGGCGCGAACTCAGAGCGCTCCGATGACGGTGCCGCGAGACCTCACGGGCGCCTGACAGCCTAGGCGGTCCCGACCAGAGAATCCTTGGCCTGGGAGAGAGCCGACTGTTCAGTTCTTTCGCCCGGACCAGCAAGGGCGCCACTCTTCACACCAATGACTCATGTCTGTGTGGAACAACGTGTCGCCCTGGTTCACTCCCTCAGACGGGTTCGAACTCACCCGGCCACATGCGGGAATGTCCGGATGGCTCGCGGCTCTGCGGGTTGATCCGGGCGATGGGAGTCTCCAGTACCAGCAGTTGCCGCACGACTGGGGAACGTCCAGTTGCTTTCTTGTTCCGTGACTGGCCACGACGGGCGATCTCCTTTGTACGACCCGGTCAAGCGCGGGGACGCAGCGGATGAGTGCTGCATGATTCTGATCGAAAGCGCCTGAGAACTCGCTGAGTGAGATCGCTCGCGGCTCGAATCGCGCTTTCCGCGCGTCCACTCCCGCGCTCCCGCGCCCTCGCATCCGCACAACTGGCACGCTGCTCGCACAACGGTTCGCTTGGAGCTGCGTGTGCTCTAGTCAGGATCCATCACCTGCGAGGTATGCGTGTTCAAGACAAACTGCTCGGCTCGCTACACGGCGAGCGGCGTCATTCGTTGCGTCCCCTCCCGTTCTCCCTTCCGACTCTTGGCCGCCGCTGTGCTTGTCGCGGCACTTCTTGCGACGCTGGCGCCCTCGCCGTCGGCGCTCGCTGCTACCCCCAGCGGACTTCGCTCCGCGCCTGCGGTCATCGACTACTCGAGCGGGTTCGACTCCTCAACTCCAGCGAAGCTCAAGAAAGCTGGCGTGGGCGTCGTCATCCGCTATGTGGGTTCGTCGGCATGGAAGTGTCTGACGCGTGCCGAGGCCAGGGCGTTGCGGAAGCACGGCATTGATATCGCAGCCGTCTATGAGTCAGATGCGGCTTGGATGCTCGGCGGCCGGCAAGCGGGCGTGAGTGCAGCGAAGGCGGCGCGTACGGCCATCATCGCCGACGGAGGACCCAAGCAGCCGTTCGTGTACTTCGCGTGCGACACCGACACCAGCGACTTCGCCAGCGTGAACGCCGCGCTACGTGGCGCGCAGTCCGTTCTCGGCGCGCAGAATGTCGGCATCTACGGCAGCTACTCCGTGTGCGAGAGCGCGCTTCGAACCGGGGCAGCGGCCAAGGCGTGGCAGACGGTCGCGTGGTCCGGCGGTCGCGTGCTGCACGGTGCCGCCCTGCTGCAGCTGGTTCCGCAGACACTCGGCAATCTGGGTGTGGACTATGACTCGAACGTCCGGTACCTGGGTGACATCGGTCAGTGGGGTGCGGCGGGTCCGCAGGGCGCGCTGTTTGCGAGCGGAACGATTCCAGGCGAGCAACTCGTCAAGTTCACGCTGCAATCCACATCGACATCAGCCACGCTGCGTGCGATCGAGTCGACCGACGGCGTGAACGCATGGGCAGTCGGTGACGGCGGAATCATCTTGCACACCGCCAGCGCGGGGACCACGTGGACCGCACAATCCACGCCCACCTCGGCGACGCTGAACGCCGTGCAGTTCCTGACCGGCTCCGACGGCTGGGCAGCAGGGGAAGGCGGAACGATCTTTCACACGGCAGACGCTGGAGTGGTGTGGGACGGTGAGTCTACGCCGACAACCGCGACGCTCACGTCTATCTACTTCGCTGACGCCGAGAACGGTTGGGCTGTCGGTGAGCACGGCATCGTGCTGCACACGGACAACGGCGGTGTCAACTGGACGCGTCAATCGGTGCCGACAACAGGATCGATCGAGGCCGTGCAATTCTCGAGTGACACCACCGGGGTTGCCGTCGGCGCGAACGGGACATTCCTGTACACGGGCAATGGAGGGCGGAGCTGGTTCGCCGAGTCGACTCCGACAACTGCAACGCTGTCCGCGTACGTTGCGATGAGCCCGACCGCGGCGTGGTCCATAGGTGCGAGCGGGACTGCCCTGGTCACTGGGAACGATGGCGCCACCTGGGTTCCGCAATCGCTGCAAACGACCGCGACGCTTGACGACATCGAATTCGCAGGTGGATCTCGCGGCGTGGCGGTGGGCGCATCGAGCACCGCGCTGTTTACGGCGGACGGTGGTCGCACCTGGGCCAGGCAGTCCGTTCCGACCACGGGAACCCTCAAGGCAGTTGAACTCACCGGGACGAGGGGCTGGGTTGTCGGGGAGGGCGGCACTGTGCTGCGACTGCAGGTGGTGAACTCGCGCTAGAGTGGGCCAGGGGCACAGTGATCGCGGGGGAGACTCCTCTCTTCGGGCGAGGTCGACTGGAGTTCCGGGGCATCTTCAACTGCGACGCTCCCGCCGTTCCGCTCTCGGCATGGAAGTTCGCTTGCCCATCGGGCGAACAAGCTAGTCGGGATCTTGCTCGCGCCGAGGAAGCAGCGATCGGGGACGGTGGGCCAGCACGCTGGGGGCGGCTACCTGCCCGTCTTGGGCATCGCGGCGCTCGCGGCGAGGTCGATCGCCGGATTACTGTGGGATCACGTCTCACACATCGTGCACCGTTCTTCCTGAGCGCGGGACTCGTGGGGCAGCCTAGCCGCCTTGCTGACCGCCGGCTGCTGGCCGGACCGAGAGCGGCCGATGGTGAGATCCGCCAGTGTGTGAAATCACGGGAGCGCGCTTGCGTGCCACGGGGAACCGGCGGCGTTTGACTGCCACTTCGCCACCGAAGAGGATCTCATGCGGCGCGTGGGCTACGTCGGCGAGCGTGCCGAGCAGCATCGCGCCGAACACCGTGATCTCGCTCCAGCGGCACGAGATGCGGTGCTGCAGTTTCGGACCGGAGAGCTTCGGAGCGCTGAACCGCTCGCGGCGTGTTGCGCAACTGGCTTGATGGTCATGTTCACGAGCGGGATCGAGAGTTCATCGACTTCGTCCGTGCGCACAATGATCTTGTTGCCGAGGCGTCCGAACCTGAGGTTCCGAGGCCCGCGTCGCTGGGCACGCGTGTCCAGAGGTCCTGAAGCGAAGCCGCTGGGGGTCGAAGGGTCGCATCGACAGTTGACCGTCGACCATGAGGGTTTCGCGCTCCGTCGTGGGTGACGCATGGCGGAGGGGGTGGGATTCGAACCCACGAGCCCTTGCGGGCCAACGGTTTTCAAGACCGTCGCATTCAACCACTCTGCCACCCCTCCGCGCGATGGCGGCACCGAGAGAGTATAGCGTCCTGTTGCCACGCCGCGGGCCTCTACATCACATGGAGTACACACAATCGCCACGCTCGGCTGATGCCAGAACCACGACTTGTGGGCAAGCTGGTCGAGCAGCGTATCCGTCACCGAGGCGGGCTGTTCTCGGCCGAGGACCGTGGCGCCGAGACAGCCCCACCTTCCTTGAGGAGCTGACATGCAGGCGATTCACATCGACACTGGCGGTTTCGAGACAACGACTGATGCCTCCTTCCTGGAGGCGGTACTGCGTATGCTTGCGGGAGTGACCGACGTCGTTGCGGTGCGCTCGCTGGGACTTGTGTCGGTTCTCTACGACGAGCGCAGGATCACGCCGCGCACGATTCTCCGAGAGATTAGAGCGACTGGTTTCGACGCACGTTTCGCGCGCCTCGGCGGGCTTCAGCGCGACAGCACGGTGCCGCCAAAGATGCGGCGCGCCTCGCACGATGCGTCTGAGTCGGGGGGAGAACTCGGGTGGCAGTAGGTTAACTGCCAGATACAGTTTCTGTATGGAGTCCAGCGCAGTATTGCGGTAGGGTGTTGAGCGATCAGTTCCTCGCGAATAGAGGCACTGCCAATGCGGGCCCTTCTCACCGCTTGTGTTGAACTCGACACGCTCGCCGTTGACGTGTACGCGCTCTTTGCTGACGCGACAAGAGACGCTGAACTTGCCGGCATCTTTCGTCAGTTGCAAGCCGAGGAACGCGATCATCTGAAATGGTGGGGCGACGTACGCCGGCGCGTTGACGCCGGCGAGTTGTTCGCTGTCCACACTGCCACGCACGTGACCGCGTACATGAACGCGATCGTATCAACGCTGCGTTCGATGCTCGGAACGATGCCGGAGTTGCTCTCTGATGACGACATGTTGGCGCTCGCGGCGTCACTGGAGTTCTTCGCTCTCGACCCCGTCTTCGGCGAGCTCATTCGGCAGAGCGATCCGCTGCTGGGTCAAGATCGCCTCCAGCAATACGATGCGCACATCGAGAGACTCGTCGAGACCATGGAAGCTCGGCGGTCGTGGGCCCTCGCGCCCCACATAGCCTTGCTGCGGGCCTCAAGCGGTCCGCCGAGCCCACCGGATCCCGATGAGATGCACGACTCGGTCACGGGACTGCCGAAGCGGCCGATCGCCGAGGAAGCGGTCACCGAGTTGTGCTCCGACGCTGGCCGCGATGATGAGTTCATCTCCCTTGCGATACTGGACTTGGAGCTTGGTCCGCTATATCGCCAGGACCCCGTCAGAGCTGAGCGCGAATTGCTGCACATCGTCTCGGCGATCACTCCGCTTCTGAGGTTCACCGACTTGCTCGCGCGCATAGACACCCATTGCTTCGCTGTCGTGCTGCCGGGGACGTCGGTCTCGATGGCGAAGATGATCGTCATGGAAATTGCCGATGCGGTCTCGGCCATAGCCACTGCCGCTTCCGGTGGAGTTGCGTCAGAATGGGTCGTGGCTGCGGCGGTGACGCTCGCTCCGGGCTACCGCTGCGATGGCAGTGTCGCTTTCGCGGCTGCCGAGGGTCTTCTCGGCGATGTGCATGCATCAGGCGACTTCTTTGGTTCGCGTGAGCTGAGCTGAGTTCCCGCGAGGCACGGCTGCAGTCGTCGAAGCGGCGGAGCGCCGGTGTCGGGTGATCCAAGCTCGTGATCGCGCGTTCAGTTAGGGCCTATGGATCCAGACGAAGCGTACATGGCGATGGCTCTTGTCGAGGCGCAACGCGCCGAGGCAATCGGTGAGGTGCCGATTGGTGCCGTCGTCGTGTGCGAAGGAGCCGTTGTGGCGGCTGGCTACAACCGCCGCGAAGTCGATCACGATCCTGCGGGACATGCTGAGTTCCTTGCCATCCGCGAGGCCGCTGCCAAGCTGCAGCGCTGGCGCCTTTCCGATTGCACCGTCTACGTCACGCTCGAACCCTGTCCGATGTGCGCGGGCCTGATGCACCAGGCGCGGATCGAGCGCTGCGTCTACGGGGCGCCCGATCCCAAGGCGGGAGCACTCGGCACGCTGTATGACCTGAGCAACGACGATCGACTCAATCATCGGTTCGAGGTGACGGCCGGGGTGCTCGGCGATGAGTCATCCGAACTACTCCGCACCTTCTTTCAACGTCTGCGATCGGAGGGTGGGCGATAGCGATTCTGACCTGTGGTTTCGCCTCCACCTGCATGTGATTGTCGTCACGGACCAGTCATCCTTGCACTTCAAGCAGCAGGTCAGGTTGCCGATAGTACCGTCGGCGAGCATGGACTCACACGCGTCCGCCGCGAGCCGCCGATTCACCTGAGGAGGGCCCATCGTGTCGCGCGTGACCAGAATAGCGGCGTTGTCCGCCGCGCTCGTCGTCTCAATGCCTCGTGTCGCGTTCGCTTCCGAGCGGCTATCCCCGACGAGCTTCACCGTCCATGTGGGCGTCAGCCTTATTGGCCTCGTGGTCGCGGCTGGCTTGTTGGTTGAGACGCTTGCGCTGCGTAAGCTTGCTCACGGCGGTGCGGTCGCCGAGAAGATGAGTCTCGTCATCCTCGCCATCATCTGTCTGGCCGCCTCGGCGCTTGCCGAGTGGGGCACCAATTTCGTCGTTGATCTCACGCTCGAACAAGTGCAGCTTGCGAGCGAAGTACTTGCTATCGTGGCGATGGCACTACTGGCGGCCTATTTTTGGACGGTGCGTTCGGGCATGAACGATTTCTTGCGAAGTGCGTCCGAGGCACCCCCTTCCACGGCTCCGGAACCTGCCGCCGACGACGAGGAAGACGAGCGTGCCTAACCTTCTCGCACAAAGAGTCGAGGAAACGCTGCGCCCCGTGATCGGAACGGTGCTCGCGGCGGTTTCTGTCGATGTCGAGAGCAAGCGGATCGGCAAGAGTCCCGAGACCATCGACCACAGCGATCTGGAGCCCATGGCCGAGAACCTCGTAAGCGCGCTGCGACTTGTGGTCGGACAGGACATGGCGAGTGCGGCCGCGAAGAAGGTTCGCGAGCTGGCGTAGGGGAGTGAACCTGCGCCAAACGCCGACCGCTATCCCGCGGGGATTCTCGAGTAGGTGATCGGCTACGTGCCCAGCGATGCCTCGGCAGCTTCAAGTATGGTGGCCGAGGCGGCCGCCGCGTCGATGTCGTGCCAGGGATCGATACCCTCGGCGACTCGCGTGAGCACGCGGTCGGGTGTGAACGACCGGACGTCGAAGGTGTCGGTGAGCTCGCCCCAGTCCAGAGGAATCGAGCACGGCGGGCCCTGGCGCACGCGTGTGGAGTAGGGCGCTATGGCGCTCGCGCCCTCGGCGTTGCGAAGGTAGTCGAAGAACACCCGGCCGACACGAGCCTCCTTCGCCATCTTGCCGACAAGCGCGTCGGGGTGCCGAGAAACCAGCCGATCGACGATCGACTTGGCCAGCGCGCGGATGCGGCCAAACTCAAAGGCCGGCTCGATCGGCACAACGACATGCAACCCCTTGCTGCCGGTCGACTTCAGATACGTGGCAAGGCCCATCGCCGAGCACTCGTCGCGCACCACCAGCGCGGCCGCGCGGATCTGCGGCCAGAGAACATTGGGGCCGGGGTCGAGGTCGAAGCAGATTCGGTCTGGACGCGCGGGGGTACGGATGTGCGACATCCAGGCGTGGATCTCGCCGACTCCCATCTGGGCGAGCGCGATCAGGCCCTCCACGGAGTCGACGTAGAGCAGCTCGACCGGTTCGCCTTTGAGCACGTGGGGCAGGCGGCGTACGTGCGCGGACATGCCAACGTCCGGATGGCGTTGGTAGAAGCAGTCGCGGCCGTCGCCAGCTGGGCAGCGCACGAGCGTGAGCGGTCGCTCGGCAATGTCGGCGAGCATGGGCGGGGCGACCGCCTCGTAGTAGCGAGCGAGGTCGACCTTCGCGAAGTCGGGCGAGTCCGGGAAGAGCGTTTTGGCTGGATGCGTGATGCGGACGCCGTGCACGCTTGCGGTGTGCGCGGAGGCGACGGAGGCGCGGGCGCCGGGGGGAACGCCCGCTGGGCCGCCAGTGGCGTTCGCAGCGCGCTCGCGCACGACCTCGCGTGGCGACTTGTCTTCACGAACGCCGAGGAAGACTGGCTGACGCAGCAGGCCTTCGGAGGTCCATTCGCGAAACCGCACTTGAACGACGACATCCGGCCGACTCCAGTGCACGACGTGACCCGTGATGTGCGGCGGCGGATCGAACGGAGCTTCGGGTTGCGCGAGCCCGTCGAGACGCTCGCGAAGCGAAGTAACCGTCGCGGCATCAAGCCCACTGCCGACGCGTCCGGCATAGACCAGCCGCGCGCCATCGTATGTGCCGACCAGCACGGAACCGAGCTCGGCCCGCGCGCCCGACCCTTCTGTGAAGCCGCCAACCACGAACTCCTGCGATTGGCGGCACTTGATCTTGACCCAATCCCTCCCTCGTCCCGGTATGGAGCGGCTGTTCGCTTTCTTGCACACGATACCTTCGAGGTCTGACACGCACGCTTGCTGGTAGAACTCCTCCTGTCTGCCCGCGATACCTTCCGCGTAGCGCAGAGGCGAGGCCTCGGGCAAGTCGGCGAACAGCTCGTGCAGCAGCTCCTTTCGCTGGCGCAGGGTGAGGTCGCGCAGATCCTGGCCATTGAGGTAGAGCAGATCGAAAGCGACGAACGCAACCCGCTCTGGATGCTCGCCGAGATCGCGCTGCAGCAGCTCGAAGCGCGAAATTCCGCGCTCGTCGAAGACGACAGCCTCGCCATCGATGACGGCGCTCGTGGCGGGCAGCGCTGTCGCTGCAAAGAGCAGCGGCGCGAACCGATCGCTCCAGTCGCTGTGGCTTCGGGTGAGTGCTCGCGCGTGCCCGTCTTCGAGCGCGATCGCGATGCGATAGCCGTCGTATTTCACCTCGGCGATCCAGTCATCGCCAAAGGGCGGGGTGTCGACAAGCGTTGCGAGTTCGAAGTCGATCTCGCGCGGAAACGGCGCGGGGTCTGGGGCGCCGCCACCGTTGGCGTTGGAGTCCGGCGCGCTGTTCTCGGCAAGCACGTCGAACTCGGTTCGCGGGCGGGCGAACTCGTCGCGCTCCTTGATGAGCAGCCAGTTGTCGCGCTTCTCACCAGCGCGCGGCTTGAGGCGCACGAGCACCCAGAGGCCGCGCAGTTTCTTGCCGAGGAGTGCGAACTTGAGGTCTCCGTCGGCAAGCCCGGCGCGCGGATCGCCGATAGGCTCCCACGTCCCGGCGTCCCAGATCTCCACCGTACCAGCGCCGTATTCACCGGCCGGAATCGTGCCCTCGAACTTCGCGTAGTCGAGCGGATGGTCCTCGACGTGGACGGCGAGTCGCTTGTCGGCGGGGTCGAGGGAGGGGCCTTTGGGCACCGCCCATGAGACGAGCACTCCGTCGAGTTCGAGTCGGAAGTCGTAGTGAAGCGCGCGGGCGCGGTGCTTCTGCACGACGAAACGCAGCCCGCCGTGAGTGCCCGCCGAGTCACCCGAGGACTCGGCGCGCGGTTCGGTCGATCGCGAGGTCGGCGGCTCGGCGTGCGGTGCCGTCGACGGTGCGGCCGACGGCTCCGGGCTGGCGTCGAAGTCGCGTTTCGCGCGGTACTCCTCAAGCGGCATCAGTCGCCCCGTTCTCAGGCGCCAGCGG
>CAZIPN010000016.1:39352-44892 GCA_964541225.1 uncultured Eubacteriales bacterium
GCGCGCTCCGCGGCCAGCCTCGCCTTTCGCCTGCCGAGCGTCGTCGATGCTCTTCTTGAGCAGATCCATGATGTCGATGACCTGCGCCGTCGGACCAGGCGGTTCAGGCGCGGGGATCGTCTCGCCTTCGGCCTTGCGCGCGATAAGCGCGAGCAGGTCGTCGTGGTAGGTATCGTGATAGCGGCTCGGATCCCAGTCCGTCTGAATCGTGGCGACGAGCTGAGCGGCCAGTGTCGTCTCGGCATCGGTGACGCCGAGCGCCGACAGATCGCTGCCTGGCACATCGAGCGTCGATGCGGCGCGCAACTCGTGACGGTAGCGCAGAATCTCCAGCACGATCTCATCGCCCTGCGGCACGAGCGCGCACAGACGCTGACGCGAGCGGATCACGATCTGTCCGATGGCCACGCGTCCTGCTCGGCGAAGCGCCTCGCGAAAGAGCGCGTAGGCTTTGGCGCCCGGCTCCTCCGGCGCGAGGTAGTACGGCGTCTCGAAGTAGCTCACCGCGATCTCGTCGGCACACACCGCGCCGAGCACGTCGATCGTGCGCGTCGCTCGCACGTTGGCGGCGGCGAAGTCGTCGTCGGTGAGCGCGACCCATCGGCCGTCCTCGAGCTGGTAGCCTTTGACGACGGCTCCCCACGGCACCTCTTCGCCGGTGCTCTCGTTGACGCGCCGGTTGTGAATTGCCGAGAAATCGCGCGAGTCGAGCAGATGAAACGCGAGGTCGTCAGGCGCGGTTGCCGAGAAGAGACCGACGGGAATCGTGACGAGTCCGAATGAGATGGTGCCCTTCCAGATGGCTCGTGGCATGGCGACTCCAAGCGTGGGAATGCCGGCTGTGCGGGTCCGGCTTCGGCCAGTCATTCGGCGTCTCTGGGGCGCCGAAGGTAACAGATGTTCTTTCCACCGCACGCCCCGTGAATCATCGCGGGTAACGGGTAGATGTCGTTTTAGCGGAGTCAGTTTCATGGTACGGTTCGACCCCCCTAAGGGAGGTCCGGGCGCCGAAGCGTTCGGGCCTTTCGGTGGTTCTGGGGGCTTGAGCGCTACTCCTCGTCGCGGTCCTTGATGATCATCGAGAGTACGAAGGACACCAGGCTGATCACGATCGCGCCCCAGAATGCTGGCCAGAAACCATCGACGCGAAAGCCCGTGTGAAACCAGTTCTCCGAGACCTGGGCCGAGAGCCAGAACACAAACGCGTTGACTACCAGCAAGAAGAAGCCGAGCGTGGCGACGATCAGTCCGCATGACAGAAACCGGAGAATCGGTCGCAGGACCGCGTTGAGTAGGCCGAGGATCGCGGCTGTCACGACGATCGCGACAAGTGCGCTGCTGCCATCATGGCTGATGCCGGGAACGAGGAACGCGGCGGCGGCGACCGCGAGCGAACTGATCAACCAACGGACGAGAATCTGCCACATAGAAGCGCCCTCCCTTTTTGCGACGGAGCCTGCCAGCAGAGTATCCCCCTTAGCGCGACGGCTCGGCGAGCCGACGCTGCGGGCCGCGAGGCGTTATGCTCGGCATGGGGCACCGGACGGTTTGGGAATCAACACAGCGGTCGGGGAGGAGGCGTCGCGGTCGTTAGCATGCTCAGAGCGTCTGCTGTCACTCTTGCCCTAGCGGCCCTTGGCGTGGGCGTGACGGGATGGCTCAGCAAGACGGGGAGCCCTCTCACGCGGCGGCTCAATGAGGCGCTTGCGGGTCGGCATGCGCGTGCCGTGCATGCCGCTTTCGTCCACGACCTGCCTGCCGCGGCCATCCTCGAGCGCGAGCCGCTCGCGATACCGGCGAAGGATCCTGCGGTCACCGACACGCCCCAGCAGCCTCCGGAGGCCGCGCCCACGCGCGTGCGAGAGATTGTGCGCGAACACCCGGAAGGCATCTTCTTGACGGGTGAGCCTGGCTCCGGCAAGACAACCACGCTGCGCTGGCTGGCGGATCGCGCCGCAGTCGAAGCGCTGGGCGCGGGTGGCTACCGCAACGCGAGGGTGCGGGTTCCGGTGTTTGTGGCGCTCGACCGGATCCCCAACAAACGCCTGGATTCCGCCGAATACGTCATCGCCGAGATCGAGCGCACGCTGCTGAGCATGTGCGAGTTGCCACAAGAGGTCGCGAAACCGGGGGAAGTGCTCGCGTGCGTGGCGGCCGAGCACGGCCTGCTCGTGCTGCTCGACGGCGTCAACACGGTAGCCGCGCGGTCTAACGCAGTCCAAGATGTGATGCGCTCGCTTCGTGACATGACGACGGTGACAGTCGTGGCCTCAGGGCGCACAGGCGTCGGCAATTCATCGTCGCTGCCCGAGTTCGAACTCCAAGTCCTGAACTCGGGCGAAGAACGAATTGAGTTTCTCTCGGCGCATGCGAAAGCACGGGGCGAGTCGAAGACGTCCGGCGACGTGCGTTACGAGCGGCTGCTCGATCTCGAACTCGCAAAGGACTTGCTCGCGAACCCGGAGACCTTGTGGATCGCCGATCAGGTTGCCGATCGACTTGCACCGCCGGTCACGCGCGGGCGGTTGTACACGGCGTACTGGGAGATGACTCGCGACGACGCGTGGGGCGAGCCGACAGAGTTCGGGCGTGGGGCACCGCCAGGTGCCGAGTCCGCCTCGGCGATCGAGGAGTTCGACATCCTGGCAGCTCACTGCTTCCACACCCTTGTGTCGCGGTACCGCTGGGCCGAGACCGTGCTCGGGCTCGATCAGTGGGAGCTGTGGATGGACCGGCACGGCGGGCACGAGGAAGCCACGCGCATGCTCGACCATCTGGCCGACACAACGTACCTGCTCTTCAAGACCGGCGTTGCCGAGAACCCCTTCGCCTTCGCGCATCCGACGTTCGTGGAGTACTTCGCCGCCGCGTTTCTCGGCGGGCAGCTGGCAGGCGAGCCAGCTGCCGAGCAACTGCCCATCTATCTGCAGCACCCATCGATGGACAACCTCATGGTCTTTCTGGCGGGCATGGTCCCGGTGGTGGACCGCGCTGCGCTGCTCGACGTGCTGCTGCAATGGGATCTCGACTTGGCGGCTAAGGCGGTCTCAGAGTGGCCGGATTCTGAGCTGGCGTATCGGCTGCCGCCGGACGGTCGTCTGCTTGTGGAAGCGAGGGCGTGGAAGGCCGCGCTTGGGTGGCTTTCTGAGCACTCAGACGTGCGCTGGGCGGGAGGCGTTGCCTCAGAGTTGGCCGATCACGAAGACACTCGGCGGGCCGCACTCGCGTGGCTGGAAAGTCATCCGGACACGGAGCTGTCTCGGCAGGTGGCTCGCGAGCTGTCCCACTACGAGAGCGCGCGGCCGGTGGCACTCGCGTGGCTGCGCAACCACCCGGAAGATGAGTGGGCGTGGGAAGCCGTGCTCGAGCTCGTCGATACCGAGGCTGGTCGGCAGCGGATGCTCTCGTGGTTCGAGGGTCATGCCGAGGACGAGTGGGCGGGCCGAGTGGCGTCCGGGCTGGCTCGCCACGACGACACGCGGTGGGTGGTGCTTGCGTGGCTGGGCACGCATCCTGAAGACGCGTGGGCCGGACACGTAGCCCGTGAGCTTGCCGATCACGACGACACTCGGCAGGCAGTGCTCGCATGGCTCGACGCTCAGCCCACCGCTCCGTGGGCCGGGCGAGTCGCGTGGGCGCTCGCGAGGCACAGCGACACGCGATATGCCGCGCGCGCATGGCTCGACGCCAACCCCGTGCACGAGTGGGCGGGGCGCGTCGCCTCCGAACTGGCGGGTTACGACGAGAGTCGGCACACCGCGTTGTCGTGGCTCGAGACCGACCCGGGAGCTGAATGGGCGAGTCTGGTGGCGTGGAAGCTCTCGCACCACGATCCGAGCCGACGCGCCATGCTCGGGTGGCTGCGCATCAACGGCAAGGACGACCATGCGGGGCGCGTGGCCTCGGAGCTTGCCGACCACGAGGACACGCGACGCTCAGCGTGCGAGTGGCTGGAGCGTCAGCCGAGCGCGCGGTGGGCGGGGCGGGTTGCTCGGCGGCTCGCCGACTACGACGACACGCGCGATGTCGCGCGGTCGTGGCTCAAGGCGCATCCGGAGGACGAGTGGGCCGGCATGGTCGCGCGCAAGCTGGCCACACACGCCGACAGTCGGCCGGGCATCGTCGCGTGGCTGCGCGTGCACCATCGCGCGTGGGGTGCGAGCCGTGTCGCTGCCGAGCTGGCCGATCACGACGACAGCCGTCCGGCAGTGCTGGCCGTCCTCGAAGAGCACGCGGGTGAGCTATGGACCGCGAAGGTGCTCGCGGATCACTACGACGTTCGGCTGAAGACTACTCAGTCGGGGTAGGCGGCTCGGGCAGCTCTTCCGCTGGCTGCGCGGATGCGCGCTTGCGGCGATGTCGGCGCACCAGCAAGACCACAAGCCACCAGATCAGCAGGCCAATCACGATGAGTGGAGAGACCGCCAGCAGCGTCGTGACGAGCGTGTTGATGAGTATGAGCGCGCCTTGAAGGCCAGTGGTGATAGCGCCGAGGAATCCCCAGCTCGCCGCCGAGGGACGCACGACTGGTCCAGGCTGCTCGAGAGTGATCGTCAGTGTTGCCATGGCAGCTTGGCCCTCCAGGTAGGAGAGCTGAGCCTGCATCGACTCGATGTCGCCCTGCACGCGCGACAGCTCGCGCTCGACCTGCAGCAGGTCGGTCACGTTGCCCGCGCGCGAGAGGAGGCTGCGAAGACGCGCTTCCTCGGCACGCGAGTTCGCGAGGCGGGCTGCCAGGTCGATGTGCTGCTGCGTGACGTCTGACTCGTTGGATGACTGCGAGATGAGCGCGCCGAGCTTGCTGACGCGCGACTCGACATCGCTGAGCTTCTCGGCCGGAATGCGCAGCGTAAGCGATGCGCTTGCGGGACCTGCGATGGGCGCGGTCCCGGACGTTGAGGACTTGGTCTCGGGAGTGACTTCTGAGTTGCTCGACACGCTGAGTTGCGACACGGATCCGCCCGCCGTCAGCGTGAGGCTGCGAACCGACGCGATGGTTGCCGAGAGGTCGCTCACCCGCAGCTGCATCGAGGCGTTGGTGACGACGAGCCGGTCGGTGGTCGCACTGCCGCTCTTGGCCGACTCGCTGCCCGCCGTGGCGGGAGCGTTGTCAGTCTGCGTCCGCGGCGCGACCGGCGCACTACCCGCCGAGTCTCCGCTCGGAGATCCCGTGAGCGTAGTGGCCGTATTGCGAACCGCGCCGCCCGAGCAGCCTGCAGACATGACCACAAGGCCGAGCAACACGCCGACAATCAGTGACACCAGCCGCATCTTCATGGGCGTCTTCCCCCTGGTAGGTTGGGTGCGTCGCGATGCTCTTTGCGGGTGCTCCGATTTCACGACGCCAGCATACCCCGCTCGTTCGTTGCTCGCATCCTGGCCGCTCGTTATACTCGCGGATGCGCTTGACGCGCCTCCTCGGCGAGGCGTTGGCGGCGCCATACGGAGAGCTGGCCGAGTGGTTGAAGGCGCACGACTGGAAATCGTGTATGCGGTGTTAAGCCGTATCTAGGGTTCGAATCCCTAGCTCTCCGCCATCA
>CAZIPN010000017.1:0-44097 GCA_964541225.1 uncultured Eubacteriales bacterium
ACCACGGTGACACCTGATGCTTGCCGAGAACTTCCCCAGAGCTTCCTAGAACAGGGTCTGCGTCCCGCCGCCGATAGAAAAGGAGCGTCGATGAATGGGCGACAGTCCTTCTCGGGCGATGACGGCGAGATGCTCAGACGTCCCGTAGCCTTTGTTGACGTCAAAGGAATACGCGGGGTGGTCCGTCGCAAGCGTGCGCATGAGTTGATCGCGCGCGACCTTCGCGACAATAGACGCTGCGGCGATGGCGGCGACGAGTTGATCACCTTTGACGATGGCCGTCTCGTTGTCGACGACACTCAAGGGCAAGCCATCAAGCACGACGTGGTCGACTGTCAACCCGAGCCCGTCGAGCGCGAGCCCCATCACGCGCCGCAAGGCGGCGGTCATGCCAAGGGAGTCCACCTCGCCCGGTGACACGTGAGCCACGCTCACCGCGAGCGCTTGGGAGCGAATCACCGCAGCGAGTTCCTCTCGGCGCTCGGGACGAATGCGTTTGCTGTCGTCGAGTCCTTCGATGAGCGGTGACTCCGCAAGTACGACCGCCGCAGCCGTGAGTGGGCCGGCCAGTGCACCGCGTCCGACCTCATCGAGTCCAGCGATGATTTGGCAGCCGCCCGCACGGAGCTCTCTCTCAAGCGCGTAGAGCCGAGAGGTGCGAGCGCGCTCACGTTGCTCGGCGCGCGAACGAGCACGCGCGGTTTCCAGCAAGGCTTGGACTCCTGAGCGCGGGTCGTCAGAGAACCGACTGAGCAGGCTTGTCAGCGTGCGTCCTCGCGCGTTGTGAATCAGCGCGCTAATCTCGGCAACAGACATCTTGTTGTTCGATGTCATGCGACACTCCAATGCCCCAGAAAGAAGACAAGCGAGGCATCGCTTTCGCGAACCTCGCCAGAGTGTCGATGTGATGCCGTCTGCATGGCCGTGACGGCTCCGTAGAGCCTAGAACCCCTTCTCCCTGAGTCTCGCCGCCTTGCCGACCTTCTCGCGCAGGTAGTAGAGCTTGCTGCGACGCACCTTGCCGTGAGACAGGATCTCGATCTTCTCGATCTTGGGAGAATGGACTGGGAACGTACGCTCGACGCCGACGCCGAACGAGATCTTGCGGACCGTGAAGGTCTCGCGGTTGCTCGCTCCATGCCGACGAATCACGACCCCTTGGAACACCTGGGTGCGCTCCCGGTTACCTTCGAGAATCTTGTAGTGGACCTTGACGGTGTCGCCAACGCTGACCTGGTCGAGGTCCTCGCGAATCTGCTGCTGCTCGAGGGCGCGGATGATGTCCATTGTTCCTGAGGTTCCTGTTCCGTTGAGATGTCCGGCGGCGCCGAGATCAAGGCGCGAGTGGGTAGTATAGACCACCCGTCAGGCGGCGGCAATGTCTCGGCGAGACCGATTCTTGGGGTACTAGCTCACGGCATCTTGCGGTCGTTCGGGCAGCACGGGAGGGTGGAGGCGTGCAGCTAGCGTAATGTCCCGAACGCGCTCAACGGCCAGTACGTCCAGAACGCGCGGCCTTGGACGGCGCTTGCGGAAATGGCCCCGAATGCCCGACTGTCGGCGCTGTCGGTGCGATTGTCGCCCATCACCCACAGATCGCCGTCAGGAACGCGGAACGGATAGTGGATGTCGGTAGGGAGCGGATAGCTCGGCGTGCCCGCAGTGTAGGGTTCTTGGAGAGCCTGGTCGTCAACGTAGACCACGCCGTCACGCATGGTGACGGTCTGGCCTCCCGTCGCGATCACTCGCTTGATGAGGTGCGGATGTTCTCCGCTGGGATCCGGAAAGACCACGATGTCTCCGTAGCGCGGCTCGCGAATGAATCGGAACGTGATCTTCTCGGCGAGCACGCGATTGTTGATCTCGATTGTCGGGATCATGGAGCCGGTTGGCACGATGAATGGCTCGACGAAGAACGTCCGAATGAGAAACGCGAGCCCGAAGGCGAGAACGACGAGGAGTGCCGTCTCAAGCAGCCAGCGAAGAAGTGAAGTCTCCTTGTCGTCGGACGGTTGCATGGTTGTGCTGGAGTCGGTCATGCGCCTACCCTTCCTCAGCCGTGTTCGCCCCGCGAAGTTCGTTTGCCACGACCTGCTTGTCGTCGTCTGACAGCGCAACTCCTGCCAACAGCTCCGGCCGGACCCGCGCTGTCTTGCGGAGAGCCTGCTCACGACGCCACTGTGCAATTCGGGCGTGGTCGCCGCCGAGGAGCACTTCGGGCACCGTTAGTCCACGCAGCTCACGCGGACGGGTGTACTGAGGGTACTCCAACATGCCCTCGGCAAACGACTCATCCACACAAGATTCATCATCGCCCAACACGCCGGGCACGTGACGCGAGACGGCATCGATGACCACCATGGCGGGCAGTTCCCCGCCGGTCAGGACGTAGTCTCCAATCGAGAGTTCGAGGTCGGCGCGCGAGACGGCGCGCTCGTCGATGCCCTCGTAGCGTCCGCATACAAAGACGAGCCGCTCCAGAGATGCGAGATCGACGGCGAGCTTCTGAGAGAAGGGCGCGCCGCCCGGAGTCAAGAAGATGACGTAGCCAGGCTCGTCCTCAAGAGACTGCACCGCATCGAGGGCCTCGAAGATCGGATCAGGCTTCATGACCATGCCCGGACCTCCGCCGTACGGCTCGTCGTCTGTGGTGCGGTGGCGGTCATGCGTCCACTCGCGCAGGTCGTGCGTGCGAACCTCAAGCAAGCCACGCTCGCGCGCGATTCCAATGACCGATGCGGACATCGGCCCCTCAAACATCGACGGAAAGATGGTGATGACGTCAAAGATCATGCGCCACTCTCCGGATCCGGCAGCAATCCGGGCAATGCACGCACAGACGCGGTTCGTTTCTCCCAGTCAATCTCAAGCACCACATCATCGATGACAGGCAGAAGGACCTCGCCGAGAGACCCGTGCACGACCCACACGTCGTTTGCCCCGGTGACGATCACGTCGACGACCCTGCCGAGAGACCCTCGCTCGACGTCGGTGACATCTAAGCCGGTGGCGTCGTCTTCCGGTTCGACGGAGTCTGTCCATTGCACGGGGATGTCGTCAACCGACGCCACAACCTGTGTGCCGACGAGGGGCGCCGCACTCGTGATGTCGTCGATACCGTCAACCTTGAGAAGTGGTCCCTTGGGTCCCGGTCGCACGCCCTCGACGTGGCCCGACCTCAGGCCAGCCGGCGGTGGGACAAACCAGATCTCGAGTCCAGGAGGCAGATCGATAGCTACATCGGAGGCAAGCTTCAGAGAAACCTCCCCCTTGAGTCCATGAGTCTTGACGACCCGCCCCAGCAAGACGAACGGTCCAGGAGTCATTCCCCTAGCCGGCTACCTCGACCTCGACCTGCTTCTCGCTGGTCGCGCCCGCCGCGCGGGCGAGGGTGCGGATCGCCTTGATGATGCGGCCTTGTCGGCCGATGACCTTCCCAACGTCATCGGCGCCCACGGTAATCTGGAACGTGATGGATTCGTCGGTGTCTTCAACGGACACGGACACGGAATCGCGGTCGTCGACGAGCGCTGTCACCAGATAGCGGACGAGTCCTTCGGTGTCAGCAGGCATGAGTTGGCTCCAAGCTACTCGGCAGCTTCGGCCTCGGCGGCTTCGGCCTGTGGCTCATCGGATTCGGCGGCTTCGGCCTCGGCAGGTGCCCCTTGCTCACTCTCAGCCTCGGCGGCCTGTGCGGCCTGTGCCTCCTTGGCGGCGGCTTCTGCGTCCGCCGCAGCCTTCGCGGCAGCTTCTGCCTCGGCAGCCTCCTTGGCAAGCGACTTCTTCGAGGGCGCCTGGGTCTTCTCGGGCGCCTGCTTCTCGCCTCGAGCGATGGCGATGAGCTTGCCGGCTGCTTCGGTCGGCTGTGCTCCCTTGGCGATCCATGAGTCGACCTTCTCGAGGTCGAGCTCGACCGTTGACGGGGTCGTGCGCGGGTTATAGCGGCCCACGATCTCGATGAAACGGCCATCGCGGCGCGCGCGGCCGTCGCTGACGACAACGCGGTAAAACGGCGCCTTCTTGGCACCGTGGCGCGCCAGACGGATCTTGACTGCCAACAGGGTCACCTCCGGTAAAAGCGACCCGCGAGTGCGGGTCGCGCTACTACGAGCAAAGCGGTTGCATATACTACGACACTCCTGGGGGGCGGTCAAAGCACACCATGCGCGTGTGGCCTCGCGTATTGGGCCGCGCCCCCACTGCCGGATGAGTCCGCACGCTAGAAGCCCATCGGCCCCAAGCCGGGCAGGCGCATCCGCTTCTTGCCCTTGCCATTCGCCGACTGGTACTGCTTCATGAGCTTGCGCGTCTCGGCAAACTGCTTGAGCAGCTGGTTGACCTCGGAAACGTGAACGCCGGAACCAGTGGCGATGCGCTCTCGCCGAGAGCCATTGAGGATCTTCGGTTTCGTGCGTTCCGCCGGAGTCATCGAGTAGATGATCGCTTCGATGCGGTCCAGAGCGCGTTCGTCGACTTCGCCGTCGAGCTGCTTGGTGAGCTTGCCTGCGCCGGGCAGGGACTTCAGGATGCCCCCGAGTCCACCCATCTTGCGAACCTGGTTGATTTGGGCGAGGAAGTCCTCGAGCGTGAAATCAGCGCGTTTCAGGCGCTCAGCGGCCTCGGCATCGAGTTCGGCGGCGCCAACCTCCTCAGCCTTCTCGATGAGCGAAACCACGTCTCCCATGCCGAGAATGCGCTTGGCCATGCGCTCGGGATAGAAAGGCTGCAGCGAGTCAGGCTTCTCGCCTTCGGACGCGAACTTGATGGGCTTGCCGGTGACCTGGCGAATCGAGAGCGCTGCTCCGCCTCGCGCGTCACCGTCGAGCTTACTCATGATCACGCCGTCGAAGTCGACCTTCTCGGCGAAGGCCGCGGCGACATTGACGGCGTCTTGCCCGGTCATCGCATCGACCACCATGAGGATCTGATCGGGTCTGACCGCGTTTCGAATAGCGGCGGCTTCACCCATCATCTCCTCATCGACATGAAGACGCCCGGCGGTGTCGATGATGACCACGTCGCGCAGGGTGTCGACAGCGTGCTTCACACCGGCCTTCGCGATGGCAACCGCATCGGTGCCCTCGCCACGATAGACCGGAATGTCGAGCTCACGCCCGAGTGCCTCGAGTTGGTCGATGGCCGCTGGGCGGTGCACGTCACAGGCGACCATGAGTGGGCGTTTGCCCTGCTTGCGCAGCATGTAGGCAAGCTTGGTCGTGGCCGTCGTCTTACCCGAACCCTGCAGCCCGACGAGCATGATGACGTTGGGGATACGGCCCGAAAGCGCGAGGCGGGAGTTCGTCGACCCAAGAAGGTCGGTGAGCTGGGACAGAACGATCTTGATCACCGTCTGACCCGGGGTGAGCGACTTCATCACATCGGCGCCGATGGATTTCTCGCGCAGTGTCGCAACGAATTCCTTGACGACCTTGTAGTTCACGTCAGCCTCAAGGAGCGCCATGCGTATCTCGCGCATCGCGGCATCAACGTCGGCTTCAGTGAGTCGCCCCTTGCTGGTCAGGTTGCCGAAGATCGATTGGAGACGGTCAGAGAGTGAGTCGAACATGTGATGCCTTCCGATGGTGTGCTGTTAGCTGGCGCGATGACCGACATTCTTGGCAACGAGAGCCGAGGCTTGAGCAGGCGACGCGTTGGCTCACACGGGCCTGATGCGATAGATGGGGGCGAAGATGAAGACCACCTTGCCCTCAATACTAGCGTCTGAGACCGGGCCAATGTAGCGACTGTCCTCTGAATTCGCGCGATTGTCTCCCATGAGGTAGACGGAGCCGGGCGGAACGTGAATGAGCGGCTCGCTCACGGCGAACTGCGGGATGATGACCTGACCTCGTTGAGGCTCAGGGGTTCCGTTGACGATTGCCACGTCGCCTCGGACGACGACTGTGTCGCCGCCAACGGCAACCACGCGCTTGACGAGTTCAGTTGGCACGCCCCGGTCCAGGACGCTGGCGACGACCACGTCGCCTCGGTGAGGTGCGCTATCTCCACGACTGACAAGCAGGTAGTCTCCGCCATGCAGCGTCGGTTCCATCGACTGACCTACGACCACAGCACTGGAGAAGAAGACGTAGAAGACGAGAAGAATCGCGATGAGCGTCAACGTGAGCGGCAGCGTGAGCCATAGGGCGAGATGCTGAGCGAACGCGCTCGGGTCCTTGTGGCCGGGCTCCAAGACAGTCGGGCCGATGGGCAGGTCGTCAGCCGCGAAAGGACGCTCATCACTCGGCGGAGAATCGTTCTGGGTCATGAGGAAACCAATGCTCTCGCGAACTCATCGGCGGCGAAGGGGCGCAGGTCGTCGATACCCTCTCCCACTCCGATTCGAACGATAGGGATATCGAGTTCACGCGCGATGGCCACCGCTATTCCGCCCTTGGCAGTCCCGTCGAGCTTGGTGAGCGCAATCGCGTCGACGGAGAGTGCTGCATCAAACTCACGCGCTTGCGTCAGACCGTTCTGACCGGTTGTGGCATCCATGACCAGCAAGACCTTGACCGGCGGCTTGCTGCGGTTCTCAGTCACGCGCTTCACTTTCGCGAGCTCACGCATCAAATCTGCCGAGGTGTGAAGACGGCCTGCGGTGTCCACGAGCGTAAGGTCAGCGCCCGTGGCTTCTGCTTGAGCGACAGCGTCGAAGGCCACGGCTGCAGGATCCGCGCCTCGGTCGCGTCGAACGACCGGCACGCCGGCACGCTCCGCCCAGATGTCGAGCTGTTCTGAGGCCGCTGCACGAAACGTGTCCGCCGAGCCGAGCATGACGCTGCGCCCTGCATCAACCGCCTGCTTGGCGAGCTTGCCGACCGTGGTGGTCTTTCCGGTGCCGTTGACGCCAACCACCAGCACGGTGACAGGCGACAGTGCAAGCGGGTCTTCGACGTCGCGAGGGAACTCGGCGGCGATTTGGGTGCCGAGGGCGGCGACGACTGCGGCGGCATCGGGGAGTGCGGCAGCAGAGGCTTCTCGGCGAAGTCGTGTCACGACGTCGGTCGTTGCGCTCACGCCAAGGTCTGCGCCGATGAGGGCATCCTCGAGGTCGCCCCAGAACTCCTCATCAACATCGGGACCGCGCCCGAGCAGAATGTTTAACTGGCCGCCAAGCCGCTCTCGGCTTCGCGAGAGTCCGTCGGCAAGGCGCCTATACCAAGGCGTGCTCATCGTCAGCTTTCGCGGTGGCCGTCGCCCGGTCAAGCTTCTGGCTGACCACCTTGGAGACGCCGTCGGCTTGCATGGAGACGCCGTAGAGCACGTCGGCCATCTCCATGGTTCGGCGCTGATGGGTCACGACGATGAACTGTGTTTGCGTGCGCATGGAGTCGGCGAACGCAACGAATCGGCGCAAGTTGGTGTCGTCGAGGGCCGCCTCCACCTCGTCAAGGATGTAGAACGGACATGGCCGGGTGCGGTAGACGGCGAAGAGCAGCGCGAGCGCGGTCAGCGACTTCTCCCCGCCTGACATGAGCGACATCTTCGCGAGCTTCTTGCCACGCGGCTGGGCTATGACCTCAACTCCTGTTGTGTCGGGATCGTCGGGTTCAGTGAGCTGCAGCTGGGCGGTGCCGCCGGGAAACAGCACGGTGAATATCTCCTGGAAGGAACGGTCCACATCTTCGAACGTTTCGAGGAATCGATCGCGCATCTTGCGGTCGATTGCGGCGATCACCTTCTGCAACGCCTTGCGGCTCGAATCCAAATCCTCAATCTGACTGGTCATGAAGTCGCGCCGCTGCTGAAGCGATTCGAACTCTTCCATCGCGATTGGATTGACCGGTCCGAGCGTGCTGATCTGCTTGCGGATCTTGTGAGCGCGATCCTCGGCTCCCTGTCTATCTTCGACCTCGTCGAAGGTCAACGCGGTCTCAAGAGGCATGCCGAGATCCTCAATGATCCGGCGTGCGGCCTGATTGACTTGCACCTCAAGTTGAGCGCGCTCGACGCGAACATCGGTCGCAGAACCGTTCTTCGAATCGATCTCAGCTTGCGCATCTCGAACCGCGTCCTGCGCCTCCTGGATGGTGTTGCGCAGCGACTCGGAGTCCGCCTGCTCAAAATGCGCGCGGTCTTTGAGCTTGGCAGCCCAATGTTCCGCACGTTCCTGCAAAAGGACGTAGAGGTCGTGAATAGGCTGGATGCGTTGGCGCAGGAGCTCGAGAGATGCTTCGGATTCCCGCGCCATCGCGACGGTGCTGTTCAGCTCCCTGAGCTCAGCGTCAATTGCGTTGACCTGTCGCTTGAGATGCACTTCGCGCTCAGAGACCGTAGCGATCTCGACCTGACACGTGCCGAGTCGCTCGGAGGTGGCGCCCTCCTCACGAAAACGGACATCGCGCTGTTCTCGGCTGACGACCGAGGCCTCCTCAAGGCGTTCCAAGTCGCGCGCCGCGCTCTCTATCCGACGAAGCTGAACGCCGACGGCCGGACGGTCCCGAGAGGTCTTCTCCTGGATATCGGCGACTCTGCGGTCCACACCGTCGGCTTCCGCGTCCAACGCTGTGAGCTGCTGTTCAAGGCGGCCGACGTCTTCAAGCAGCGAGTCGTGCTCGCCGGCAAGTGCCGCGATCTTCTGCGTAAGTTCCAGAGCGTCCTGCTGGGCGGCGGCAAGCGCTTCCTCGGCTTCGCCGGTGGCTGCTTCCGCATCACCGACCGCTGCCGTGTGGGCAACGATCTCGTCGCGCAACTCGTTGATTCTGCGCTTGCGAACGAGGACACCCTCGGTGTCACTGACTTGCGTGCCGAGGGTGAGTTTGCCGCTCGGCCATGCCACGGCGCCGGAAGGTGTGGCGAATCGCGCTCCGCTCTTGTCCGAAGCCGCCGATGCAAGCGCTTCTCGCACATCGTCGACGATGAAGACGTCGCCGAGCAACGCCTCTACGGCCGGTCGCACGCGGTCCTCGCACGTCAGCGAGTCAAGCAGCCGGTCGCCCTTCTTGGGCTTGCCGACGAGGCGCGTCCTGACGCCATCAAGGGGAATGATCGAGATCTCGCCCTCGCTGTGGTTCTGCAGCGCTTCTGCCACCGTGCCCGCCGATGCAGAGTCTTCTACGAGCAAGCCAAACAGATCGGCGCCGAGAAGGCGCTCGACCAGGGTCTCGTAGCGCTCGGGGGCATGAATGACCTCGGCAAGCGGGCCGACCAAGCCCGGCAGCGAACGCTCCTGCGCAAGCGCCCACGCAAGGGCTGGTGCCGCGCTCTCGAAGGCGCGGTCGACCTCCTCGAGCCCGCGAGCCTCAGCGCGAGCGTCAGTGAGCCGCTCACGGCGACCTTCAAGCTCCTTGCGACGAGATTCGAGCACTCGAACCCGCTTGTCGACGTCTGAGTCAGCGAGTGCCATCTCACGACGTGCGTGCGACAGCTGTCCCGCGACGGCATCGAGGCGTGATCGCCGAGCAGACAGGGTCGCCTGTGCGCTCTGATGCTGGTCGCGAATCTGGATCGCGCGCTCGGCGAGCAGCTCCTGTTCGAGCTTGTGCGCTGAGAGCGCCTGCTCGGCCTTGGACGCGTCGATGCGATCGTCCTCGAGCTGTTTGCGCGCTCGGCGAATCTCGCCCGTCACGCGCGCGAGCTCCGCGTCGGCAGCAGTTCTGGCCTTGCGGACCGTCTCAGACTCTTTGCGCAGGGTGCCGAGCTGGGTGTAGAGGGCCTTGAGACGCGCGTTGGTCTCGGTTCTCTCGGCAACGAGTCTCTCGAGTTCGGCACCGCGTTGCACAGAGCGCGTCTCGGACTGATGCAGTGTTTGTCTCAGTTCCGACAGCTTGCCGATGAGGTTCTTGCCCTTCTCCTCCAAAAGGAGCAGGCCCGCGTCGAGGCGCTCGAGAATGGATTGCATGCGTCTGCGCTGCTCGGACAGGTCGCCGACGAACAGACCCTTCTCTTCAAGCATGGCTTGCAGCTTGTTGAGCTCGCGCTCCTTCTCGGCAAGTCGGTAGCGCGACAGGTCGATGTCGGCGTCCGCTTCTTTCTCGAGCTTCTCCAGATCGTCCCATTCGGTTTGCAGGCGCCTGAGGTCGTCGACGGCAAGCGCGAGTTCGATGTCGCGCAAGTCGGCGACGAGCGATGCGTGCTCTTGCGCCTTGGTGGCTTGGCGCTGCAGGGGACGCAGCTGCCGATCAATCTCGCTTGCGATGTCGCGGGCTCGCTCGAGGTGCGCGTCCATTCCCGTGAGCTTGCGCAGCGCCCGTTCCTTGCGCTTCTTGTGCTTGAGCACGCCGGCGGCCTCTTCGATGAGCGACCGGCGTTCCTCGGCACGCGAGTTCAGAACTTCATCGAGGCGGCCCTGGCTGATGATGGAATGAGTGTCGCGCCCCAGCCCCGAGTCGTGCAGGAGGTCCTGGATGTCCATGAGCCGGGTGGGCGTGTTGTTGATGAGGTATTCGGACTCGCCGTTGCGATACATCCGCCGCGTCACCGTGACCTCATGAAACTCAAGCGGCAGCTGCCCGTCGGAGTTGTCGAGCACGAGGTCGACTTCGGCGACACCGACAGCCTGACGTGCCGAGGAACCCGCGAAGATCACGTCTTCCATGGCCTGGCCGCGCAGCGTCTTAGCCGACTGCTCGCCGAGCACCCAAAGCACCGCGTCAGAAATGTTGGACTTGCCCGAACCGTTCGGTCCGACCACAACCGTGACGCCGGGTTCAAGGGCCAACGTGCTCTTGTCGGCGAAGGACTTGAAGCCCTTGAGTATGAGCGACTTGAGGTGCACGATCCCCCTCGGGAAAACGGGTGCTGAAAACGACACTTTCGCGGGGCGAAAGCGTCAGTCAGTGTAGCACAGGGCAAGGAGCAATCCGTGCTGGCAGCCGCTACGATGAACGCTTGCGGCTGTGGCTCTTCAAGCGGCGAAGAGCGGCTTGCGCTGCGGCGGCCTCGGCTTCTTTCTTGGTGTGGCCGGTGCCGCGCCCCAGCCGCTTGCCGCCGACTTCAACGATCGACGTGAACATCCGCGCGTGCGGCGGACCTTCCTGGCTGATGACGCGGTAGATGGGCGCCTGACCGCGTGCTTGCGTGATCTCCTGAAGCGCCGACTTCGGGTTTTCTGGAGACTCGGCGGTCTGCTCGGTGATGAGCGGACCGACCGTTTCCATCACCCACGTGCGTGCGACCTCAATGCCGCCGTCTAAGAAGAGCGCCCCGGTAAGGGCTTCATAGACGTTCTCAAGAGCGCTTGCCAGCCCGCGCCCGCCGGTTCCGCGCTCGCTGTCTCCGAAGATGATGGCGTCAGCAAGTCCCAGGTCAGCTGCGACGCGCGCAAGCGCTGTCCCCGACACCACAGAGACCTTGATGCGCGTCATGCCGCCCTCGGGCATGTCCGGGAACCGCCGGTAGATCTCCTCGGAGACGATCAGACCCAGCACCGAATCGCCGAGAAACTCAAGCCGCTCGTAGTAGGCATCGGGGTCGCGATTCTCAACTGCCGAGGGGTGTGTAAACGCTCGGCGCACGAGCTCGGGGTCCGAGAACGTGTGGCCGGTAATGCGAGTAGCGACATCGACGGGATCGCCGCTGTCGTCTGGACGGGGGAGCTGCCGGGAAGTTCGTGCCACAACTACGCTCCTATGGGCGGCCGAGAACGAGCGTCACATTATGGCCGCCAAAGCCAAATGAGTTGCTCATGCAGACCTTAAGATCTGCATCACGTGCGACGTTGGGCACGTAGTCCAGGTCGCACTCGGGGTCCGGATCGGTGAGGTTGATGGTCGGCGGGATGAGGCCGTTCTCCATCGCGAGAACGCATGCGGCCGCCTCTGCGCCCCCCGCTCCCCCAAGCATGTGGCCGGTCATCGACTTCGTGGAGCTGATGGGTGGCACGTCTGAGCCGAAAACGTTCTTGATGGCGTTAGTCTCGGCAAGGTCGCCTGGCAGGGTCGACGTGCCATGCGCGTTGATGTAGTCGACATCGCTGGGTGCAAGACCGGCCTGCGCGAGGGCCAATTCCATTGCGCGGATGGCGCCGTTGCCGTCTGGCGCGGGAGCAGTGATGTGGTACGCGTCGGCGGTGGCTCCATAGCCCAGAACCTCAGCGCGAATACGCGCGCCGCGAGACACGGCGTGCTCCCACTCTTCAAGCACCAGGATCCCGCCGCCCTCAGAGATTACGAAGCCGTCGCGGCCAGCGTCCCACGGCCTTGATGCACCGGCCGGATCGTCGTTGCGAGTGGAAAGTGCTCGGGCTGCGGCGAAGCCGGCCACACCAAGCGGCGTGACGCCGGCGTCGAAGCCGCCAGCCACCATCACGTCGGCATCGCCGCGCCTGATCGTCTCGGCAGCTTCGCCAATGGAGTGGCCACCGGTCGCACACGCGGAGACGGGCGCGTAGTTGACGCCTTTCAGACCGTGGCGGATCGAGATCTGCCCCGCCGCGAGGTCGACGATCATCATGGGCACGAGGAATGGGCTGATGCGACTTGGACCGCGCTCGAGCAAGACGGCAGTCTGTTCCTCCATGTAGCCGAGCCCGCCAATGCCGGAACCGACGTTGCACCCGGCGCGAACCGCAAGCTCCTCGTCGATGTCGGTCAGCCCAGCATCCTTCATGGCCTCTTCGGCGGCCACCATCGCAAACTGCTGGAAGCGCGACATGCGCCGCACGTTCTTCTTGTCGATCACGGCGCTGGGATCGAAGTCCTTGATGTATCCGGCGAATCGTGAGCTGTACTCCGACGCGTCGAAGTGCTCGATCGGCGAGATTCCCGACGTGCCGTGTGAGAGCGAATCCCACATGGCCGATATGCCGACGCCCGTTGGCGTAACAACGCCCATGCCGGTTACGGCAACTCTCTTCACGCTTGGCCCCTTTCAGCGTGTCGCCATTCGTCGATGAGTCTGGTTATGAGATCGGCAACCGAAGGGATGTCGTGGATTCGCGCAACCGAAGAACCGGCGAAAACCAGGCCGTTGTCAACGTCGCCTTGCTGCGCCATCTCGAGTTCGTCGATGATGCAGTACTCCTTGTGACATTCCTTCAGACATGCCCGGCAATTCACGGTCTCGGGGTACTCGCCCCTGTGCGTGCGTTCCCAGAACGGATTCTTGAGCGCCCTGCCTGGCAAGCCGACTGGGCTTTTCACCAAGACAACGCGATCAGGCGTGGCGTCGACATACATCTGCTTGAAGGCTGGCGGTGCGGAAGACTCCTCCGTCGCCAGGAAGCGTGTTCCCATCTGGACGCCCGCCGCACCCAAATCGAGCACTTCCTTGATGTCGGCGCCAGTCACGACTCCCCCGGCCCCAATCACCGGAACGTCTACCGCCTCGACGATTTCGGGCAGAAGCTCCCTCATCGGGCGATCGGTGCCGAGATGCCCTCCAGCCTCCACGCCTTCGACCACGACGGCTGATGCACCGAAGCGCTCGGCAAGCTTGGCGACGCGTGCGCTGCCCACGATCGGCACAACCGGCACCTTGAACTCGGCACCCCAGGCAAAGACATCGCGTGAGAAGCCCGCCCCGGCGATCACCAGGTCGGCGCCCTCCTCCATGGCTGCGCGCACGAGTTCTTTGAACTTGCGGACAGCAACCATGACGTTGACGCCGATGATCCCGGCAGTGGCTTCTCGCGCCTTCTTCACCTCGGCTCGAAACTCGGTCACGCCGAGTCCGGACCCGGCGACCACGCCGACTCCCCCGGCCTCGGCCACCGCGATTGCGAGTGGAGCCATGGATATACGAACAGCCATCCCACCCTGAACGATGGGAAGACGTGCAGTGCGATTTCCTATTGTGAGCTTTGGCATGTCCACGAGTGGAATGGCCCTTTCGCTGGAAGTGGAGACGCTATCGGGGTAGCAACCCGGCGACGATCACAAGGTACGATCGCCGCCGGGTTGAGAATGCCGATAGAAGCTAGGCGTTCGCTTGCACGTAGGAGATGGCGTCACCAACGGTCCTGATGCCCTCGGCATCTTCGTCAGGAATCGAAATACCAAACTCCTCTTCGAGCGCCATGACGAGCTCAACAATGCCGAGCGAGTCAGCGCCCAAGTCATCGATGAAGGAAGCGTCTTCGACCACCTCGTCTTCTTCAACATTGAGCTGGTCGACGACAACGGATTTCACTTTGTCGAGGATTTCCTCGCGATCCATGCAGCACACCTCCTTCCGAGAACTCCTGGATGTTGCGATTGATAGACGTTCTTTGTGCGCACTCTACGTAAACGCCATTCCTCCGTCGACCGCCAGCACCTGTCCTGTGATGTAGCGTGCTTCTTCGCTGGCAAGGAAGGCGGCTGCGTTGGCCACATCGGCCGGTACTCCGAAGTGCCCCAATGCAATCTGGCCCACGGTAGCTGAGCGGACGTTGTCTGGCAAAGCGGCGGTCATGTCGGTCTCGATGAAGCCAGGCGCGAGCGCATTGACTCGTATGCCGCGCGAAGCCAGTTCTCTGGCAGCTGCTTTCGTGAAGCCGACGACGCCCGCCTTGGCTGCGGCGTAGTTCGTCTGACCTGCATTGCCGAGAAGCCCGACCACCGACGTAATGTTCACGATCGATCCCGACCGCTGCTTCACGAGGTGCCGCGTTGCGGCGCGAGTGACATTGAACACGCCGGTGAGGTTCGTATCGATGACCGCCGACCAATCCGCATCACTCATGCGCATGAGAAGGCTGTCGCGGGTGATACCGGCATTGTTGATCACGATGTCCAGGCCGCCGAGTTCGGCGATGGACACCTCCACGAGCCCGGCAGCAGCGTTGGCGTCGCTCACGTCGGCCTGCAACGAGATGGCCCGCCCTCCCGATGAGGTGATCGCTTCGACGACAGAATCGGCGGCCGCAGCCGAGCCGGCGTAGTTCACCGCGACGGCTGCTCCACACGACGCAAGCCGCGCGGCGATAGCTGCTCCGATACCCCGTGACGCCCCGGTCACCAGGGCGACTTTGTTGGACAGGTCCGGCATCAGCGAGACACCTCGTCGACGATTGTCTCCAGCGAGTCCGACTCAACCGAAACGGCGGACATGCCGCCAATGCGTTTCGCGAGCCCTGCCAGGACAGTGCCGGGCCCCGACTCGATGATGGTAACTGGGCCGTCCTCGGCCAAGGCCTGCATGGTCTCAGTCCAGCGAACGGGTGACGTGATCTGGCCGATAAGTCGCTCGCGGATGATCTCGCCACGAGTCTCAGGCGTGGGATTGGTGTTCTGGTAGACGGGGACTTTCGCGTCAGCGAATTCGGCGCCGATCAAGAGATCGGCAAACGCGTCGCCTGCGTTCGCCATGAGAGGCGAATGAAACGCACCCGAGACCGAGAGTTCAACGACGCGCGGTGAGCCAGCGCCGCGCAGCAGGTCGGCCGCTTGCTTGATTGCATCGGCAGTCCCGGAAATGACCACCTGGCCCGGACCGTTGTCGTTGGCAACCCAGACGTCGTCAACGTCTGCGATCGCTTCGGTAACCAATGCTCGGCCCAGGCCCAAGACTGCGGCCATCTTGCCCGGCTGCTCGGCGGAGACCTGCGCCATGAGCTTGCTGCGCTCGACCACGAGTTCGAGGCCGGCCTCCGGCGAGAAGACGCCGGCAAGTGCCAGCGCAGCCAGCTCGCCGAGGGAGTGTCCAGCCACCGCATCAGGTTCGAGGCCTGAGTCGAGCAGGGTCACGCCCCACGCCCAGTCGGCGAGGTAGAGAAGCGGTTGCGCAACAAGGGTGTCCGCGAGCTTGTCGGCAGGCCCATCTGCGGCCGAACGCAAGTCGAGGCCAGAGAGTGCCTCGGCAGCATCGAGAAGACGGTCCAGAGACTCAAGCTCAGGGATCTCCTCGAGCATGCCCGGGTGTTGCGACCCTTGGCCGGGGAAGACGAACGCAATACGAGTGGTCAACTACAACCTCTATCTTGGTAGCTGGCCGAGGCGCTTCATCACGGCCTCTGCTTCGGACATCATCTCGTTCACGATCTGCGCAGCCGGCTTGATGCTTGAGACCATGCCAGCGATCTGGCCGGCCATCAACGAGCCCATGCTGGTGTCACCCTCACGCATCGCAAGAGCGAGCTTGCCAGTGCCCAACGCCTCAATTTCGGCAGCCCGGTTCTCTTTGTCGAGAATCTCGATTTGCTTGGATAGCCTGTTCTTGAGCACTCGAACCGGATGGCCGGTCGAACGCCCGGTCACGATGGTGTCGCGGTCCTTCGCCTTGAGGACTTCTTCCTTGACCGACGGATGGATCGTGCACTCTTCGGCACACATGAAGCGGGTCCCTATCTGGACGCCTTCGGCCCCAAGAGCAAACGCGGCCGCGATGCCACGGCCGTCGCCGATTCCGCCTGCCGCAACAACTGGGATGGACACGGCGTCGGCGAGTTGAGGGGTGAGCACCATCGTTGTGAGTTCGCCGATGTGCCCGCCAGCCTCCATGCCTTCGCCGATAACCGCGTCGGCGCCGATGGATTCCATCCGCTTGGCGAGTGCGACGCTGGGCACAACGGCAAGTATCTTGATCCCGGCATCTTTGAGCGCCGACATGTACTTGCCGGGATTGCCAGCCCCGGTGGTCACCGCAGGAACACGCTCGCGCACGACGAGGTCGACGATCTCGTCGATGTGCGGCGTGAGGAGCATCAAGTTCACGCCAAAGGGCTTGTCGGTGAGTTCTTTGGCCTTGCGGATTTCGGTGCGCAGAATCTCCGTTGGCATGTGCCCGGCGCCGATAATCCCGATGCCTCCGGCATTGCTGACCGCGGCAACCAGCTCGGCGGTCGCCGTCCACGCCATGCCGCCTTGGATGATCGGATGTTCGATCTCCAGGAGTTCAGTGAGCCGGGTGCGAAACGCCATGGACCCTCATGCCTCCTTGCTTGGTGCATCCATCGTCCAGCGAACCACAGCGGCCCCCCACGTCAACCCCGCGCCAAACCCGATGAGCGCAAGCACATCACCCGGGCTGAGTCGCCCGCTAGTATACAGGTCGTCGATGGCGATCGGTATTGAGGCCGCCGACGTATTGCCGGTGTTCTTGAGGTTGAGATAGACGCGATCACTGTCCAGTCCCAGACGCGCGGCCGCATTGGTGATGATGCGCTCGTTGGCCTGGTGTGGGATGAACCAGCGCAGCTCGTCGAGCGTGCACCCGGATTGCGCGAGCGCCTCAGACGTTACCTCCGGTATCACGCGCACGGCGAACTTGAAGACGTCGCCGCCCTTCATGCGCACGAATTGCTCTCTGGCCTCAAGCGTCTCGGCGGACGTCGGTCGCACCGACCCGCCAGCAGGGATGATCAGCTGGTCTGCACCGCTGCCATCAGCGCCGAGCAGGACCGCTTCTACGCCAGGCGTCTCGCTGGCTTGCAGCACCACGGCGCCCGCGCCGTCGCCAAAGAGGATGCACGTGGAGCGGTCGGTGAAATCGACGACTCGAGTGAAGGCCTCCGCGCCTACGACGAGAACAGTCTGTGCCCGCCCAGACTCGATGGCGGCGGCACCGTGCTGCAGTGCGTAGACGAAGCTCGAGCATGCCGCCATCACGTCGACGGCAGCGCATTGAATGCCCAGTTTGGCCTGAGTGAGACACGCCGTTGAAGGCATCACGTAGTCGGGACTCGACGTGCCCAGAACGAGAAGATCGACGTCCTCGTCGCCGAGGCCCGCACGGTCCATCGCGATGCGTGCCGCCCTGGCCGCGAGGTCGGATGTGGCGTCACCGTCAGCCACAACGCGCCTCTCACTGATCCCCGTGCGTGTGACGATCCACTCGTCTGACGTGTCGACCATCTTCTCGAGGTCGTGATTGGACAGCACTGTCTCTGGTAGGTATGACCCCGTGCCGACGATAGCTGCGTGACGTGTCATGGTGCGCGTGATTCCTTCGGTCGAAGGTGCAGTTCACGGGTTGTGCGAGTGCAGTTCGCGGGTTGTGCGAAGCGATGATCAGGGGTGATCGGGGCAGTGTACACGAGGTCGAGGGCGGCGAAGAAGAACTAGCTGGTCAGTTCTGCGTGACAGCCTGTTCAATTTGCTCGGTAAGACCCCCTCGGCCAGCTTGGGCGGCAACGCGGATGGCGTTTGATACGGCTCTAGCCTTCGACGTCCCATGCCCGATGATGCACACTCCCTGGACGCCGAGCAGCGGCGCGCCACCGTACGTGTCCGGGTCGAGGCGGTCCTTGAGCCGATTGAGCGCCGGTCGCAACACGGCTGCGGCGGTCTTGGCGACTGGAGAGCCGGTGATAGCGTTGCGCACCTGTCCAAGCAGAATCTTGCTCGTTCCTTCCAGAAGCTTGAGCGCCACATTGCCCGTGAACCCGTCTGTGACGATCACGTCCGTGACGCCCGCCAGAACATCTCGGCCTTCGATGTTGCCGATGAAATTCGGGACCTTCTCGGCAATCAGGTGATGCGCGGCCTGCGCGAGCGACGAGCCCTTGCTGGGCTCCTCGCCGATGTTGAGGAGCGCGACGCGAGGTCCGATCACGCCGAGTACAACGCTTGCGTAAGCGGCGCCCATGAAGGCGAACTGCAGGAGGTGTTCGGCTCGGCAGTCCGCGTTGGCGCCGACATCGAGCATCACGCATGGTGCGCCGGCTGTGGGCATAACGGTAGCGATCGCGGGGCGCTGGACTCCCTTGACGCGACCCATGATCAGCGTGGCTGCTGCCATGCACGCGCCCGTTGAGCCTGCCGAGAAGAATGCGTCGGCACGCCCCTGTTTGACGAGCCGGCAGCCCACGACGATGGAGGAATCCTTCTTGGTGCGCACGGCGGTGGCAGGCTGTTCGTCCATGCCGATCACTTCGGTCGTCGGCACCCCCTCGATGCGGGAGTTGGTGTTGGCGAACGTGGTGACGAGCTTGTGCGGACCGGTGACAAGCACGTGGAGCGACGGGTCCTCGGCAAGTGCCAGGGTTACCCCCGCGAGTACCTCGCCAGGAGCATGGTCCCCACCCACGGCGTCAACAGCAACCGTCACCAGACGGCTCTCGGACTTTGGCTGCTTCTTCATTGGGCGAACACCGATTTCACGGGCCTCTCCTCGCGCGCTCACACTTCCAGCATGTGCTGAAGCGAGCCTTCCTCTCAAAGCACGGCCCGAACGGCCGTCACGCGTCCTCGAGCGCCGCGCGCAGAATCGAAACGGCCGGCATCGCCCCTATCGGGCAGTACCGGCCACGTTGTGCGAAGCGCCGCGCGCCGCATGCACAGGCAGTGCGCTGAAGGCCCGACCTACTCAACCTCGACGATCTCTTGTCCGTTGTAGTATCCGCACGTCGGACAGACGCGATGCGGAAGCTTGGGCTCGTTGCACTGCGGACACACCGACTTGGCCGGCGCTTGGATGACGTGGGATGAGCGGCGCGAGTTGGTCTTCGCTCGGCCGGTCTTTCGCTTGGGCACCGCCATGGATCGGGTCCTTCCGTTCACTCGCCCTCGCCGTGCGAGCGCGGATAGCTGCTTGTGGGCGCGGCCACTTTGGCCGCACGGGCGATGATGATAGCACGGCCTATCTGGCGTGTGTAGCCGAAAGCGCCAGTTTCGAAGTGTCCGTTGAAGTGTCCTGGAGCACATCCGCTTCAGACGTCAGGTCATCTGCCGACTCCGTGACGCCGCGGTCTGCCGATGTGCTCAGGTCTTGGCGGCCGAGCGGGAGAAAGAGCAACCATGCGGGCCACAGGGCCAGAGCAAGCGGATCGAAGAGGTTTCCCCAGTAGTTCACTTCGTGCCCCAGGACGTCAATGCCCGGGTTGCCGAGTTTCATCATGCCGAGGATGGGCGCGAGCAGTGCGACAACAGCGAAGATCGCGAAGACTCGGCCTACCCTCTTCCAAGCGGCAACGGCGCCGAGAACCCCAAGGGCAAAGAGGGTCGGCAGGACGATACCTCCTGCTTGCATGACGTCAGAGAATCGCCTGATCGAGTCGAGCGCAAACGCCGGACTTCCCTTGACGTAGGAAAGCGTCGTCGTCGTGGCATGCATGACGTTGTGAATGGCCACCGCATGAGCAGCGTACCCCACAGCGAAGATGCCGAGAGAGGCAAGCCATGGAATCACACGCTTCAGACGGCTGCCCGAAGGAGCGAAGAGTGACGCCAAGGCAGCCAGGACGACGAAGTAGACGAGAATCTCGCGAGTAAGTGCCGCCGCAGTCATGACGGCGGCGGCAGCCCACAAGAGCCACGTGCGGCCCGTGATGGTGGCCCGGAGAAAGAGGGCGATAGCTACCAGGGCGACGGACGCGGCAGGCAAGTCGATGTAGGTCACGTAGACGGTGATGGCCGATCCCATGGCAAACGCCGCAAGAGCCGCCGCCGACAGCGGCGCGAAGCGAGTGCCGATCATCTGGCCTGTGATGAAGGCGGCGGCAACACAGCCAACAGACGCAAACGCCAGAAAGACGACTTCGATGAGGAAGGCGTCCGTAGGCAGGAGTTTCCAAAGCCAATACATCGTAGGCAGCCGATACGCGACCACGGTTGTCGGCAGAGGCGGGGCTTGCTTCAGGCCGTACCACGCCTCCTTGAAGGCGTTGTAGTACGGAATGCCATTGTGCATCCGGTAGAAGATGCTCCGGTAGATAGCGTCGTCGTTGACGTAGTCGCCGGGGTGCGGAACATCGGCGATAGTCGCCGCCTTGAGAGACGCGTAGCTCGTGAATCCGCTGGCAAGGAGGGGCGCCCACATGCTTGCAACAATCCAAACGACGAGCAGGGTTGCGATCGCGAGTTCGAGAAGCTGCCGACGCTCAGGCCACCAGACTCGCAGATAACCAACCCCAAGCGAGAAGACGATCGCAGCAGCAACTGACACCACCCAACTACCAGCCGAGAGCATGGCGTGTCCTTGCAGCGCGGGAGGAAGGGCCGCCAGGCCAATCGCCGGGGCGAGAACGCCGACAACCGTTCCCTGAGCGATCGAGGAGGCCACAAGGGCCGTGATAGCGCCAACAAACGCGCCGACCTCCCACTCAGGCCCGGTCGAGAGCAGTCCCCGACTCACGATCATGTAGGTGAGAACCGCCGAGGATATGGTCGCAATCCAAGACCAGACGTCGCGAGGGAGAAGCGTAGCGGGCGATGCCGGAGGCTCGGACTGCGGGGGCTCAGTCACGAGCTCACTCACTGTCAGCGTTCGCCTCGCCGATCAGTTCTCGGAGCGCCTCAAACGGATGAGCGTCGGGCGCGACGTCTTCGCATTCGCATGGGCCAAGGTTGAGGTCGGCTCCGCATGTGGGGCATATGCCGGCACACGCCTCGTCGTGGAGCGGAGCGAAGGGGGCTTCAAGCACGAGAGCAGCCATGATCGCCGGGAGCAGATCGATGTGATTCTCGGCGTCGATGTACTCGATCTCCTGCTCCTCAGGGACGCCCTCTTCGTGGCCAGGATGCACGTAGAAGCCATCGACCTCGGCAGTGATCTCGGTGGGAAACTCCACGAGGCATCGCACGCACGTGGCTATCACCGGAAGGCGAACGGTGCCCATCGCGATAACGGCCGTACCGGTGTTGGTGATCGTGATGTCGAAGCGCGCAGGTCCAGTCGCCGAGAAGCTCTCGGCGCCGACCTGAAAGGTCTCGATGTACAGATCGTCGGACACGAGGATGCTCTCCCCGAGCACCTCGAGGATCTGGGCGATATCGATCCGATATGAGTCCACCATGGTAAGCCTCGATCAGTAGGCAACCGCTACTGTCGTTGTGCTCCACCGACCTTGCCTTGCAAACGGTCGCGGCCGCGTTGGACCGCAGTCAGTAGCTTGCCTAGGTTGACCTCGAGGTTCGCAAGCATCTCGTCGGCATAATCCTCGGCGCCAAGCCTGATCTCGCGCTCCTGGGTCCGGGCCTTGTCGAGTATGTCGGCAGCCTGTGCCTCGGCGAGTCGTACGACTTCGGTTTCGTTGGCGATTGCCTGGGCGCGATCACGGGCCTCCTCGAGAATGCGGTTGGCCTCCTTCTCGGCCTCCTCCAGCATCTCCTGGCGCTCCTTGACGATCCAGCGCGCCTGCTTCAGCTCGTCGGGGTACTGTGCGCGCACCTCGTCGACGATCTCGTAGACCTTGTCCGGGTCGACCATCTTGTTGTTGGACAGCGGCACGCCTCGCGCGTTGTCCACTATCTCCTCGATGCGGTCGATCAGGGCCATGATGTCCATGAAGTGCCTCCCTAACGGGCTTCGCTCAGCTTGCGTGAGATTGCGTCGCACACGGCGTCAGGGACGAGTTCCCTGACGCTCCCTCCGTGAACCGCGATCTCCTTGACCGCCGACGAACTAAGATACATGTATTCCGGAATCGCCATAATAAACATGGTCTCGACATGATGGTCGAGCCTCCAGTTTAGCGCTGCCATCTGGAATTCACGTTCGAAGTCGGTCATAGCCCGCAAACCCTTCACGATGACCGATGCTCCAACCTCTTCGGCGAAATCCACCAATAGCGTATCAAATGCCCGGACAGACACGTTTTCCAGATGCGCAGTCGCGTCTTGAATGAAGGTGACTCGCTCCTCGGCCGAGAACAGCGGACCACCGCCTTTGTCCGGCGACAGCGCGACACCAACCACGAGGGAGTCAAAGAGAGCGGCGGCGCGTTCGATGATGTCGAGATGACCAGAAGTCACTGGATCGAAGGTGCCCGGAACGATACCGCGCTTCACAACGATCCGGCCTCCTTCTCGTACGTGGCGATCTGAACGTGCGTGAGTCCATAACGCTTTTGCGTGAGCTCCACGACTCCGGCAGGCCACGAAACATCGCTTCCAGCCGAGTGCTCGTACACGATCAAAGCGCCATCTTCCAGCAGGTCACGAGCTATGAGCGCCGAAATCATGCGGGCGATCTCGTTGCAAGCAAGTCTATACGGGGGGTCAATGAGAAGCAACGAAAAAGGACGGGGGCCAATGGCTCCCGCCGCCGCGAGACTGAGCGCATCGCCTTGGACAACGAAGGCACGCTGATTCACGCCGAGATTCTGGATGTTGGTGCGCAGTGCCGCGAGTGCCGCGCGATTGTGCTCGACGAAGGTGACGGCAGCGAGCCCTCGCGAAAGGGCCTCCAGACCCAGAGCGCCACTTCCGGCGAAGGCGTCGAGGCCCGTCGCGCCGCCGAGATCCGCGCCAGCGATCGATGTAAGGCTGGAGAAGACGGCCTCCCGCACTCGATCGGTGGTGGGTCGTGTCGCGTCGGTGCTTGGCGCTTGCAAGCGGCGTCCCCGAAACTGTCCAGCGACAATTCTCATGTGTGTCTCACCCGCTTGCTCGCAGCTGCTTGTGTGCCGCGCCGAGAGTCCTCATCCACTGCTCACCCACTGCCATGCAGTCCGAAACGTGCGGCGAACCTCGCGCAGAAGCGGTCTGTTAATGGGGGTCGTGAGGTGTGGGTCCGCTTCGATGAGCATCCGCGCGTCGGATCGCGTCTGCTCGATGAGCTCAGAGTCCGTGAGCACGGACGCAAGACGCAACGCTGGCAGCCCATGCTGTCGGTCGCCGAGGATATGACCCTCCCCGCGCAGCTTGAGATCCAGCTCGGCGAGCTTGAAACCATCTGACGTCATCGCGATTGCCTCCATGCGGGATCTGCCCTCATCGCTCTTGGGATCCGCGAAGAGGAAGACCTCGCCGCCGTGTTCGCCTCGGCCTACGCGGCCGCGCAGCTGGTGCAGTTGCGCCAGGCCAAAGCGGTCCGCGTCTTCGACGATCATGACGGTAGCATTGGGGACATCGATGCCAACTTCGATGACGGTTGTGGCAACCAAGACGTCGATGTCTTTGGCGCGGAACTCGCGCATGACGCGCTGCTTCTCGGCTGGCTTCATGCGACCGGTAAGCAGCCCCAGTCGCAAGTCCGGGAAGACCTTCGTGCGGAGCCGCTCGTACTCGCGGGTCGCCGCGCGTGCTTCGGCAGCCTCGGATTCGTCCACGAGAGCACACACCACAAACGCCTGGCGCCCCGCGCCGACGGCAGCGCGGACGTGCTCGTACGTGCGATCACGCTGAGCTGGCTTGACGAGGGTCGTTTTGACGGCGGGGCGCGTCATCGGACGGGTGCGCAGGTAGGACGTCTCCAGATCGCCGTAGAGCGTGAGTGCAAGCGAGCGCGGAATGGGCGTGGCAGTCATGACGAGCAGATCGACCGCCGAGCCCTTGCTTCGAAGGCCGAGCCGCTGGTTCACGCCAAAACGGTGCTGCTCATCAACGATCGCCAGGGTGAGGTGCTTGAAGGACACGGATTCTTCGAGCAGCGCGTGGGTGCCGAAGACCACGTCGATGTCGCCATTGCCAGCCGCGAACAACAGCTTCTTGCGTTCGCTCGCTGGCGTGGAACCCGTCAGAAGCCCCCACGTGACGCCCGCCGAGTCCAGCAGGTCGCCCAGCGAGTGCGCGTACTGCTGAGCGAGCACCTCTGTCGGCGCCATCATCGCGGCCTGTGCATCGCTGTCGACGGCGCTCACCAGCGCGTGCGCGGCCACGAGCGTCTTGCCCGTTCCCACGTCGCCGAGCAACAGGCGATTCATCGGCAGAGGAGCCTTCATGTCGGCGAGGATCTCGCCGATCGCGTGGTGCTGGTCGTCGGTGAGCGCGAAGGGAATCGCACCCCGCAATGCTGCGAGAGCGGGTCCATCGACGCTGTGGGCGAAGCCGGCGCGTTCTCGCGTGAGCGCGTGGCGGCGCATCGCCATGTACAGCTGCAGGAGCAGCAGCTCGTCGTAGGCGAGCCGGCGGTGTGCTTCGCGAGCCTCGGCCATCGAGTGGGGAAAGTGCACGAATCGCAGCGCGAGTGCAAGCGACATCAGCGCGCGTTGTGCGCGAAGCGTGGCTGGGATGTGGTCGGGAATATCGGCGTAGTCGTCGATCGCCGAGGCGATCAGTCGGCGCAGCCAGCCAGTGGACAGACCCTCGGTGCCGTGGTGCACCGGGAGGATGCGACCGACCGGACCCTCGTCATCTGCGTCGGGGAGCTTCTCGACGAAAGGGTTCTTGATCTGTTTGAAGCCATAGTCGTAGTCGACTCGACCGGCGAACGCGACTCTGTCTCCAGCCACGAATCGTTGTTGCACGTAGGGCTGGTTGAACCACACGCCGAGAAGCACGCCGGTCCCATCGACAATCGCGACTTCGGTGATGTTGAGACGCGGACGCGGCTTCTTGACCTTCACCTCGTGCACGCGGCCCACCACCGTAGCTTCACTTCCGGCCTTCACATCGCGCAATGTGGCCACGTTGGTAAGGTCGAGATAGCGGGCCGGGTAGTGCCTGATGAGATCGCCGATGGTGTTGACGCCGAGCTTGCCGAGTGCCTCGGCTCGTGCTCCGTCGACGAAGCGGGCGCGGGAGACCAGAAGGTCGTGCGCGGCGAGGTTTGCAACCCGGTCAGCGTTCTCGATGGCCGACGATCCGTCCACGATCAGCCGATGGGGTAGTACGCCACGCCGACCGCACCAGGGCCGGTATACGTGCCGATCACCGCGCCGATAACGCCGTGCGAGCTGATCTCGACGTCAGCGCCGGAAGCCTGCAGTGCGGCCTCTACCTCGTGCGCCTCCCCTTCGATCGCTGCGTGCAGGAGTGCGACCCGGAGTCGACCCTTCGTGCGCGACTCCTCGGCAACGTGCTCGGCGAGCGCGGCTACAGCCTGCTGGCGACCGCGAACCTTCTTGAAAGCTTCGATCACTCCGTCGGCGTTGACCTCGAGAACGGGCTTGATGTTGAGGAGTGAGGCAGCCAGGCCGGTGGCCTTTCCAGCTCGGCCACCTTTGACGAGATACTCCAACGTGTCGAGCAGGAAGAAGAGCCGTGAGGACCGAGCGACCTCGGTTGCCCGAGCCTCAACAGCACCGGCATCCAAGCCGGCGTCACGAGCTTCAACCGCCGCGCGGACTATGAGCGCTGTGCCCTGCGAAGCGCGTCTGCCGTCCAGGACACGAACAGGCAGCGGCGCGCCTGCAGCCGCAAGCGAGGCAGACTGATACGTCCCCGACAGCGCAGAGGCGAGCGTAATGACGACCGCTTCCTCGAAGCCTCTCTCGGCGAGCCGTGTGTAGGCTGCCGAGAACTCCGCGGGCGACGGCTGAGATGTGGTTGGCAGCGTCGGCGAAGCAGCCAGCTTCGCGTAGAACTCCTCGGGCCTGAGATCGAGCCAGTCGCGAAAATGCTGCCCATCAAAATGCACGGTGAGCGGCACCATCTCGACGCCAAGCTCCACGAGCGCAGACGGTTCGATGTCGCAGGTGCTGTCGGTGACGATTCCGACCTTGGGCATCTGGGCTCCTGACCCGCTCACTCGGCGGCCATGATCACGTGGTAGACGGGCTGATCCCCCCGATGCGCCTCAACTGCCACTGCGGGATGAGCCGCCGTCAGCTCAGCGACAAGCTCGTCGAGCTGCTCGGCAGGGAGGTCTTCGCCTGCCAGTACCGTAAGCGTCTCAGTCTCGGGCGCCAGAAGAAGGTCTGCCAGACGCAGGGAGACTTCGTTGACGCTGGTGCCGATGAGCTCGACTTCGTGTTCGACGATGCCGATGATCTGGCCTGCCTTGATCCGGCCCGCTTTGCCCTTCGCGTTCTTGATCGCCACCGTCACCTCGCCCGAGTGCACGTGTGCGGCGGCATCGGTCATCTCGGCGACGACGGTGTCGAGGTCTTCCTCGTCGTCATAGGCCAGCATCGCCGAGAACGCTTGCGGAATGGTCGTCGTCGGCACGACTGCCGCAGGCTTTTGTGTGACGGTGACCGCGGCGTTGGCCGCCATCGTGATGTTCTGGTTGTTGGGGAGCACGATCACGCCCTCGGCAGGCACGCGGTTGATCGCTTCAACGAGATCGCGCGTGGATGGGTTCATGGTCTGCCCGCCCGAGACGACCTCGTCGACGCCGAGCGACCGCAGAATCTCGACGACGCCGGCTCCGGCGGCCACGGCGACGAAACCGATGGGCTTGCGTGGCGCAACCGGCGCCGCGAGACCCTCCTCGACGAGCATGGCATCACGAGCTTCGGTTTGGCGCCGCATGTTGTTGATGTGCACGTCAGCGACCTCGCCGAGCGTGGTCATGTGCGAGAGCACAGCTCCCGGGTTATCGGTGTGCACGTGGACCTTGAACTCTCCGTCGGCGCCCACCACAAGTTCACTGCCGCCCATCGTCGAGACATACTCACGTACCGCATCTGCCGAGATGTCCTTGCCGAAGAGCAGAAACTCCGTGCAGTACAGGTACTCGGTGTCCGACCAGTCATCGACCGGCACGACCTTGAGCTGACCTGCCGAGACGGACACGTCGACAGCCTCAACCTTGCTGCCGAGAGCCGCAGCAACGAATCCCTGGAAGAGCACGGCGAGGCCGAACCCCCCCGCGTCCACGACGCCGTTCTCCTTGAGGACGGGCAACAGATCGGGGGTACGCCGCACGGAGTCGAAAGCTGCCGCACTCGCACGCGAGAGTGCGTCGCTCACAGGGACGCGGGCGTCGGCAAGCGAACGTGCTTCCTGTGCCGTGTCGCGAAGCACGGTAAGAATGGTTCCTTCGACCGGCTTTCTGACAGCTTGAAACGCCACCGTGACCGAGCGTTCGAGCGCTCGTGCGAGCAGTTCGGTATCAAAGACCTTCGCGCCGTCGATTCCCTCGCACAGTCCGCGCAGGATCTGGCTGAGGATTACGCCAGAGTTGCCGCGCGCTCCAAGGAGTGATGCGTGCGTAATGACTCGGCACGCGTCTTCGACGTTGCCGTCTGATGGCACGTCCGAGAGTTCCTGGACGACGACATCAATCGTGAGGGACATGTTCGTTCCGGTGTCGCCGTCAGGAACCGGAAACACGTTGAGTCGGTTGACCTCTTCTTTGCGGGCTTTGAGCGCCTGAGCAGCGCCTATGACAAGGCTCAGGTAGCGCGATGCGGTCATAGGATCTCTTTCGGCGGGGTCATAGTGTTGCTCACGTCGCTCGGACTTTGACGCCCTGTACGTGCACGTCGACGTCGGCCACCTGGACCTCGGCGGTATTGGTGAGGATGTAGCGGACACGATTCGCGAGGTTGTGGGAGACCTCGGCGAGATTGGTTCCGAATTCGATCACCACGTAGAGGTCGACGACGATTCCCTCATCGGTAGACGTCACCCTGACGCCCTTGCGAAGCTTCTGCGCGGGAAGCATCTGCGCGACACCATCTCGCAAGGTCGGACTGGCCATTCCCACGATGCCGTAGCTCTCGAGAGCGGCGTATCCGGCCAGATCAGCAAGCACGTCATTGGCGATGTTCACACAGCCTTGGACACCCTTGGGCATAGTCGATACCTCCTCGGCTGAAAGAGCCGTGTTTGCGCGTGGACTGCGCCGTGCGATGCGTGCGTGCGCAAGCAGGTCAGCTACCGTGCGGCAAGGTGCGAAGATCGATCACAGTATACCGAAGGCGCGCGCAGTTTCTTTGCCGATGAAGAGGTCGTTCCCGCAGGCTGTTTGTCTTTACCGTCTCTGCAGACGTGTGCTAGCATTGCGAGCGCTTTGCACCGAGCCCACCCGGCCGAACGTCTCGGCCGTATCGTATGAGGAGCATGCACGATGTCTCAGGTTTGCGCAGTATGCGGGAAGCATCCGGTTGCCGGCCGCAACGTCAGCCACTCGCACCGGGTGACCAATCGTACGTTTCGGCCCAACATTCAGCGCGTGACAGCCGTCATCAACGGCCACGTGAAGAGGGTTAACGTCTGCACGAAGTGCATGAAGGCCGGCAAGGTCACGCGCGCGTAGTGCTGTGAGTCAGTATCACGGTTGACGGCCGTCCATTGCGGGCGGCCGTTGTTGTGCGTGCCGAAGCGACTGCGGGAAGCCACTGAAGGGACGGGCGTTTCTGCCCCACTACGAGTCGAGTTCCTCGGCGGTCCTGGGGTCGACGCTTTCCACGAGCGCGGCCAAAGCCTGCACTACGGCTGGGTCGAACTGCGACCCGGATTCGCCCAGGAGATCCTTGACCGCCTCGGCGGGCGTCTTGGCCGAGCGATATGGCCGAGGCGACGTGATCGCCACGTAGGCATCCGCGACGGCGAGAACTCTAGCCCCGAGCGGGATGAGATCGCCAGCCAGACCGCTCACGTAGCCCCCACCGTCGTAGTGCTCGTGGTGGTGATAGACGATCGGAATCGCGTCGTGCAGCGCCGGGGCCTGCTCGAGAATCTCGGCGGCAATCACAGGGTGCATCTTGAGCATGCCCCACTCGACGGTGGACAGTCGCCTGCTGGATGCCGAAACCATGTCTCCAGCTGCCGACATACCGATGTCGTGAAGCAAGGCCGCCACGCGCAGTGCATCAAGTTCATCACGTGGCATGTCAACCGCTGCACCGAGCTCCATGGCCAGGTCGGTCACGCGCCCCGTGGTATCGCGAGCGTACGGATCCTTCGCCTCCATGGCCATGGCGAGCGCCTTGAGCGTGTCGTAGTAGACGTCGTGAGCCAGCTCGACGGCACGGGCGTTCCTGAGCGCCGCAGCGGTCGACCTGCCAAGCGACTCGAGCGCCAGAAGATTGGACTGCGAGAAACGCGCGTGGAATGTGCGGCTGCCAACGTTGATGACCCCGAGTATCCCGTCGTCATCGGCGACGGGCACCGACACCGCGGAACGCACGCCGTGTCGGCGGCTATGAGGGCCGCGATCGTCAAGATCTTCCACGATCAGAGACTGCCTGCTCGCAAGCACCCAGCCGGCGATCCCCTCGCCCTCGGCGACGCGCGCCTCGGTGACGACGTTGGCCGGGAGACCGCGAGATGCCGCGATGCGCATCAGGCCGTCGTCCTCGACAAGCATGATGCTGCCGGTCTGCCCTGAGGCAAGTGTCATGGCGCGCTCAAGTGACGCGGTGACGACGTCGCCGCGATCAAGAACGCGCGACAGGTCGCGCGAGATCTCGGAAAGCACGCGGGCGGAGGCCGCTTCGTTGCGGGCGATGTGGAGCGCGAGTGCTCCAGCAAGCGTTCCGCGCATGGCTCCGGCAACGGGCGTGAACCGCTCGAGGTCAGGCCGCTTGGGGCCCTCGAAATCGACCGCAGCCACGCCTGCGCTCTCTCCCGCAGACAGCGGCAGCGCGTAGCGCCACACAACCGACTCGCTGGTGGACGTACGCAGCCGGTGAACCGGCTCGATCTGCGCGACGCTGCGATCGAGCGCCGCACCCAAGACGGTTCCTTGGATTGGCACGGGCGTGCTGTCCGGCCGCGCGGAACCCTCGGCGTGTATCAGGCGAAGCGTTCCGCTCGACGGATCAGCAAGCCAGAGGTGCGCGGCTATGGGCGTTCCTGAGGCAGATGCGTTGTAGAGCAACGCGCGGACGACCGCAGCAGGTTCGACGGAACTCGGAAGCCGAATCGCACGCTTGGCGGCCAGTTCCTCACTTTCAGGAGGGACGGGCCTCAGAAACGGAACGGGTTCAGACGGATTGGACGCCGTCATCGACACAGCCGCATCCAGCGCGCTGACCCTGGACGTGGCTGAGACCGGCTGACTCGCGGTGTCGTGTGCGGACAGCCGCCAGCCAGCCTCATGCGGCAGGCTCGCATGCCCGGTCGTGCTCTCAACCGGTGCGTTTGTGGGCAGTTCCCCCGTCATGACGGCCTTGAGGGCCGTCATCGCGCGTATCCAGGCATACATCCGTAACCAGCCTTCGTGATTCGCGGCGATGCCGCATAGTATACACGCGTATTCATCGGCTCACTCGGCGCAAAGCCTTACCGCACCCGCAAGAGCAGGGGCGATCACCAATACGCTGCCGACATGAACCTCGACGCGCGCGCCCGCCGCGACGATGACATTGCTGATTCCGCGAGCGGTGGTGCTCGAAAGTGTCTCGTGGGCGAGTGGCCACTTCACGCCCGTGGCCGAGACCACCGCCGAGCCACCCCACGGTACCAGGGAGAACGTGGCGTCGTTTCCGGACACATCAAGTGCCTCTCTCCCCTCTCGGCCGAGAACCCACAGCGTGGTGTCGGGATCGATGAGCGTAGGCGAAAGGTCTGCGGCACCCACGAGAACAGACATGACCCCGAGTGTGTGGTCAAGGCGAAGGCCCGCCGCCGCTGTCACGGTCACGGCCGTGGCTCCCTCGTGCCGCGCCACGGCAATCGCGAGTTCGAAGTCGGTCTCGTTCTTGTCGGCGGGAAAGGTGACGATTCGGCTGCCGCTGGTGCGCAAGGAAGCGAGATCGGCGGGATCGATCGAGTCGAAGTCGCCGACGACGATGTCAGGGCGAACTCCTGCTTGCATGCACAAGGTGCCTCCGGCATCGATTGCGACGACGAGGTCGTGCTCAGCAGCAATGGAAGCGAGCAGCTGTTGAGATCCCTCGACAGCCGCCGCACCGACGAGCAGTGCCCTCATGCGATCGCTTCGCCCGTGTGCAGGCCGTCAGACCCGTGCGGCGAGCCGACAGATTGCGAGAGGACCGGCGCGACGCGCTCCAGAAGTGGCAGAAGGACAACTCCGGCGGTAGCGCAAAGAACCAGCGACGGCACGATGTAGCTCGCGTTGTAGAGCGCCGAGTACAGGTAGACGTTCTGATGGGCATCAGCCGCATTGGCCGAGAAGAAGATCACGCCTGAGACGAAGTGGCTCACGAAGCGCGCACCTGCCCCAAGGGTCATCAGTCCCCAAACGAGCGCATTGGTCCAGCTTGCGCCGTTGGCTTGTGCGCGTTTCCAGGCCGCACTGCCCAGACCCGCCAAGCCGAGCAACGCGAACGCAAGAGGATAGTCGAGCACGAACTGTGCGGGGTGGACGACGTATGGCTCCAAGATTACATCGATGACGCCGAATGCGGCGCCAGCAGCCACCCCCGGCCACACGCCGCGCCTGATTGCGAGAATGAGAATCGGAAGCATCTCAAAGGAGATCTGTCCGCCGGCGATGTTCCAGGGGAGACGGATCGCGATCACCTTGACTGCAACGGCAAGTGCGATAGTGAGCGCGAGCTCGACCAAGAGACGGATTCTTTGAGAGCGCACAAGGAGTCCTTTCGTCGGCGTCCACGACGTGTGTGCCCGCCACGTCGGAGATCAAGTGCCCACATTCTGACGCACGAAATCGCTGTGGGCAAAACGCCGAGACTCCCGCGTGCGTGCTCTACGGAGAACCTTGTGTCTTGTGGCCATACACGGCCGCGATTGCCTTGTACATCGACCTGGCCACGGAGTCCTCCCATGCGGTGTCGGAGAACTTGGCGACATCCTCGCGCTGCGAGAGCGCGCCCAGCTGAACCCGGCACCACGGGGCGCCGGAGGCGACCATTACGGTGTCGGTCGTGAGCGTCCCCACGTGAACCGTGCCAACGCCGGACGCAAGGTCAGAGGCGACTCGCGAACACAGCTTGGCTGAGGCCGAAGCATGAGGGAGTATCGGAGACGGCGAGTAAACGATCAGCCCCGCACCGCCAACAGGAACCGTGGAAAAACCGATGGCCACTGTAGACGACGTCGCTGCTGCTTTCTGAGCGCGCGCAGGTTCGGCCTCCAGCGTGCTCGTGTCGGCGAGTGCTCGCGTCGTAACCACCTTGCCGTGTGACGCTTCAACGAGCGATCGCAGTCGTCGCGCGACATCAAGAGGTACGTCTGAAAGGGCGTCGTTGGCAGGCGCCGGATCGATGCACACGGTAACCCCGGTCATGTCGTATGGGAGCAACACTGCGGAGTCCGGTCCGGGTGCGGCGACGGTGAGCAGGACAATGTCGCCCGTATGAACGACCTGCCCTGCCGCAGGGCTCGATGCAAGCACCGTGTCGCTGGGCTGCTGTGATGGCTGCGCCTGAACTCTCACGTCGAGTCCCTTGGTCCCGAGCACGCCGCGGGCGAGCAGAAGGCCGTCACCGACGACGTTAGGCATGCTGAACTGCTCAGTCCCCGCCGAGACGACGACGGTGACTGCATCTCCAGAGCGAAGCTTGGTTCCTGGTGTGGGCTGCTGCGAGAGGACCGTGTCACGGCTTGACGAAGAGAACCGTCGTTCTGTCACCGTGATGCGCAGGCCTTTCTCGGCGAGACGCGTCTTGGCGACGCCATAGTCAACGCCCACAAGCTTGGGAGTCGGAATACTCGCTTGCTGGCTACTCCACAGGCCAATGCCCAGCGCCAGTACACCGACGCCGAGAAGACATCCGGCAGCAATGATCAGCCAGCGTGGGACGAGGGGTGGTCTGGCGGGTCGCTCCCGATCGAGCCGAGGCGGGCCAAAGAACGCGTCAACCGCATGTTGCCCCGGGTCGGCCAAGAAGGTCTGAGCTGCGTCTTCGGGGGGTTCTTGGGCCGAGTCAGTGGCGTCTGGGGATGTGCCTTCAGGCTCGACGACGGTGTCAGGTTCCCCCGCCTCAGAAACCTCAGTATGCTCATCTTCGTGGGGGAAATCCCCGAAGAGAGTGTCTTGTGTGTGTCTATTCATCTCCGCACCAGTGTAATACGAACCGGGGTTGCCTCCTGTGAAGATGGTATGTAAGCTGCTTGTTCGCACATCACGTGCCAGGTTTTGAGTTCAAGGGGGTTCTTGCTACATGCCCGCATATGATTTCCGTTGCACCGAGTGCGGTGAAACGTTCGAGGTCAACAGGCCGATGAGCGTCAGAGGCGACGAAGTGTGCCCTTCATGCGGAGCTGTGGCCACGAAGGTGTTCTCCTCGGTCGGCGTTGCCTTCAAAGGCAGTGGATTTCACAACACAGACTACAAGTCGTCATCCACAACCAGTTCATCGGCACCCGCCACGTTCACCCCAAGTTGAGCGGGCTGCTGAGAGCCGCCGTGCGCGGCTCACACGCTTGAAGAGAGGCACCGAAGGCCCCGCAGATTGCGGGGCCTTCTCGGTTCGAGCTGCCTTAGGCGGGGCAGGTCACGCGCGATTGTGTGCATGGCTCGGCGCCAGAGGCGGCCGCAACGTGCGTGAGCGTTTCAGTCTAGTCCATTCGGACCCAGAACGTCTCGTCTCCAGTCCGGAAAATCGTGTCAATGAAGCGGACGGTCTTGGACTTGCCGTCCATGGCGACGGAGTTTACGCGCGCTCCGCTGCCGAAGTACTTCACGCCTCGCAGCATTTCCCCATCGGTTACACCTGAGGCGATGAACGCGGCCTCGTCGGTGTTGACTAGGTCGTCCATCGTGAGGATGCCATCGATGTTGGGCGTGCCCATCTCGATCGCACGCGCCTTCTCTTCAGGTGAGCGCCATGCGAAACGGCCCATGAAGCAACCGCCAATGCACTTCATGGCCGAGCACGCCAAGACGCCCTCCGGCGCGGCGCCGACACCAAGGTAGAGGTGGATTCCCGTTCCTTCGATGGCCGTTGCCACCGCGCCAAACACGTCGCCGTCGGTAATGAGCCGAATCCGAGCTCCCGCCGAGCGAACCTCCTGGATGAGGTCGGCGTGGCGGTCCCGATCGAGGATGCAGACGACGAGGTCTTCAACGTCGCGCTTCAGCGCCTTGGCGACGTTGCGGACGTTTTCCGTCGGCGACGCGTCGATGTGCACGGCGTCGTAGGCGGCCGGACCAACAGCGATCTTGTTCATGTACGTGTCGGGCGCATGAAGGAGTGTGCCGTGAGGGGCAAATGCGAGGACCGCCAAGGAGTTGGACTGTCCAGCAGCCGTGAGATTGGTGCCCTCAAGTGGGTCGACGGCGATGTCGATCTCCTCGCCACCCTTCCCCACTTCCTCTCCGATGTAGAGCATCGGCGCTTCGTCGCGTTCGCCTTCGCCGATGACGACGGTGCCGGAGATATCGACGTGGTTGAAGGCGCTCCGCATGCCCTCGACAGCGGCGTCATCGGCGGCGTGCTTGTCGCCCTTGCCCATCCATCGGCCAGCGGCCAAAGCGGCGGCCTCGGTGACTTCGAGCATCTCGACGATGCGGGTCGTGCGCATGAGTACCTCCAAGCTCGAACGGTCATCACGTTAGCGAACCAGTCGCTGCGCACTCAGCCTCTGACTAGCCGAGCTGCGAAGTGGCCATCCGGACCTCCGGAGACCGGGAACGAACGGAAGAACCCCTCATCCGTAACAAACCGTCGCCACTCGGCCGGGACCTCGTCGGCAAGCGAATCAACGCGCCATGTGCTTCCCTGCTCATCGGCCAGAAACGAGGCCACAACAGCAGCATTTTCTTGCGAGGCGACGGTGCAGGTCGAGTAGACCACGAATCCTCCTCGGCGAACAAGCGTCGCTGTCTGACGCAGCAGATCGAGGTCGAGCGAAGCCAGCGATTCGATGTCTGCGCTCGACACGCGCCAGCGCTTCTCAGGATGACGTCGCAGCGTCCCCAAGCCGCTGCACGGCGCATCAATGAACGCGCCGTCGAGTGACTGAGGCTCAGGGATGCCCTCAATCGCCGAGATATCGCGTGCGTCGCCGACGAGCGTGACTACGTCGGGCACGTCGAACTGCTCGAGTCGCTCGGCGAGAAGCTTCGCCTTGAACTCGTGCAGGTCCAGCGCGTAGATCGTGGCTGGGCCTCCTCTCTCGATGGCGCACGCCTGCAGCAGGATCGTCTTCGTGCCGCGTCCGGACCCAACCTCAAGCAGGCGCTGGCGGGGCTGTGGGCACGCGAAGCGGACGATGGCCTGGGCCGAAGCGTCGCACGCGAGCACGTGGCCGGACCGAAGCGCGCCACCCCGAACTGCCGAGCCAACATCGCCGGCCTCGACACAGCCGTGGACCGGGCATGGACGTGGCAGCGCGCCGTCAGCACGCAGGGCCGCCCGCGCGTCGTCGATGGACGCCGCAAAGGGGTTGGCCGCCAGATAGAGCGGCGCGGGTTCATTGTCGGCCGCCATCACAAGCGCCGCGGTCTCTCGGCCAAGCTCGGCGACCCACATCTCGGCAAGCCACAGGGGGTGGCCGTGCAAGCGAGCAAGCGCGGACACGTCGCTGTCGGGATCGCCCCACGGGAAGGTGGCGGCGGCCTCGGCCAGGCGGCGCAAAACGGCGTTGGCGAGCGACGTGGCCTGCGGCCTCACCTCCCGAACGAGTTCGACGCCTTGATGGACGGCCACACGCGGTTGCGTGCCGAGAAAGAGCAGCTCGTAGGTGCTAATGCGAAGCGCGTCTCGAACGCGGGGCTCGATTCGCTTGCCGAGGATGTGACGGTCGAGCGCCTCGTCCAAGGTCCCCTCGGTCTGCAGCACGCCGTACGCAAGACGCGTCGCGAAGGCGCCTTCGGCCTGCGGCAACGCGGCAGCGCGGATCTTGGAGTCGAGCACTTCGTGCGAGTACGCCGAGCGCTCACGGACCTGCGTGATGACGGCGCGGGCAAGTCGCCGAGCAGGCGTCGCGCTCACGTGGCCGCTTCCCATCGCGCGCCGTCAAGGTCGCGCACACCCCGCGCCCACGCGCTCGCGTCCATCTCGGCCTTCCCATCCGGCTTGATGCGCAGCACCTCAACGACGCCTCGCTTGCTGCCGAGAAGAACCGCGCTCTTCGTGATCGAGACGATGCCCGGGGCGACGGGGAGCTGGTCGCGCGGGATCTCGGCAAGCCGCGCGTTGAGGATGGTGAGCGGCTTCCCGCCGAGAACGGCGCGACTTCGGGCAGCCGGCATCGACGCGCGGATGCGTCCGACGATGGTGGCGGCGGTGAGGTCGGGCGAGATCGCGACATCGGCCTTGGTGACCTTGTCGGCGTAGGTTACGAGCGCCGGATCCTGGTCGACCCACTCGGCACTGCCCTCGGCAATCGCAGGCAGAACGTGAAGGAGCGTCTCAGCGCCGAGCTCAGCAAGGGCTGCGGTGGCTTCGGGTGCAGTGAGGTCATCGAGAGGCAGCGTTGCCTGCGCGCAGTACGCACCGGTGTCGAGCCCTTCTTCCATGCGCATGATCGAGACTCCGGCGGCAGTGTCGCCCGCAAGAATCGCTCGCTGGATCGGTGCGGCGCCCCGCCACCTTGGCAGCAGCGACGCGTGTACGTTGATGGCGCCGAGCGGGGCGGCTTCGATCACGTCTGGCGCAAGGATCAGCCCGTACGCTGCAACGACCACGATCTCGGCGTGGAGCTCGCGGATCTCGGCGGCGGCGTCAGGCTCGCGCAGCGAGGTGCGTTCGAAGACGCGCAGACCCAGCTCGTGTGCGGCGGACTTGACCGGTGAGGGCACGGGCACGCGTCCGCGGCCAGAGATTGCATCCGGACGAGTGAATACGGCGACCACGTCGTGATCGCGTGCGAGCGCACGAAGCGTCGCAACCCCAAACTCCGGCGTCCCCATAAACACGACGCGCACGCGCAATCTCCTCCAGATGCGGCTCGTTGTCTGTGATGCAGCCTGGCGTTGCAGACACGCCCGGATTCTCCGGACCAAACGAGAATACCGGGATTCCTCCGAGGCGCTCAGATACTGACTTGGCCCGGAACCGCTCCGGCTTCGCGCGCCTCACGGTATCGCACAAGGGCAGCCTTGCGCTCTTCCGGCGTGGCGCGGTCGATGATGAGAATGCCTTCAAGGTGGTCGGTCTCGTGCTGAAGAAGTCGCGCATAGAAGCCTTCGGCCTGAATGCGGACCCATTCTCCTTCCAGCGTCTGGGCCTCGCACGTGACGTGAGTCGCTCGCTCGACCGCCACGGTGATTCCTGGCAGCGAAAGGCAGCCCTCGTCCTCGGTCTCGCGTTCCTCGCCGTACTCTACGATCTTGGGATTGCACAGTGCGATGGGCTTCTGCTTCTCCTCACCCAAGTCGTAGACGATCACACTCTTGAGAACACCAATCTGCGGGGCAGCAAGACCGGCACCGGGAGCGCCATACATCAGATTCGCCATCGTGTTGCACAGTTTTCGCAGGTTGGGTTCTGCGGCTGGGTCAACCGGTTGAGCGACCTGTTTGAGTGCTGGGTTCGGGTGGACCAGTATTTCCATGTTCTCCGCAATCCGTCATGTGGTTGATCGGGGTGCCACCCCCGCCCATCGGCGTCTATCTAACTGCAGTAATCATACCAGCGCCACCTTGGCAAACCTGCGAAGTCTCGCGCTCAAAGCAGATCGACCGGGTCGATGTCTGCGGCGATGGAAACGCCCGGAGCGCCAGACTGCTTCTTCACGGCAGTCGCCAACGCCGCCGAGACGTTCTGATCGGCGGCTGTACGCACTAGCACGTGCCAGCGCCACACCCCTTTGAGCCTCGAAAGCGGACATGGACTCGGGCCGAGCACCTCCCACTCATCGGTCGCGAGGTCCCGAATCGTCTCGCCGAGCGTTTCGGCTTGCCGAGCGACGGCCGAGCGCTCCCTTCCCCATACCAGCACGTTAGCCAAACGACCGTACGGAGGCAGACCTGCCGAGCGGCGCTCGGCCTTCTCGGCGTCGAAGAAGAGCGCAGGGTCATGGGCGGCGGCCGCAAGGATCGCAGGATGGTCGGGCCAGTACGTCTGCACGAACACGCGGCCGGGCACATCGCCCCTTCCGGCCCGGCCGGCAACCTGCTCAAGCAGCTGGTACGTCCGCTCGCCGGCGCGGAAGTCGGGCAGATGCAGCGTCGTGTCGGCGTTGATGACGCCGACGAGCGTGACCTCGGGGTAGTCCAGGCCCTTCGCGATCATCTGCGTGCCGAGGAGAACGCCACAGTCCAGGCCCTCAAACTCCGCGAGTGCGCGCTCGTGTCCGCCCTTGCCCAGCGTCGTGTCCGCGTCCATGCGCACGAGTGGGAGGCCTGGCAGAAGCGCCGAGAGTTCGGCTTCCACCCGCTGAGTGCCCGCTCCGAACTGCCGAAGATACGGGCTGCCGCAGCGCGGGCACGTGGCTGGGACCTGCCGAGTAGCGCCACAGTGGTGACAGACGAGCTTCTGGCCGGTCTCGTGGTACGTGAACGATGTCGCGCACGAATCGCACTCGGGAACGAACCCGCATTCGCGGCAGAGCAGAAACGAGGCGAAACCTCGGCGATTGAGGAACAGGACGGCCTTCTCGCCGCGCTCACTGACATGCCGAAGCGCGTCGGTAAGCGGTCGCGAAAACATCGAGCGGTGTCCTGCGGCGAACTCGGCGGTCATGTCGACGACGTCGACGGGAGGAAGCTCGCCACCCGTCGCCCGTTGGGGGAGCTCGACGCGTTGCCAGCGGCCGATCTCGCACTGATGGCGCGACTCCATCGATGGGCTGGCGCTTCCGAGCACGAGCACTGCTCCCGTCAACGACGCCAGGTGCGCAGCAACGTCGCGTGCGTGATATCGGGGAGCCGATCCCTGCTTGTACGACGACTCATGCTCTTCGTCGATGACGATCAGCCCGAGGTCAGAAAGCGGCGCGAACAGCGCGGAGCGAGCGCCGACGACAATGCGCGCTTCGCCCCTGCGCACGAGGTCCCACTGGTCGAATCGCTCCCCTGCCGACAAACGCGAGTGCAGCACAGCAACCTCGTCGCCGAAACGAGCGCGGAACCGCCCGACCGTCTGTGGCGTCAGCGAGATCTCTGGCACGAGCACGCATGCCGAGCGGCCCAGGCCAAGCGTCTGCTCGATTGCCTGCAGATACACCTCCGTTTTGCCCGAACCCGTCACCCCATCCAAGAGAATGACGTCGCCCGAGTGCCGAGACAGCCCATCCCCAATTGCCGAGAGTGCGCGGCCTTGCCCGTCCGTGAGCTTCTCAGGACGCGGGGCGTGCTTCGTGCCGACCGCTGCATCTCGAAGACGTCGCCGACGCTCAATCGTGACCGCGCCGACATCGGCGAGGCGCCCAAGCGCGCCGCCCACCGCGCCGAGATCCGCCGAGAGCTCCGCGACCCGGACGGGACCGGCTCGCAGCGCGTCGAGCAGCGCGCGCTGCATGGTCGCGTTGGGTTTGGGGACGAACGCCTCGCCCCCCTCGGCGAGCATGGCCCACCGGTCGTCCACCGGCCCCACGGACGCCGAGCGCAGCTGCCACTCTTCGCCGTCGGGGGTGGCGACCTTGACGGCTCGGGGAACGCCACCTGGCGGCGTGAAAAGCCTGACCGCGTCGGAGAGCGGACACACGTACTCGGCGGCGATCCACTCGGCAGTGGCGGCTCCCGCCTCGCCAAAGTACGGCCCGCCGAGAACCGCGCGCACGGGCTTGAGCCGGGCCGCGTCGCTGTGTCCGGCCACAGACACCACGTAGCCGACGACTGGCCTGTTCGCGAAGTCCACGAGTACGCACGACCCGATCGTAGCCTCGGCAAGCTCCTCAGGAATGAGGTAGTCGAAGGGGGTTTCTATAGCGCGTGTTGAAACGTCAACAACGACACGGGCGACGCGCACGGACGTGATTCCTCCAAAGCACAAGGACGGGCTGGGATCACAGCATACAGAAGGCCACTGACACCGAAGCGCCAGTGGCCTTCTGACTCGCTACAGCGCGGCAGCTCGCACGCACACGGCTTGCCGCCGAAAAGACTACTCGGGCAGACCAGCCGCCGCGGCAAGCGCCGCTGCGCGGTCGGTGCGCTCCCAGGTGAAGTCCTTGTCGGCACGGCCGAAGTGCCCGTACGCGGACGTCTTGCGGTAGATCGGGCGACGCAGGTCCAAGTCACGCAGGATCGCGCCCGGGCGCAGGTCGAACGTCTCCAGGACCGCCTTCTCGATGCGCTCCACCGGAACCTTCTCGGTGCCGAAAGTCTCCACCATGACCGACATCGGGTGCGCGACGCCGATGGCGTAGGCGAGCTGAATCTCGGCTCGCTCAGCCAGGCCAGCGGCCACGATGTTCTTCGCGACCCAGCGCGCAGCATAGGCAGCGGAGCGGTCGACCTTCGTGGCATCCTTGCCGGAAAACGCGCCGCCGCCATGACGGCCCATGCCGCCGTACGTGTCGACGATGATCTTGCGACCGGTCAGACCGGTGTCGCCCATGGGACCGCCAATCACAAAGCGGCCCGTTGGGTTGACGAAGATCTCGGCGTCGGCGTACTCGAGTCCCTCAAGCTCGAACACGGGCTTGATGACGTGCTCAATCAGGTCGGGACGCAGAAGCTCTTCGATGTCCACGCCGTCGGCGTGCTGGGTCGAGATGAGGATCTTCTCGACCGCGACGGGCTTGTCATCCACGTAGCGAACCGTGACCTGCGTCTTGCCGTCAGGCCGCAGGTAATCGAGCACGCCAGCTTTGCGCACGGCGGTGAGTCGCTCGGCAAGACGGTGAGCGAGGTAGATCGGCATCGGCATGAGCTGAGACGTCTCAGTGCACGCGTAGCCAAACATCATGCCCTGATCTCCAGCGCCGATGTGGTCGAGCGGGTCGCCGTTCTCGCCGTGCTGGACCTCAAAGGACTCGTCGACACCCATCGCGATGTCTGCACTTTGCTCGTGAATGCCGAGAACAACACCGCACGTCTCAGCGTCAAAGCCGAACTTGGCGCGCGTGTAGCCGATCTCGCCGACGACCTTGCGTGCGATCTTGATGATGTCGACGTAGCCGTGCGTGCGGATCTCACCGCCAACCACAATCAGGCCGGTGGTGGTGAAGCACTCGCACGCGCACCGAACGTACTCGGGATTCGCGTTCGGGTCGCCAGCCTCAACGAGGTCGATCTCCGCTTGCAGAATTGAGTCGAGTACGGCGTCAGAAATCGCGTCGCACATCTTGTCGGGATGACCCTCGGTCACCGACTCGGAAGTGAACAGGTATTCGCGCTCGGGCATGACGACCTCCTTAGCTGCAACCGCGGTGGCGGCCGCACTCTGTTGCGGGGCAACACAAAAGCCCCCGCCTGGGTAGAGTGGGGGCTTCGCTTCAGGCGTCATGCCAAACGCCGTACAGCTCTTCCCTCATCTTCCAGGCCAACCTCAGCCTGCCGAGATGTGGCACCTTGTCGCCGTTTTCAGCGTCGGTTGCCGGGGCTTCAAAGGGCTCGGTCCCTCCACCCGCTGCAGCCACATAGTGGCTGCCTCTCGATGAGCGTGCCGAGTGTATCGCACGCGACGGGCACGCGCAAAGCCGCGACTTGCCTCACCGGGAATGTCGTCCAAATCGAATCGTTGCCTCCGCTAAGGATGTCGCCCGAAGTCGCGGGAGCCGTGCGAGCGTGCATGGGGTAGGATGCCTGCATGAGCAATCACAATCCCAAAACCATGGACCGCTTCGTCGACGTGCTGCACTGGGCGGTCCTCGCAATTGAGGTTCTTGTCGCCCTGGCGCTGACCGCTCTGGCTGCGGGAGCGCTTATCTCTCTCACCATCGAGATGTGGTCGGTCGCCACGTCGCGCATCGTGCTCACGCACGCCGAGTTCACGAACGTCATGGGCAGCGTCTTGCAGGTCTTCATCTTGGTCGAGTTGTTCCGCATCGCCATCGCCTACATGAAGCACGAGAACGTGATCCCGACCGTCCTCGAGGCCACCCTCGTGGCTGTTGCCAGGAAGCTGATCGTCTTCGAAGGCGTGGGATCGAGCTACCTGCCCAGCGCGCTCGGCCTCGCCGCCCTGCTGCTCGCGGTGGCCGTCTCGTGGTGGCTGCTCGCCCGATCGAACGCCTGCGAAATCGCCGTGGAGAACTGAGGCGGCCAGAGGCGCTACTATGGACAGCCGCACGCCGAGAAACCCCCTCCCTCAAGGAGCATCGTGACCGACAACGTTCGAGTTCGTTTCGCGCCGAGCCCAACCGGCCATCTGCACATCGGAGGAGCTCGCACCGCCATCTACAACTGGGCGTTTGCGCGCAGCAACGGCGGCACCTTCGTTCTGCGCATCGACGACACTGACCGCGAGCGCTCTACCGATGAGAACACCGAGGCCATCATCCGCTCGCTGAGGTGGCTGGGTCTGGACTGGGACGAGGGTCCGGAGGTGGGCGGCGAGTACGGCCCCTACTTCCAGATGCAGCGCACGGCCACCTACGGCGAGGCGCTCGAAGTCCTCAAGGCCAACGGCCACGCGTATCCCTGCTTCTGCTCTGCCGAGGAACTCGGGGCCAAGCGCGAGACGGCGCGTGGCGCCGACAGCGGACAGGTCGGCTACGACCGGACCTGCCGAGGCATCGACCCAGCCGGCGCCGCCGAGCGCATCGCCGCAGGTGAGCCGCACGTGTGGCGCGTGGCCGTGCCGCTGGATCGCGGCGACATCGTGTTCGAGGACGCGATTCGCGGCGAGACGCGCTTCCCCGGCGACGCGATGGACGACCTAGTTCTCGTGCGCACGGACGGCACGCCAACCTACATGTTCGCGTCGGTGGTCGACGACTGGACGATGGGCATCACGCACATCATTCGCGGCGACGACCACCTGTCCAACACGCCTCGGCAGATCATCGTGTACGAGGCGCTTGAGGCGGCGGTGCCCACGTTCGCGCACATGAGCCTGATCTTTGGCGCCGACGGCAGGCGGCTCTCCAAGCGCCACGGCGCGACGTCGGTGGAGTCGTACCGCGACTCGGGGATCCTGCACGAGGCGCTGCTCAACTACCTCGCGGGTCTGGGCTTCGCGATCGACGGCGAGACGACGGTCTTCGATCGCGAGACGCTCGTGCGGGAGTTCCGGCTCAACCGCGTGTCGAAGTCCCCAGGCGTGTGGGATCCGGAGAAGCTCGAGTGGATGAACGGCTTCTACATCCGCGAGATGCCCGCCGAGGAGTTCGTCGATCGCATGATCCCCTGGCTTGAGGCCGCCGGTCTGGGCAGCGCGCAGGATCTCGCCGAGCGCCGCGAGTGGCTGCTTCGCCTCGTCCCGCTCGTGACCGAGCGCGTCAAGCGCATGGACGAAATCGCCGAGAAGGTCGCGTTTCTCTTTGGCGACATCACGATCGATCCGGATGCTCGCGCGAAGGTGCTCGACAAGGACGGAGCCGCGCAGACACTCGATGCCGCCATCGAGGCGCTGACGAGCGTGACGTGGTCCCCTGCCGAGATCGAGGCGACGCTGCGCGACCTGCCTGAGAAGCTTGGCCTGAAGCCCAAGATCGTGTTTCAGGTCGTTCGCGTCGCGGTGACCGGCTCCACCGTGTCACTGCCGCTGTTCGAGTCGCTCGAACTGCTGGGCCGGGAACGCACTCTGGAGCGCCTTGACAGTGCCCGAACCCGTCCGTAACATGGCTTTTCGCGCCCCGGCGCGGGCGCACAATGCTGGGGTATGGTGTAACTGGCAACACGTCGGATTCTGGTTCCGAAGAGTCTAGGTTCGAGCCCTAGTACCCCAGCCAGCAAGGCCCGTTCGTCTAGTGGACTAGGACACCGCCCTCTCAAGGCGGAGATCACGGGTTCGAATCCCGTACGGGCTACCAG
>CAZIPN010000018.1:0-43600 GCA_964541225.1 uncultured Eubacteriales bacterium
CATGCGAGTACTCGTAGTTGTGAACACCCGTTCAGGTGGCGGAGACGCCGGCTTGTACAACTACGTGCGTGTGCTCGGCGCAACCGGTGCCGAGATCACAATGCGATTTTGCGACACCACGACCGCACTCGAGGAACTCGTTCGCGACGCGACTCACTTCGACAGACTCGTTGCCGCCGGAGGCGACGGCACGGCGTCGGCACTTTGCTACGCGGTGCGCAACACTCGGGTTCCCGTACTCGTCTACCCTGCCGGAACAGCCAACCTGCTCGCCCAGAACCTCGCCATGCCCGCCGAGCCGCGCCAACTGGCTGAAGTGACGCTTCGCGGGCAGGTGGTCTCGTTCGATCTCGGGGAACTCGAGCGTTCTACCGGCGTCGGAACAACCACCATCAAGACCGGCTTCGCGATCATGGCTGGAGCCGGGTACGACGCCTCCATCATGGAATCTGCCCGCCCTCTCAAGGGCAACCTTGGTGCAGCCGCCTACCTCGTTGCCGCAGTCTCGAACCTCGCTCCAACCACTGCTCGATTCGAGCTCACTCTGGACGGCCACGAGATCACCGCCGAAGGGATTGCCGTTCTCATCGTCAACTTCGGGCGCATCCAGTTCGACGTTCCCGTTGCGGTTGGCGCGGATCCACGCGACGGGATGCTGCAAGTGGCGATCGTACGCACCCGCAATGTCGCTGCGCTGTTGCCAGCCCTGGTGGCCGGCATCTCGGGCGCGAACAAGCTGCCCGGTATTGATGTGTATGCCGCAGCCCACATCTCCGTCGTGTCCACTCCGCCGCTGCCGATCCAGTACGACGGGGAGACCGTCGAGGCCACGACGCCGTTTAGCGCACGCGTGCTCCCTCATTCGGCAACACTTCTTCTGCCAAGTGACTCGCCCTACGCACGCTAGGCTGTCGCCAGTGTGCAGACTGCGAGCGTCGCCCACGCCGGCGCAACCGCGCCCGGCGCCTCACACTCCACAGCGCTACCGTACGCTGTACTCAACCTGTGCTTCCTCAAGAACCGCCCTCACCTCGTCGACGTGCGTGGCGGCGCCGACATTGAGGAACTGCCGCTCGGACACGACCTCATCGCCCGCCGAGAACTGCGCGTCAAAACCAAGGTCCAAGTGAGTTGTGTGCGACTGCAGACCGCAAACCCTCCCGTTCGCATCGAGCAGCGGTCCCCCGCTTTGCCCCCGAAGCCCGGGCGTGGATGTCGCGATGAACGTGGCCCCTGGATTGCCGTCTTCCCCCGACACCCGATGGAAACGCGAAACGATGCCATCTAGAGCGAAAGAGGGAATGGGAAACGCTCCTGTCGGCAGCGAGAACTCAGTGCGATCGTCGTCCCATCCAGCCTTGATGTCGTGAAACGGATACCCGAGTCTACAGACCGACGTCCCTTGGGAGATTGGGTGCCGAGTGCAGTCGCGCAGCACTGGATACTCGGCGACTGTCGAACCGTCGAAAGGCTCCAACTTGATCGCAGCGATGTCTGCGATCGGGCGTACCACCGCTTGCGTCAGACGAGGCCGGGTGGCTTCAAACCCGGGAAGCACCCATATCTCCGCATGATCAACGCACACGCCGTGATCACCGGGCGGTGCGGAGCCAACACCCTCATCCGCTTCTCGCTGCACCGCCAGAATCTCGTTGACGACATGTGCCGACGTGATGGCCCAGCCGGCGGGATTCAGGATGACGAACGCTCCAATGGTGGAGTAGACCTGCCCGCATTCCCGCCGCCTCAGACCGACGTAGGGAAACGTGAAATGGCTTGCCGAACGAATCGCTTGCGCGAACATGCCGGATGCCTTTCGCCGAGAACAGCGAGTGAAGAATACCAGAGCCGGTGCGCGCCGCACGCGCAAGCATCCCAATCAGCTCCGCGGACCCCTAGCGGCGACGGAAATACGTCATCTTCGACTTGGCGGACGCGGAGTGCGCGGTGACACGATAGTGACCCCGGCGCAGCGTGTGAGTGGTCGAATACGTAGCGGCACCGTGGTGCACGCTCACTGAGTACCGGCTGACAACTCGCCAGTGCCTTCCAACCTTGCGCTCCACAACAAGCTTCACGCACGTGGATCCCGTCGTCCTCGGCATGTTCCCGCGGAAACTCACATGCTTCCCTCGTACGTGCACTCTCGGCGCCGAGAGCCACGCCTTGGACACAGCGGCGCTGGCAACGACAAATGCGGCGGAATGCGAACACCGCTCCCCATTGCCGGCAGCATCCACACTGCCCCACGTGAGTACGTGTCTACCGGGACCAACACGCACGGTCACCTTCGGGTCTGACAACGACACAGACGCCGTAGTCTTCGCGCCGTGGTCGAGCACATACCAGACCTTCCCCGGGCCGGATGTCGCGTCTGTGACGGTTATCGTGATGAGCGCGGTTCCCGCATACGTTGAATGCACGTTCGACGTACTCGTGGGACATGTGCGATCAATCCCAAACTCAATGGGGCTCGCGAAACCGCCCCACGTACCCTGAGCCTCAACCACATAGTGACCATCGCAACGGAGCTTGAGAGTCGAGGTCGAGGCAACAGACACACTCGCGCCCCCATTGCGTGCGAAGCTAATCGCCGCAATGTCGTATGCGCCCCCCATGACCGGATCGTCCCAAGTGATGCCGCGAAACGTAACTTTGACAGGAACGTTGTACCAGCCTGCCGTAGCGCTATTGTGCCGTGCTATGACGGTGGCGTTGACGCTGGGCGGTGCGGCAACCGCTACCGCGGGCGCGATCGTCCCCACGGCGACAACCACCGCAAACGCAACAAGCGGAATCCGAATTCCCCGCACTCTCGACCCTCCAGCTCCGGTTGCACGTCCCGTTGCATGCAACACGCATCGCACCTGAGGTTACACCCTCGTCCACAATAGGCAAGTGCCGCGCCAACATGCCAAGGACATGGCACAACACACCCGTGCTGCGGCCTTCGGCGGCTCTTGAGACACGTCACTCCAGGAATCGGCGTCAACCGCAAGCGCGCGTCCACAGCCGAGGGCGTTGTCTGCAAGGCGACCGCGAATCGCAGGATCACAACCCCCCAGCGTGGTCGCGGTGACCAGGAACACAGACTCGTGCACAACACCGGACTCGCTCGGTCCTGCCAACACGCCTGCGAGATGCTCGATCGTGCGCTTGAACCGCCTGCGTGGCGTGACAGAACCGTCCACCAAGCACCGCCACTGCTTGCCGACCCATGGATCCAGGACTCAGCTACGCCGAATGAAGGTGCATCGCCCTAATCGGACTCGGGCTGAGCGGGTTCGTCCTTCTCGGCACCCGACTCTCTGTCCTCCGGCTGACCGTGCAGAACCTTGTCGACCTTCTCGGCAATGATTCGTTGAAGATCGGTGCCATTCAGCGCCGGACCGTCGGGCTCCTGTGCTGCCTCTTCAGCTGCGGGCGTCTCCGACTCTTCAGCTGCGGGCGGTGTCTCCGCCTCGACGGCTGCAGGTGTCTCGACGATGGAATCGGCTTCCGACGCAGCGCTCGTTTCCGTCGTCGGCTCAGGCGCGGCGGACTCAGCCTCAGTAGGTTCGGCAACGGCAGGTTCGGCCGCTTCCTCAACTGCGGCCTCTGCTGAACCTTCCTCGGCAACGATCATCCCGGATGTTGGCCGCATCAGCTCTCTGGGGTTGTACACCGCAACCTGCTGAAACTCAGGGATCGTTGCGCCCGCACGCCCGAACATGAAGATCGACTCGGCAACCTGCTGCTTGACGGTGTCGGCGGTCTCCCTGCTCATGCTGCCCGAAGCCGCAAGTTCCTCGACTTCGTCTGCAACAGGAAGCGACTCCGCAATGAGCTTCATCCGATCTTCGGTTCTGTCCTCTCGGAAGAAGACCACGCGATCCCAGAAGCTAAGCACAACATCCCTCACACGCTCGATGACTCGCACGTTGCCGAGGAAGTCGAAAGACTTGTCCCCACCAGAGTCGCACGCAACAACAGACACGTGCGCGTTTGGCTCCGCAAGGATCTGCGCACACGCGCTATACAGCGTCCCAATCGAATTCAGTACCAGTGCGAGGCGCTCGGGAGTCGATGAGTCTCCATCCTCGAGTACCAACACGGTGAGTCGGCCAGGCAGCTCTATGCCCTCGCCAGTGACGACGGCGTCGCTCTCACGTACCAAGAGTGCCGAGAGGAGTTTTGGCAGCTCGTCTTGCGCGAAGCGTGCGTTCCGGTGCATCTCACTGATCGGACGAAGCATCTCCGGATCTCGGTTCGCGCCCTCAGACAGTGCCTTCGCCCAGAAGGCCGGATCATCGAGCTGCTCCAGCCCGAGCACTCCGATAACACGATCCTCGGGGGCACCAAATGACTGTCGCCGAGCAACCCAGTCCGCATGCGCACACACGAGCTCAGTGGTATCCATGCGCGCCAGCGCGCTCATGACATGCGAACTCACCAGCGCCTCGGCGACATTCTGCACTGCTTGAACGATCTCAACTCGTCGCATCGTTTGCCCTCCTCGCGTGTGCGGCCCACATTCGCGTGCGATGCGCGCCGCACATCCCCCATAAAGGTTGCGTAAGCGAAGCCCCACACGTGATTTTGCGCTATGGAAGGCCTATTCGTCCAGCTCGTAGGGGCAGAATCCACAGCCGTGCAATGAAATATGATGGCTCTTTGGACTCTTTTTCCTGCTACTTGTGCCTGTGGGCAAGAAACTGCTGAAAGACGACAACTTATGCCCGTTGGACACCGAGACCGCCAGGACGGCTGTTGACCCACGTCAATGCCACCCAAACACCGTTCGGCCCGTCGCGACGCGCCCAGCAAGTCGTCCCAAAATGCGAGGCCCCGGCGGTTCGCCGAGGCCTCGTTCACATCCATGGTGGGCGATAGAGGATTTGAACCTCTGACCCCTTCCGTGTCAAGGAAGTGCTCTCCCCCTGAGCTAATCGCCCATTCGCCGTTCCGCAGAGCAGCGGACGATAGTGTAGCAAAGCTACACTCGAAGGGAAGTCCTCGCCAGCAACAACGGCCAGCACCTGCCCAAATCCGACCTTGCACACCCCCAAAGGTGCCGCTAGACTAGCCGTTGCGCGCGGACGTGGCTCAGCTGGTAGAGCACAACCTTGCCAAGGTTGGGGTCGCGGGTTCGAATCCCGTCGTCCGCTCCATCGACCCCCCTCGGAGGCTGGTCACGAGCTCGGCAACCCGGGTCTCAGCGACTGGCCTTCGCTTTGACAACGCGGCGGAACCGCCCAGGATGGCGACGTGGCCAAGTGGCAAGGCAGGGGCCTGCAAAGCCCTTATCCCCAGTTCGAATCTGGGCGTCGCCTCCAGAGAACATCACGGCCGACGAGCATCCTCGTCGGCCGTTGCTTCCTGTGGTGCCCCCCGCGTCTCGCTCTTCGCCTCCCAGGACCCAAGGCAGATACACCAACAACCGGCCCGGCATCCTTCTGCCATCCGGTCGTAGTACTCGGCTTGATCAGACTAGCTGGCGTACTTGAGCTGCACGCGCTTCGTCTGCTCGAGACTCGTGAGGCTCTGCTCGATCTTGCCAGGGTCAGCGATGTTGTCCAACGCCCACTTCACGATCTCGGCGGGCACATGAGGAAAGCGCGCCTTCGCTTGAGCCAGGGTCATGGCTCCTCCTTCTACTACGACGACTACTGCTACGACTACTGCTACGACTACCAGTGAAACGACGACCCTTACGAACACGAGTGTCCATTCCGCCCACAGCTGGCGTCAAGCGGGGCACTCGACGGCCGACACCGAACCGTCACTTTGCGTGAGCGCCTTCACCCCAACGTTTGAAGAGTCTGTGGTCAACCTCGAGCAAGTCGAGCACCTTGCCGACGACGTAGTTCACGAGGTCGTCGATGGACTCTGGCTTCGCGTAAAACGCTGGCATCGCCGGCGCAATGATCGCTCCAGCCTCGGCCGCGGCTGTGAGGTTGCGGAGGTGCACCAGCGACAGCGGCGTCTCGCGCGCAACAAGCACCAGCGGCCTTCGCTCCTTGAGCATCACGTCGGCGGCTCGTTGCGCCAGGTCACCAGCCAGACCCTGCGCAACGGCGGCGACGAAACCCATAGAGCACGGCGCCACGACCATAGCATCAACATGGTGTGAACCCGAGGCGATTGCGTCGAAGAGATCACCCGGATCCACGACGCGCAGATGGTCTGCGGACGGCAATTCAAGAAACGTCGCAAGCGCGACTGCCGAGACCGCCGAGCCCCCATCGGGAAGTTCCAATCCCAGCTCGAAAGCAGCAACGTCCCGACCCGCCCGCGTGAATACGACGGTCACGTCGTGCCCAGCAACCGCAAGTTGTTCGATCAAGCGCAAGCCATAGCAGCTGCCCGAAGCACCTGTAACGGCAACAACGCAGTTGCCCATTGTCGACCCTTCTTCTCTAGGCCAAGAACCTATCGGCGATTCCGCCGAGCAGAACCACGACTGCGACCATGCCGTTCACGTTGAAGAACGCCGCATCGACCCGCGAAAGATCCCTCGGCGAGATGATGGCATTCTCGTAGATCAGAAGCGCTGCCGCGATCGCGACTCCCACGTAGTATGCCCAGCCTACACCGAGCACTTCACCACCCAGCACAAACAACACCACCGTCACGGCGTGCGCCAACCTGGTGACCGTAAGGCCGGCGGCGATCCCAAAGTCGGCGGGTACCGAGTGAATCCCGTCTCGAACATCGCACTCGTAGTCCTGCGTGGAGTAGATGATGTCGAACCCAGCTGTCCAGATCGCGACGCCTGCACCGAGCAACCACGGCGCAGGATTCAAGAGCGGAGCCCCCACGGCAGCCCAGCCTCCAAGCACTCCCAACCCCAGACACACGCCGAGCCAGAAATGGCAGAGCCACGTGAATCGCTTCAAGTAGGGATAGGCCGCGAAGAACATCAGTGGGACCGGCCACAGCACGTGAGTGATCGGCGCGAGTTGGAAGCACGCACCGACGTAGGCAGCCAAGACAACCAACGCGAACACCCACAACTCCCAACGAGAAATCGTCCCCGCAGGAATTGGCCTTCCAGCCGTGCGAGGATTGCGCGCGTCAATCTCGGCGTCCACAGCCCGGTTCAGCACGAACGCGAAGCTACGCGCGCCAACCATTGCAACGGTGATCCATATGAGCGCCCACCACCCCGGCCAGCCGTGCGGCGTGAACAGGCCCCAGGGATCCCACAGGCTGCGAACCGGAATCGCCGCCGCAAGCTTCGCGTACGTCGCAGGCGACGTGTGAAGCTGTGCCGCCGCGCCGGCCTGCACGACCGCCGCACCATACAGCGCGCCGAGATAGGCGTACGGCAGAGCAAAGATGGAGTGCTCGAACTTGACCAGCTCGGCGAATGTCCTGATCCTGCCTGGCTTACTGGTGCTTGGACTCGACGGTCCGGAAGGTTGCTCGCTGGGGGTGTCTCGCGTTTCACTCACAGACCCAGCTCACTCCACAGCTCGTCGACACGCGCCTTCACCTCGGGCGACATCTCAAGTGAATCCGGCCACTCGCGCTCGTGTCCCTCGCCGGGCAATGGTTTCGTGGCGTCAATCCCCATCTTGTGGCCGAAGCTCTGATTGTTGCTTGAGTGGTCGAGACGATCGAGCGGGCCCTTCGTAATCAGAATGTCTCGGCTCGGATCGACATTGTTGAAGCAGCGCCAAGCAACCTGGCTGTAGTCATGGCAGTCCACATCTTCGTCAACCACGACGACGAACTTCGTGAACATCATCTGACCCATCGACCACGCAAAGTTCATGACACGGAATGCCTGACCCGCGAATTCCTTCTTGATCTGGAATATCGCGCAGTTGTGAAAGACACCCTCAAGCGGCAAGTCATAGTCGATCACTTCCGGAAGCATCGCCTTGATGACCGGCAGGAACAGGCGCTCCGTCGCCTTACCGAGATAGTCATCTTCCATGGGAGGCGGGCCGACAATGGTGGCCGCGTAGATGGGATCTCGGCGCATCGTGATCGCCTCAACGTGAAAGAGCGGGAAGTAGTCCGCCAGAGAGTAGTAACCCGTGTGATCGCCGAACGGGCCCTCCCACCGCGTTTCTTCTAGATCGGTCCAGCCCTCAAGTACGATCTCGGCGTGCGCCGGAACCAGCAGATCATTAGTCACGCACTTGACGACCTCAACCGACTCGCCTCGCAGGATGCCGGCGAACATGTACTCGTCGATCATCGGGGGCACCGGCGCAGTCGCCGAGAAGATCGTACATGGATCGCCACCGATCGCCACGCTGACCGGCACACGCGTCACACCCGCGGCCTTCCATGCCCTGAGATTCTTCGCGCCGTCGTGATGCTCGTGGATATGCAACCCTGTCGTGTTCTTGTCAAACACCTGTAGCCGGTACATGCCGACATTCAGCTTGCCCTTGGGATTGCTGGTCACGACAAGGGGCAGCGTGACAAAAGGACCCCCATCGTCCGGCCACGTCTTGAGCACGGGCAGCTTCGTGAGATCCACCTCGTCGCCGCGGTGCACGACCTCCTGACACGGCGCCTTCTTGATCTCCTTGGCACCGGCACCCGCGAGATCCTTCAGACCCATGAGGGTGTCGAACTTCGCCTTCACCGATCCCGGCATGTCCAGCGGAAGCAGATCGGTAACTCGCTTGGCGACAGCGTCGAGATCCTTCCACGTGCCTGTCTCAGCATCGACGCCGAGAGCCCAGGCCATACGATCGAAGTTCCCCATGAGGTTGATCGCGACGGGAGAGGCGTAGCGCTCCCCCGTCTCTCGGTTCACCGGATTCTCGAACAGCAGCGCGGGGCCCACTCGCTTGCTCACCCGATCCGTGATCTCCCCGATCTCAAGGTTCGGGTCCACCTCGGCGGTAATGCGCTTGAGCTGCCCCTTCTTCTCGAGAAGAGCGATGAATTGCCTCAAGTCCTTGATAGCTGCCATAGAGCGGTATCCTCCGAGCAGGAGTATGGACGACATGCCCCGCGGGCTGCCGCGACGTACGTCTTCGAAACGGCGGCTGACCGGGCACGCCGCCTACATCACCTTGGGATGATACCGCCCTATCAGATACGTCACTAGCGGGGCGAACAAGGCACACACACCAATGGCACTCATCTGCACAAGATCGAGATCGTACTTGAAGGCCAACCGCAGGTCCGGAAGCATCCACACTACGTCCGCACCCCACTGCCATAGGTACCAAGCAACCTGAGTCCACAACGTGCCGAGCAACACCAGGATCGTCGCAGGTCCCAGCGCAAGATATCCCGACAGGTACTCAAGGGTCTGCGGCCCCTTCGGATTGCGACGCAGCAGCGGATACACGAACGCTGCAACCGCGACGCCAACCAATGCGGCGATTCCGGCTTCGCCGAGACGCCAGTTCATGAAGGTCTTCACGTAGGTCTCGGTGTTGAACGCCGAGAGCGACCAGTGGTAGCCGTGGATGACGAAGAACAACCCTCCGTAGACCACGTAGTATGCGGCCGAACCCGCGAAAGCCGACACAAGCGCCCGCCACGAAACCATGCCAATTGCAGCCGCAACCGCGATCACCGCAATCCAAATCGCGACGGCCAGCGGTAACCTGCTCCAGCGCTCCGCAGCCAGACGTCCCTGGCGCGCCGCAGCCACTGCACCATCAGGAGTTCCGTCCCCCATCCCATCTTGCTGCGAGGTCCCGTGGCCGTTCGTCACATCCACGTACTCAGAGTCGAATGCGAGATGATGGGCCTGATCGGAGGCGAAAACGGCCTGGTTGTTTGTGGCGACCACAGATCGTATCGCCTGAGCCTCCGCAAACGCCGGGTCTCTCAACCCAAGCAGCACGGCGACCGTCGGCGCAATCTGTTGTAGGTCGCCGGTCCCCTTGGCAGGTCGAATGCCATCGCCGGAGAACACCGCCGGCACGTGCAGTACCGACGGCTCCCAGCCGCCGTGCCCACCGGAGTCGGTATGACCGTGATCTGCAGTGATGACGAACGTGGTGCTTGTCCCCTGCATGCCAAGAACGAGGCGCCCGATGTCCGTGTCGATCTGAGTGGCAACCTCTTGATATTTGGGCGATGCTCCACCGAAATCGTGCCCTGCCGTATCAAGATCCGGCAGATGCACGACGATCAGAGCCGGGCTGGTCTCCTGCGACAAGCGCAGTGTGTCGTCGATCAACATTCCAGAGACATAGTCGCTCTCCGAGGGATCCCTCAGCGAGACGCCTTTGGCAGGCTTGATTCCAAACAGCTTGGAGAAGTCCGTAGGCCCCGCGACGACCACTCTGTCGCCGGCGGACCGCGCCACGTCGATGAGGGTGGGGGCGGGTTCGCGGCTGGTGTACCAGTTCGTGGTGACCCCACTGATCTGCGGAGAAGCTCCGGTCAGAATGGTCGTCCAGTTTGGGTAGCTCAGTGATGGCTGAGGTACCGCAAGCGTGAAGTCGGCGCCGTGTGCGCGCAGGGTCTGAACCGTCGGCATCGCGGAGCGAGACACGTCGTCACGAAGTCCATCCACAATGATAAGCACGACCCTGTGAGCAACAGCGGGCTCTGGCGCAGGGCCCGCCGAGATCAACTCGGCAGGGGCAGGTGTCGACACGTACGGGCTCTTGTAGTCCACGACCTGATTCCACGAATACAGTGCGAGCGAACTCGCCCCTTTGGCCAGGAGAAGGCACACGACTACCCCGACCACGAACACGATCCACATGCCGACAGACGCGTTTGGCCACTTCATCGCGTCACCTCCCCAAGCCCAAGGTACTCTCGATGTTGTCGAGCGAAGTGACGTAGCGCTCGACCTTTGCACGAGCGGAGGAGTGCCGATCGATCAAGACCGGAATCATCCCGACTGCTGTGGCCCCGACAATGTCGGCGTAGTGATGGTCGCCAACATGCACCGCTTCCTGCGGTACAACACCGAGCCGTTCACACGCCAGTTCGAAAATGCGTGGGTCGGGTTTGTGCAAACCGACCTCAGCAGACGACACAACCGTCGACAGGTACTCGCCTAATCCCACCCCCTCGATTAGCGAGTTCAGTCGGCGGTCCCAATTCGAAATGATACCAAGTTGTAGCCCAAGAGTGGATAAGCGTCCGAAAGCTGGCTTCACATCCGGATACGCGCGCCAGCGCTGAGGGTCTCCGAATTCATCGTAGACGCGCCTTGCGATGCGCTCCGATTCATCGGCGATCCCGAGGCGCCGACAGAGCAGCGAGTACATGCCAACCCACACCTGCGACGTCTCATTCTCGTCGGTCCAGAACGTATCGTCGCTTCGATAGCGGTCCTCGTAGTACGCGTCCACAAGGGGCATAACCTCGTCGATGGCGGCAAGATCGTGGAAGTGACCTTCCTCGGCAAGCACTTGTCGGCAGACCTCGCTGACTGAAGGGTATGGGCGAAGAAGCGTATTGCCCACGTCGAAGAAGACCGCCCGGATCATGCCGCCACTAGTCCAGCCACACTGTGTCATCTCGACGACGCTGTTGCTCCCTAGGCGGTATCTCGCCAGCTTCACCGAGAGCAATGATCGTCGCGATTCTCCATCCATCAGGCACACCTAGCGCCTGGATCAGATCGTCTTCAACCCAGTGCGAGAACGTGATGTTGCACGCGACAAGACCTTCGTCCACTGCCGCAAGAAGAGCGTTTTCGAGTGCCGTTCCCACCGAGACGCACCGCTCCAGGGCAACGTGAGAGTCTGTGGCGGAAGGTGATGCGATGATGATGAGAGCCGACGCGTTGCCTAGCGAGGAATACCATCGGGCGGCCGCGTCGTGGCCCTCTGGCCCCAACACGTCCAAGTAGTCCTGAAGATGAACCGTCGCGCACGCAATCAGGCTGCCTATCTTCTGGCGCGTCTCGCCTGTCGCCACGTAGAAGCGCCACGGCTGCTCGTTTCCGGCAGACGGAGCTAGACGCGCGCTGTCGATGATCCGTTGCAGCACGTCTCGTGGGACTGGAGTGGGGCCGAAGTCACGGGTCGAGCGTCGTGCGCGGACCACTTCGCGAAAGTCCATTGCCTGTCCCTCCATGCGACTAGCGCAATGCAGCCAGGACCCGTTCGCATATCGTCTGCGCGGCCTCCGGCTTGCCGAGCGTCCCAGCATTGCTGGCCATCTGAGAGAGCCGCTCGGGGTGCGTCGAGAGAAACCGAACCTTCTCCACGACATCATCCTCATCGCGTGCCAGCAGCCCCGCACCGTAGTTCACGAGAAAGTCGACGTTGAAGAGCTCCTGTCCCGGTACCGGATTGTAGATGATCAACGGCAACCCGACCGCAAGCGCCTCAGAAACCGTCAGCCCTCCTGCTTTGCCGACAAGTACGTCGCTCCCACGCATCATCTTGTGCATCTCCTCGGTGTACCCGAAGACCTTCACCAGGTCAGCTTTGCGCGCTAGCGTGTCGAGTCGGCGCTTGAGTCGAGAATTGCGTCCTGTGACAGCCGCAACTTGGATTCCGAAGGAGGCAAGCTGCGCAGCAATATCGCGCAGATCCCCCGGCGCGCCAGCCGCGCCTGTCAGAAGCGCGGTGAACCGATCGGCAATACCAAGCTCACGGCGAAGCGCGGTGCGCTCGAATGTGGCAACGAACTTCTCGGCCACAGGGATACCAGACACCACCACTCGATCCCACGGGATCTTGCGAACTACCAGATCCTCACGCACCTCTTTGCACGCGCAGAAGTAGAAATCGGTCGCGGGATGAAGCCAGGCTCGATGGACGCCATAGTCTGTGATGACAGTGCCCGCGATGAGAGGGCGGTCCGCCTTCATATCTGAGACCACGCCCCCCGCGATTGGAAACGTCGAGATCACAGCGTCGGGACGATACTCACCGACATAGGCGGCGGCCCGTGCGAAGCCCATGGTTCGCAGCTCGTGAACCACCGGATTTGTCGGCAGCTTGTTCGAGACGTCGTAGAAGTTGCCGTACAGCGCCGGGAAGAACTGCACGGACTGCTGGTAGCCGAACTTCGCGAGGACGTTGATGCTCGGCATAAACTCACCGAAGAAATCGACCATGCGGACGTCGACGGTGTCAGCGTAGTGAGCGCGGTAGTAGCGCAGAAGCGCTTCGGCGGCAGAGCGATGGCCACCACCGAAAGACGCCGAGAAGATGAGAATTCGCTTCTTCCCACCCGAACGGTGAGGCATCACTCAGTCCCGGTGCGGTGATGCTTGGTGAGCCGCACGAGCGTTCCGCCTCCGTCTGCCGGTTCAAACTCCACCCGATCCATGAGCGCGCGCATGAACATGATCCCACGCCCGCTTGGGGCGTATAGATCGTCGCTCGCGCGGTGCACGCCGTCGAATCCCGGACCGTTGTCGATGACTTCGATAACCACCCGATCAGGATAGGCAATCACCTCTACGCACACACGCCCGTCGGACTCAGAAGCGCCGTGGCGTACCGCGTTCGCAAGCGCCTCACCCAGCGCAACCTTGATGTCGAAGATCGCGGACTCCGTGAAGCCGAGCGGAGCGACCTGAACGCTCACGGTATCACGCACCCCCGCCAACTGATCAATATCCGGGGGAATGCAGATCTCGCGACGCCACAGCTCCTCGGCAGACAAGGCCTTGACGTCCAGACCGGCCAGCGCCGTGTCGACGTCGTCGCTCACCATGATCGAATTGCCGAGCTGAATAAGCCCCGACAGCTCGAGAACGCGCGAGACGTCCGGATTGGCGCCCGCGAGTAGGATCCGTCCCTCACGAGGACCGAGTTCGTGATCGAGCCAGACGAGCAAGCCCAGAGCAGTGCTGTCGGCGTACGTGACGCCCGTGAGATCCAGCACCATGTTCAGACACCCAGCGTCTATGCTCTGCTCGAGATCACGACGAAGCTCAGGCACTATGGCGGTGTCGATATCACCCGAGAGCCTCGCCACACAGGTGCGCGCCTCCACGGCGTGCGAGATCTCGAACATCGGCGCCATCAGTTGGCCTCTCCTTTGCGAGCTTCACCATGTTCGCGCTGGCCTGATTCCAACGCAATAGCGAGAACCGCCACATCATCACGCAGCTCTCCGTGCACCCAACGACGCACGAGCGTCAATAGCCTCCGCACGATCTCTTCAGCGCTCCCCCCGGCGGCAACAGTCTCTTCGACACGATCCTCGCCGAAAAACTCCTTGTCGCTGCGCGCCTCCGTGACACCGTCCGTACAAAGTAGGATCACATCACCCTTCCCAAGCTTCAGGGTTTCTTCCCCATACACGACGTCTGATAGCGCACCCAACAGCGGCCCAGTGGGAGCGGTGCGTTCGACGGTCCCGTCGGTATGGCGCAACATTCCCGGCGGATGCCCACCGCTGGCATACGTCAAAGCCTCGGCAGGAGGATCGAGCCGACCAACCCACAAGGTCACGATGTCGGAAGCTTCGCCGGTCTCTGACACCGATCGGTTCACCTCACCGAGAACGTCGGCCGGGCCGAGGCCAGCTGCCACGAAGGCCCGAACCGAGTACTTGATCATCGACGTCTTGGTCGCGGCGATGACTCCCTTGCCACACACGTCGCCGATGGCGAACCAGAGCGTACCATCGGGTGCGCGGAACAGGTCGTAGTAGTCCCCGCCAATCTCAGCCTCGGAACCAGCGGGTTGATATGCGCTTGCAGCTTCAATCTCAGGATACTCCGGCAACGCATCGGGCAGAATGCTCTGCTGCAGGATCGACGCCACCTCGTGCTCATGGCTGTAGAGCCGAGCGGTGTCAAGTGCCAGCGCCGCCTGTGAAGCAAATGTCTGCAACACACTCATGTCCTCGTCCGAAAACGCTGCTGGATCCGCAGAGAACACCATGAGGACACCGATGGAGCGGCCGCGCGCCAGTAGCGGCACGGCTAGGAGTGAACGCAGATTGTGCACGGCAGCCTTGCCGGCTATGCCCGCCGTCGTCTCGGAAAGGTCCCGAAACGCGGCTGGCTCCCCTGTGGAGAACACATATCCGGGCACGTCTTCGCCGGGATGAGTCTCCAGGGCGAGAACCTCGGCGGGCACAGCGCCTCTCGCCATCGCAGTCGAAATGCACCTCTTGCGAGAGTCGTACGTCATCAGCGCAACCGCGTCGGCCGACAAGATCTTCTGGACCACATCCAGAACGCGGTTGAGCACGACGTTGACCTGCAAAGAAGAGCCCACCGCCTGGCTAATGCGAAAGACGGTCTCAAGGTTAGCCGCTCTGCTTAGAGCACGCTCGTAGAGAAACGCGTTGTCCAGGGCCAGAGCGACTTCGTTGGCCACCGCCTCGGCCAGGTCCAGATTCCTGGCTGAGATCATCGTCCGCTCAAGGGACACGACGAGGACCGCTCCATGCTCAGACTCAATCGCAACCGGAGCAATCAGGAGCGATCGCGCGGCGAGCGATTTCATCATGTCGTCCACGTCAGCGTCTTCGCCGCGGTACACCGCGAGCGCTCGATGTCCGCGCTCGCCGAACAGGCGCATGGCGATGTCGAGCAAAGCGACCTCCTGTGCCCGGTTCACCGCGCGCGGCAGTCCGAGCGCATGCCGGTCGTAGAGGGCGAAGACCGCACCGCGCGCGTCGAACAGGTCGCATACGACCTCTTCTACCTCGGCAAGGGCAACGGACAATCCGTCCGGGCGCACAAGCCTCTCGGAGACCGTCCTCAGAGCCTCGGCGACGCGCAGAGACTGAGTCTCGGTCTCAAAGAGCCGCGAATTGTGTACCGCAACGGATGCCTGGGCGGAGAACGTGCGCACCATTTCACGCTCGGCGTCGCTCACAGGTTCGTTCCTGTGCCTCAGCACCACGATGACGCCGAGGGCCTCGTGACCGGATACCAACGGCGCCGTAAGAGCAACTGTCTGGTCGGTTGCGAGCCCCGGCATGTTCGCCTGAAGCGTGGCGAGATCCGAAGAATGCACCGTTACCTCGGTTTCGCGAAGCGCCTGAGCGAGCCAACCCTCACTGCCAACTGGCACACGCTGCACTTCTTGGACGCTCACTCCGCGTGAACGCGTCGGCACCAGCCACTCGGCATCGTCGTCGAGAAGGTAGATTGCCGCCACACCTGGTCCAACAATGTGGCGCATCGCAGACAGGATGCCATCCAGAACCTGGTCGAGCTGGGAAGCATTCGCAAGAAGTTGCGAGAGATCGTGGAGCGCATTCAGTCTCAGTGCGACCGCGTTGAATGCGTTGGCGACCTGCCCAATCTCATCGTCGCTGTCCGATGGAATGGGCTGCACGAACGAACCATTCGCAGCGCGATAGGCGGTAGCCTCAAGCATCCGCAGAGGCTGCACAAGGCGCCGCGACACCATGAATGCGGCAACCACAGCCGCAGCGGCACCAAGCAACAGGACGAGGATCGCCGGTGCAACCGCGCGAAGAGTATCGGCCTGCACGACAATGCTCGGCTCCAAGACTGTCAGCCGCCAGTCCACGCCTTCGACCCCGCGCATATCAATGTAGTGGCCGACCATCGGACGCTGATGCACGGACAAAGCTGTGACTTGTCCAGCGCCGCTGAGCCCCTCTGAAGTCGGCTTCCATACCGCGCTACGCAACGTCGACGGATCTGACGAACGGCTCGTGAACAGGGGCTTGCCGTCTTCCACCACGGTCATGACGCGATCGGACCCCGCAACCGCGTTGTCAAGTGCACGCTGAACGAACGAATCATCCGCTCGGACGAGAAGAACGGCGGTCTGACCGCTCGGAGTCGAAACCGTACGCAGCAGCCACAGGGACCACGTCTTGTTCGGGTTGAGCACGCGCTTGAAACCGCTTGCCCCTGCAAGCGCACTCACAAACGCGGGATTGTCAATCATGGATGTGGCCTCAAGCGCAGAAGGGAAAGATGTGATCACCTTGCCTGAGCGGTCAGCCACAACCACCTCGTCGACCTCGCCCAGAGAGGCGTCGATGACAGGCACAATCTCTCTGTCGAGTTGACTCACGTCCGACTGTGACGCGACCTCCGCGGAGACATGTGCGGCTATTGCTTCGACGCTGCTGAGACGGTGGACTATCTCACCCTGAGCGCTTTGCAGCACACTGGTATCTCGAATCGCAAGCGTTTGGACTGCCAGGCCGGATGCGCCAACAAGAGAGGCGACGCCCGCCGCAAGCACGGTCACTGCGCCGACCGCCAGGGTGACTCGAACAACGCGCGTCCCGAGGCCCCCTCGCTTGCGGCCTGTCATAGGCATGCCCCTCCCTCTCGATGCCAAACGTCGCTCCAGGATTCCCCGCTAGATGGTACTGCATGGAGCGCTCGGCCGACATCGAGAATTCGCTATGGAGCCATGCCAGGTGCCGCCGTGCCAGGCCGCGAGAAGATGCTGCGAAGCCAATTCGAGACCGACTCGTACCACAGCGGCGCAACGGCCTTGGCCTCCTGATAGTCGTGCACCACGTCGACATCGCCGAAGACCAGAAGCAGCAGTCCGACCGCGATCAGTACGGCTCCGGCAACTCGACTCAGGATCAGCGAGTACTTGTTCATCCATACCAACACCGGCCGAACCGAGCCAAAGAGGAGCGCAACGCCTATGAACGGCACGCCAAGGCCGATGGAGTAGACGAGCAGCAGCAATGTGCCCTGAAGCACGCTCTGGGACTTCCCCGCCACAAGTAGTATCGACCCGAGGATCGGGCCAACGCACGGAGTCCAACCGGCGGCGAACGCCATCCCCATCACAAACGACGCACCCTTGTTCAGCGACCGCGCGCGCGACATGTCTGCGCGCGCCTCGCCGTACAGCCACGGGACCTTGATAACGCCAAGCATCAGTATTCCAAAAGCAATGACAAGAAGCCCCGCGATTCGTTCCACGATGAACCGATACCGAACGAGAAACTCCCCCAAGACCGAGGCCGAGGCCCCGAGACCAACGAAGACAACAGAGAATCCTGCGACGAACAAGAGCGCCGGAACAAGAACCCGCGAGAGTGAACGATCTTGCTCGGCAAGCTCAGAGATGGTGAGCCCCGTCATGAACGACAGATACGCTGGCACCAGAGGCAAGACACACGGGGAGAGAAACGATGCAAGACCAGCCGCAAATGCTAGTGGAAACGACAACGCTCCCGACATGGGGATCTCCAGTTCCGGCTCTTCGCCAGCAATCGCCATATACCCTGGGAGGTATTATAGCAGGGGCTATCCCACTCTGCCGAGATCAGGCAACTCGCTCCGCGTCGTACCCCGCACCACGTATGGCGTCAATGATTCCCTCAATTGAGACCACGTCCGAATCGAACGTGACTATGGTGCGTCCTGAGGCGAGATCCGTGTTCGACTCACTCACGCCAGCGAGGTCGCTGAGCGTCATGTCCACAAGCATCGAACATGAGGTGCAGTGCATTCCGCTTGTTCTTAGATGCGCAATCTCAACAGCCACATTCGCTCCTAGAATGTCCGCCCGCTACACGTGATTGTCGTACCCAGATGATGGCTTGCGAACTCAGCGATCCACTGAGACTCCGTCGTGCCGCACGGGTCCACGCCCGATTACCGCTCCGCAATGGGGACACATGCGCCAGTCGTCGAGCATTGGATGACCGCACACTCGGCAGGTGAAGCCGGAAGATGACTCGCCATCGTCCTCGTCCGGAAGTCCGTCGAGGACCAGCCACGCGAGCGCGCCGACTGCCGCCCCTGCTATCACCGGGACAACCCATGCAAGCAGACCGAGATCGTACAAGCGACCGAGACCGGAGTCATCAAGTTCGGCGGCGACAGCTGCGACAATCGAGACAGCCGTCAACCCGCCGAGAACGGCGAAACCCCATCGCCTGGTCGACCACCGGCTCACAGGCCCTCCACTGCAGAAGGTTGATGACTCGTGTGGAACTGCAACCTGCATGCCACACTGCAGTGTGATGGAGTGAAACCTATCTAGAGGCCGAGACGCTGCATCCGAGCCTCAAACGTCTTGGACGTTAGCCCGAGCAACTTCGCGGACTTGGGAACACTCCCCCCCGTCCTGTCGAGCGCTTGCCGGACTAGGTCAAGTTCAACCTCCTCAAGATCCACACCATCCTCCGGCAGAGCGAATCCCGTAGCGACCCGATCCGACGGCGGAACACCAGCGCGGACTTCGGCGGGAAGATCTCCAACGCCGATCTCGTCATCGTGCGACAGGATGACAATGCGCTCGATCGTGTTCTCGAGTTCACGGATGTTGCCGGGCCACGGGTAGTTGACCAGGGCTTCCATGGCTTGCGGACTGATGCGTTTGGAACCTGCTTTGAACTTCTCGAGGAAATGGGCGACCAGCAGCGGAATGTCCCCCGCCCGCTGACGAAGCGTTGGCAGGGTCACCGGAACCACGTTGAGACGGTAGAACAGATCCTCACGAAACCCACCATCGGCAATGAGCTGTTGGAGATCGCGATTGGTTGCGGCTACAACGCGTACATCCACTTCGATCCCGCGCGTGCCTCCGAGACGCTCAAACCTCCGCTCCTGCAGGACGCGCAGCAACTTCACTTGGGTCGCTGGTGAAATGTCACCAATCTCATCCAAAAATAGCGTGCCGCCGTTCGCCATCTCGAAGCGGCCCGGCTTCGCAGTCATCGCACCGGTGAAAGCGCCCTTCTCATAGCCGAACAGCTCGCTCTCCAAGAGGGTCTCGGGAAGTGCCCCCGCGCTAACGGATACGAATGGTTTCGCCGCACGCTCTGACAGATTGTGAAGCGCACGTGCGATCAGCTCTTTGCCGGTCCCCGACTCGCCGTAGATCATGACGGTCGCCATGGTGGGCGCCACCTTGCGCACCGTTTCAAGCACAGCGAGCATCCCCGCATCCGACGCGACAATGCCCTCAACGTCGTACTCAGCATCCAGTTCGCTACGCAATCTCTCGACCTCGGCGGCAAGGCCCGAGTACTCCAGCGCCTTGCCGATGGCGAGTTTCAGTTCCTCCAAATCGAATGGCTTCGTGAGGTACTCGCTGGCTCCCGCCTTCATCGCCTCGACGGCAGTGGCCACGTTGCCGTGTGCGGTGAGCATGATAATGGGGAACGACATCCCCTTGGAGCGAACCTTGCGCAGCACCTCCATGCCGTCGGGCTCAGGCATTCGATGGTCCAGCACCATCACATCGGGTTCCTGCTCGGCAACAGACTCAAGCGCCGATGTGCCGTCCACGGCTTCGGCAACGTCGAACCCCTCTCCAGCAAGAGCCTGGCCGAGAACCCAGCGCATGTTCTTCTCGTCATCAACAATGAGCACGCGTTTGCCCACTTGAACTTCCTCTCAGTCTTCCATGGCAGCGGGTAGCGTCACGTGGAACACAGTTCCCCTAGACCCGCTCTCAACTTCGATATGCCCCTCATGCTCGTCGATGATGCGATGCACGATAGTCAAGCCGAGGCCTGTGCCCTCGGCACGTTTCGTGAAGAAGGGGTCGAACACCTTCGAGAGATCACCCGGCACAATGCCCGGCCCAGTGTCTGAAACCGACACTTCTACGTACTCCCCCACAGCTCGAGTCTCGATGGTAATGGTTCCACCGGTCTTGTCCATGGCCTGCACTGCGTTAGTCACGAGGTTCAGAAACACTTGCTTGAGCTGATCAGGGTCTCCATGGACCACCGGCAGATCACGATCGAACGCTTCCTCAATCACGACCCCTGATTGTTTGGCGAATCTGTTCGTGAACAGGACAACATCCTGCAGGACCTCGTTGAGATTCGTATATACGAGCGTCGGCTTGCTCGGCCGGCCGAAGTCGAGGAGCGCCTTGATCACCCGGTCAAGTCGATCGATCTCTTGCCGAATGACTTCCGCTGCTTCTTTGATGCGAGCCGGATCACCTTTCGCGTCCTCGAGAAGTTGTACCGACGCCCCGATTACCCCGAGCGGATTGCGAACTTCGTGAGCGACTCCGGCAGTGAGTTCACCCATTGCCGCAAGACGATCCGCACGCACGAGCTGATCCGTGAGCGCCTTGATGTCTGAGACGTCTTCAAGGGTAACGACGGCGCCGAGCACGTTTCCGCCGACGGCGCGCATGCGCGAAGTCGACACCTGAACGTGAACCTCGTTGCCTGCCGCCGTAACGAGCGTTGCCTCACGCAACGCAAGCGGGAGTCTGCCGGCAAGTACTTTGGCGACATCTGCTGAGATCCCGCCGTCGATGCGAAACAGCGAACCGATTGGTTTGGGCACCATCTCGAACTCCGACATTCCCAGCATGCGCTCGGCCGCCGGATTCGCCGTCGCGATCGACCCATCTGGAGCGACCGTCAGTACGCCCGACGTGATCGAACGCAAGATGGACTGCGTGTAGTCCTGGATGTTGATGAGCTGAATGGCTCGATCCTCGAGCTTCTTGTACGCATCCTCAAGTTGAAGCGAGACTTCCTTGAGATCCCGTGTCTTCGTCTCCTCCAAGTCGCGGATCGCGCCGAAGAGCAAACCCAATGCGAAGAAGGACACGATCTCCATCCAGTTGTCGAAGCCCAGATCGAACACTCGGTGAACGCCAAGCTGCGCATGGAACGCAAACGGCACGGACGCGACAAGCGCCGCGACAACGCCACCCCGCTTCCCGAACACGAACGCGGCATACGTGATGGGCACGTAGTAGAGCCGCCGGTAGAGTAGCTCCATCTGGAGGCCGCCGAGATGCCCATCGGCGAACAGATGCAGAACGGAGACCAACACCATCATCACGACAATGAGTGCAATGGCACGCAGGTCGTGCGACAGCTTCGGATGGCCGACGGCTTCCACCTCAACCGTCCTCACAGGCGGGCGCCTCGGGAGCCCGGCCGGTTCCGTTGTCATCTGCGGCGCCTAGCCCAGCTCGGCTCGATGTTGAGTTCCTCGCGATACTTCGCCACGGTTCGTCGCGCCACCGTCACACCCTCGTCCGACAGGAGCTCGGCAAGGCGCTGGTCTGACAAGGGCTTGGACGCATCCTCTTCTCGAACGAGTTCCCGCAGCCGCTGCTTGATGCTCGTCGCCGCCACGTCCATCCCCTGCGCGGTCCGGTAGCCTCCGCTGAAGAAGTGCTTCAGCTCGAACAGCCCGTAGGGAGTGGCCATGTACTTGCCGGTTACCCCCCGAGACACCGTCGACAAGTGAACGCCAATCTCGACAGCAACGTCTTCTAGCCGCAGAGGCCTCAGAGGTCCCTTGCCATCGTCAAAGAAGTCGCACTGTACCTCGAGGATGATCTCCGTGATGCGTGTGACCGTGTCTTTGCGACGGTCAACGTTCTTGATGAAGCTCTCTGCCGAGCGGATCTTGTCCTTCAGGTAGCGTCTGGTTTCATCGTCAGCGGTCGAGCCACTGCGAAGAAGCGATCGATATCGTGGCGAAACCCGAAGGGTGGGCAGCGCTTCGTTGTTGGGCGTAATGAGCCACTCGTCGCCGAAACGTCGCAATGTCACATCCGGAACGATGTAGCCAGGTGACGGCCCAGGCGAGAACGCTCCAGCTGGGCGCGGGTTGAGCGCGCGCAAGACATCGACGAGACGACGCACCTCTTCTTCGTCGATTCTCAGCGCTCGAGCCACCTTGCGATAATGATTGGCGGCAACGTCGTCAAGATGATCTTGGACTATGCGCAGAAGGTTGGGTTCCTCGATGCCGAGCGACTCCATCTGTAGACACAGCGCCTCAGGCAGACTCTGAGCTCCTACGCCAGGAGGATCGAGCTGCTGAACTGCCTTCAGAGCCGATTCCGCTTCCGCGCGGCTGACTCCCGCAAGAGCAGCGGCCTCATCCAATGAACCCGTGAAGAAGCCATCGTCATCAAGCGAGCCAATGATAACCCGCCCCGCCCTCGCCACGGCCTCACTCAAATCCAGCAGCGCCAACTGCTGAACAAGGTAGTCATCGAAGCTCTGGACGCCGCCGACGAAATCCTCGGTGTTGGTCGCTTCAGCATTTGGATCTCGCGGAGCGGTTGGCTCCATCGAGTCGAGATCCTCATACATCTCAAGCCATTCGTCCCACGAGCGCTCGTCGTCGTGCTCGTCAATCTCCTCGTCATCGAGCGGCTCCGACTCAGACTCGTCAACTTCGAGCACTGGGTTCTCGAGCATCTCGATCTCCATGAGTTGTTGAAGATCGGCAATCGGCATCGCCAGTATGTTGAGCCCCTGGTAGACCTGAGGCGAGAGAGTGACTTTCTGCCGCAGTTCGGGGCGTTGTGAGAGCTCCATGGGCGCTCCCCCTCTTCTTCATGCCGGGGGGTCGCGAAGCGAGCCCCCAATGCAAAAAGTATACCACTGCACTGCGGGTCCCCTACGGCCACGACCTGCGGATTTTCCGTGGACTCTCGCGCGCCTTGATCGGATTTCCGCTCACGATGCCCCGGGCGTGAGTACTTCCACGTCCCTGTGTGACGCTCACGCAGCCGTGTTGGCGCGGATGTGAACGCGCCCCTCAACTGCGACAACGTTGCGAGCGTATACCCCTAGGGGGTATAATCCGCGCAAACGCCCTACTCGGGACACCCTCCTGGAGGTCGAAACGCCCAAATGACGTACAACGATGACTCAAATGCCATGATCACCGACGAGGGAGAACGCAAGAGAATCATCAACCGGCTGCGTCGCCTAGAGGGCCAGATCCGTGGACTGCAGTCGATGATCGAAACAGGTCAGGACTGTACTGCGGTCTTGACCCAGGTAATGGCTGCAAAGTCCGCCCTCAATCAAGTCGGCATTCACATGGTTGGGCACGCAATGAAGCACTGCATGATCCCCGACGACCCCTCAATCACGCGCGACGAAGTGATTGACGAGGCGATCAAGGTATTCCTCAAGTACTCATCGTGCGTGCGATAGGCTCAGCCCATCCAACTACGCTCCACGCCTCTCGAGCGACGGCCGAGACGTCCGAACGAACTCGACTAGATGCCGAGTTCCTTGGCCAGTGCATCGGCACCGCGGGCCCCGATGACCTGAGCCTCAAGCGACCCGCTCACGAACTTGGCAATGGTCGGAATGCTCATGATTCCGTACTTCATCGCCAACTCGCCATTCTCGTCGACGTTGACCTTGACGAACTTGACTGACGAACCGAGGCGCTCGGCCAACTTGTCAAGCTCCGGCGCCACCATGCGGCACGGGCCACACCATGGAGCCCAAAAGTCCACGACCACAGGTGTGGAGGAGTTGGCCACTTCGGCGTCCCAGCTTGCGGTCGTGACTTCGAGACTATTGCTCATCGGATCGCTCCTTCGTCAAACACTGTCTACGGGTGCTGGAATCATACCCACCGGGGTATTACCAGTCAAGGAAGCCCTCTGCTTCTTGTACCCCGACGAGTACAATTGAGAGCAGGAGGACCAACGTGGCAGACGACGCACTCATTTGGATAGCGCTCGTAGTCGGGGCCGTGGGAACGGGTGCGTCCTTCGTCGGCATTCTCGTCGCAAAGCGCTCACTCGAAAGCCTGGTTGCGCTGGTGGGCCTCGTGTTCTTTGCTGCATGTGCCTGGGGTTTCGGTGGCGTCACGCTCGCATACGATCGCTTGGACGCGATTGTGTACGCCATCGCATTTACCTTCGCGGGCATGTTCGGCGGTTACGCGCTGATCTCCACGTTGCTTGGATGGTTCGCGAGGCGCGCCCATGCGGGAATCCCCGCGGCATCAGCTTCCTTGCCGGAGAGACAATCCGGCTTTGCCGTTCTCGTGCTTGGCGAAGTTGAACCCCCTCTGTACAGTCCGGCGGCCACGGCGGCCGCTCTGGAGGACCTCTCCGAAGAAGGGCTCTTGAAGGCCTCCATCGGCGTGCTGCCGTTCCTGTTCATGGCGCAAAAGACCCGCTATCGTGCCGCCGGTGGCATCAGTCCGGCGGCTCGCCAGCTCGACACCGTCGCCGAGAAGGTGGAATCGGTCCTTGAGAGCGCTCGGACAATCACGCGTCTCGAATCCGCATGGTGCGAAGGCGAACGCTCTTTGGTCACGAAGATTGCACACACGGTTGCCGATGGATTCCGCAACATCGTAGTTGCCGAGGCGGTGATTGCCGAATCTCTCGAGGTCGATGCGGCGAAGCGGGAGGTCGATGCCCTGCGCCTTGGCGACCTGGGCGTGTCGGTCACCTACGCTGGGCCACTGTGGAGTTCTGAGCGTATCGCCGGGCTTGTCACGAATCGGATCATGGCTGTGGCGGGAGACCCCTCGGCAGCGGGGATCGTCTTGGTCGGGCAGGGACAGCCGAGTGACAGGGCTCGTGATCGGCGCGACTTCGACGAGCAGGAGACCGCGTTCCTCAATCACGTGCGAATGTTGCTTCTCGAACGAGGCGTTGGCGAGCAGAACATTCGCATCGCGTGGGCGGACTGGCGCAATCCAGAAGTGACGGGAACGGTGCGCCACCTGGCAGCCATCGGATGTCGTCGGATACTGGTCTCGCCCGCGTGTTTCCCGTTTGACTCCATCACAACACTGCTTGATATTCAGCTCGCTGTGAGGCAGGCCCGCGTCGACGAAAGCGTCTCGGTCGTCACACTACCTGCGTGGCATGACGATCCAGCGTTTGTGGAGGAGTTGCGTGCCGACATCACGGACGCACTCAGCGCCGCCTCGGCAGGTTCGGTGGCGTAGGGGCGACGTTCGGACCGAGTGATCAGCGCGCGTTGCAGCGCTCCGAGTTCCACTCCCGCATGCGACGGATCGCCCTGTAGCGCCATGCGTACCGCAGCGCCAGCGAGAGCCCGCCACGGGCAGCCTCAGCGCGCGTCTCCAGGCTATCGATGCTCACACGCAGTTCCTCGCTGGTCGAACCGCGAAACACGGTGTAGCCCTTGCCGACAGCTTCAAGAACGTGGGCATCGCTGCCTCCCGTGAGTGCGATGCCGTTTCCACCCGCCAGCTTCGCCGCTAGGCTGTTCGCCCACACGAGAAACGGCAGCGAGTTGTAGACCTCGAGAGCGTGAAACGCCCCATCCTGCGCAGCCTGGGCGAACACATTCCTGCCGAGAGGCCCAAACACACCCTTGTTCGAGAACGGGTGAGCGATGACCGCGACTCCGCCTTGCTCTTCGATCGCCTTGATGGTCTCGGCCGGTGACATGCCGGGAGCAACGTCTTCTTCCACGAACAGGCCAAGAATATGACCTTCCGCAGAGGAGACTTCGGTGCCAACTACCACGTCGAAGTTGTAGTGCCGAGAGAGTTCTCTCGCTTGCACGGCGCCTTCAATGGTGTTGTGGTCAGTGATGGCGATGACCGACAGATCGGTGCGGTACTGCACGTAGTCCATGATCTCAGGAATACTCGCAAGACCGTCGCTGTGGTCAGAATGAATGTGGAGATCCGCCTTGCTCCAAGTGTCCGCCACGCGAGTAGTCCCCTTCGTCGTGAGATCCGGGTCATGACAAGCAATCGCCGTGCCTTCGCCAAGACCCTACCAATCCAATGTCGGCAGAACAGTCGCAGAACTCAATCCCAAACCCAGGTCCGATCACGACTGAACGTTCGCGGCCGCCCATTCACCGAGCCTTCGAATACCTTCACGCAGACGGTCCCTCGACGTCGCATAGCTGAACCTCAAGAAACCCTCTCCGCCGTGCCCGAAATCGACACCCGGGGCGCACGACACGTGTGCTTCGTCGAGCAGCCTACGACACAGCGCCAGGGAGTCTTGGCCCCAGCAACTGGCGTCGGCAAACACGTAGAACGCTCCTCCTGGCGGAGAGAGTATCGTGAGTCCCAATTCTTCGAGGGCGGGCACAAGGTAGCGACGACGCTCATCGTATGTTGCACGCATCCTAACAACATCCTCCTGTGCCCGGGTAAGCGCAACCACCCCCGCGTGCTGTACAAATGCATTGGCGGCCAGAAAGAAGTTCTGCTGGATCTTCTCGGCAGGGCGCACGAACTCCGGAGGCGCGATCATGTATCCCAACCGCCAACCGGTCATGGCGTAGGCCTTCGAGAATCCGTTCAGCACGAAGGCCTTGTCGGTGTAGGCGAGGATCGTCCGATCGGGACCAGAGAAATCGAGTCCGTGGTATATCTCGTCACTCGCGATATGGACCCCGGTTTCCTCGGCAATTGAGGCGAGCGCCTTCAAGTCCTCGTCGCCGAGCACCGCCCCCGTAGGATTGCTCGGCGAGTTGATCATGATGGCCTTCGTGCGCGGGCCTATCGCCGCCCGAACCTCGTCCGGGCGGTAGCGAAAGCCGTCCTCGGCACGCACGCGCACGAGTTTGGGAACGCCGCCGAGGAACGTGACGTAGTTGGGATACGCCGGGTAGCACGGGTCCGGCATGATGACCTCGTCCCCGGGATCGAGCAGAGCGCCGAACAGCAGAAGCATCGCTGGCGACGTGCCCTGCGTAATGACGATGTTGGTCGGATCGACTTCCACACCGTAGTGGTCCCGGTAGCGAACGTGCAGAGCCTCTCGAAGGTCCGGTAGGCCGAGCGACTGGGTGTAGTGTGTGGATCCCTCGGCGATCGCCAACTCGGCCGCTTGCGCGATCACATCAGGAGTCGGGAAGTCCGGATCGCCGATCTCCAGGCGCACGACATCGTGGCCGGCGGCTTCGAGCTTCTCGGCGTGCGCGACGATGTCCATGACCACAAACGGGCGGATCTCGGTAGCACGGCGCGACACCGTCATGTACTACTCCTTGCCAACGTCGATAGAAGCGCTTCAGTCTAGCGTCCGTTGCGGGCAACGGTCATCTCGCGCCTGCTGCGGGCCGCGAGCCGGTGTTGGTGACCTGTTGTGCGGCTAGCGGTTCTTGCCTTTGGGGCGGTGACTCGGCGCTGGGGTCCACAACACAGACGGATCACTCCCGACAAAGACCGCGAGCATCCCGAGCGGAAGAACCAGCGGCACGATCGCACCAAGCAAGCCGACGATGGCCACGACGGGTCCAGTGGGCGTTCCCGCCAAAGAAGCGCTGGAGACATCGCGCAATCCAGTCACCAACGTGAGCAGATCAAAGACCGTGAAGATGCCCAAGGTGAGCAGCACGAACAGCGCCTTGCGTTTCCAGGCAACGCCTCGCGCTGCAATCATCACAGCCACAGCCGCAAGCACGAACCCGGCAGACAGCGGGGTGTAGTAGTGCGCCGCCTTGAGCAGTGCCGCGAGTCCAAAGAGCGCGAAGGACAGAACGATACTGATGGCCGCAAAAACGGCCTTGTCACGCATCTTTGCGCACGTACGACAACCAGGCGGCCAACGCGACCACAGTGACGAGCACCATACCCACCTGGAACAGATAGTCGTGGAAGAACGTGAATGTCGAGCTGTACGCAGGCGCACTCAGAGGCAGCGTGTGGAACCACCGGTCATGAAGAAACGCAAACGCTGGCTGAATGCTCTCGGACACCTCGGCAACCGCAACGAGCCTCACGAAGTTGGCGAACACGATGCTCGGAATCCCAATCGCGAGACCGAGAAAACGATGTCTTGCCGAGACGGGGTACGCCAGGACCAGCGCAACGTAGAGCGCCATGATGAATATCGCCGTGCACGCAAGGTCTATGGAGAGTGTCCTGCTGTGCAGATATATCTGAGTTCCCGATCGCATCGCCGCGATCCCCAGCCACGTGTAGAGCCTCGTGCTGACAATCGCGGTGCCCATCATCATCCAATTCAGCATTCCGGCCAGGTTGGCAAGCATAATCGCCGATACCAACCCCCCGAAGTAGATGGCCAAGCGTCCAACCACGCCGAGCATGGCCCGGTCGATCTTCGGCGACGCTCCATGTGAGTCTCTCTTCGCCATGCCACCATCTTACGCTTTCCGCCTGGTGTTTCACCCGGGGCAGCGCCCTCCGGGCCGCTGGCAAGACTTGCGGCATCGCGACGGGAAGATGTGAGCGGAGATGATTCGACAGCGGTCATAGACGCGAAGAAGCGGCCCTCCCCTTGCCGAGAAGAAGCCGCTTCGGGCATGCCATTGGTGTCGGAGGAGGGATTTGAACCCTCACGAGGTTGCCCTCACTAGGCCCTCAACCTAGCGCGTCTGCCGTTCCGCCACTCCGACGTGGATCAGCGCCACTCTGGGCGCGAGTCGGTAGTGTAGCAAAAGCGCAAACCCCGAGGCTAGGGCGTCTTTGGCCGGTGCTCCCTCGCCCCTCATGGAATCGGGAACGGCCTGGCGAAATGGCACGCCGCGAAGTGGCCGGGCGAAACCTCACGAAGCTGCGGGTCCGTCTCGGCACACAGAGGCAACTCCGCGATTGGGCAGCGTGTATGGAATCGGCACCCTGTCGGCGGGTCGATTGGGCTGGGCGGCTCGCCATGAAGCACAATCTGCTGCCGAGTACGTTGCGAACGCGGATCCGGCACCGGAATCGCCGAGAGGAGTGAGTGCGTGTACGGGTGGCTCGGCTGATCGCAGAGCTCGTCTGAGGGCGCGGTTTCAACGATCCTGCCGAGATACATGACCGCGATCTCGTCGGAAACACGCTGCGTCACGGCAAGATCGTGGGCGATGAACAGGTACGCAAGGCCGAGTTCGTCCTGAAGCTGCTGGAGCAGGTTGAGCACCTGCGCCTGGACGGAGACATCGAGCGCCGAGACGGGCTCGTCGCACACCAGCAGTTTGGGCTTGAGCGCAAGTGCGCGCGCAATCCCGATACGCTGCCGTTCGCCGCCAGAGAACTCATGCGGATAGCGGTTGATGTGCTCGGGATTCATCCCCACGGTCCGGAGGAGTTCCGCAGCCCGGCCCAACTGCTCTGCGCGTGTGCCCACGTGGTGAATCGTGAGCGGTTCCGTGACGATCTCCCCGACGGTCATGCGGGGGTTGAGACTGGAGTACGGATCCTGGAAGACGATCTGGGCGCTGCGCCGGAAGCCTTTGAGTGCGCGTCCTCGGAGCGCGAGAACGTCAACGCCATCGAACGTGAGGTGGCCTGCGCTCGGCTCGACCAGACGCAGGACCGCTCGCCCCACCGTCGATTTGCCACAACCCGACTCGCCGACAAGGCCCAGGGTCTGCCCTCGACGCACCTTCAAGGTGACCCCATCGACAGCGCGCACCTTCTTGCCAAGCCGCGCCGACAGGAGCCCCTGCTCCACAGGGAAGTGCTTGACCAGATCCGTCACTTCGAGGATGACATCGCTCATGAGGCCTCCCCCGCTGCGCTCGCATGGGGAACCAGACGCGCCGAAGCGCTCCGCTCAAGACCTGCCTCGCCCGCGAAGTGGCACGCGGCCCGGTGGACGCCTTCGATGATGCGGTATTCGGGCACGGCTGCCGCGCAGACAGGCTTCGCGTACGGACAGCGCGGGTGAAAAGCACAGCCACTCGGCACGTTGACGAGACTCGGCGGTTGGCCCTGGATGGCGTGCAGTCTCGCCTTACCGCCCACCGAGCCTTCGGGCACGGAGTCCAGCAATCCCCACGTGTAGGGATGTGCCGGCCGATAGAACAGCGCATCGGCGCTGCCATACTCCACGGGACGGCCGGCATACATCACCAGCACGTTGTCCGCCACATCGGCGACAATCCCGAGATCGTGCGTGATCACGATCGTCGCCGCACTCGTGCGCTTCTTCGCCTCTTCCATCAGCGCCAGAATCTGTGCCTGGATCGTGACATCGAGCGCCGTCGTGGGTTCATCGGCAATGAGAACGTCTGGCTCGCAAGCGAGCGCCATCGCGATCATCGCTCTTTGACGCATGCCGCCCGAGAACTGGTGCGGATACTCCCTGGCGCGATTTCGCGCATCCGGAATGCCGACACGCCCGAGCAGCTCGACGGCTCGCTGCCACGCGTCACTCCTGCGCATGTGCTTGTGCATCACAAGCGGTTCGGCGACTTGATGTCCGACGCGGTAGACAGGATTCAGCGACGTCATCGGATCTTGGAACACCATTGCGATCCGATCGCCTCGCACAGAGCGGATCTCGTGGTCGGTCATCGAGAAGATCGAGCGGCCGTCGAGGCGCGCATCTCCATCGACAGTTGCGGCCGAAGACGCCGGGAGCAGGCGCATCAGCGCCAGGCCAGTCACCGACTTGCCAGAGCCCGACTCTCCCACGACGCCGAGCGTCTCCCCGCGAGCGAGCTCAAAGGAGACACCGTCGACCGCCGCAAGCGCACCGTCCCTCGTGGCGAAGGTCACCCTCAAGTCCTCAACCACCAGGAGTTTGTCGGCGGTCATGCTATGAACTCGCCTTCACGTCAAGCGCGTCTCGAAGTCCGTCGCCGAGCAGGACGAACGCGAGCACCGTGAGGATAATCGCGAGGCCGGGCCACACGAAGAGGTTGGGATTCGACGTGATGTAACCCTGCGCTTCGTTGAGCATGCCGCCCCACGACGGCGTCGGAGGCTGAATCCCTATGCCGAGAAACGAAAGCGCGGCCTCCGTGAGAATGACTCCGCCCAAGCCCATGGTGGCGTACACGATGATGGGCGCGATGGCATTCGGCACGATGTGGCGGCCTAGGATGCGCGCGTCGCTCGCACCCATCGCACGCGCGGCCTCCACATAGCCATTTTGTTTCACCGAGAGTATCGACGACCGAAAGACGCGTGCAATCGTCGTCCAGCCGAGAATGCCAATCGCCACGAGCACGGGGCCGACACCCATACCCATGACCGAGATGAGCAGAATGGCGAGCAGGATGTAGGGAAACGCGAGGAACACGTCGGTGAAGCGCATGATCACGCTGTCGACGAAGCCTCCGTAGTACCCCGAGAGCGCCCCGAAGAGCACGCCGAGCGCCACAGACATGAACGTCGCCACAAACCCGACGAGAAGCGATACGCGCGCGCCGTAGATGACCCGGGCGAAGATGTCTCGGCCGGAATCGTCGGTACCCATTGGATGGGCGAGCGACGGGGCGAGAAACTGCGTTTGAGAAACCCTCGTCGTGTCGATGAAGGTGGGGTCGCCGAAGAATCTCGTCACCCACAGAGGAGCCGTGATGGCGAGCAGAGTGATCAGCGTCAGGTAGATCAGCGCCACCAGCGCCATTCGGTTGTGAAGCAAGCGTCTCCACGCGTCGCCATACAGAGTGCGCTGGGCGCTCGACGGTTTCTCGGCAGGCATCGGTCACCTCGCCTCGGAGGAGCCGTAGCGAATTCGCGGATCGAGAAACGCGTAGCTGACATCCACGACCAGGTTGATGGTCATGTACACGAACGTGACGATCACGGTCGAGCCGATGACGACCGGCCAGTCTCGCTTGCCGATAGCCAGGAAGATCGCGTAGCCAATACCTGGCCAGTTAAAGACCGTCTCGGTCAGAATCGCGCCAGCCATCATCGCGCCGAGGTCGAGCGCCATGAATGTGATCACGGGTATGAGCGCGTTCTTCATCGCGTGGCGCCATAAGATCGCGCTCTCGGACAGACCCTTGGCCCTGGCCGTTCGGATGTAGTCGCTCTGACCGATCTCAAGCAGTTGACTGCGCTGAATCCGAGCAGCGTAGGCCGTTGACACGGAAGCAAGCGTGATGGCTGGCATGATGACGTACACCCAGCCCGGAAACGGCGACCCGGGACCGCCCGCCCCGGAGATAGGAAGGTAGAACTGCCCGTGAGTCCAGTCCTTGAGCCAGATACCGAAGAAGAGCTGCAGGAACATGCCGAGCCAGAAGACCGGAAGCGACACGAGCAGCGAGGTCGACAGCGTGACGAGTACGTCCCAGAACGAGTGTTGTTTGACCGCCGAGATGACCCCGGCGAACACACCGACGACGACCTCAATGACGATTGCCGCGAGGGCGAGTTCAACGGTATACGGGTACTTCTCGGCGAAAATGGCGCCTACCGGCCGACCAGTCGCGATGGAGGTGCCGAAATCGCCCCGAAAGATGGCGTGCAGGTAGTCCAGGTACTGCTGCCATATAGGCAAGTCCAGCCCGTACGCGTGCCGCATCTTGGCCACCACGAGCGGATCCGGTGAGTGCTGGCCCGACAGGAGCGCAACTGGGTCGCCGGGAATCACTCTGGTGAGGATGAACAGGAACAGGGTCACGCCCAAGAACACCGGGATGAACTGCAGGATTCGCTTGGCGGTGTACCGCAGCATCGTCCACCCTCACCGCTGACCATATACGCGAGAGGCGGCGGGATCGTGACCCCGCCACCTCCTATCATCCATTGAGATGACTCGCCGCAGTCACTTGGAAGCGGCTCCGCCGGTGACCCACACCTTCTCGAAATGCGCGATGCACATGTTGTCGTAGTCCAAATCGTGTACGCGCTTCGACGCAACCTGCCTATGTGCGTCGTAGACGATCGGGACAACGGGCGCCACATTGCCGACCTCAGACTGCATCTTCGCGTACATGTCCGCTCGAGCAGCGTCATTGGTCGTCTGACGCGCCAGTTTGATCGCGGCGTCGAGCGTTGGACTGAAGAAATGCGAGTGATTGTCGGGCGACTTGCTGTTGAAGATCGGGTTCATGAAGTTATCAGCAATGGGATAGTCAGCCGTCCAACCGTCACGAGCCATGTCGAAGTTCGTGCCACTGAGGGCCGAAGCGTATTGAGCGGACTCATAGGTTTCTGTGGTCGTCTTGATGCCGATTGCCTTCAGGTCCGACTGAATGTACTGGACCTCTTTCTCGTGACCGGCGCCCGAGTTGAAAATGATCTTGAGCGACGGCAGTCCCTTGCCTCCCGGATACCCGGCGTCAGAGAGCAACTTCTTCGCAGCGGCGACATCGTAGTGTGAGTACGCGAACTGGTTGTCCGAATAGCCCGGGATTCCAGGAGGCATGAAGCTCGTGGCCACCTTGCACGTGCCCTCGTGCACGCCCTTGTTGATCGCATCGCGGTTGATCGCAAGAGAAATGGCCCGCCGGAGCTTGACGTTGTTCAGCGGCGCCTTCTTCAGATCGAGAGAGAAGAACTCGATCGACGCTTCCGGGCCAAGCAAGACGTCCTTGCCAGGCTCGGCGGTGTAGCCGTCTGACGAGACGCCATACGCCTTCTTGGCTGCCGTGATCTGACCATCGGGGATCTCCGCGAAGTCGAGCGAGCCCGCCTGAAACTCACGATACGCAGTGGACTCGTCTTTAAAGATCTTGAAATCGACGCCGTCGAGGAAGGCCTTCGTGCCGTAGTAGTCGTCGTTGCGCACAATGTTGATGTACTGATCGTGCTTCCAGGGCGCGGACATCTTGAAGGGCCCGTTTCCGACGGGCATGTCGGCGAAAGGTACCTTCGCGTTCTTGTAGGGCACGCCGCCCTCGACGAGTTTCTTGGGTACCGGAGCCAATCCCGGATGTGCGCACACGTACGCCCACTGCGCGAAGGGGTAACCCAGCGTGACCTGCAGCGTCAGCTTGTCGACGGCCTTGAGGCCCGACATCGGAACGCCCTTCGCCTGCGCGTCGGCGAATCCCTGCACGCGAGCCAAGTGATAGGCGATTTGCGATTGGTTCGTGGTCTCCTTCGAAGCGCTTCCCGCAATGCGGTTCCATGCGTAGACGAAGTCAGCGGCTGTCACTGACTCACCGTCCGCGAATTTCGCTCCTGGATGCAGCTTGAACGTCCACACCGTTGCGCTCGCATTGGACGACCAGCTGTCGGCCGCCGCCGGAACGAGCTTTCCGGTCTTGGCATCAATGGCCGTCAGACTGTCAAAGAGCGCCTGGCCCACCTGTATGCCCTCAGATTCGTACGCATTGTACGGATCGATGGCCGCTGGCTCTTGGATGTAGTAGCTGAGCGTGCCGCCTTTCTGCGGCTTCGGCGAACCGTTGTCCGACGAAGACGTCGACGGTGTGCAACCCGCCGCAGCAAGCAGCACAATCAACAACACACCCAACAGTACCGGGACCGCTCTCTTGACATGCCAATGCACCGTCGTGCCTCCCATCGCTCAAGCCAGATCATTTGGGCCCACCGCTGTTTCCGTACGCGCGCACCGAGCGAATAGTACCGCCAGCACGCACGTTTCGCGTGCACACGGGCCGCAAGGCACTTGTGAGAGTGTCGCGCAGCATCAACTCACTGGCAAGCGCAACCAGTAGGACGCCGCGACAGAAGACGAAGCTGTGGCTACTTGGGATAGACGATCATCAGCAAGAGCAGGCTCAAGCCGAACGCGATCCCGAAAACGATGGTGATGCGATCGAGGTTCTTCTCGATGACGCTTGTACCGGTCGACGACGGAGTCATCGTGCCGCTGAGCATGTCGCTCAGACCCCCGCCTTTGCCCGAGTGGAGAAGCACAAAGATGATCAGGCCAACCGAGGACACTGCCCAAACGGCCAGACCTATTACGAGCAACACGTTGTTCACCGAGAACTCCTTCGCGCCATCACAGAAGCGGCCGACGATCAGATCATCGCGGGCACGGTGCATCAGTATACCAGCAGAGAACGCCCCGTCCACTCGGCGGGCTGCTCAATGCCGATCAAGGCCAGAAGCGTTGGGGCGACGTCAGCCAACTTGCCACCTGTGGCCAGGGACAACACTGCATCCGCCACCACAACCAGCGGCACAGGGTCAAGCGTGTGCGCCGTGAAAGGCGTCTGCCCGTCGGCATCGACCATCTTCTCGGCATTGCCGTGGTCAGCGGTAATGACAGCAACCCCTCCCCGACTTCGGATCGCCGAGACGACCGCGCCGACGCCGGCGTCGACAGCCTCGACCGCCCTAACCGCCGCGTCGAACACCCCGGTATGCCCGACCATGTCGCAATTCGCGTAGTTGACGATGTAGACATCGGCACTGTCAGCCTCGATCGCCGAGACGAGCCGAGCCGTAACCTCCGGGGCACTCATCTCTGGCTGCAGATCGTATGTAGCGACTTTGGGACTTGGAACCAAGACCCTCGTCTCGCCCCTCTTCGGAATCTCGACACCGCCGTTGAAGAAGAACGTGACATGCGCGTACTTCTCGGTCTCGGCGATATGGAGTTGGGTGAGGCCGTGCTCGGCAAGAACGTCGCCGAGGACGTGCGACGGCAGCTCTTTGGGAAACGCGACTGGCGCCGGGATCGTGGGGTCGTACTCGGTGAGGCATACGAAGCGTAGCTCGGGAGAGACCGGCCGCTCGAACGGCTCGAACGCCGGATCCACGAACGCTCGCGTGAGCTCGCGCGCACGATCCGGCCGAAAGTTGAAGAAGATGAGCGCGTCGCCGTCATGAACCGGCGCCGAGGCACAAACGGCGGGGACGACAAACTCGTCGGTGACCCCCGCCTCGTAGCTCGCGCGCACGGCCTCTGGAGCCGAGACGGCCGGCACGCCCTCACCCAGGGCGATTGCCGCATACGCCTTCTCGACGCGATCCCAACGGTTGTCACGATCCATCGCGTAGTAGCGCCCCATGACCGTCGCGATCTGCCCAACGCCGAGTTGGGCCAAGAACACCTCGGCGTCTTCGACGAACCCGAGGCCGCTTTCTGGCGGGACATCGCGGCCATCGAGAAACGCGTGCACGAAGACGCGCTCGGCACCGCGCGCCTTCGCCATCTCGAGCAGCGCATAGAGGTGGTCGCGGTGACTGTGCACGCCGCCATCGGACAGCAGCCCCATGAAGTGCACCGCGCGACCGGCGGTGACAGCGCCGTCGATGGCCTCGGCAAGCACGGGGTTCTCGGCAAGGGAGCCATCGGAAATCGCGAGGTTGATGCGCGTGAGCTCCTGGTAGACGACTCGCCCCGCGCCAATGTTGAGGTGGCCGACTTCCGAGTTGCCCATCTGCCCCTCGGGAAGCCCGACCGCCAGGCCTGATGCATCGAGCTGCGTGTGCGGCCAGCTGCCGAGCAGCTCGTCGAGATGCGGCGTCTTCGCAGCGGCGATCGCATTGCCGGTAGCGACTTCGGTCTCACCGAAGCCGTCCATGATCACGAGCACAGCCGGCAGATTGCGAGTCACCTACGCGTAGTCCTTCGCCGTCTTGATCATCGAGTAGAAGGAGTCGGCGACGAGCGAAGCCCCGCCGACAAGCGCGCCGTCGATGTCGGGCTCGGCCAGGAAGAGCGCGATGTTCTCCGGCTTGGCGGATCCGCCGTAGAGCACTCGCAGCTCCTGCGCCGCCGCTGGCCCAAACATCGCACCGACGGTGGCGCGGATCGAGCGGCACACGTCGTTGGCAGCCTCAGGGGTTGGGGTGAGCCCCGTGCCGATCGCCCAAATCGGCTCGTAGGCGATGACGAGCGCGGTCGCCTGATCGGCGGTCAAGCCTTCGAGTCCGGCACGAATCTGGTTGCGCACGAACGACTCAGTCTCTCCAGCCTCGCGAGTCTCTCGAGTCTCGCCACAGCACATGATCGGTGTCATCTTCGCCTCGAACAGCGCCTTGACCTTGCGATTCACGCCCTCGTCGGTCTCGCCAAAATGCTCGCGGCGCTCTGAGTGGCCGACGATACAGTGCGAGCATCCGATGTCGGCGAGCATGGCGGCGGATATCTCCCCGGTAAACGCACCCTCTGTCTCCCAGTAGACGTCCTGAGCACCCAGCTTGAGCCGCGAATTGTCGAATTCGATGACGTTGTCGACCTGCTTGAGCACGACGAACGTGGGGCAGACGATCGCCTCAACCGCATCGGTGACAGACGCGTCATCGCCGAGAAGATCGACGATCCCTTGCGCGAGGTCCACGGCGGGTACCTGCGTCTTGTACATCTTCCAGTTGCCCGCGATTATCGGCGTGCGTCCCATTGCCTCTCCTCTCCCGCCACCCTGCGCGGCGGATCACCTGTTGCAGCGCGGCTACTTGTCGAGCAAGGCCTCAACACCCGGCAGCGGTGCACCCTCAAGCAGCTTCATGCTCGCACCACCTCCGGTCGAAACGAACGTGACCCGCTCTTCAAGACCGAACTTCTTGAGCGCGGCCACCGAATCGCCGCCGCCGACGATCGAAACCGCACGGTTGTTGCGCGCGACCGCAAGCGCGACTTCCTTGGTTCCGGTCTCAAACGGAGTCATCTCGAACACACCCATAGGGCCATTCCAGAAGATGGTCTTGGCCGATGAGATCGCGCCCTTGAAGAGCTCCGTCGATGCGGGTCCGATGTCCAAACCCATCATGTCGTCCGGAATCTCCTCGCGCCCGGCGATGCGCGTATCGGCGTCCTCGGCGAATGTGTCGGCAAGAACGAAGTCGACCGGCAAGAGCAGATCAACGCCACGCTCCTCCGCCTTGGCGAGCATCTTCTTGGCAGGCTCCACCCACTCGGGCTCGACGATTGACTTGCCGATGCCCAGCCCCTTGGCCACCAGAAATGTGAACGCCATGCCTCCGCCGATGATCAGCTCGTCGACAACGTCGATGAGATTGTCGATGACGCCGAACTTGTCCGAGACTTTGCTGCCGCCGAGGATGGCCACGAACGGGTGCTCGGGGCTCGTGAGCATGCCGTTGAGCGTTTTCATCTCGCGTGCGAGGAGCAGACCGGCGTAGGCCGGCAGGAACTGGGCGACGCCAGCCGTCGATGCATGCGCGCGGTGCGCCGAGCCAAACGCGTCGTTGACGTAGATGTCAGCGAGGGACGCGAGCGCCTTGGCGAACTCGGGATCGTTGGTCTTCTCGCCCGGGGCGAACCGCACGTTTTCCAGCATGAGGATCTCGCCATCGACCATGCGATCGACAGCCTCGCGAGCGTCTTGCCCGACGATGTCGTCGACGAAGACCACGTTGCGGCCGATCAGGCGCTGCAGCACGCGGCGGACTGGCCTCAGCGAGTACTTGGGGTCGGGCTCGCCCTTCGGTCGGCCGAGATGCGAGCACAAGATCACCCGAGCATGATGGTCAACGAGATGGCGGATTGTCGGCAGGGCTGCGCGCACGCGAGAGTCGTCAGTGACCGCGCCCTCGGCGATCGGCACATTGAAGTCCACGCGCACGAGAACGCGCTTGCCCCTGACGTTGACGTCTTTGATCGTCTTCTTCGAAAACATTCGCGCCTCCGGCGTTCAAACCGAGCGGGGCCCCGACGTATCCGGAACCCCGCTCCTGGTATCTGGCAGGCTGAGAACTACGCCATCATCTTCTTGGCGAGGTCCTTGACGCGATTGCTGTATCCCCACTCGTTGTCGTACCACGAGATGCACTTCACGAACGTACCCGTGCCGCCCATGACCATCGTTTGCAGCGAGTCAAACACCGACGATGCCGGGTTGCCCACTACATCGACCGAAACGATCGGGTCTTCCGTGTACTCGAGGAAGCCCTTCATGGGACCGTCCGCGGCTGTCTTCATTGCGGCGTTGATGTCGTCCCTGGTGACGGCCGTGCCCAGCTCGGCGACGAGGTCGACCGCAGATCCATCCGGAGTCGGAACGCGCATCGACATGCCGTCGAGCTTGCCGTTCAGATCCGGCAGCACGAGTCCAATCGCCTTGGCGGCACCGGTCGAGGTCGGGATGACCGACATGGCCGCAGCGCGTGCTCGGCGCAGATCCTTATGCGGAGAGTCCAAGATGATCTGATCGTTCGTGTAGCTGTGAATCGTGTTCATGAAGCCCTGCTTCAGGCCGAAACTGTCACGCAAGACCTTGGCGAACGGCGCGAGACAGTTTGTGGTGCACGACGCGTTGGAAACGACGAAGTGCTTGGCCGGGTCATACTGATCGTCGTTGACGCCCAAAACGATCGTGATGTCTTCATTCTTCGCCGGTGCCGAGATGATCACGCGCTTGGCTCCGCCGGAATCGATGTGCGCACGCGCCTTGGTAGCGTCCGTGAAGAAGCCGGTGGACTCCACAACCAGCTCAACGCCGAGGTCGGCCCACGGAAGCTGGGCAGGATCCCGCTGCGCGAGCACCTTGACCAAACGTCCGTCCACGGTGAAACCGTCGTCAGCCACCTGAATGTCGTGCTGGAAGCGCTTGTGCACCGAGTCGTACTTGAGCAGGTGCGCGAGAGTCTTGGGATCGGTGAGGTCGTTGACCGCAACTACCTCAAGCGCGGGGTCGGCCTGCATCGCGCGAAACACGAGACGGCCGATACGCCCAAACCCGTTGATGCCGACTTTGATAGCCAAACTCATCCCTCCTCGGACGGGCGGCCGCATTGGTGCGGCCGCACACTACAGATGCCCATATGCCGGGTGCACTGAAGCAGCAGGCTACTCATCAGCCGACAGTCCTGCCAGCGCCTCTGCCGCCATCTCCTCGATGCGGCGGACCCTATGATACACAGCCGACTTGGTTAGTGGCGGATCGGCTAGCTCTCCAAGTTCGCGCAGCGAGACCTCAGGATTGGCGAGCCGCAATTCGGCGAGTTCACGCAAGGCCGGAGGAAGGTTGTCCAACCCCCGCATTCTGGCGAGCGCATCGATCGCCTCGATCTGGGTCATGGCCGCCTCTGCGGTCTTCTGCTGGTTCGCAATCTCGGCGTTGACCAGCCGATTTACGTCGTTGCGCATGGACTTCACGATACGCACGTCCTCGGTGCGAAGCAGCGCGCGGTGCGCTCCAACCAGCGCGAGAAACGTGAGAATTGGCTCGGCGCCCTTGAGGTAGACCGCGAAGGTTCCTCGGCGTTGTGCGACGCGTGCCGGGATCTCGAAGCGAGTCATCAGCGCCACAAGGTCCTCGGCGAGCTGCTCGGTTTCGGCAGTCAGCTCGAAATGGAAGTCGCCGTGCGGATCGGCCACGAATCCCCCGCCGAGAAAGGCGCCTCGCAGGTAGCTCACCGCGCAGCAATCGCGCCGCACGAGCGTCGGCTCGATGCCGAGCGAAAAACCGTCGTCGCCGAGAATACCGAGCTCCCCGAGCGCGTCGCCCAGCTTGGATTGCGTTGGGATCGTGATGAGGTAGTTGTTGGTCTTGTGCAGCACGCTGCGCCGGACCGTGAGCTCGGTCTTGAGTCCGTACACGCCGTGAAGCAGCTTAATGACCGCGCGCGCCACCGGAGCGGTTTCGGTCGCGACTTCAAGCCGGTAGCGCTTCGGGCCGGTGATGTGCAGCGTCCCCTCGATTCGGACAAGCGCGGCCAGCTCGGCCTTGAGGCAGCACTGCCTCTTCGGCTCGATGCGTGAAAGCTCGTCTTTCACCTCGGCGGTGAAGGACATCTCTAGGAAACCACCCCTTCGAGCACGCGGAGAAGCGCCGCGCGCGAATGCCGGACAGGGTCGTTTGGGTCGGCGAGATCCGCCTGCACGACTTCGATGCCGAGCGCCTCGATGCGCGAACGAACGGCCTCGTCGGCCACTACGACCTCGACCGCGTCATTCTCGCACACGTCAGCTGCCGAGACAGACGGGGTGTGAACGAGCACCACGTCGATGGCTTCGCTTGCGCCGTGCTCGGCGAGGGCCGCGACATGGTCGGCGGCGTCCAATCCGAACGTTTCGCCACGCATGTTGGCGACGTTGCAGACGTAGATGCGCGTCGCGCTCGACGCACGGACGGTGTCGGCGACATCGGCAACAAGGAAGTTGGGGATGAGGCTCGTGTACAGGGAGCCCGGCCCGATGACGATGACGTCGGCCTCGCGGATAGCCTCGATCGCGGGGAGATACGCCGGCGGCAGCGGCGGATCGAGCCGCACGCGCGCGAGTGGGTGCGGGGCGGCTGCGAGCGTCGCCTGCCCGCGATGAGCACCACCCTCCCGATCGATGCCGTGCAGGTAGACGTCGGCAAGCGTGGAGGGCAGCACCTGCCCGCGAACGTGCAAGAACTCCGAGGCCCACTCGATCGCCTCGGGAAACGATCCGGCAAGATCCGCGACAGCCGCCAGCATCAGGTTGCCCAGCGCGTGGCCGACGTGTCCGTTGCCACCGTCCGGGAAGCGATACTGGAAGAGGCTTGCCGACAAGCCATGCTCGTCCGCGGCCATTGCGACCAGACAGTTGCGAACATCGCCAGGCGGAAGCATGCCGAGTTCTCGGCGAAGAAGCCCCGACGAGCCGCCATCGTCGGCCATGGTCACAACTGCCGAGGTCTCGAAGCGCATGTCGAGCAGGCAGTGGATGACTGCAGGCAGGCCAGTGCCCCCGCCGATCGCGACGGCCCGGCGACCCTCGCCGACGTTCATCGAACCTCCCGATCGCGCCCGATATCGCGATGGCTCACCGCGACTCGATAGCCACGAGCGCGCAAGTGCGTCGCGGTCGCCTCGGCGAGAGCGACCGATCGATGCATACCGCCGGTGCAGCCTAACCCGATCGCGAGATGATGTTTGCCCTCGAGCACATAGCCCGGCACGACATCATCGAGAAGCGGCAACCACCTCTCGAGGAAGATCATCGTCTCCGGCTTCGACAACACGAACTCGCGCACGGGCGTGTCGAGTCCAGTCAGCGGCCTGAGCGCGGGATCATAGTGCGGATTGGGCAGGAAGCGCACGTCCATAACGATGTCGCAGTCCGGCGGAAGTCCGTACTTGAAGCCGAACGAATACACCGTGACGGACAGTGTGGTGGTGATCGAATCGGCGAGAAAACGGTCGCGAATCTCGCTGCGCAGATCGGCCGGACGCAGGTCAGTAGTGTCGATCACGATGTCAGCGAGGTCCCGAATCTCCTCGAGGGCAAGGCGCTCGGCGCGAATGCCGTCGACGATGGAATCGCCGTCTTCGCACATTGGATGGCGCCGACGCGTTTCCTTGAAGCGAAGGAGAAGCGTGCGGTCCTCGGCCTCCAGAAACAGCACGCGCTCGTCGATGCCGTGTGCCTTGAGCGCCGCCAACTCCCCGGCCAACTCGGTGAAGAACTCGTGACTGCGCACGTCGCAAACGATCGCGAGACGCCGAACATTGCTGTCCGGGAGCTCGGCAAGATCGACGAGTTGCGGGATGAAGCTCGGCGGCAAGTTGTCGATGCAGAAGTAGCCGAGATCCTCAAACGTGTGGATGGCTTCGCTGCGACCTGCGCCCGACATGCCCGTGATCACGACGATCTCGGGACGTTCCTGTTCAGACTCCTGGTCTTCAAGTACGTCGTCGGCGGGACACGAGTCGGTCATCCAGGCTCCCTACGCGCAGCGTGCGGTGAGGTAGAGTATACCGCCGCTACTTCGGGATGGACTGCGTGATTGGCGCGACTGAGTGTTGCGCGAGTTCGGACAGCGTCACGAGCTTGAAGCCGCGCTCGTCAAGCGTCGCGACAATGCGCGGAAGCGCCTTCATGGTCTCCGGATGGGTGACATGCATGAGCACGACGTCTCCAGACTTGATGTTCTTCGTGACCTCGTTGTAGAGGTAGTCCGGCGTGCGCGGACCTCCATGCGAGTCGTTGCTGTCGATGGTCCAGTTGATGACGAGGTGATTGGTGTCGACCGCCGCCTTGATGCCGGTGGCGTCGATCATCCCGCCCATCGGACGCAGCCAGACGGTCGGCTGACCGCCGTAGCTCTTGATGATGTCGTCCGGGCCGTTGATCTCGGCGAGATCGACCGCGTATGTGCGGTGCCACATCGAGGACACGTTGTTGATCGTGTGATGCTGCGTGTGATTGCCCAGTTCGAAGCCGCCCTTGCTGATGATGGACGGCTGTGTCTTGGCCCAACTCATCTTGAGCTTGCGGCCGGTGTCGAAGAACGTTCCCGCTCCGCCGACCTTCGACAGTGTGTCGATGACGTACTGCGTCTCACCATTTGGCCCGTCGTCAAAGGTCAGAGCCACTGCTTTGTAGCCCGGCTCTGGCTTGAAGCCGTCGATGAGCTTGCCGCTGTACTTCTTCATCCACGACGGATCCGCATTGCGCCAGGCTGGACCGCTCGACGCCGTGGCCGAGGCGGCCGACGAAACCGGAGCCACCGTGCCAACCGTCGACTTCGCGGCTGCGCC
>CAZIPN010000019.1:0-42140 GCA_964541225.1 uncultured Eubacteriales bacterium
GCCGCCGCAGACGCCACCGCCGATGCCGCGCAGGTCACTGAAGTCGCCGCGGACTCCGCTGCCCAGGACGCACCCGAAGCCACGGTCGAGGCTTCTGCCGAGGAGTCGGCCGCTGAGGCCGAACCCGCAGCCGAGGAGGCTGCCGAGTAGCTCGGCACATCGAATCAACGTTGCAGGGCGGCCTTCGGGCCGCCTTCTTCTTCTCGCGGCGCTGGTCGTCAAGATGACCCGCTCCACGCCACCGGTCTCGGCGAGGAACACGCTACAATGTGTCGACGGCCATCAAGCCAGCCGCTACACCTCGAAGGAAGCCCACGCCCGCATGGACGTTCACCTGCTATCTCACACTCCTGAGCCGGAGCGCGCAATCGCCGCTGCCGCGCGGTTGTGTTACGCCCCGATAGGCGCTGCTGAGCTCATGGAGACGATGAGCGAGGACGCGGTTCACCGCATCCTGAAGATCCTCATGTCGAGCGGTCATCTCTCGGCGCTCGAGCATGCGACCTACACGTTTGCGATCGACGGCGTGTCGCGTGCGCTCACGCACCAGCTCGTGCGTCATCGCGTCGCGAGCTACAACCAGCAATCGCAGCGCTACGTCTCCTACGCCGAGGAACCCGAGTTCATCGTTCCGCCGACGGTCGCACAAGACCCGGCGGCCCTGTCGCGGTTCAACGAAGCGAACAAGGCAGCGTTCGCCGGCTATCGCGCGCTCATCGAGGCGGGCATTCCCGCCGAGGACGCGCGATATGTGCTTCCCAACGCGATGGAGACCAAGATCGTTGTCACCATGAACGTTCGCGAGCTCCTGCACTTCTTTGAGCTGCGCTGCTGCAATCGTGCGCAGTGGGAGATCCGGGATCTTGCGCTGTCCATGCTCGACCTCGTCGAGCCCACTGCTCCGTATGTCTTTGTTGACGCCGGTGCTTCATGTCGGCGCGGTCCTTGCCGAGAGAACAAGATGACGTGCGGCGACCCCTATCCGAAGGCTCCCATACGTGACTGACACAGCGGCGAAACTCCCTCCCATCGACGGACCGGTCACCCACACGCACATCGGCGGTCAGGCCGTTCTCGAAGGCATCATGATGCGCGGCAAGTACAACTGGGCCGTCGCGGTTCGCGCTGGTGATGGGAGCATCCACACCGAAGAGCATGATCTAGTCTCCGGCTCGGCCAAACACTCGTGGATGCGCTGGCCGATCGTGCGCGGGGTCGTGGCCTTGGTCGAGACTCTGATGCTTGCCATGAAAGCGTTTGCGGTTTCTGCTTCGCTTGCTCCCGAGATGCAGGAAGAGGAACTGTCTGGCAAGGAGATCTCGATCACGATGGCGCTTGGAGTGGTGATTGCCGTTGCGTTCTTCGTTGTCGTTCCGGCTGTGGTCACGAACCTGTTTGTGAGCCAGGTGAATCAGCCGATTCTGTGGAACGTCGCCGACGGTTTGCTACGCGTCGCCGTGTTCTTCGCCTACATCTGGGTGGTGGGGCGCATGCGCGATATCCAACGGGTGTTCGCCTACCACGGTGCCGAACACAAGACAATTCACGCCTACGAGCACAACCTGCCGCTTGAAACGGGTCTGATCCAGCGCTACGGGACGCTTCACGTTCGTTGCGGCACATCGTTTCTGATCATGGTGATGATCGTCGCGATCGTCGTGTTCTCGTTCGTTCCGGTGAAGGCGATCGCCGCCTCTCTCGGCGTCTCAAACAACATCGGACGCCTCTTGATCGCGATCGTTGCTCGCTTGGCCCTGCTGCCGCTTGTCGCCGGCCTGGCCTACGAGATCACCGTGAAATGGGCGGGCAACCACGCCGAGAACCCCGTGGTACGCGTGCTGCTGTGGCCGGGCCTTCAGATGCAGCGACTCACCACACGGGAGCCATCCGACGACATGATCGAAGTTGCCGTCGCCGCCATGCAGCCGATTATCGATCGCGAGGAACGCGAGCGCGAGGGCGGCGGTGGTGGCCGACCAGTGCCGCCGACAGAGGATCAGCCCAACGCCGCCGACGCGGCCGGGCTTCTCGATGACCTGACCTGAGGCGCGGTCGGACTGCGCGTTCGGGCAGCTCCGGAGGCAAACGTCGGAGTCCGCATCCACTCTCCGCAGGTGTGCGGCATGCGGCTGTTGCGATGCGTGCGAGGGATGTCTTGCTCCGTGCTAGACTTGCCTCGCCTCCACCTCCTCGACCCAAAGGACCAGCTACACCCATGCGCGAGAAGCTTCAGAAGATCATCGACACCTACGAAGAGCTCACCGCCAAGCTCGGCGATCCCGCCGTGCTCGCGGATCAGAAGGAGTACACGCGCCTGGCCAAGGCGCAGCGCTCGCAAGCTCCACTCGCCGAGAAGGCGCGAGAGTTCATCTCGGCGGCTGATCAGCTCGACGGGGCGAAGGAGCTGCTGCATCACGAGAGCGATCCGGAGATGAAGGAGTTCGCCGCCGAGGAGATCAAGGAGCTCGAGGCCAGGCTCGGCGTTCTCGAGGACGAGATCAAGGTCATGCTGATTCCGGGCGACCCCAATGACGACAAGGACATCATCGTCGAGATTCGCGCGGGAGCCGGGGGAGACGAGGCTGCGATCTTCGCGGGCGACCTGTACCGCATGTACACGCGCTACGCCGAGCTTCAGCGTTGGAAGGTCGAGGAGATCGACTCCAGTTCGAGCGAGTCGGGGGGCTTTCGAGAAGTATCCTTCCGCGTTCGCGGCAACAAGGTCTACTCGAAGATGAAGTTCGAGAGTGGCGTGCATCGGGTTCAGCGTGTGCCTGCTACCGAGGCGCAGGGCCGCATCCACACGTCGACTGCGACCGTGGCGGTGCTGCCTGAAGCCGAGGATGTCGAGATCGAGATCAACCCGGGCGACCTGCGTATCGACGTCTACCGCTCCAGTGGTCCTGGCGGCCAGTCAGTCAACACGACCGACTCGGCGGTTCGCATCACGCACCTGCCCACAGGGCTGGTCGTGCAGTCGCAGAACCAGAAGTCGCAGCTGCAAAACCGCGAGGCGGCGCTGCGCGTGCTGCGCGCGCGCCTCTACGAGCAGGAACTTGAGCGCCAGCAGGCAGAGCTTGGCGCGCAGCGGCGCAGCCAGATCGGCAGCGGCGATCGTTCGGAGAAGATCCGCACCTACAACTACCCGCAGGATCGCGTGACTGACCACCGCATCGGGCTGACCGTCCACAACATCCCCGGCATCATGGCCGGCGAGATCGATTCGCTGGTAGAGGCTCTCGTTGCCGCCGATCGCGCTGAGCGTCTCGCCTCGGCAGTCTGAGGCCACGCGTGGCCGCCGAGCAACTCTGGACGATCCGCGCGGCGCTTGAGTGGACCGTCGGATACCTGACCGAGCGTGCCGACGAGCACCCTCGCCGAAGTGCCGAGTGGCTCCTTTCGGCCGCGACGGGACTTTCGCGCGTGGAGCTGTACGCGCAGTTCGATCGTCCGTTGTCGGCAGAGGAACGAGCGTTGCTGCGCCAGGGCGTGAAACGCCGAGCAGCAGGCGAGCCGCTTCAGTACGTGACCGGCGAGGTGGCGTTTCGCCACATCGTCGTCAAGGTGCGTCCCGGCGTGCTCATCCCCCGGCCCGAAACCGAGGTCCTGGTCGACGCGGCCCTGCATGCCATCGACGTCGCCATTGCCGAGAGGGGCTCGGCGAGCGTCGTCGATCTGTGCACCGGAAGCGGCTGCGTGGCGCTTTCGATAGCGCACGAACGCGAGCGAGCCAGCGTTGTCGCCTCCGACATCTCGCCGGCTGCCGTCACCCTTGCTGCCGAGAACGCCGAGCGTCTCGGCCTGTCAGACCGCGTGGACGTGCGCGAGGGGGACCTGTTCGCCGCGCTGCCGCGAGAGCTTCTCGGCGGGGTGGACGTGCTTGTTGCCAACCCGCCGTATGTGCCGAGTTCAGATGTTCCCGAGCTTCCCGCCGAGGTCAGCGGTTTCGAGCCGCATCTCGCACTCGACGGTGGTCCGGACGGCTTGGACGTGTTTCGGCAGATCGCCGAGGGCGCCGTGAGGTGGCTTCGTCCCGGGCGCGGTGGAGTCGCCATCGAACTTGACGAAAGAAAGGTGCAACAAGCGGCCTCGGAGGCAGTACAGTGGTACCAAGATGTCAGTGTCGTCAAGGACCTCAACGGTCGCGACCGCATCGTGACCGCTCGGCTCGCATAACGGCTCTGACGATTCTGTCCGGGCAGGGATGAATGGAGGCGTTCACGATGTCCAAGACGTATCACATCGATTCGGAAAGCCCAAACGCGGAAGTGATAAACCTGGCCGCCACGGTACTCCGTGACGGCGGACTCGTGGTCTTCCCAACGGAGACGGTGTACGGCATTGGTGCGCTTGCCGATTCGAAATTCGGTGCGCACGAGATCTTCGAAGTCAAGGTGCGCCCGCTCGACAAGCCCCTGCCCTGGCTGGTTGAGAACGAAGGCGCACTCGATATCTACGGAATCGACGTTCCCGAGTACGCGCATCGCTTAGCGCGAGCATTCTGGCCCGGACCGCTCACGCTCGTCGTCAAGGCCTCCGATCGCGTCGGCAAGGATTTTCGTGCGTCCGACGGCACGGTTGCCCTGCGTTCGCCCAAGCACGAAGTCGTGATCGAGCTCATGCAGGCTGCGGGAGGGCCAATCATTGCGACCAGCGCGAACACGAGCGGCAATCCCGCCCCTGGAGACTTTGACGAAGTCGAGATCAGGATCGTGCAGGCCGCCGACCTTTCGCTCAACGGGGGAGAGACCCAGCACCAGCAGTCGTCCACGGTGGTCGACGCCACCGGCATTGCACCCGTCGTGCTTCGCGAAGGCGCTATCTCAAGCGAGGACATCGGATCGGTAGCGGTCGGCGGAAACTAGCGAGGGGACGCATTCGCGGGATTCGCCGAGGTGTACGGTCCGCACAGCCGGCCTTTGCGCGCAACAAACAGAGCGACGCCCAGTCACGTGGCGGGGCGTCGCTTCATGTTGAGATACCCCCGCTGAGCCGTCGCCGTCTTGAGGTACAATCGACACTCGGCACTCACCCCCGGAAGGCTGGACGCATGCGCATCATCATCGGCAGCGATCACGCTGGCTTCGATCAGAAGCAGCGGCTCGCGGCATATCTCGCCGATGAGGGCCATGACGTGCGTGACGTGGGGGCGTTCAGTGAGACGGACTCGGTCGACTACCCGGATTTCGCCCTCGCGGTTGCCCGCGGCGTGGCGAACGGGGAAGCGGAACGCGGAGTGCTGGTGTGTGGCACGGGAATCGGGATGGCGATTGCGGCGAACAAAGTGGCCGGTGTGCGAGCGGCAAATGCGACGGATCCGGAGTTCGCGAAGCTTGCGCGCCAGCACAATGACGCCAACGTCATCACCGTTTCCGGTCGTTTCGTGCCAGTTCAGACCAACGAGGCGATTCTGGACGCGTTTCTCGGCACTCCGTTTGAGGGTGGCCGGCATTCGCGTCGCATCGGCAAGATCGCGGCCGCCGAGCGCTAGCGGTGCTCGGCGGTTCTCGCACGTGACGTAGACGGAGTGGGATCGAACAAGGTACCGCGCGCAGCGGTTGCCACGACGGAAAGGTTGCAGCAAGCATGTCACTCACGCACATCCGAGCGCAGGATCCCGAGGTCGCTGCTGCGATCGATGCGGAGCTCGCCCGCCAGCGGGGCACGATCGAGCTCATCGCGTCCGAGAACTTCGTCTCGCTTGCCGTGCTTGAGGCAGCAGGTACGGTGCTCACGAACAAGTATGCCGAGGGCCTTCCAGGCAAGCGCTACTACGGCGGGTGCGAGGAAGTCGACGTCGTCGAGGCGATCGCGCGTGATCGAGCGTGCAAGCTGTTCGGAGCCGATCACGCCAATGTGCAGCCGCACGCGGGCGTGCAAGCCAACATGGCGGTGTTCTTCACGGTCATGAATCCGGGCGACACGTTTCTCGGCATGAATCTCGCGATGGGCGGACACCTCACGCACGGGGCTCCGGTCAACTACTCGGGCAAGTGGTTCAACGCGGTGTCGTACGGGCTTGACCCGGACACCGAGATGATCGACTACGACGAGGTCGAACGTCTCGCGAAAGAGCACCGCCCCAAGCTCATTCTCGCGGGCGCTTCCGCGTATCCGCGTGTCATCGACTTCGAGCGCTTCAGCGAGATCGCGAAGAAGGTTGGCGCGGTGTTCATGGTCGACATGGCGCACATCGGCGGGCTCGTGGCTACCGGGGCGCATCCGTCCCCGGTTCCTTATGCTGATTTCGTGAGTTCGACGTCGCACAAGACCTTGCGCGGCCCGAGGGCAGGCTTCGTGCTGTGCAAGCAGGAGTGGGCGTCGCAGCTTGACAAGGCCGTGTTCCCGGGACTTCAAGGCGGCCCGCTCGAGCACGTGATCGCCGCGAAGGCAGTGGCCTTCGGCGAGGCACTCAAGCCCGAGTTCAGCATCTACATCGACCAGGTCATCATCAACGCCAAAGCGATGGGCGCGGCGATGGCCGAGTGTGGTCTGCGCATCGTATCCGGCGGCACCGACAACCATCTGGTGCTGGCTGACTTGCGCCCCGCTGGCATCACCGGCAAGGACGCGCAGAACCTCCTCGAGGAGGTCGGGATCACCGTCAACAAGAACGCGATCCCGAATGATCCGGAGAGTCCGTTCGTCACCAGCGGCATCCGTGTGGGTTCACCGGCGATGACCACGCGCGGGTTCACCGAAGGTGAGGCTCACACCATCGGCTGCCTCATCGCGCGCACGGTGCTCAATCGCGATAACGCGAACACGCTAGCCACCATCAAGGAAGAGGTTCAGGCGCTACTCGACGCACATCCGCTCTATCCTGAGCTCTAGATCTGGTCGCTTCGGCGGGTCCGAATCCTCGAGTGGAGTTCGAATCCCGTGGGCCGCACGGTCACACTGAGGTGGCCTCAACGGTGAGGAATACTCAGAGGCCCAGAGCATGAGACCGGCACAGTGAGTATCGCGTAGGGAGAGTTCATGCCACGTCCGTCATGGGACGAGTACTTCATGTCAATCGCCGAGCAACTCGTTGGGCGCTCAACGTGTCTGCGACGCTCGACGGGCGCAGTGCTCGTGAAAGACAAGCGGATTCTGGCCACGGGGTACAACGGCGTGCCCCGGGGGCTGTCTCACTGTGAAGATGTCGGGTGTCTTCGAGAGCAGCGCGGCATCCCGTCCGGCTCTCACCACGAACTCTGTCGAGGCATCCACGCCGAGCAAAACGCCGTGATCCAGGCCGCCAAGCACGGCGTGGCGATGGACGGTGCGACCGCATATTGCACGCACCAGCCATGCGTGCTGTGCGCGAAGATCCTGCTCAACGCGGGTGTCGTGGACATCGTCTATCGCGATCCCTATCCAGATCCGCTGGCTGCCGAGTTGCTGGCCGAGGCGGGCCTGGTGCCTCGGCAGTTCATTGGCGCACCGGCTGTTTCCGATGAGGATGACGCTTCGTGAGTCTTCGGCATTACGCCGTGATTGCCCTGGTAGGTGTCGTGGTGACGCTTGCGCTTACCCCATTGGTGCGGCGTCTCGCTCTTGCGCGCGGCCTGGTTGACTATCCCGGGGGACGCAAGGTGCACACAGAGCCCATTCCTCGACTGGGAGGGGTACCGATCTTCCTTGGCGTCATGGCCGCGGTGGGGCTTCAGGTCTTGGGGGAGCGCTACTTGAACTGGGGCGGCACGATCATGGGCGGCGGTACCGCAAGCGTGCGTATTCTCGGCGTCGTCATTGGGCTCACGGTGATCTTTCTGGTGGGGCTCATCGATGACGTGTGGACCCTTTCGCCAGGCTACAAGTTCCTTGGGCAAGTCGTGGCGGCGGGTATCATTGTCGGCTCTGGTCTGCGAATCGAATATGTTGGCGATCCAGCGGGGGGCGGGCTCATCGCTTTGGGATTGCTCGCGTTTCCGGTCACGATGGTCTACATCGTCGGGTTCACGAACGTCATCAACCTCATCGACGGTCTCGATGGACTTGCGGCCGGAGTAAGCGCCATCGCAGCCGCGAGCCTGCTCGTGCTAGCGGCTCAGGGCAACCGGCTCGACGCCGCTACGTTCGCCGTGGCATTGATCGGCGCGTGCATTGGCTTCCTGCGCTACAACTTCAACCCAGCGTCGATCTTCATGGGGGATTCCGGTGCGCTGTTCTTGGGCTGCATGCTCGCGTCGATATCGCTCATGGGCGTGATGAAATCGAGTGCCGCCATCGCGTTGGCTGTCCCGTTGCTCATCATCGGCGTTCCGATCTTTGACACCGCCTCGGCAATCGTTCGACGCATCATGCACAAGCGTCCGATCCAGGAGGCCGACAAGGGCCACATCCATCATCGTCTCTTGGGTCGCGGTTTCAATCAGCGGCAAACGGTGCTCATCATCTACGTGTGGTCGATCGCGCTGGCGCTGGGCGGGTACGCCGTGCGCTACACATCGGGGCTCATCAGGTCCTTGACGTTCCTCGTCTTGCTCGTGATCACGGGTTTCATGACGTACTGGCTTGGCCTGCTCGAGGTCGCTCATCGGGGTGACGGTTTCGAAGATGAGTCGGGGACAAGTCCGGAGCAATAGGCGAATGGCGGGGCGTCCGCTGCTGCACCCCCGGGGTTACCTCCCTGGCATCACTTTGTCATATTGCTGTGCCCAAAAGCTTCGTGTACGATAGGCGCGCTTCTTCAGGCCCTCCCCGGGCCAGCACCTCCCGGCACGCTTTCGAGGTGCTGCGTCGTCGCCACTGGCACGCACGTCGGCCGGAGCGGGGAGATCACCTGCACATCACGCATCGAAGGGGACGGCACTGAGCATCTCGCTGCTCAATACCGGCGCTGCCGGCCTGTCGCCTCTCCCGGCCATAGCTTTGGGCTTGGTCTTGGGAGGGGTCCTCGTTCTCGTCTCCAAATGGGCTTCTCGGCTCGTGACGCCCGCCAACCCTTGGCTGGGCATGGCCAAGGTCCTTGCGATCAACGTGTGGCTCTTGAGCATGGGGGCCGTGAGCGTTGCGGCGTTTTACGTGTGGGATCACCCGATGCTCGAATGGTTCGGTGTCTCGCTCGCGGTCGGGTTCGTGGGCGTTGCGAGCATCGAGCTGGTGCGCTTTGGTGTCGGCCCGATGATTCATGTGCCGAGAGAGAGGTAGGAGTTCACGGTGGATCCGATCGGTCGCGGAGTAGAAGAGCTTCTTCACGAGCTGAGCGTCATGTCCGTCAACGGACATCCGGTTGCGCCTCTCGGCGGGCCGTTCGTGATCACGAACTACATGTTCTGGCTGCTCGTGTCTCTTGTCGTCACGGTCGTGTTCTTCATGGTTGCCGCGCGCAAAGCCTCTCTGGTTCCGAAAGGGATCGCCAACGTCGCCGAGGCGGCTGTTGAGTTCGTTCGCGATGGCATCTGCATTGACGTGATGGGTCCCGAGGGCAAGAGGTATTTCCCGTTTGTGGCCACGACCTTCTTCTTCGTCCTGTTCAACAACGTGATCGGACTCATCCCCGGAGCCAAGGCCGGAACCGGCACGATGAGCACGACCGTGACGTGGGCGGTCATGGTGTTCGTCGTCTACAACTACATCGGCATTGCGAAGCACGGGTTTCTCGGCTACATGAAGAGCTTCGCGCCTTCGGGCAAGGTTCCGTTCGTCCTGAAGGTCTACGTCTGGATCCTTGAGGTGATCAGCCACCTGATCCGACCGCTGACGCTGTCGGTTCGTCTGTTTGCCAACATGTATGCCGGTCACGTCACCCTCGGCGTGTTCGCGCTGTTTGTTGTCTTGCTCGGAGAGGCTGCCGGTGCTGCGAAGGTGGCTGCTGTGCTGCCCCTGGCCGTCCAGATCGTGATGTACGCGTTCGAGGTCTTCGTAGCGTTTATCCAAGCATATGTGTTCGCCATTCTCACGGCCGTCTACATCGGTGGTGCTATTCACGCCGGAGAACACTAGGGTTTGACCGTCGGCTTGTCCGGCGTTGTGTGTCACAACGAGAACGTGCTGGGTTCGTCTGTTCAGAGGAGGAGAAGTGACAGGTTCACTGAGTGTTTTGGGTGCCGGTCTCGCGTTCGGTCTTGGTGCAATCGGCCCAGGCCTGGGAATCGGCTTGATCGCGGGTAAGACCGTCGAGGCCATGGCGCGTCAGCCCGAGATGGCTGGCCGTCTTCAGACGACGATGTTCCTGGGTATCGCGTTTACCGAGGCCCTCGCGCTGATCGGTTTCGTCCTCGCCTTCGTCTTGAAGTAGCAAGCAACCCGTCAAGAGTTCGAAGGGAGGAGGTGGAGCCGTCATGGAAACGATTCTGCCCAAGGGACCTGAGGTCATCGTTTCACTGATCTCATTCCTCGTGCTATTCACCATTCTGTGGAAATTCGCTCTGCCGCCCATCACGGGGATGCTCGAGAAGCGTGCCGAGACCATCCGCGAGGGCTTGGAGCGTGCCGAATCGGCGAGGATCGAAGCCGAGCGTCTGCTCGAGGAGTACAAGCAGACCATGGCCGAGGCCCGCAAAGAGGCCGGCGCGATTCTTCGGCAGGCCAAACAGGCAGCCGAGGCGAGCCGTGCCGAAGCGGCAGCCGCCACGCAGCTCGAGATCGACAGCATGATCGCCAAAGCGCGTGAGTCGATCGAGGGCGAGCGTCGGGCTGCGGTTGCGTCGCTGCAGGAGTCTGTGGCCGATCTCACGATCGCCGTTGCTGGCCGAGTCATCGGTTCGGAGCTAAGCAAGGAAGACCACCTGGAAGTCATTGAGAAGTACGTCAGTGAGGCGGGCGGCCTGAATGCGAACTAGCCGCGCACTCGCTAAGCAGATCGTCTCGACATACGGCGAGGTGCTCTACGCCGCCGTCGCGTCAAGCGATGAGGTGGACTCCGTGTCGGTGCAACTCGATGGCGTTCTGCGGCTCTTTCGCAGCAGCTCCTCTCTGCGAGATACGCTGCTGGACGATTCGATCGATATGGCGAGCCGAGCCGACATCGTTCGCTCCGTGTGCGCTGGACTGCATCCCGCACTTGTTGAGGTGATGGTGGTCATGGCCGAACGCGGCAATATCGATCTGCTTTCGAGTGTGGTCGATGAGTACGCGGCAATCGCCGAGAAGAGCCGGGGAGTGGTGGCGGTCGATGTGACTACCGCTGTTGAGCTCACCGACTCACTTCGTAGCTCGATTACGAAGAAGCTTGCCGCCGAGATGGGCACGGGCGTGGTCCTTCGCGAGAAGGTCGACCCCTCGATTCTTGGCGGAGTCATCATCAATGCGCACGGCCGCCGCATCGACGCGAGCATTGCCTCGCAGCTCGAAGCCGCACGCACCGTGCTTTCGACCGCGTCATCAGGAGGTGAAGCGTAATGGCGGAAATCACCGCCAGCAATATCGATGCGGTCCTGCGCTCCCAGCTGGACGCGATCAGTACGAGCGTCGAGGCTCGTGAGGTTGGCACGGTGGCAGAGGTTGGCGACGGTATCGCCCGAGTTGAGGGCCTGCGGGGCTGCATGGCCGGAGAGCTTCTCGAGTTTGAGGCTTCCGACGGTTCAACTGTCATGGGCATGGCGCTCAACCTTGACGAGCGCGAAGTCGGCGCCGTTCTCCTCGGCGACTTCGTCAAGATCAAGGAAAACGACACCGTCAAGACGACCGGCCGCATCGTGGCCGTTCCCGCCGGCAAGGGCTTCTTGGGCCGCATCGTCGGTCCGCTCGGCAATCCGCTGGACGGCAAAGGCCCGATTCAGGCGGACGGCTACCGCAATGTTGAGCACAAGGCCGTCGGCGTCGTTGAGCGCCAGCACGTCCACGAGCCGATGCAGACCGGCATCATGGCTGTCGACTCGATGATCCCTATCGGACGTGGTCAGCGCGAGCTGATCATTGGCGACCGCCAGACCGGCAAGACGGCTATTGCGATCGACACGATCATCAACCAGAAGGGCAAGGGCGTCATCTGCGTCTACGTTGCGGTCGGGCAGAAGGCCTCGACCGTGGCTGCCGTCGTCCAGACCCTGGAGCAGTACGGCGCGCTGGAGTACACGATCATCGTGTCTGCGGCCGCATCGGACTCCGCTCCGCTGCAGTACATCGCGCCGATGTCTGGAGCCGCTCTCGCCGAGTACTTCATGTACACCGGCGAAAACGGCCAGCCCGCGGGCAAGGACAACCCAGGTCATGCGACACTCATCATCTACGACGACCTGTCCAAGCAGGCTGTTGCCTATCGGCAGATGTCGCTGACCCTGCGCCGCCCGCCAGGGCGAGAGGCATATCCCGGCGATGTCTTCTACCTGCACAGCCGCCTGCTTGAGCGTGCCGTCAAGATGAACGACGAGTTGGGCGCGGGTTCCATGACCGCTCTGCCGGTCATCGAGACCCAGGCTGGTGACGTGTCGGCCTACATTCCGACGAACGTCATCTCCATCACCGACGGGCAGATCTTCTTGCAGACCGACCTCTTCTACAAAGGTGTTCGCCCCGCCATCAACGTTGGCATCTCGGTGTCGCGTGTCGGTGGTGACGCGCAGATCAAAGCGATGAAGCAGGTCGCCGGTACGCTGCGCCTCGACCTCGCTGCGTACCGCTCGCTCGAGGCGTTCGCCCAGTTCGGCTCCGATCTCGACAAGGCCACGCAAAACCAGCTCAACCGTGGTGCTCGCATGGTCGAGTTGCTCAAGCAAGGACGCTTCGTCCCGATGCCAGTCGAGAACCAGGTCATCGCGATCTTCGCGGGCAGCAAGGGCTTCGTCGACGATCTGCCGGTCGACCAGGTGCTGGCGTTTAGGGATGGGGCGATCGACTACGTGCAGGGCTCTCACCCTGAGATCGCCAAGGCGATCGTGGAGGAGAAGAAGCTATCCGACGAAACATCAGAAGCGCTCTCCGCCGCACTTGAGCAGTTCAAGGGCATCTTCCTCGTCGAACACGCAGACGCCGCCGTCGCGGCCGCAGGCGAGTAGGGGCGGGGCACATGGCGACTCTGCGCGACATCAAGAAGCGGATCGGCAGCGTGCAATCCACGCGCCAGATCACGCGCACCATGGAGATGGTCGCGACGGCCAAGCTCAAGCGAGCTCAGACTCGCATCGAGAACGGCCGGCCGTACGCCCTGTCGATCGCCGAGGTTCTCGGCAACGTCGTTCGCTTCGTTGGGGATGCACACCACCCGCTGCTTGAGGTTCGTGAGGATCGCAAGCGTGTATGCGTAGTCTGCATCGTCTCCGATCGCGGGTTCGCCGGGGCGTTTAATAGCAACATCATTCGCATGACAGAGCGTACCCTCAGCGAGTTCAGTGGTGGAGGAGCTGAGGTCGAGCTGATCACGACCGGCAAGAAGGCTCTCGGCTACTTCCGCTATCGAGGAATCGAGCCGACTATCTCAATCGTTGGGCGTTCCGACGCTCCGCCGTATGCCGATGCTCGCATGATCGCGCAGCACGTCATGCGCGGGTACGAGAGTGGCGATATCGACGCCGTGTATGTGATGTTCAACCGCTTCAAGAATATCGCCGAGCAGGTTCCAGAAACGCACCAGCTTCTGCCCATCGAGCAGTCAGCGCTTGAGCAGGCAGAAGCCGATGTTGAGGCGCGCGGGCTCAATCCCGCATACCTGTTTGAGCCCTCAAGCGAGGCGGTGCTTGCGCAATTGCTGCCGAACTACGTTGAGGCGCTCATCTACCGCTCGCTGCTGGAGTCCGCCGCAGCCGAGCAGGCCGCGAGGCGCACGGCCATGAAATCTGCGACGGACAATGCGTCTGACATGATCACGACGCTGACGCGCAGCTACAACCGCGCGCGCCAAGACGCGATCTCCACCGAGATTGCCGAGATTGTCGGCGGTGCGGCGGCGCAGGAGGATCAGGGTTAGATGGCTGCTACAGAGAAGGATTCCGCTATGAACGTTGGACGCATCATCCGCGTCGTAGGCCCGGTCATTGACGTCGAGTTCCCCGCCGACGCGATGCCCGGTATCTACAACGCACTCACGATCCAAGGCACAACGGAGATGGGCCCCATCGACTTGGTGCTTGAGGTCGAGCAGCATCTTGAGGGCGGGGTCGTGCGCGCCGTCTCGATGGACTCCACCGATGGCGTCACTCGTGGCATGGAGGTCGTGGATACCGGCGCTCCGATGCAGATGCCCGTCGGTCCAGAGACTCTCGGGCACATCTGGAACGTCGTCGGCAAGAACATCGATGGTGATGCGGTGACGGTCAAGCAGACCTACCCGATTCACCGCTCTGCGCCGAAGTACGACGAGCTGGAGCCCAAGACCGAGATCTTCGAGACGGGCATCAAAGTCGTCGATCTGCTCGAGCCCTACATCAAGGGCGGCAAGACGGGTCTGTTCGGCGGTGCGGGTGTCGGCAAGACGGTCATCATCATGGAGCTCATCAACAACCTCGCCATGGCACATGGTGGCACGTCAGTGTTCACCGGCGTGGGCGAGCGCACCCGTGAGGGCACTGACCTCTGGAACGAGATGAAGGAGTCAGGCGTCATCGAGAAGACCGTGCTCGTGTACGGTCAGATGAACGAGCCTCCAGGAGCGCGTCTTCGCGTTGGTCTCGCCGGTCTGACCGCGTGTGAGTACTTCCGCGATCAAGGCCAGGACGTTCTCCTCTTCATCGACAACATCTTCCGCTTCACGCAGGCGGGTTCTGAGGTCTCCGCGCTTCTCGGCCGCATGCCTTCAGCGGTTGGATACCAGCCGACGCTGGCCACGGAGATGGGCGATCTGCAGGAGCGCATCACGTCGACGAAGACCGGCTCGATCACGTCGGTGCAGGCCATCTACGTCCCGGCCGACGACTTGACCGACCCGGCGCCAGCCACGGCCTTCACCCACCTCGACGCGACGACGGTTCTCTCGCGTAGCATCTCCGAGCTGGGGATCTACCCGGCCGTCGATCCGTTGGCCTCGACATCGCGCGCGCTTGATCCATCGGTGGTCGGTCAGGAGCACTACGACTGCGCGCGTCGTGTGCAGCAGATCCTGCAGCGCTACGCTGACCTGCAGGACATCATCGCCATCCTTGGCATGGATGAGCTTTCCGAGGAGGACAAGCTCACTGTTGCCCGCGCTCGCAAGATGCAGCAGTTCCTGTCGCAGCCATTCTTCGTGGCGTCGCAGTTCACGGGCATGGACGGCAAGTACGTCAAGCTCGAGGACACGATCAAGGGCTTCAACATGATCGCCGATGGCGAGTGCGACGACATTCCCGAGCAGGCATTCCGCTACGTGGGTGCCATCGAGGAAGCCATCGAGAAGGCGGCTTCCATGGCAGCGACGGCATAGGGGAGCACAGGTCATGGCGCACACGCTCCTGGCAGAGATCGTCACACCCGAGGCGATCTTGTACACGAACGAGGTCCAGATGGTCGTCGCCACGACCACCTCTGGCGAGATCGGCATCTTGCCGCTTCACGCGCCCATAGTCTCGACGCTTGCCGCTGGCGAGGTTCGCCTGCAGTACGGCGACACTGCATCGGACTGGGAGTACTTCTCAGTGTCCGGCGGCTACCTGCAAGTCCACGAGGACAAGGTCATCGTTCTTGCCGACAATGCAGTGCAGGTCTCCCAGATCGACTCGGCGCGCGCACGGGAGTCGGCGGAGCTCATCGAGACACGGCTCGCCGAGCTGCCCGAGGACGCCGAGGATCAGCGCGACGAGATGATTCGCGACCTGGACTGGGCAAAGACCCAACTGCGAATCGCCGAGAAGCGCGGCAAGTAGCGCGCACAACACCGGTGAATGAGGGGGCGGGCCCGAGCTTGACGGGCTCGCCCCCGGTTCGCTTTCTAGTGGCAAAGCGCACCGGGCCGCGCCACGACGGCTCAAGGGCAAGGTCACGCGCTGATGACGCCGCCGACGTTTCACACGAAGGGTGCTGTATTCTGACTCACATGGAATCGATCATCGTTCGCGGAGGCCGGGGCCTTTCCGGCGAGGTCCGCGTCGAGGGCGCCAAGAACTCAGCCCTCAAGCTCATGGCTGCGGCGCTGCTTGCGCCTGGGACCTCCCGCATCACCAACGTTCCACAGATCGCTGACGTCGATGTGATGAGTGACGTGCTCGCGCGGCTCGGCGCACGAGTTGTGCGTACGGATCACGCGCTTGAGATCGACGCGTCAGACGTCAATCATTTCGAGGCGCCCTACGAACTCGTTGCCAGGATGCGGGCGTCGATCTCGGTCCTGGGTCCCCTCGTTGCGCGGTTCGGGCAGGCGCGGGTTGCGCAACCGGGCGGCTGCAACATCGGTTCGCGCAAGATCGACATGCACGTCCGTGGGCTTGCCGAACTCGGCGTGGATATCGAGACGAGGCACGGTTTCCTTGATGCGAAGGTGCCGGAAGGTGGACTGAGGGCCGCCAGTGTCACTCTGGACTTCCCGAGCGTGGGGGCCACGGAAAACATGCTGACCTCGGCGGCAACCGTTGCAGGCACGACCGTCATTCAGAACGCTGCACGCGAGCCTGAGATCGTTGACCTGTGCGATTTCCTCAACGGCATGGGCGCGCGAATTACCGGAGGCGGTTCTCCGACGATCGTCATCGAGGGTGTTGAGTCGCTGCATCCCGTTGAGCATCGTGTCGTGGGAGATCGAATCGAGGCAGGCACGTTCGTCATCGCTGGGGCGATAGCTGGCGGGCCGGTCAGGGTCCGAGGGTTCGATCCGGCTCACCTCGAACTCGTCTTGGCCAAGCTTGAACAGGCTGGATGCACGATCGAGCGGCATGAGGATGGCGTGACAGTGTCGCGCGATCGCGCGGTTCGCGCGGTCGATGTGCAGACGCTGCCGTTCCCGGGCTTCCCGACAGACATGCAGGCGCAGTTCATGGCGCTTATGGCCATTGCCGAGGGCAGCAGCATTATCACCGAGAACGTCTTTGAGAATCGCTTCATGTTCGCCGATGAGATCGGTCGCATGGGTGCCGACATCAGGATCGAAGGCCACCACGCGCTGGTTACGGGTGTTCCTCAGCTCTCTGGTGCTCCCGTACGCAGTCCCGACCTGCGCGGTGGTGCTGCGCTCATTCTGGCGGCGTTGAGCGCCGACGGTGAGACGAGCGTTCGGGACATACACCACATCGATCGTGGCTACGAGCGTTTCGTGGAGAAGTTGACCGGCCTGGGAGCTGACATCCGGCGGACCGAGATTTGAAGCATTTCTTCCGGCGCACCCGGCTGGCACCATCCAGTCGCGCAGCAGAAGGGACCTCCAGTGCTTGACCGAGCTGCTATTGAGGCGATTCTCCCGCACCGCGATCCGTTCTTGCTCCTGGACCGAATTCTCGAACTTGAGGCTGGTGTGTCGGCAGTTGGAGAACTCGACGTCTCGGCAGACGCCTTCTGGGTGCCGGGGCACTTCCCGGACTATGCGGTGATGCCGGGAGTTCTCATCGTTGAGGCGCTTGCGCAGTGTGGCGCGGCCGCGATGTTGTCGGTGCCCGAGAATCGCGGCAAGGTCGCGCTGTTCGGCGGGATCGACAAAGTCCGCTTCAAGCGCCAGGTGGTTCCGGGAGAGACACTGAGGCTGGAATGCAGGATCTCCAGGACACGTGGACCTATCGGATTCGGAGAGGCGAAGGCTACGGTCGAAGGTCAGATTGCCGCCTCCGGCGAACTCATGTTTGCGATAAAATGACGCGTCCGTGAGCGAGCACTGACGCGCTCGCCTCGCGAGGTCATGCTCGGCGTTCTGCTCTGCAATGTACACCGACAGGATTGGGGCACACTCGGCATGTCGCTCGAACAGCGTCTTCGCGATGGGAGTGCCGTGCTCGGGGTCGTAGGGCTCGGCTACGTGGGACTGCCTCTGGCCGTGGAGATGGCCAAGTCAGGCCGCAAGGTACTTGGCATGGACGTGTCGGATGAGAAGGCTGCAGACGTCAATGCTGGCAGAAGCTACATCCCAGACATTCTTGCCGAGGACCTCGCCGAACTCGTCGGCAAGGGCCTGATCGAAGCGACGACCGACTTCTCGCGAGCTGCCGAGTGCGACGCCATCGCGATCTGTGTTCCGACTCCGCTCAACAAGATGAAGGAGCCGGACACCACGTACATGGAGGCTGCCGCACGCTCGATCGCGCCGTACCTGAAGCGCGACATCCTCGTGACGCTCGAGTCCACCACCTACCCGGGGACCACCGAGGAAGTCGTCCAGCCGCTTCTTGAGGCTCACGGCCTGAGGGTTGGCCCCGACTTCCATCTTGCGTTTTCGCCCGAGCGCGTCGACCCCGGCAACACGCAGTTTCAGACCAAGAACACGCCGAAGATAGTCGGCGGCGTGACGCCGGAATGCACCTCGGCGGCCGTAGCGTTCTACGAGGGTTTTCTGGACTCCGTCGTCCCGGTCTCATCGACCCGTACTGCCGAGATGACCAAGCTGCTCGAGAACATCTTCCGCTGCGTGAACATCGCGCTCATGAACGAGCTGCTGCAAGTGTCGGAACGCATGGGCATCAACATATGGGAAGTGGTCGATGCGGCCAAGACCAAGCCGTTCGGGTTCATGCCGTTTTACCCGGGACCGGGGCTTGGTGGCCACTGCATACCGATCGATCCGTTCTATCTTTCGTGGAAAGCCCGGGAATTTGATGTACACACCGAGTTCATCGAACTCGCCGGCAAGACAAACGAAGCGATGCCGTACTACGTAGTCCAGCGGCTCATGCGAGCGTTGAGTTCCCACCGCAAGTCGCTTGCTGGTTCACGGGTTCTCATCATGGGAGTCGCCTACAAAGCCAACATCGACGACATTCGCGAGTCTCCGGCCATCAAGATCTCTCAGCTGCTACTCGACGCCGATGCCGACGTGGTGTATCACGATCCACACGTCAAGTCGTTTGAGGCTGGTGGCCGGGACGTGGCGTCGGTCGCCCTGAATGCCGAGACCCTAGGTGCCGCAGACGCAGTCGTCATAGTTACGGATCATCGCAATGTGGACTACGATCTCGTATGGCGTGCCTCGAAGCTCATCTTGGATACTCGCAACACCATGCGTGAGTTCGACGGTGACAAAGTAGTGCGGCTCTAGCGCAGGGTGAAGGTGATATCGCCGTGACTGCCTACATTCATCCGACCGCATTGGTGAACCCCACTTTCAAGCCCTCACCATTCACGATCGTGGATGAGGGGGTGGCGATCTTTGAGGGTGTGATGACCGGATCGTTCGTACACGTTCGCGCCGGTGCCAAGCTCAGGAAAGGCTGTGTGATCGGCGATCATGTCACGATCGGGGAGAACACGGATCTCGGGGAGGGATGCATCGTCAACGATTTCGCTCTCGTGGGACGGTTTCCCGACTTCGTCGAGGAAGGCAAGCCGCCACCCGAGGCTACGGTGATCGGGGCGGGCACGGTAATCGGAGCGTACGCGGTCATACATGCTGGAGCGGTGCTCGGCAACGAGTGCGTCGTGGGAGACAAGGCGGTTCTTGGCGCTCAATGTGAGCTGCCCGACGAGTCTGAGGTTGGGATGGGCGTGGTGGTCGGCAATGACGAGTGAGTGTCGCTCGCACGTTGTCGGCTGGGGGCTTGAGACGGGCACGACGTGATCTGCGCAACGCCTGAGTCGCGAGCGTGAAGTCCACCATGGGGTGGTCGGAGAATAGAGAAACGGTGTAGGGTGCGCATTGGCGCACGAGTGGCAGGGCGCTCGCTCATGCGGAGTCTTTGAGCGGGCCACAGGCGCTCCGTCCGGCGGGATCGGGTTTTGCGTTCATCGGGCGGGACAGACCTAAAGGAAATCAATGGGCAAGCATTCAAGCGGAGGGTTCTTTGGATCAAGTCGCGATCGTCGCGGCACTGAACCGAACCTTTCCGATCCAAGTGGGGTTTCGGTTGGGCAGGTTCTGACACCTGAGACAGTGGCCCCGCCCCAGAGCATCCCAAGACGTGCCGGGATCGAATCGGCACCGGCTCGATTGCGTATAGAGCGAAATCGTCGACGCAAGAGAGCGAAGAGGATTGCGCTTGTGGTGTTGGGCGCGACGCTTCTCCTGGTAGTTGTGGGTGCGTTGGGAGTGTGGGCGTGGGCGGATAGCGTCCAGCGGACCATGCACAACGGCATCACCGTTCAGGAGAAACAGGCGTTGCAGTTGCAGTTGGCGCAGGCTCAGCCCGGGCAGCCGTTCAACATCCTGCTGCTTGGCGCGGACTTCCGACCTGGCGATGTCGCGTATCGCACCGACACAATCATCGTGGCGCGCATCGATCCGCAGGCCAAGAAGGTTTGGATGCTGTCGGTTCCGCGAGACACCAAGGTCATGATTCCCGGTCACGGATACGACAAGATCAACGCCGCGCACACGTACGGCGGGCCGGCTTTGACGGTCAAGACGGTCCGCGAGTTCACCGGGATACCAATCAACAACTACATGGAAGTGAACTTTGTTGGCTTCGAGAGGGCTGTGGACCAGATGGGGGGGATCTGGGTCAACGTCCCGAAGGCGATCAACGACAAGCGGGCGGCTCGGCAAAGCGTCCATGGGAAGGCGTACAAGATCGCGGCTGGGTATCAGAAGCTCGATGGTGAGCACGCGCTGACGTTCGTGCGATCGCGCAAGGGCTTCGCCGACCAGGACTTCAGTCGCATGAGCGACCAGCAGATCTTCTTCCGGGCATTGGCCGATCAGCTCGCGCATCGTACTGACCTTCCCACGGTGATTCGTGTGGTCAATGCGATTACGCCCTATGTTCAGACGAACATGTCACTCATGGACATGCTCAAGACCGCCGTGACCATGAAGGATGCCGGCTCCAAGAACATGTACACGGCCACGGTAGGGGGAACCTGGGTCAGCCCCTACGAGGTGCCCGACCTCACGAAGCTGGAGATTCTCGCCGGCAACCTCAAAGACGGCGTGCCCTTCGACAAGTCTGCGAACACCGCGACCGTTGTGAACCCGACCGGGGCCACAAGTGTTGCCACGCCAACTCCGCAACCCAAGCCGGCCTCAAGCTCAAGCTCGGTGAAGCCTTCCTCGGTGAAGATCACCGTTCGAAATGGTGCCGGAGTTTCGGGGTACGCGGCACAAGCGGCGACTATCCTGAAGTCGAAAGGCTTCAAGGTCAAGGGTGTGGGCAATGCCAATCAGAACGTCTACAAGCAGACGCTGGTCGTGTACAAGACCGACAAGGCCGCAGCCGAGGCCGTCACTGCCTGCCTGATTCCCGGTGCCAAGGTTGTGCGCAGCAAGGGGCTGTATTCTTCGCCGACGGAGATCCTCGTTGTCGTCGGCAAGGACTGGGACATGAGCAAGATCCCAGCTGCTGCTGTCACGCAGTAGCGGGACTCCCCGCGAAGACCGTCACGTGCTGGCGAGGTCGCATTCCAAGGGCTGCTACGCGTGAGCGACACTACTTCTTGCGGCGCTGTTGCGTGTTGGCGACGTGGCTCGCCTAAGATCACGCAGGAGGCTGCGCGTCGTAGGTCTGCTCGGCGCAGCGATTCCAGGTGAAACCGCGAGCCCACTCGCGCGCGCTTGAGCCCAGAGTCCGCAGCAGTTCACGGTCTTCGAACAGGCGTGTGATGCTGGCTTTGAGCGCGCCCAGATCGGCGGGCCGAATCACCAGTCCTGTGGTGCCGTCCACCACGACTTCAGGGATGGCACCGATCCGCGAGGCGATTGCCGGAACGCCTTGCGCGGCGGCCTCCAAGTAGACGAGCCCGAATCCTTCCACTCGCCGAGGGTGGGGCTCGCCAGGCATGCAGAACACGTCGGCAGCGGCGTAGAGGGCCTTCAGATCCTCGTCGGCGACCGGTCCAGTGAAGATGGTCGGGACAGGGGATTGCTCGGCAAGTTGATGCAGCTCCTCCGTGTATGCCGCGTCCCCTTTGCCGACAATCACGTACGCCATCTGCGACGCCACCTCGGCGGGCAATTCGCGCAGTGCGCGCAAGACGAGCCGGTGTCCCTTGCGCTCGTCAAGGCGCGCGACCGTGAGTATGCAGAAGCGTCCCTCAGGGATGCCGAGGCGTCGCAGAACCTCACCGGTGTCGGGGACTTCGGTGAACCACTCGCGACCCACGCCTAGAAGTGTGACGTCAACTCGTTTCGGGTCCACGGCGGAGAAGTTCTCGAGCAGCAGCGAGCGTGTGAACGCGCTGTTGGTCATGATGCGCGCGGGCTTCTCGAAGATGTGACTGCCGAGGAGCTTGATCTGACGCGAGTGCGGCATCAGCAAGACGTCGGTGCCGTGAACGGTGACGACGTAGGGCACGTGCTTGAAACGGTTCACGTTGCGCATCATCAGCGCTGTCGGCCAGTCGGCTGCGTGCACGATGTCGTAGTCGTCAGCACCCAGTTGGCGCCACACCTGCGCGAAGAAGCGAGGGAAGTCTCGCACCGTGTACGACCCGCCCGAATAGCGTACGACACGCATGATGCGCTCTGAGTCGCCGAGCGCATCTCTGTCCTTGCCGAAGTCCGGGGCGAAGACGGTGACGTCGTGACCGCGCTCTGCTGCCGCAGACGCAACTCCAAGACAGTAGGTGCCGATTCCACCTGCAGACGGTGGGAATTCGGTGGTCATCAGCAGAATCTTCTTCACGCCTCACTCCTCGGCAGACGACAGGCCTGCACTCCAGTTGCGCTACAGTTGCCAGAGCAAACCCGCGCGTTGTCTTGGGCCGCGTTGTCGGCTTGGCGGCGGACTTGCCACGGTCCCGAGGGTGAAGTATAGACTGCGTTCGTCCGCGGTCATCCACCACAGAGCCTGAAAGAAGCCTGTTCGATGTCGCATGCTCCAAAGGCAGCTGCCAGTGAGTGACGCGCCTACCTCTCGGGGGTTGGGTCTGCGACGGCTTGGCGGCAATGCCGCACTACAGTTCGTCGCTCAGATCACTGCGTCCGTCCTGGGGCTCGTGCTCTCAGGCATGTTGGGGCGTGCCCTGGGCTCGCATGGGTTGGGCAGCTACGCCTCCGCGCTCTTGCTCTCCAACCTGATGGTGATCCTGCTCGAGTTTGGCATCACGTACGCCAACGTCTACCACATCGCGATAGGTGACGTGAACGCGCACGACGTCATGCGCGCAAATGTTCGCATATGGCTCGTGATCTCGGCGGTGGGGCTGTCGCTCGGCGGTGTCTTGCTCTGGTGGAAAGGCGCCGAGTGGTTCCCTGGCATTCCGCTGACCTTGCTTGTCGTAGGATTGCTGTCCTTCCCGCCAAACCTGCTGCAGTTCTACTGCCAGTCGATTTTGCAGGGGCATCAGGATTTCAAGCGTTTCGCGTCACTGACCGTCATCGTGCAACTCACGACTCTGGTTGTCTCGGCGGTTCTGATCCTTGGCTTCCACCTGGGCGTGGGAGCGGCCATCGGAGCGTTCCTGCTCGGGCAGGTCCTGTCGTTGGGGATCACGCTGTGGGTGCTGCGACCGTACTTGTCGCGTGCGCCGGAGGCGAAGGTTCACGAAAGTTGGTGGACGTACGGTCGCGCGGCTGTCGACTACGGCTGGAAGCAGCATCTGAGTTCGGTGATCTCCTACGTCAATCTCCGCGTCGACTACTTCTTCGTCCAGAACTTCCTCGGCCAGGGATCTGGCGGCGTGTACTACGCCTCCATCCAGATGGGCGAGGCGATGTGGATCATCTCGAAGGTGGTGAGCGCGGTCCTGCTGCCCCGGCTTGCCGAACTTCGGGGTAAGGAAGAGACTCGCGAGCAGCTCACGCCGCTCATCACTCGGCTGGTCGTGTGGGGGACCGCTGCGGCCTCACTCGTTGCGGCGGTTCTGGCCAAGCCGTTCATCGTGCTGGTTTGGAAGCGCCCGGAATTCGCGCAGGCCGCCGTTGTGCTGTGGTGGCTGCTGCCGGGCATTGTCATGTGGAGTGCGACGCGCATCATCGCCTACGATTTCTCGGCACGCGGACGCCCGGAGCTGAACTCGTACTTGGCAAGCGTCGTGCTGGTTGTCAATGTCGCGCTCAACGTGATTCTCATCCCGCGCATCGGCATGGTCGGCGGTGCTATCTCGACCACCATCGCCTATACGGCCAACACGTTCGCCACGGTCTATCTGTACCGCCAGTTCAACTCCCTGCCATCGTGGAGGCTCTTTGTCCTGCAACGTGAGGACTTCCAACTCCTAAGGCAGCTGGCGCAGGCGATGCGCCACCGTGTCTCGACCACAGAGGTGCCGTGACACAAGGTCCGCGCGCGACATTCGCTCGTTGCTTGAGGTGACCTAGCTTGCCGCCTAGTATTGTCAGGATGAACCGGTTCCGAGAGATTTGACTGCATTCCAAATGGCTTTGGAGGCCACGTGAAGTTTTTCGATACGAAGTATCGCTTGTTCGGCGTCCTCAACCTCATCGACCTGGTTGTTGTGCTGGCGCTTCTTGCAGGAGCATTCGCGGTGTATCGCGTTCTGGCTCCCAAGCCAGAGGGTCCCAAGGCCTCTACGGGCAGTGACGTGACGTTCGAGATCGTGTGTCCCACCCTGAAGAAGGGTTTCGTGAGCCCCGGGCAGATCCGCATCGGAGACACGATCTCGAAGAACCAGGGCAAGCCGATTGGCACGGTGACCGGAGTCAACATCGTTCCAACTCAGGGCGAGGTCTGGGACCAGGCGCACAGCAAGATAGTCACCTTCCAATCCACAGTGAGCCAGGACGTGATCATCAGCGTGAAGACGAGGGGCCAGGCTACGGCCAACGGTGTTGTGGTTGGCGATTCCGTGCTTCGAAGCAACGAGCCGATGCCCGTGTTAACGTCGACGTTTGAATGCGACACGTCGTACATGGCCAACATGAAGATCAGCGGACAGTAGCCGAGTGCAGGTGCGAATGGCGGAGGACCACGCTCGGAGCATCGCGACGATCGGCTTGCTGGCTCTCATTCTCGCGGTGACCGCCGATGGCCAACCACACGTAATCAAGGGTGTGTCGCTGGACACCATCACGGTGAGCGTGCCGCTGGCGATTCTGGCGTGTCTGCCGTACATGTGGCGCAAAGGCATTGGATCTGTCCCGAGATACCTTCTGGGCATGTCGGCGCTGCTCTTCCTGGCGTGCGGATTGGTGAGCGCCGTTGCCAACGGCGGGCATCTCGGCTCGCTGTTGACGGTCGTCCGCTACGCCTCATACTTCGTGCTCGCGATTGTGGTGTCGGTGGTGACGCGAGATCCGGCGGTACGGCGGCTCGTTCTGTGGACGATTGCCCTGAGTGGGGCGGCGACCGCAGTCCTTGCGGTCTTCCAGTACGCGAATCCACAGCTGACGCCGGGGATGCATGGAGTCGGCGCGGAGATCACAACTCGGGTTGTCGGCACCTTCTACAACTCGAACTTCTATGCCGAGTACCTCATCCTGGTCTTTGGCGTGGTTCTGGCGCTCATGCTCACCGAAGGCGTGGCCGGTCGGATTCTCTCGGGACTGTTCGGCGTGCTCGTTCTCGGCGCACTCCTCCTGACCTACACGCGCGGCAGCTGGATCGGTCTTGCCGTGGGACTGCTCGTATTTGTGGTGTTCGTCGACATCCGCTATCTCGTCGTGGCCGCGGTCGGGGCGGTGGCTGCGTTGTTCGTCCCTGGCGTGATGTCTCGCCTCCAGAGTTCGAGCGCCAATGCCAGTTCCGCGGATTTCCGCCTGGATCTGTGGCAGATTGCCGGAGAAGCGATGAAGCGTCGGCCGATCTTCGGATACGGCCCCGGCAATTTCCTCGACGCTCATCGCGATGTCGTGATGACGCGGCCTGAGCTCTTCCAGGGCTACATGGCGTTCGGCGCGCACAATTCCTACTTTGAACTCGCGGCAGAGATAGGGATTCTTGGCGGGTTCATGTTCTTCGTGGTGACGGTGCTATACGCGACGCGTGGCGTCTTCATCGCTGCCAGAGCCGGCGTCGATCGAACGACCAAGTACCTTGCGCTGGGACTCAGCGTCGGCTTGATCGGGCTTGTTGCGAATACGTTCACGAGCAACACATTCCAGCATCCGCAATCGGGACTATTCTTCTGGATTCTGTCGGGTGTGGTGGCTGGGCTGGGAGTTGGCTTGTGGGATCAGCCGCCGCGTCCGGTCAAGTCCGCCGAGGTCCCAGTGCACGGAGTCGGATCCGGGTCTCTCGTGACGCGATGGGCGCTCTGGGTCCGCTCCTTCTTCGACATGATGTGGCGTGCGAGCACGGCGTTCGCCTGGACCTCGACCGCACGCAGCGGTGGCGAGTCGTGGCTGGAATCCAGTGTGGTCTTGCGCGCGATCTTTGGAGCGCGAAAGATGAGCGACACGCACGGCAGCTAGGTGGTTGGCACACGCGTTGGGACCGCGACGGTGAACGCTCGGCATGAAGGGTTTCATGTGCGCTTCTCGGTGATCATCCCTGCGTTCAACGCGAGCGAGTCCCTCGAGACCGCCGTGCGTTCCGCGCTGGGACAGCACCACGACTCCTTCGAGGTCGTCATCTCCGACGATGGATCCGACGACGACACGCTTGCCAAAGCGCGCGCACTTGCCGAGGAGGACGCGCGGGTCAGCGTTCTCACGGGCCCCAACGGCGGGTGCTCTGTCGCACGTAACCGCGCTGTCGAAGCGGCCCGCGGGGAGTTCTGTGTGCTGCTCGACGTCGACGACATGCTCGGTCCGGAGTACCTGGAGCGCATGTCGGCGTTCATCGACAGACAGCCGGGCTACGACATCTACAGCTGCAACGGTCTGAGGATGATGGCTGGCGGCCGGAGCGAGCCGTTCTTCTCGGGCCCGCAGTACGCGCAAGAGACGTCGTGGACGCTCGAGGACATCATCCCCATCGATCGCATCTTCATTGTTGCGACGCTGCGTCGCACGCTGTACGAACGCATCGGCGGCTTCAAAGCCGGTCTGCGCTACGCCGAGGACTACGACTTCTGGCTGCGGGCTCTGGCCAAGGGAGCGCGGCATCGTTTCACGCCTCAGGTGCTGGCCACCTACGTTGAGAGCGCGACCGGCAAGTCGAAGGACCGCATTCCTCACGCCGAGGCCCAGATTCGGATCTTTGCCGATCTGGCACAGATGGCTGAGCTTAGCGCGGCACAGCGAGACATGTGCGAGCGCAAGCTCGCTGACCTGCGCACTCGAATCGAGCGCGTCAGACTCGAAGATCGCCTGCGGTCCGGGGATTTCGCCGGGGCTCGAAAGGCGTATGGGCGTGTCTCGGCAGCCTACCTGTCCAAGCCGATGTATGCGGTTGGCTGGATTGCGATGATGATCAGCCCGCGACTATACGCTAGGCTCTTCGCGGCTCGAAGTGCGCGACGGTCGGCGTGACGCACATGATTGCGAAGGCTGACACATGAGGGTCCTGATCATGTCGAACATGTATCCGTCGGATGCCGAACCTGGCTACGGCTCTTTCGTGCAGCGGCAGGTGGATCGGCTTGTTGCGCGCCATGGTGTGAAGGTGCATCTCGTTGCGTCGCAACGTCGTGGCGGAGGTATCGCCAACCTCGCGAAATACGCGGGACTGCTCTTCAAGACGCTCGCGGCGACGGTTCGCGGCGACTACGATCTGGTGCACGCCCACTATCTCCTTCCCGTCGCGGCATTCGCGCTCATTCCCGCAGTCGTCCGTCACAAACCGCTCGTTATCACAGCACATGGCACTGACATCTACACCGGTCTGAGACCCTTCTGGAAGCCGTGGATTGTCCGAGCGCTCGCGCGAGCCTGCCACGTCATCGTGGTCTCGGAGTTCCTTGCCGAGGCGCTGCGCGAGAACTTCGGCATCGCCCCTCAGCCGGACCGCGTGTTCGTGATCGCGAACATGGGGGTCGACCTCGATCTCTTCACACCAGGTAGTCCCGGCGCGAGCGAGCGAGCCGCCACTGCACGCGCAGCAGCGTCCTTTGCCGACGTGGCCGCCCCCGCTCCCGCGCACCTGCTGTTCGTCGGCAACTTCGTCGAGCAGAAAGGCGTCACGGACCTGGCACGAGCCCTCGCGCTTCTCGCGGAGCGAGGCGTGAGCTTCCGGGCGACGCTTCTGGGCGACGGCCCCCAGATGGCCGAGGTGAAGCAGGTCACCGCACCACTCGGCGATGCGGTACGATTCGCGAAGCCGGTTCCACATGCCCAGCTGGTTGAAGTGTTTCGCTCTGCGGATCTGTTCGTGCTTCCCTCGCGGCGCGAGGGCGTCGGATTGCTGGTGTGCCTTGAGTCGCTTGCATGCGGAGTTCCCGTTGCGTGCGGACGGGCCGGTGGTTTGCCCGAGATCGTCCACGATGGCGTGAACGGCGTCACCTTCGAGCCGAGCAACCCGGTCGGATTGGCCGATGCGCTGCAAGGGCTTCTCGGCGATCCGGAGAGACTCGCGCAGCTTGCGTCCAACGCGCGAGCGAGTGCTTTGCCCTTCGGCGAAGCCGAGCAGGCCGACATGGTATATCGCGTCTATGAGGAGTGTGCTGGCTGCGAATGAGGGTCTGGATTGATGTCACCAACTCACCCCATGTGCTCTTCTTCGAGCCGATCATCGCGGACCTGCACCGAGGAGGCCACGAGGTCTTCGTGACGGCGCGTGACTACGCCCAGACGGTGCCGCTGCTCAAGCAGAAGCACATCGAGTACACCCTCATCGGGAGGCATCGCGGCTCGGTGACGCTCGCCAAGGCGTTGGGACTGGTGACTCGAAGCGCGCAGCTCACGAGCTTCGCCGCGGGCAAGCACTTCGACGTCGCGTTCAGCCACAACTCCAACGACATGTCGGTGGCTGCGGCCTTTCTCGGCATTCCGCTCCTCATGGTGCACGACTACGAGCACGCGAATCTCTCGTACGCGGTGAACGCGCGGCTAGCCACGCGCATCATGGTGCCGGAGGCGATTCCAACATCGGCGATCGTTGCTCACGGCGCCAAGTCGCAGAACGTCGGTCACTTCTCGGGTCTCAAGGAACATGTGTATCTGTCGCCGGATTCACCTGCCGAGGATCTGCGAGGCGCGCTTGGCGCCGGCCCTGACTCTGTCCTGGTAGTGGTGCGACCGCCAGCCACAATGTCGGCGTATCACCGATTCGAGAACGAGCTGTTCGACGCGGTCATGAAGCGAATTGGTGCGGAGGACAACGTGGTGGCGATCGTGCTCCCGCGTACTGCCGAGCAGGCCGCGGCCATCAAACCAACATTGCCCCCCAACGCCAAGATCCCCGAGTACGTTCTGGAGACGGTGTCGCTCATCAAGAGCGCGGACGTGCTCATCTCGGCAGGAGGCACGATGAACCGCGAGGCAGCGGTGCTCGGCACTCCGGCCTACACGATCTTTGCCGGCAAGCAGGGTGCCGTCGATGACGACCTCATTGCACGTGGGCTGCTTGTGCGTGCCGAGTCTGCCGAGGACATCGAGTTCGCTCGCAAGAAGCCGGGCGTAGGCTGGGACGTCGAGAATCGTGAGCTGATCATCCACGAGCTGCTCGATATCGCATCGCAGCGCGCGAGTCGCAAGCATCACACGGGGAGTTCGCGACCGAGGTAGCGGCGTCGCTAGCAGGTGCGGTGCGTGCCGTCGCGCCCTACGGCCATGTACGTGAGTCCAGCGGCCTCGATAGCCGTGCGGTCCAAGACGTTGCGCCCATCGAAGATGATGCCGGGCTCGGCCATCGCCGACTTCACACGAGCCCAGTCCAGGTTCACGAACTCGGGCCACTCGGTCACGAGCACCGCAGCAGAGGCATCCTCAAGCGCGGCCCACACGGTGTCGCACCGCTCCGCCCCCTCGATCGGAATAAGCTCAGCGATTGGATCGAACACCGCCACGTCCGTCCCGTCCTCGACGAGCAGCGGCACGATGTCGAGCGCCGGAGATTCCCGCACGTCATCGGTCATCGGCTTAAACGCCAGGCCGAGAACCGCGACCTTGCGTCGCCACAAGTCGGGAAGCGCTCGATTGAGCTGCACCAGAGGCAGGAGTCTCTGCCGATTGTTCACGTCGATGACGGCTTTGAGCAGGTCGAACTGGTAGCCGTTGATGGTGGAGATGAAGTCCAGCGCGCGCGTGTCCTTGGGGAAGCATGAGCCGCCGTATCCGATGCCCGCTTTCAGGAACGCCGGGCCGATGCGAGCGTCGAGCCCGATGCCCTCGGCGACCGAGTCGATGTCGGCGCCGATTGCGTCGCACAAGTTGGCGATTTCGTTGATGAAGCTGATCTTGGTGGCCAGGAACGCGTTGCTCGCGTACTTGATCGTCTCAGCGCTCGCGACGTCTGTGATCACCATGCTGGCGTCAAGCGATGCGTACACATTGGCGACCTGCTGAATGGACTCAGGGTCGTCCCCGCCGATCACAACGCGGTCCGTGCCGTACCAGTCGGCCACGGCGTGCCCTTCGCGCAGAAACTCAGGGTTCGAGACGTAGCCGATCTTGGTCTTGGCCTTCGTGAGGTAGCGCTCGCGCAGCGCGGTTCCAGTGCCGGGAGGGACGGTGGATTTCATCACCAACGTGAGCGGCTTGCGGGCTTGCGCCACGATCGTCTGCGCCACCGCCCGAACGGAGGACAGATCGGCACCGCCACTCTCGGCCATGGGTGTGCCCACAGCAACGAACACGACGTCGCGCAGAAGCGGCGCCCAGCCGTCTTCTGGCGTGGCGAACGTCAGGCGGCCGGACGCGAGACCTTTGTGCAGCAGCTCTTCCAAGCCGTGCTCGAAGATCGTGGGTTGGCCTGCTGCAAGGCGTGCGATCTTGCCGGGATCGAGATCGACGCACACGACGTCGTGTCCGAGTTCGGCCAGACAGACGCCTTGGATGAGACCGACGTAGCCCGTTCCAACTACCGTAACTCTGGCCATGCTTCGTCCACCTTGGTAAACGGCTGTCGATGAATGATCCCGCCCGATTTGCGCATGCGACAGGGTACCATAGCCCAGGGGTGTGCAGAGTCCCGCGGGTTACCGCGAAGTCCCTTGCACCAGCGCCCGATCGCCCAGGTCATCGATAGAGGGGATCGACCATGAGTGACGGTTTCTCGATCGCATTACCGTCGGCTGTTGCCGCCGAGCAACCCGTCGATGTGGCGATAGTACTTGGGTCGGGGTTCTCGGCAGTTGCAGACGCCGTTGAGGAGCCACGCGTGGTGCCCTACGCGCAGATCGATGGCTTCCCGGTGCCGCGGCGCCACGTCGCTGGTCACGCGGGCAAGCTCGTCCTCGGCATGCTTGGCGGCAAGCGCGTCGCCGTGTTCGCAGGGCGATTGCACTGCTACGAGGGGTTCTGGGCGACCGAGGTTGCGTTTCCCGTGCGCCTCGCATCGGCGCTTGGTGCCAGGACGCTCGTGGTGACCAACGCGTCTGGCGCGATCGCGAACGATCTGTCGGCGGGCGACATCGTCGTCATTGGCGATCATCTCAATCTCGCGTGCGAGAACCCGTTGACCGGTTGGTCGGGCGGGGAGGACGGTACGCCTTTCGTGTCGATGCACGATGCCTACGACCCCGAGCTGCGAGCACTTGCTCTGGTGGCCGCTGGCGACGCCAACGTCGAGGTCGTTGCGGAGCAGACGTACGCGTGGATGCGTGGGCCCACCTACGAGACGGCCGCCGAGGTCGCGATGTTGCGGATGTTGGGCGCCGACGTGGTGGGCATGTCGACCGTTCCAGAAGTGATTGCCGCGCGCGCTCTGGGCATGCGCGTCTTGGGGCTCTCGCTTGTGAGCAACAGCGCCGCTGCACCGGGCCTTGCCCACGACGAAGTGCTCGAAGCCGGACGCGCAGCGCAGGAGCGTGTACTGCGCCTCGCGATTGCTATACTGCAACGGCTGTCATGACCGATCCCACCCCGGGCGGTATCGCCCTGATCGACCGACGACCAAAGGAGTCAACGTGGACTACGACGTCAAGGACATCGCTCTTGCCGACGCGGGCAAGGCGCGCATCGAATGGGCCGACCGCGACATGCCGGTGCTCGCTTCGATCCGCGAGCGCTTTGCCGCCGAGAAGCCTCTGGCCGGTATGCGTGTCGCGGCGTGCCTGCACGTCACCACCGAGACCGCGAACCTCATGCGCACGCTGAAGGCTGGCGGTGCGGACATCGTTCTGTGCGCGAGCAACCCGCTCTCGACGCAGGACGACGTCGCGGCCTCGCTGGTGGCCGACTACGGCATCCGCACCTACGCCATCAAGGGCGAGGACACCGAGACGTACTACAAGCATGTTGACGCCGCCATCGACCACAAGCCGCAGATCACTATGGATGACGGCGCTGACGTGGTCGGCCGCGTCCATGCCGAGCGACCCGAGGCGCTCGCCGACATCATCGGCGGTACCGAGGAGACCACCACCGGCGTCATCCGCCTCCGTGCGATGGCTGCCGACGGCGCGCTGAAGTTCCCGATCGTCTCGGTCAACGACGCGATGACCAAGCACCTCTTCGATAACCGCTACGGCACTGGCCAGTCCACGCTCGACGGCGTGATCCGCGCAACGAACCGTCTGCTCGCCGGCCGGACACTCGTCGTCTCCGGCTACGGCTGGTGTGGGCGCGGCGTGGCGATGCGCGCGAGTGGCATGGGCGCCAACGTCGTCGTGCTCGAGGTCGATCCGCTCAAGGCACTCGAAGCGGTCATGGACGGCTACCGTGTCATGACTGCTGTGGAGGCTGCGGCCATCGCCGACGTCTGGATCACGGTCACCGGCGATCTGAACGTGATCGACTCGGCGGCATTTGACGCCATGAAGGACGGTGCGATCATCGCCAACTCCGGCCACTTCAACGCCGAGATCAACATCCCGACTCTTCGCGAGAAGGCGGTCTCGGAGCGCGAGGTTCGCCCGCTCGTCGAGGAGTTCACGATGGCCGACGGTCGCGTCGTCTATCTGCTTGCCGACGGCCGCCTCGTCAACCTCTCCTGTGCCGAGGGCCATCCCGCCAACGTCATGGACATGAGCTTTGCCAACCAGGCCCTCTCGGCGGAGTACATGGTCAAGAACGCCGCCTCGCTCAAGCCGGGTGTCTACCCCGTGCCCGAGGAGATCGATGCCGGCATCGCCAAGCTCAAGCTCGAGACGATGGGCGTCTCAATCGACACTCTGACGCCTGAGCAGGAGAAGTACCTGGCAAGTTGGCAGGAGGGCACGGTCTAGCATGTCGGTCGCCGACATCCCGCGCACAATCTGGTGGGGCAACGACGAGAGCACGGGTCGTCCGGCCGTCTTCTTGATAGATCAGACGCGGTTGCCGCTTCAGGGTGACGTCCTCATGTGCAACGTCGCCGAGGGCGTGTGCACGGCGATCCGCTCGATGGCCGTGCGCGGCGCGCCGGCGCTCGGTGTGGCGGCGGCTCTCGCGCTCGCGCTGTGGACGGAGAACGAGTCCGAGGGCATCGAGACTCCTGAGAACTACGTCGCCGCTCTCGCCGACGTCGCTGATGAGGTCATGGCGACACGCCCCACGGCGGTCAATCTCTTCTGGGGCGCCGAGCGCATCAAGCGGCTTGCGTCAGACAACATGGACTTGCCACTCAAGGAGCTCAAGCAGCTCGTCGTCCAAGAGGCGCTGAATATGCAAGCCGAGGACGAGGAGCGCAATCGGCTCATCGGCAAGCATGGCGCGGCGTTGCTCGGCGAAGAATCGAAGGTGCTCACGCACTGCAACGCCGGATCGCTCGCGACGGCGTACTTCGGCACCGCGCTGGGCGTGATCTTCACCGCGCACGAGCAGGGCAAGATCGCACACGTCTGGGTCGACGAGACGCGTCCGGTCAACCAGGGCGGCCGGCTGACCGCGTGGGAGCTGCGGACGGCGGGCATCCCCTCGGCACTCATCGCCGACAACATGGCGGCGTTCGTGATGAAGCAAGGGTGGGTCGACGCCATCATCGTTGGCGCCGATCGCATTGCCGCCAACGGCGACACCGCGAACAAGATCGGCACCTACGGCCTGGCCGTGCTCGCGAAGCACCACGACATCCCGTTCTACGTGGCGGCTCCGACATCCACAGTCGACCTGACGATCGGATCGGGCACCAAGATCACGATCGAGCAGCGCGATCCGCGGGAGCTCGAAGGCTTCACTGTCTCGGGGACGTTTGAGCCCGAGACACCCGATGCCACTCGCGCCTTCGACGCGCTGACCGCCGAGGGCCCCTACGACATGAAACTCGCCAAGGGCCATCAGATGATGATCGAGAGGAAAGGCGGAGGTTACGCCTTTGACGCGTGGTTCCGGATCACGCCTCCCGACGTCAATGTCTTCAACCCCGCCTTCGACGTGACTCCCGGCGAGCTCATCACGGCGTTCATCACCGAGCGGGGAGTTGTCTTGCCCCAACCCGACTTCGAGACGGCCCTGGCTCTGCGCTGCATGATGTCAGGCGGGTTGCACGAGATCGGCATCGAGGGCTTCTCCGAGCGGGCAACGGCCGGGCTTGGCGATTCCGATGCTACCGCCGAGGACACCGGCGAGGGCGGCTAGGCGCACATGACCCTCGCTGCGCTTGCGTCTACGATCCTCACGTTCGTTGCGATCGTCGGCGTGGGCGTCGTTGCACGCGCTGCCGGCGTTCTTCGCCGAGAAGACGCCCGGCCGATCAATCAGACGATCATCTATGTGGGGCTGCCCGCGTTCATCTTCGTCGCGGTCTACAAGGCCGAGCTTCGCGCAGATCTGCTCGGCGTCGTTGCTGTGGCTTGGATCGTTTTCGCTGCGATGCTCTTGATCGCTTGGCTCGTCGCTCGATGGCTCAAACTTGCCGACGAACTCGCGGGCGGCTTCATCATCACCGTCGCTCTGGGCAACACCGGGTACATCGGCTACCCGATCACCTCCGCGCTCTTTGGCGCCAAGGAGCTGCCTGAGGCGATCTTCTTCGACGTGTTCGGGACCGTGTGCGCTCTGTCGCTGGTCGGGCTGCTTGTAGCTCAGCACTTCGGCCATAACGAGGAGGCGCGCGTCAACCCGTTGCGGGAACTGTTCACGTTCCCCGCAGTGATCGCACTGCTCGCCGCTCTCGCCCTCAAGGCGGTGCCGATTCCGAATCCGGTAATGACTGGGTTAGGGCTCCTTGCGAACATGGTCGCGCCGCTCATCATGCTCTCAGTTGGGCTGTCGCTAAGAACCAGCACTCTCGGGGCGAGGGCTGGACAGCTTGCCGCCGTAGGTGCGCTGCGTCTTGTTGTCGCACCCTTGATCGGACTTGCGCTGGGCTCGCTCTTTCTCGGCGGGCAGTCGACGGCGCTGCGAGTCGGGGTCTTGGAAGCCGGGACCCCGGCGATGATGCTCACGCTGGTGGTGGGCGAGCGGTTTGGGTTGGATACGGATTTCATCGCGTCGGCGATCCTGGTGACCACTGCGGCGTCGGCCGTCACACTGCCGCTGATCCAGCTTGCCGCGTTTCGCTGACACTGCCCAGGCGTGCCAAGGGGTGCGGCAGCCGTTTCGCTGGTCGGCGCGTGGGGGTCTCATGAAGCTGCTCGAGGGCTTGGCCGAACTCATCTTCCCGACCCAGTGTGCCGGGTGCGAGATGCCAGGAGCTCTTCTCTGCGAGACCTGCCGAGAAGCCCTGCCGAGGGTCACGGCCGAGCTTGCGTGTCCCCGTTGCGGAGCGCCATACGGGGCGCTGGTGTGCACTGAGTGCTGGAATCGGGAGTGGGCGTTTGAGGCGGCGCTATCGCTCGGTGAGTTTGAAGCACCGTTGGCTCGCGCGGTCGTGCTCCACAAGGATGCCGCCGAGCAGCGGCTGGGCGCGGTTCTCGGCAGTCTGCTTGCCGAGCAGGTGGTGCTCCGCTGGCCGGGATGGAGCGAGGCGGTGGCGTTCGTACCGGCGACGCGTGCAGCGATCAGAAAGCGAGGGTTCGATCACGGCAAGGCAATCGCCTCGGAAGTGGCGCGCGTGCTGGACGTGCCCCTCGTGGAGGCCCTCGAGCGGGCGGCCGCGCGTGATCAGCGGGCGCTCGGGAGGGAGGAGCGCGCGCGAAACGTCGCTGGGAGTTTCTCGGCTGCAGGACCGATTCCTGCTCGAGTTCTCCTGTGTGACGATGTGTTCACAACGGGGGCAACGCTGGATGCGGCTGCAAGCGCGCTTCTGGCTGCAGGCGTTCAGAATGTGCGGTGCGCGAGCGTCGCCCGAGCGTGGTGAAGGCGCACTCCGTCGCAGCCTGCGGAGGGACGCCACGCCAGCGACCTCTGTCGTCGCGTCGTCAGTCCCGAGTGCTAGAATTCGCGTTGCTCCCGCCCGGGTCTGTGGTTGCGGACGCATCGCGCGTCCTAGTCCATGGTAGACGCGGCCAAAAGGACCCACGTAAGCCGGCGGCGCAAGCTGTCGCGCGAGCATGGCGCGTCTTAGGGGTAAGTCGTACCGTCCGATGACGACCGCATTTCGCGGTCTCGGGCGAGAGGGCCGGTAGTGAGATAGCATCAGGCGGAAGCTCCAGTACGCGAGTGTGGGGCCAAAGACCAGGTCAGCCGGGCGGGAGCACACGAAGCCGGAAGGAAGATGCGCTAGTGAGAGGTGGCATGCGGGCAGGTGCGAGTGCGGTCGTTGTGCTCGCACTCTTGGTGCTCGCTATCGCGCTCCTAGTGCTCCCGGGCTGCGGGTCCCCGCAAGCAGCAGCACCCCTCAAGCCCAAGGTCACTCCACCGGCGGTGAAGAAGGCCGGGATTCTCCGGGTGGGGGTTGATTTCTCATACCCGCCCTTCGGCGGCACGGATCGAGGCAAGCATGCGGGGATCGACGTGGACATCGCGTCGGCCTTGGCCGGGCGACTTGGACTTAGCGTCGAGCTGGTAGATGTGAAAGCGTCGCAGGTAGCGACGGCTGTGTCTCATGGAGACGTGGATGTGGCGCTGTCCGCGCCGTTCTCGGCAGACGTTCTCGCCCGCGTTTCGATGGCTGGCACGTATCTGTCCGATGGACCCGCCCTGTTCACGCGCGAGGCGAGCGCCTCGGTGACGACGACCACGTCGATACTGACCGCCGACAACATGCGTGTGGGGGCCCAGCAAGGCTCGGAGGCGTACTGGCTGCTGCTGAGCGAACTCGGCCCCGAGAATGTCACCGCCTACCCGAGTCTGCGCGAAGCGTTCGAGGGTCTGGATAGGGGAGAAGTCTCGGCGGTCGCCGGGGATGCGCTGGTGGGGGCCTACATCGCACGCGATCTGCCTGACATACGGTATGTGGGCCCGATGGCGCCCGCTCACCTGTTGGGGGCTGCGGTTGCGCAGGGCAATGCCAAGTTGGGCGACGCGGTTCGTGCGCAGCTCGACCAACTGGCGGCTGACGGCGCGCTCGCCGCGATTCGAAGGGCATGGGTCGGCTCGCTGCCGAAGCTTCCTCTGCCGAGTGCTGAAACCACCTCCGATCCCGGATGGAGCCAGCTCACTGGGCCGTGATGGAGCAGTGATCCCATGAGCCGCATCCATGCAGGTTGCGGCATCAAGCTGACTGACGGTTCTAGTATGTAGTGGGGGCTTGCTTCTGCTCCGAGGCAGGGCCGCTTACGCAGATGCAACGTACGTGTATGATTACGCAGTGATCTGTTGGAGTGCCGGGTCTCAAGGCCCGTCACTGTTGTCGGAAACGACGAGGAGGAACCATGCGCAAGGCTCGTAGGTTCGCCGGGCTCCTGCTCGCCGCAGGCCTCGTAGTCGCGCTTGTCGCGCTCGCTGGTTGCGGCGGGTCCCAGAGCCAGTCTTCGAGCACGTCCAGCTCGACCACCGCAAGTACGACCGCGTCGGCTGCCCCGACATACAAGCTTGTCACTCCCGGTGAACTGAGTGTCGGCTCCGACCTCGACTATCCGCCCATGGAGAAGCTCGACGGAACGACACCGGTTGGCTTCGACGTCGACCTCATGACGGCGATCGCGAAGGAAATGGGTTTGAAGGTCAACTACTTGCCGCCGCAGGTCTTCAAGGAGCTGTTGGCTTCAGTGAACGCCGGCAAGTTCGACGTGGTTGCCTCATCTCTGACAATCAACGATGAGCGCAAGAACTTGATCGTGTTCACCGATCCGTATTTCGACTCAAACCAGTCCATTGCCATGAAGGCAGGCTCCACCTACTCCGGGCCATCGGATTTCAAAGGCAAGAAGGTGGGAGTGCAGGCGGGGACCACTGGCGAGCAGTGGGCAACTGAAAACCTCAAGCCCGCCGGAGCCACGATTGTCCCGTTCGACGGTACGAGCCAGGCATTTGCAGCTCTACAGGCTGGCAGCGTCGCTGCGGTGGTCAACGACCTTCCCGTGACTGCCGACCTTGTCAAGGACCCCTCCAAGAAACTGGCGATCGTCAAGCAGATTCCAACGGGCGAGCAGTATGGTTTTGCTGTCGCGAAGAACAACCCGGGGCTTGCTGCCGCGATCAACGTTGCGCTAGCCAAGGTCAAGGCGTCAGGAGAGTACAAGACGATCTACGAGAAGTGGATCGGTCCGATGCCGCAGTAGGCCATATCCGTGCAACGTGTGACAGATGACGGGAGGGCCTCCGGTGTGATGCGGGGGCCCTCACCTCTAGGGATTGAGTAGACGATGGGAACGGCGCACGTGCTGCGCGGGCGAATCAGCCGGTTTGTGTCGGCAGGGATGCTGGCCGCACTTCTTCTGGGTGCATTCGCGCTTCCGGCGCTCGGCAAAGACGTTCTCGAGAGCACGAATCTGACGCTGAGTCAGACGATGGGCGGCAAGTCGACGCGTTTCACCTTCACGACGACGCCGTCTCAGCCTCTGGACAAGATGACGCTGACCTTTCCTGACGGCTTCGATCTGTCGAAGTCCACGGTCGACGTTGTGACGCTCGAGGGACTTGTGCGGACGAAGGTCACGGTGAAGCCCGTGACGAGCGGGCAAAGCATCAAGATGACGTTCACGCCGGCTGTTGCTTCAAGCAACGATCTGCGAATCCAGATCTTCAATGTCGTGCTACCACTGAAGGGTGGCCAGCACAACGTCGCAGTGGACTACGAGTCAAACGGGGTCGTCGGCCACACAACGACGCCGCCTTTCTCGTTCGCCACGGTGACGCTATCTGAGTCGCTCGCCAACTGGCTTGGGGATCAAGGGTGGGTTCACCAGTGGGACTCCATGATGTTCCTCAACCTCTTCCTTCAGCCACAGATGATCGTGCGATCGATCCCGCTGCTGTTCAAGGGCTGGCTCATGTCCATCGCACTGGTGGTCGTGGCCTTTCCGCTGGCCATAGTCGGTGGCCTGATACTCGCGTTTGCCAAGATGTCCAAGCTCTGGCCTCTGCGTTTCGTGGCCAACATCTACATCAATGTCGTGCGCGGGACGCCGCTCTTCCTGCAGATATTCATTGCGTTTGTCGGCCTGCCTATTGCCGGGCTGCAAGCTCCGCTGTTTCCAACCAGCGTGCTGGTGCTGGCACTGAACAGCTCAGCGTACCTTGCCGAGATCTTCCGTGCGGGCATTCAGTCCATCAGCAGGGGGCAGTTCGAAGCAGCAAGCTCGCTCGGGATGACGTATTGGCAGGCCATGGCGTTTGTGGTCATTCCGCAGACGGTGAAACGCGTTCTGCCAACGATGACCTCTGAGTTCATCCTGCTTTTCAAAGACACCGCGTTGCTCTCGGCGGTCGGCGTATTTGAACTCATGCTGTTCAGCAATCAGCTCTCGACCCAGAGCGGCAGCCTCACGCCGTTCATGGTGGCGGCTGTGTACTACCTGATAATCACGGTGCCTCTGATCAACTGGGTGAGCTCGCTTGAGCGTCGCCTGGCGATCGCCGAGGGCGGACAGAGCGCGTCTGACAATCGACCGCCGCGACGCAATTGGTGGCGATGGGCGCCGGTATCTGCCGGTCCCGAGCATGAGCTGCAAGCCTCCGTTGCCGAGCATGAGTCGAGGTAGCGCGATGGCCCAGCCGATCGTTCGCATCCAGAATCTCAAGAAGTCCTTCGGCGATCTTGAGGTGCTCAAAGGCGTTGACATCGAAGTTGCCAAAGGCGAGGTGGTCGTCATCCTGGGGCCTTCGGGGTCAGGCAAGTCCACGATGCTGCGCTGCATCAACCGGCTCGAAGAGCCGACGGGTGGCCACATCTTCTTCGAAGACACCGAGATCACTCACGCCGAAACCAACATCAATAAGCTGCGGGAGCACATCGGGATGGTCTTCCAGAGCTTCAATCTCTTCCCGCACCTCACCGCCAAAGGTAACGTGATGCTCGCGCAGCGCAGGGTACTGAAGCGCTCCAAGACCGATGCCGAGAAGAACGCCGTCGACCAGCTGGAGAAGGTGGGTCTCGGGGACAAGATTGACTATTTTCCGGCGCAGCTTTCCGGCGGTCAGCAGCAGCGGGTCGCCATTGCGCGAGCGTTGGCGATGGACCCCCATGTCATGCTGTTCGACGAGGCCACGTCGGCGTTGGATCCCGAACTCGTGCGAGGCGTTCTCGACGTCATGAAGGAGTTGGCGAGGGGCGGCATGACGATGATAGTGGTGACTCACGAGATGGGTTTCGCCCGCGACGTGGCTGATCGCGTTATATTCATGGATGAGGGCGTGGTGCACGAGCAAGGCACCCCGGAAGAGGTATTCGATCATCCTAAGAGTGAACGGACCAAGGATTTCCTTGGCCACATAGCGTGAGCGCGTACATCGGCGCAAGACGCTCGCAGGCCCGCCCCGCGAGCGGGTATCTTCATGACAGTGACCGCAACCAGGGAGGCAAACGATGCAGGTCAAAGTAACCGGTCGTCACATGACCCCCACCGAGTCCACACGGGCCTACGCTGAGGACAAGTTCGGCAGGATCGGCAAGATATATGATGCCGAGTCAATCATCGCGGAAGTGGTACTGGAAGCGCAGAAGAACCGATCGAACCCCGATCGTTTCGTCGCGGAGGTCACGGTCCGGCTGAAGGGCCACGTAGTGCGTGCCGAGGAGGCAGCGGCCGACATCCACGCCGCGATCGATCTGGCCTCTTCGAAGGCTGAGACACAGATGCGCAAGTTCAAGAGCCGAGTGATCGACCGGCGAAACGGCAAGCATGGCTCGACCGTCGTCAAGACCGCACCCGGAGATGGACAACTGCCCATGCCGGAAGCAGAAGAGCCAGCGGTCACGCGCACGAAAGTTGTGCGGACGACTCCGATGACGGAAGAAGAGGCGATCTTGCAGATGGAGCTTCTCGGCCACGATTTCTTCGTCTACCGCTCCGCAGAGACGGATGCGATTAGTGTCTTGTATCGTCGGACTGGGGGAGACTTCGGGGTGATTCAGCCCAGCTCATAGCTTGTGTCCCTCGGCGAATCAGCGCCTTGCGCGGGCGCTAGCCACAACGCTGAGACAGCTTGCAGTCATTGACACTCTCGTTTGCCAGCACCTAGAGTACGCATGAGCAGCTTCCCATTGGTAACTGGGGAACACTTGGTAGAGTGAGGCCAGTAGCATAGTCGTAGCAGGGAGCTCCCAAGTGGATCAGAGCGCTTCCCACGTCAAGGTTGAAGATATCGAGGCGGCCCTTGCCGATGTCGGCGAAATCAAAGCCGCACGCGTCGTTGCCTCCAACGATGGGGTCATCCAAGAGGTTCACGTCTTGGCATTGCCGACCAAGCAGCCCAAACAGCTGGTCCGAGATATCGAGTCCACGCTGATGGCGCAGTTCGGCATTCCGATCGATCACAAGAAGATATCGATCGCTTTGCTCGGCAGGGATTCGATCAAGCCAGAATCCAGTGCGCCCGTGGAGACCGAAGCTGGGCGCACCACCGTCGTGCGTCCACGCATTCTCTCGATCAATGCCACCGTGACCGGAGTGCAGGCCTCGGCGTCTGTAGAGCTAGAGATCGGGGGCAACGAGTTTGTCGGCCATTCCAGTGGCCCTGCGAGCCAGACCGGTCGGCTTCGCCTGGTGGCCCTCGCGACGCTGGATGCGGTGAGTCAGTACTCCGACACTGCTGTGTCGTTCGCTCTTGAAGATGTGGCGATTCTGAAACTCGGCCGCGAGAAGGTCGCGGTTTCTTGTATTGCGCTCGTCAGCAGCCTCGGAGAGCAGACGTTCTCCGGTTCGGCGATGGTGAGGCAGAACGACAACGACTCGGTTGTGCGCGCCACCCTCGACGCGATCAACCGCCGAATGGGCTTCCTTACAACCGCATAATGGCAGTCCAAGTATGGACCGGCGCCGTGAACCGCAACCCGACGAACACTGTCAGCAATGAACCGAGCGGAGCGGACAGAGTTCTTCCATCACTAGCGGGATGGGAGAAGACCATTGCAGGTTTGTTAAGGGGGTCTTCTTACCATGAAGCGCAT